>JAGFIU010000044.1 GCA_024103355.1 Bacteroidota bacterium
CAGCAGGAAAAAGTATCTTTTCCTCCATCTTTATATGTGTCAACAAACGTTTTCGAAACTCGTTATACGGCTCGCTTTTAACTCCCTCACTCAATGAATCTGCTTGGTTCAACAGTTCTTCTATTTCTTTGTGATCATCAGTAAAAAAATGATAAATAGCCTTGTTCATTGCAGCAAAGTTATCGCTATTCTCTAAACCATTACTTTTAAAATTATCTTGATAAAAAATTAGAGTTTAAAATTGCACCATGTCTGAAATGCCCGAGTCATATAAGAAACTCTTGGAAAATGCACACAATAAAAAGAAAGAGAACCGGAAATTCTACCGGACTTTGTCGCGCAGAAAAGATTTGGACCAACTGTTTCATCCAAAACATGAAGAAGCATTCGAACATATCAACTGTTTGGAGTGTGCAAATTGTTGCAAAACAACCTCTCCTATTTTTAGGGATGTTGATATTGACAGAATATCCAAGCATTTGGGAATGCGTCCTTCCGAGTTTACAACAAAATATCTGCATATAGACGAAGATGATGACTGGGTTTTGAACACCGCCCCTTGTCCATTTTTGGACAAAGACAACCGATGCACAATTTATGAAGTTAGACCCAAGGCATGCAGAGAATATCCTCATACAGATCGAAAGAACATGGCGCAAATTCTTGATATTACTTACAGAAATGCACTGATTTGTCCTGCTGTTGCCGAGATAACCGAAAAAATCAAGAAAGAAATAAGATAGGCCTTGAAGCCTATGAAAACTGTTTTTGGGGATTATTTTACTTTTGCTGAAAAGGTATTTCTCAAACCTGAATAGCTTGTCAAATCTACTTTGAGAGAACCGACCTGAATTTCAGATTGTACACGAATAGGAATTTTATTTTCATCAGCAGAAATCCATACTGTCATATCATCTTCTCCCTTGAATACCCTATCAACCACAAGTCTCGGCTTAAGTTTATAACATTTCACCTTCCCAATATCAGATTTAATGGTTTCAACACCTTCGTATTTGAAGTTCAGATTATAAATTTGATTGTCTAAGTAAACATCAATGGGAAAAACATCTCCCTTTTTTGCACTTTTGAAATCTATATTTCTTGCGAAATATAATGCAGAAGCAATGTCTTGTGTATAGCTTGGAATATCCAAATTCCCTTTTTTCCCGTTGAGTTTCCCTGAAATATGTCTGTAATAAACCAAATCTTGGTCAGTATAGTTATTTTCCAAAACAGATTTGCTGTATTTCAAAGGTGCGAGCGCATCTTCATCAATCCATGAATCAAAACGGTCTCTAACTTTAAAAGCCCAGTCAAAGGCCTTGATTGTGCTACCTTGAACAATCACATGGTATGCTTCTCTTCCTTTAAGTTCTTCAGGTCTGTCAAAACCTTGATTAGCATCGGCCACTTCCATCTGTATTGTTGCTGCATTGATTATCCCATAGTGAACTCTGAAATTTAATTTCTCACCTTCTTGGAAAGCAGTATTCTCAATTTGACGATAAATGTAATTACCTGTATTATCATCTGTTTGAGATGTTTTAGGGGTTTGTGTTACAATACTTTTCATTGCTACACTACCTAACCAAAATACAGTCAGCAAAAGAATAAGAGGAAATACATAAAATTTCACAAGATGATTTTTACAATGCTTTTTCATGATTGGCTCCTTTTTCATTTTAAACGAAATAGTTTCAAGTTTTATGCCAAGATATTATACACATGAAGATAATTATCCCCCTATTAGTGTGAATGGATATTCTACCCTACTCTTAACATCCACTCACACCGGGAGCTCAGACTTTCGCAGTCTGTTTTTAGTTTCTAAAAACCAATTGGTTGTCAAAAGAATCCAAAATCACTTTATGCTCTTTTGAGACATCTCCTGCGAGAATCTTTTTGGATAGTTCATTTAGAACTCTTTTTTGGATAACTCTTTTCAAAGGTCTTGCGCCATATTGAGGATCATATCCCAATTGTCCGAGCCAATCTATTGCTTCTTCGGTAGCTTCAAACTCAATTCCGTTTTCAGCAAGGCGTTTTTTGAGAATATCAAGTTGGATTCTAACGATGGAGCCAATATTGTCTCTGCTCAAGGGCTCAAACATAACAATCTCATCAATTCTATTATAAAACTCCGGTCTGATTGTTTTTTTCAATATTTCAAAAACTTCAGCTTTCGTTTTAGCCATAATCTCATCATGATTATCAGCGTCCATTTTTTCAAAATTCTCTTGGATAATATGTGAGCCAATATTAGATGTCATGATGATGATGGTATTTTTGAAATTGGCTTTACGCCCTTTGTTATCAGTCAGAACACCGTCATCCAAGACTTGAAGTAAGATATTAAACACATCAGGATGTGCTTTTTCAATTTCATCAAGCAAAATAACTGAATATGGTTTTCTTCTGACAGCTTCGGTCAGTTGTCCGCCTTCATCATAGCCCACATAGCCGGGAGGCGCACCAATCAATCTGCTTACGGTATGTTTTTCTTGATATTCACTCATATCAATTCTAACCATCGCATCTTCTGTGTCAAACAGATAAGCGGCCAAAGCCTTAGCCAACTCAGTTTTACCCACACCGGTTGTACCTAAAAAGATAAATGAACCTATTGGTCTTTTTGGGTCTTGTAACCCTGCCCTACTTCTGCGGACTGCGTCTGCTACAGATTCAATTGCCTCATCCTGACCAACAACCCTTTTGTGCAGTTCATCTTCCAAATGCAATAATTTTTCTCTTTCACTTTGCATCATTTTTTGCACCGGTATCCCTGTCCATTTTGAAACTACTTCCGCAATTTCTTCAGAGGTAACTTCTTCTTTTACCATAGAAGAGTTTTGTTGAATGTCTGCAAGTGTACTTTGCTGTTTTTCAAGTTCTTTCTGAGCTTCCAACATTCTTCCATAGCGTATTTCGGCAACCTTTCCATAATCACCATTTCGTTCTGCTTGTTCAGCTTCGAGTTTCAATTCCTCAATTTTGCGTTTGAGTGATTGAATAGAGTCCACAACATTTTTCTCTTTTTGCCACTCTGCTTTCAATGCTGCCTGCTTCTCTGTTATATTGGCAAGTTCTTCATTCAACTGTGCTAATTTCTGTGTATCATTTTCTCTTTTTAGTGCCTCACGCTCAATTTCTAACTGCATGATTTTTCTGTTAAGCTCATCTAATTCAACAGGCACAGAGTCAATTTCCATCCTCAGTTTAGAAGCTGCTTCATCCAACAGGTCGATGGCTTTGTCGGGAAGAAAACGGTCGGAGATATAGCGGTGAGATAACTCAACTGCACTGACAATAGCTTCATCTTTTATTCTTACTTTGTGATGCACTTCGTATCTTTCCTTTAACCCTCTGAGAATAGAAACCGCATCTTCCGGAGAAGGTTCATCAACATACACTTTCTGGAAACGTCTTTCGAGCGCTTTGTCTTGCTCTATAAATTTTTGGTATTCATTGAGGGTAGTAGCTCCGATTGCTCTGAGTTCACCTCTTGCGAGGGCAGGTTTTAGGATATTGGCGGCATCCATCGCTCCCTCTCCTTTACCTGCACCCACCAATGTATGTATTTCGTCAATAAACAATACAATTTGTCCGGCTGCTGAAATTACTTCATTGACAACGGCTTTCAAACGTTCTTCAAACTCCCCTTTGTATTTGGCACCGGCAATCAATGCTCCCATATCCAAAGAGTAAATCACCTTAGATTTTAGATTCTCGGGTACATCCCCTTTGATAATCCTATGAGCAAGTCCTTCTGCAATGGCTGTTTTACCAACACCGGGCTCTCCAATTAACACCGGATTATTTTTGGTTCTACGTGAAAGAATCTGCAAAACTCTTCTAATTTCATCATCTCGACCAATAACCGGATCAAGTTTACCCTTTGCAGCTTGTGAATTGAGGTTTATAGCGTATTTGCCCAAAGCATTGTATTGCTCTTCGGCTGACTGTGATGTAACTTTAGCACCACCCCGTAGTTCAGCGATTGCTTTTTCAACAATCTCTTTGGTTAAGCCCGCGTCCTTCAACATATCTGAAACATTGCACTTAACCAAAAGCAAGCCAAGCAGGATATGTTCGGTAGAAGTGTATTCATCTCCCATCTTGCTGGCAAGTTTATTTGCTTCCATTAATACCTGATTGGCTTCGGGTGATAGATAGGCATTGCCGGAAGTTTGGCCTGTTGGCAATGATTTTAATAAGGCATCAGTTGTTTGCTGAATTCGATTAGCATTTGCCCCTGATTTTTGAATTACAAAATCTACGACTTCCTTGGATTCCTGCATAAGGCCGGCAAATAAATGAACCGGCTCAATTACAGTATTGTTTCTGTTAAATGAGGCTTGCTGTGCAGCCTGAATACTTTGTTGTGCTTTAATTGTGAATTTATCAAAGTTCATGTTTGGTTGTTTTTATTGCTTTATGGGATTAAACAAAACTAAAACCAAAGCATTTTTTCTGTCGAAATGACTTAAAAAATAAAATTCAACAATGATAAAAACAGCGTAAATAAGACAAAAAGGCTGAATGCAGTCACGGATAGACCTAAAAAACGAAGTAAGAATGCAGCATGAATAATTTACTGTTTGGGGTTCAAATAATCCAAGCTCGTGATTTCAACCCATTGAGAATTGGAAAGACTGAAATATTTTTTGTTCAAAGAGTTGACATCCCAAGCTCCATACCAATCGGGTCCATAATATTTATCGGGAAATAACTCATGTGAAGTTCTAGTGGACATATCTAAAACAGTAAGGCTCCCTACCCCATTTTCATTCAATGACATCAGCAGTGTTTCAAATGGTAATGCCCAATGTGTGAGCCAAATATCATCTTTTATTTGCTCGCGTTCAACAAAGAATTTATCATGCCTTGTTCTTTGCTGTACTTTCACTAATTTTTCCAAATAACTTAAACGTTTTTCAAAAACTTGATTGCCCGTTTGCATTATATCATTAACACTAAAAAGACTTATGACCCAAACTGCAAGAAACATAATTCCTCCAATGCCTTTGAATAACTGATAGGTTCTAAAAATAAATATATACACCACCGGTAATACTATTGCCAAATAACTTTTTTCCATCATTGGGTTAACATCACCCTCTTTGAAAGTGAGCATTACCAACACCCACAAAGCCGGAATCCCTATTAAACTAACAAGAAATGCGGGTCTGGATTCGCGGGTATTGAGTCTAAATAAACCCATAATCCAAAGCAAAACCAATAATAAATAAAGTCCGTTTTGCGCTCTAAAGAAGAAGTTTACGGAATACAGTTCCTTAAACTCTCCCATCGAAGGTAAATCAGAAAATGCTTTTGAGAAAAAGGAATCCTCATAAGTTGAAGCCGGAAAAAGAAAGTATTTTAGAGGCAAGACTACTAATAGAGGCAAAAAGTAGCTCGCCCATTTTTTAATATTATCAAGGCTTTGTATTAATTTCCATCCTAAAAGAAACGCAATAAAAATCAAACCTATAGGATGCGAAAAAGCAGCACCTGCAACACCCAACACGCCTGTCAAATATTTCAACCATTGTTTATACGCATTATCATCCCACCACAAAAATGCGCTAAACAGCAAGGCAAATCCGCCAGCTGCGGGCACTTCGGTAGTGATAAAAAAACTCTCTCTCATAAACCAAACATGTGAAATAACCAATGTTAAAGCTTCAACCGGGCGTTTGAGAAATACCAAAAAGCTAAAAATAAGCAGCATGAGAATCCACGGTCCCATGGAATAGAATTTAAAAATCAGTTGAACAGGAGCATCAACAAGAACTCCAAGATAAGCAGGTACACTTGCTAAAGCTCCAAAATAGCGATTATGTTCTACAGGAACTGTTTCATTATTCAGAATCTTGAAAACAGTAAAGGCCGAATCCCCGAACATTGATTTTGCATCTCCAAAAACGGCAGCCTGAATGATCAAAGCCAACAAAATAATAGAGCCAAAAAAACGTATTTTACCCATTTTTTACCTCCTCCAAATATGTTTCTAACAACTTTGCTACTACATTCCATTGAAACTTATTTATAACAATTTCTCTTCCTTTCAAACCGGTTTGTTTGCGTAAGTCTTCATTATTAAGCAATTCAATTACATTATTGGCAAAGGCCATTTTATCCGTTTCCATAAATACACCTTCTCCCGATTGGATTCCAAGACCTTCAAAACCAACGTTAGTGCAAACGACAGGAACAGCCATAGCTAAGGCCTCCAGCACCTTGTTTTGTGTGCCTGCACCGATGCGCAATGGTGCTACCACAACAGATGCATTCTTATAGTATTCTGCTATATCTTCGACAAAACCTGTAACCTCGACATTGGTTGCTGCCAACGCTTTAACCTTTGCCACCGGCTTTTGTCCTGCAATGATGAATCGGGCTTGTGGTTGTTTTTTTAAAATGATTGGGAAAATCTCTTTAACAAAATAAAGAACTCCGTCAACATTGGGAGCATAGTTCATGTTGCCCGTAAAAAGCAAATTTTGGTTGCCTGAATAATCATGCCCTGAACCGGAAGAAAACGTATCTATATCAACACCGTTAGGGAAAACCCTAATATTGCTCAACCCATGTTTGTTTATCAGATAATTTACATCTTCAGATGAACACGCCACACAAAGATTGAACCGATTCAGGATTTTTTCATAATTCACTACCCTTTTGTACTCAAGTGAAGTAAACCATTTATTAAAAATATTATTGGCTTGCTTCATTCTTCGCTCCCAATACATGCTGAAAGCATCCGGTAAATCGAGCAATGCAGGAATATTATTTAACTCCGGCAAATATTGCGACATACGAAGATGCTGCACATGAACCACATCCGGATTTTCTTCATTTATAACACGATTAAGTAATTTTTTAAATGCATTGGAACGAAAATACAGTACTTGCAAGGGACTTTTATCATAAAAAAAACGGGCACAAGACAGCACTGATTTCCACTGTGGCAAATGGACAGTTTCAACCCTTTTGAAAATCGAATTTAGCTTGTTAATATTCTCTAAGTCTTGACTATCTTGTGTAAATGTTACCAAAATCAATTCATGTTTTTCTGAGAGTTTGCGTGCAAGATTATAGATTTTAATCTTGTCGCCTCTGTGAGGTGGAAATGGGAATCTATTGGCTACAAAAAGGATTTTCAAAATTCAGACTTTACTTTTGAGAGTGCAAATATAGTCTGCGTATTGACTTTATATGTTCTTTTTAGCAATAAAGGCTCTGATTACAATGAACTGCTCTGTTAATCTATTACGGAAATGTAATATTTATTAAGCTCATTATTTAATTGCTCCTTAGAAAACATGGCTTTAATCTTATAGCGGCTGCTATCCTCTCTATTATAATCTCCTAAAATATTCTCAACTGCAGTTGAAATTCTAAAAGAACCAATATCAATCACAGTATCTGTTTCATAATTAAAATCCTTCAACTGAACTTTATCATTCAGTGTATATACATAAGTGAAATCACCTCCGGCAAAGTTTATATAAGCTACGGAATCTACACCGGCCTTAGTGCATCTATATACCCGATAAGTATAATCTGTACATCCGTCACATCCGGGCTCCGATTCTTCAACAACCTTTCCAACAAATTCTAAAAGTGGTGATTGGACATATTCACATAATACACCTTGACAAATCCATGCGTTTACACAACAACTGTTCCAACTCGAAGTAATTTGTATACTGTCTCCCACTTTTAAATGAATGGTAGAATCTTTAATAAGTGTTGGCAAACCTGCCGCAAAATTGATTTGTTCTTTCAACTCTTGGTTTTGTTTGTTATGACAAGAAGCAATCAAGAGTAATATTACTAAAGAATAAATTATGGTTTTCAAACTATTAGATTGTTGAATTGTCATAAGAGGATTAACTATTTTTAATATCCAACAAATGTAGAAAGAATTTTCACTCTAATCGTTTCAAGTAGTAAGAAAGTCAGAGTTTTTTTTTATATGTTAACATGCAGTTTATTTGCTATTTCAAAAATCTAAATACATATGAAACTGAAGAAGATTTTACTAGTTTTATTACTAAGTATGTTATTAGTATTATCTGGGTTTTCTCAAGGACAGACTTGCTCTCCAACAGACCCCGACTTCTGTAATCCTCCATGCAGTAATACTTGCGTAGACATTATTAATAACACAGACTGCGAACTTAATTTTATTTGGGGGTTTCAAGGAGGAGCGTGTAGCGACATTGACGTACCAGCTGGTTATGTAACACCTACTCCAACAACTTCCGTTCCTGCATTACCGTGGATTGCTCCTTGTATGAGGTTCTGTGACCAACATTGTGAATGTCCAACAATGTTTAGGGTTTTAAACAACAATCCGACAAGTTCAAATTTTAATAATCCAGTAGATCCTTGGGGAGGAGCAATATTTAATTGTTGTTGGAACGGAACTTATTCAAACATATTTAATGACTGTACTCAGCAAAATGTTCATGTAGATGTAAGTGTAACCTCAAATGACTGTATCACTTTTAGGTTTTATTACTGAAGTATCTTTGTCAGGCATACATTGATTTTTTAATTAATTTTGTAATCAGATATGTATAATGAAAGTAAAACTAATTCATAAGGTTTTATTGTACATTTTCTTCGCTATAAGGCTGTTCAATGTGAGCCATAGTCAAAACGAGGATAGGAATTGGTGTTTTAGAGATTCTACAAGACTTTTTTTTCCAAAATATCAAACAAATGAAGAAATAAAAAAAGATGTAAACATAGCTCAAATACCCTACAGAAAAGATACAAGTAAATGGTACTTGCCAAGTTCAATTTCGGTATCCGATTCAAATGGTCAATTATTATTTTATTCTGATGGATTGAAAGTTTGGAATAAAAATAATGATATCATGGATGGAGGTGATTCTATTGGCAGTCAAGATGAAAACGTCAAACTTAGGGTTGTTAAGAAACCCAACAGTAATCAGTATTATATCATTAATAAAAACAGGATTTGTGAGTGGGTTGTGGACTTTTCATATAATGGCGGCTTAGGCAAGGTATTAAATGTAGATTCTATATATGGCTTCCGGTACATTGTCCAATCATCCATCTAATAAATTTGTGTGGTTGTATGATATTGATAATAACGGTAAATCAAAATGCAGTTTCTTTAAGTTTCTGTCAAATGGAGAGGTAATATTCAGCCATAATTCAGATTTTATTGATAGCAATATCAATTTTACATTATCCGATTTGTATCTCTCACCGGATAATAATAAAGCAGTGGTATCAAGGAGTGTTAAGAATGAATACATTACAGATTCATTTGGAACTATAATTGGCATAAAAAATATTGGACTTCCCTATCTTATAGTATATGATTTTGACAATGAAACCGGATTATTCAGTAATCCTTTTAAAATCGAAATAAATCCTTCAATTACTAATACACCTAATCTATATAACAATAGGAGTATTTTTGGCAGTTTAGAATTTTCAGATTCTTCCAATTACTTTTATACAGCTTTGTCAGGTAGCGATTATGAAAACATAGTTGGACTTTATCAATGTCCTGTTAATCTAAATAACGACACCATATTGTCAAAATTTTGCACAAAAATATCAGAGAATAACAAAATTGGTTTTCTAAATAGTTTTCATGTAGGCGATATTAAAAGGGCACCTAACAGTAAAATATACATTACACAATTTGTCAATAACGATTCAGCTCTTTCAGTCATTAACAATCCTAATATTGGAGGTATTGCAAGCAATTTTAGTTCATTAAGTATAAAACTACCCTCTCCAACCCCATTACATTTTCCGAGAATACTCCCTTCGCTTTACTATCCCGAAATAAAAAGTCTTGGTGATTGCAATGGAGATACTATTTCATTTTGGATTACTTATACTGATTATGATTCAATATCTTGGGATTTTGGTGATGGTAATTCAGTAACAAAATACACTGATACAGTCGAACATGTATATAGAACATCGGGTTTATATAGAGTGTTTTCAAAGATTTACAAAAACAATATTTTAGATACTGCAACATTTTACAAAGAAATCCATTATATTGAGAAACCGCAATTAGGCAATGACACTCTGATTTGCAAAGGCAATTCACTTTTTATAAATGTATTTAGCACCAATTATGACAACTATAAATGGAGTAATGACAGCACTCAATCTGCTATAGCCATAACAAAAGAAGGCACATACAGAGTAGAGGTAGGTAATAAATTTTGTAATTCTTCCGATACAATCTTTGTTGGATTAGTAGATTGCAAAATAACTGCAAATAACTTTTGTTTAAAAGATTTCACCTTAATTAAAGTTAACGATTTCAATGTCGATTCTGTTTACTGGGATTTTGGAGATGGCACTCATGTAATGAAACCGGGAAACGAAGTTTATCATCAGTACTCTAATATTGGAAAATATATTGTTTCGGCTGTTTTGTTTCATGCAGAAATGTCAATTGAAACAGAAAGTTTAGAAATTGAGATTGTAACCATTCCCATGCCTTTGCTTCCACAAGACACAACAGCTTGCAACTTAATCAAGATTAAAGCAAAGGAAAAACCTGAATATTCCTACCGTTGGAGCACAGGAGATACATCTTCAACTGTTTTAATAAATAATTCGGGAGTTTATAAATTGGAAATTAGTTATTTAGATTGTAAAGCAAACGATTCAATAATCATTGAGCTAATAAAAGTAACAAAACCGATACTTCCATCAGATACATCAATATGCGAACCAATACTAATTAAAGCTCAGACAATAAACCCAAACTATTCCTATTTATGGAATACAGGTGAAACAGGTGCAGAAATATTAGCCAAAGAATCAGGTTTATATATTTTAACAGCTTTTGATTTTAATTGTACCAATTCTGACTCAATAGAAATTACAAAAACATTTTGTGATTGTGACATCTATATCCCCAATGCATTTAGTCCATTTAATCATGACAATCTAAATGACAAGTTCAATTTTACTGCCACATGCCCAATTACCATAAAGTATTTTAGGATATTTGACCGCTGGGGAAATATGCTTTTTGAGAGCTTTTCCGAAAAAGAAGGCTGGGATGGTACCTATCAAGGTGCGACTATCCCCATAGGAATATATTTTTATTTCTTATCAGCAGAAACAACCTATGGTAAATCATTTGAATTTAAAGGGACAGTAACACTTATCAGATAAATTTATTATATCTTCAAAATATAATTAAAGGAAGGCATAATTGGAAGTATTAAATATTAACCTCACAAAGTATATTATTTCTGTGCCACTTCATTTTCTACCTCTAACTTCATTACCGTAAAAATCCTAATTTTGCGATTGGCTTTCGGCAGGTGTCCGAAATTGTGAAGTGAAGATTAGTGAGTTAAAAGACCTTTTTAAATTTCATCCCTCTATCAAAGGGATGGGTGAATTTTTGCGCCCAAACGGGAAAAGTATTCATCTAAAAAAACTTTGTGGTTCCGCTCCCGCCCTATTATTTAGCGCATTATTCTCTGATTTACAAAATCATTTCTTGATAATGCTGCCAAACGAAGAAGAAGCTGAATTCTTTAGAAATGATTTAGAAAATATAGAGATGGAGAAGCAAACTGTTTTGCTTTATGACTCTTTTAAAAAATCTTTTGATACTACAGAAGAGATAGCTGATAAATTGCAGTTACGCACAAGCGCACTCGAAAGAATCAACTTAACTAACAAACCTTTGATAATTGTTACTTATCCGGCAGCGTTGTGCGAAAGGGCTGTTTCGGGTGAAATATTGGAAAACAAAACCCACACGATTAGCATTGGAGATAAATTGGATTTAGATTTCATATTGGAAGTGTTATATGAACAAGGTTATGAGCGAGATGATTTTGTGTATGAACCGGGTAGATTTGCATTGAGAGGTTCTATTGTTGATGTTTTCTCCTTTGACTCCGACCAACCTTATAGGATAGAATTGGACGGTGATGAAATTGTGTCAATCAGAGCATTTGACCCCGAAACTCAATTATCAACCAAAGCAGTTCAATGGTTTAAGCTTGTTCCTAATATCAGCCAATTACAAACTAAAGAAAATTCAGATTCATTCTTTAAATACCTCAAACAAAACACAGTCGTTTTTGCCAAAGATCTATTACAGATAACAGAATACATTGACAGTGAAAAACCTGATTCAAATATTTTTCTTGATTCAATGCAGTTTGTAAAATCTCTTTGTGAATATCCTGTCATTGAGTTTGGTTCTTATTTTAAATTAAAACCAAACCATGTTATTGAATTCAATCAAAAAGAACAACCGCTCTTTGGCAAGGGTTTGGATTTGGCATTAAATCATTTGAAAGAAAACGAAATACTCGAAGTCAAAACCTTGATTTTCTCTGAACAACCGCGTCAATTGGAGCGTTTAGAGGCAATTATCAAAGACAAAGGGCGTGATATAGCGTTTATCCCTATGTATCATGCTCTATCATCCGGGTTTATGGATAAAGACCTTAAAATTGCTATTTATACCGAACATCAGATTTTTAGCCGTTATTACAGGTATAAAAACCGTCATGGTAAAATAAACAGGAATGCAGCCCTTACGCTGAAAGAGTTAAAAGAACTCAAAATAGGAGATTTTGTAACCCATTTTGATCATGGCGTTGGTCGGTTTGGGGGCCTGCAAAAGATTGACAACAAAGGAAAAATGCAGGAAGTTGTCAAGATTATATACAAAGACAACGACATGCTTTATGTAAGTATCAGTTCTTTGCATAAAATTGCGCGTTTCTCAGGGCAAGAAGGTACAATCCCAAAAGTTTATAAACTGGGAAGCGGTGTTTGGGAAAAACAAAAAGCCAATACTAAGCGCAAGGTAAAAGATATTGCCAGAGAATTGATAAAATTGTATGCAGCAAGAAAAGCAAGCAAAGGATTTGCATTCAGCCCTGACGGATATATGCAAAATGAATTAGAAGCATCATTTTTGTATGAAGACACTCCTGACCAATCTACCGCGACAGAACAGGTTAAAAAAGATATGGAACAAAATCAACCTATGGATAGATTGCTATGCGGAGATGTTGGTTTTGGCAAAACCGAAGTTGCAATTAGAGCTGCTTTCAAAGCGGTTATTGACGGAAAACAAGTAGCGGTGTTAGTACCCACTACCATTCTTGCATACCAACACTTTAGAACATTTACAGACAGAATGGAAGGGCTACCGGTTACGGTAGATTTCATTAATCGGTTTAAATCAACGAAGGAGCAACATGAAACTTTGAGAAAGTTAAAAGAAGGCAAAGTAGATATAATAATAGGCACACACCGTCTGTTGGGCAAAGACATAAAATTCAAAGATTTGGGACTACTTATCATAGATGAAGAACAAAAATTTGGTGTAAGTGCAAAAGAAAAACTCAGAGAATTGCGGGTGAATGTTGATACACTGACACTCACAGCCACTCCGATTCCCCGTACCCTCCATTTTTCTTTAATGGGTGCAAGGGATTTGTCGGTAATCAATACACCGCCACCCAATCGCCAACCGATTCAAACTGAGTTGCACGTATTTAACAAAGAGGTGATTATCAATGCTATTGATAAAGAGGTGAACAGAGGCGGGCAAGTCTTCTTTGTTCACAACAGAGTAAAAGATATAGAAGATATTCGTGAGATGATTGAAAGTGCAATGCCGGAAATAAGAACCGTTGTTGCACACGGGCAAATGGAGGGAACAGAGTTGGAAAAAAATATGATTAGGTTTATTGAAGGAGAGTATGATGTATTGATTTCCACAACTATTATAGAAACCGGACTCGACATTCCGAATGGCAACACGATCATCATCAACAATGCACACATGTTCGGCTTGAGTGATTTGCATCAAATGCGCGGACGCGTTGGAAGGTCTAATACCAAAGCATATTGCATTTTGCTGGCACCTCCCCTGTCTTCACTAACCGAACAAGCCAGAAAAAGACTAAAAACCATTGAGGAATTTACTGATTTAGGCAGTGGTTTTCAAATTGCAATGCGGGACTTGGATATCCGAGGTGCCGGGAATATGTTGGGAGGCGAACAAAGTGGTTTCATTTCTGAGATTGGGTTTGATATGTATCATAAAATCTTGGATGAAGCGGTCGGAGAACTTAAAGAAGAAGAATTCAAAGATTTATTTGCCAAGAATGAAGAGCAAATTGCTTCAAGGGATTGTGTTGTAGAAACAGATTATGAAATGTTGATCCCTGATGAATATATAAGCCAGGTCTCGGAAAGACTCTCGCAATACCAAGAATTATCAGCAATTGAAGATGATGACTCTCTTGAGTTATTTAAAAAAGGTTTGGAAGACAAATTTGGTAAAATCCCTCAGGTAACATTGGATTTAATTGAAACAATCAGACTCAAATGGATGGGGAAAGCAATGGGTTTTGAAAAAATTATACTTTCCAATAATGAAATGAAAATTTACTTTCAATCCAATCCCCAAAGCTCCTATTTTGCGAGTACCGCGTTTCAGAAAATTCTTAACTATATAGCCCTAAACCCAAATAAGTTTAATTTGAAGCAAAGTAATCAATCACTGATACTCAAGGTAAGAAATATCCAAAACCTGTCAGAAGCTATGCAAATACTGACGGAATTGAAATAATGATAGTTTTTCATTGAAAATGAGACCTTTCTCATTTTCAGAATAATTTATTAGGTATTTGTTTGCCACGATTAATAGAATATGTTTTTTCCTATTTTTGTTGCTTATTAAAAATAAACTATGAATAGAATTTCACTACTCTCTCTTCTCTTATTAGTCTCACTAACCGGTTGTATAAAAGAAAGTGATTTTAACTTTTCAAAATCAAGAGGTATTGAGATTGATGGCACTTATGGAACTGCCCTATTTAATGATGAATTTACTGCATTAGAAATGCTAAAAAGATATGATTCATTGAATCAGATCTTTATCAATGACGAAGGATATATCAGTTATATAGCAGGCCAAAATTCATCTTCTTTGATTGGTAATGACTACATTGTATTGACAGACCAAACTTTTAGTAATTCAATGTCCATTTCACCTTCAGTCATCACTGCTTTTAATTCCGCATCTATCGGTACATCTGTGTTTGACAGCAGTACTTTTGATTGGGTTATGAACCTAAATCCCTATGAAATTGATTCTATTATATACAAAGAAGGAACTTTGAATTTGCAATTAAGTTCAACATTGACTATCCCTGTGAGTATTTCATTCATGTTTGAAAGTTTGCTTCAGCCTAATGGAAATTCATTTTCAAATAATTTTACTATTCCTTCGGCTTCAAGTGCTTCAAGTAATACAGACATATCCGGATACAAGGCAGATTTAACCCTGAACGGAAGCAACACAAACAGACTTAGGGTTAAGATGCTTGTCAGACTTGATAAACAAAGCGTTTCAGACAATATTTTACCCGGTCAGCAGCTCAATTATGACTTAAATTTTCAGAATCAAAAATTCAAAAGGATTTTCGGTTATTTTGGGAATGAGCCATTAAGTATTCCTACAAAAAATCTTGAGATAGGGCTATTTGAATTGGCATCAGGACAAGGAAATATAGTTGCTGAAGACCCAAGACTTAATTTGTATTTTGACAATACTTATGGTATGAAAGTTCAAATTCAAACACTTTCACCCTTTATGGCAAAGAAGCAAGACGCATCACTAATACCTATAACAGGTGTTACATTGCCTTTTTCAATTGAGAGGCCTCAGAATATCTATGATAGTAAACAGAGCAAATTGACCCTTAAATCACCGCAAGTCAACGTTAAACAACTCATTGAATCCAAAATTACAGAGATTATCTTTGGTGCCGGAGCAAAAATTAACCCTGATGGTATCACCAAAAACTTTGCATTAGATACAAGTAGAGTAACAATGACTTCTGAGATTGAATTACCTTTTTATGGTTCATTCAAAAACTTCGGATTTGAAGATACTTCTGATTTCACACCTCCAAAAGATGCCGAAATAATAGAGTATGCGGAGATTAAGTTAATTGTCGAAAATACCCTTCCTATAGGATTAAATTTTCAGATATATTTTTTGGATTCCTCCACGAATCAAACCGTTGACTCGCTTTTTAAAGATTTTGACCAAACCCATGTTATACCTTCCGCCAATGTAGATGCAAATGGAAAAGTGATAAACACTGTTCATAAAACAACATTTTTTAGGGTGAATCAAGCAATGCTCAAAAAGCTAAACGAGAGGAATGCTACCAAAATTCGAATTCGGGCAGAAGCTCTCTCATTCAATAATGGGAACACCCCTGTCAAGGTATTTCCGGACAATAAAATTGTAATTAAAGCCGGTGTAAAAGTAAAAGCCAAAGGGATTATTAAACAATAACTAAATCCATGAAGAAAAATTCAATTAAAACTGTTTTAGCAATGATAACTCTGGCTTTTGGAGTATCAACATCTGCCCAAGAATTAACATTACATAATATGGAATTTCTAGGTCAAAGACATTCTTTGAACCCTGCTCTAAATCCATTAACCCGTTTTTATCTGACATTCTATGATTTAGGGATGGGGTTCTCAAATAGTTTTGCCGTCAATGACTTAAGAGAATTTGATAACAACTCGGATAGCTTCGTTTGGTCAACAGACAAGTTCTTAAAAAGTATGAAAAAGAACAATGCTACTAAATTGGACCAATTGATTAATTTTTCATTCGGAGTCAAAGTAAATCCTAAATTGTTTATTCATGGATCTGTAGCTGAAAAATTTCAATTTAGAATGACCTATCCTTACGATCTATTTGCTTTCCTACTTCAAGGGAATCTAAATGAAGAAAACATTGGAAAAACAATGAATATTGGAGGATTTAGAGTTAATAGCACCGGGTATTTAGATTTTTCGGCAGGTGCTTCTTACCAACTTAACTGCAATCTCACTATCGGTGCACGATTCAAATACCTAAAAGGGTTTGCAAATATTTACACTAAAGAAGCGCTGTTTAATATTACAACCAATCCTGAATATTACCAACTTACCTTTGAAAACGACCTTGACTTCCGAACAACACTTCCTGACAGTAACTATAGTGTTAAAGATCTTTTCAAATCAAAAAATAATGGAATGGGCATTGATTTAGGTGCTACTTATTTAATGCTTGATAATAAACTTCTCTTGTCTGCATCGGTAATAGATTTGGGATATATCAATTGGGTAGAAGGAGGAAAAAGATACTATAACAAATCTCAGACAAAGACATTTGTTTTTAAAGGGTTTGATGAAAGTTCAATGTCCGGCAGTGAAGATATGTTTGAAAAATTAGTAGATACAATAAAAACTACTTTTGATATAGAGGAAGAAACTTCACCAAAATACAGAACGAATCTTATCCCTAAAATCTATTTATCCGGTTCCTATGAGATATTTAAGGGGAACCGAGTTGGTGCTATGATGTATGGAGAAATTGCGAACAAAAAATTAAGCACAGCATGGTCTGTGAATGCACAATTAAGGCTGGGAAGGATACTCAATCTACAAGGCAATGTAAGCTTAATTAACAGGAAGTTGGGCAACATTGGTCTAGGGGTTGCTGCTAACTTAGGCCCGATTCAGTGGTGGGTAGTTACCAACAATGCAGGATTCTTGTTTTTCAACCCTCTTGATACAAGAATAGTTCATTTTAGAACAGGTATAAATATAGCACTTGCATACGGAAAAGACAAGAAAAACCCTTGCTCACCCGACTATATTCCACCCGGAGAAAGAAATAAAAAGGAAACATCAAGAAAAGGTCGAAAATCGCAGATTATAACACCCGTTGAAACTCCACCAACCGAGGTTCCTCCTGCTAATGCCAACTAATTTTTTTGTTTTACAGTTGAATTTTAGAGTTTTATTGTGCGTTTGTTTCTTATTCTCTTTAGGGAGTACATTTGCACAACTCCCCAATCATACATTTTATGTCTTGGAGAATGAAAATGGTTTTATTCCGAAGCGAATCAATAACGAAAACGTATTGGATAAACTCAATCCGTTCAATAGGATTAACAGACAACTTTATTTGGATTTTCAGACACTGTTTTTCGTAAAAAACAATGAATATTTCAGCAATATAGAACCCGGAGAGACTTACTTCGGTTATCAATTCTACCCTACTATTGTTTGGAAACCATTTAAGAACTCTGATTTTAGACTCAAAGGCGGGCTATATCTTCAAAAGAATTTTGGAGATATAGGATTTGCCAATCATCAAGTAACCTTCACCCTCGATTATCAGTATAAACACACCCGTTTTGTATTGGGGACATTATATGGCGGACTTGAACACAGATTGATAGAACCCCTCTACCGATTTGAAAGAGGATTGTATGACAGAATAGAAAACGGATTTCAAATTACACATTTGAGCAAAAGATTTTTTGCAGATATATGGATTAATTGGCGTCAGACTGTCAATGCCAAGTCAAACCGACAAGAAATATTAGAGCCGGGATTGTCTTTATACTATTATTTATCTGGCAACAAAGAATCATCGTTTAGTATAAAAGCAATAGCACAAATGACCAACCAGCACAAAGGCGGTTCTTCTGTGGGGTTACCCCTCGTTAATCATACCAATAATGCTTTGGGTTTTGATTTTACTTTGGGCAATATCAATCATATTCGATGGACATTTCAACCCTATTTACTTCACGCTTTAGACCATTCTATAGAGTTGCAGCAACCATATAAAGATGGAATGGGAATCTATCTGAACGGTGGTTTTTATTATAAGCATTTTACTTTTATCACAAGCTATTGGAAAGGTTGGGAATATTTTTCTTCGCTTGGCACTCCTTTGTTTAACAGTTTTAATTACGATAATTATTATACATTGGAAAGAGAACGCGAACTGATTTTCTTCCGTTTTATCTATTCAAAACCTTTAATTAATAACAATCTGAACCTCGACCTGAGAATAGAACCACTTTATGAAATATCAGCCAAGAAGTTCCAACACTCCATGGGAATTTATTTCATATACAGAATAGGAGTTTAATATTTAACCATTTGCCCTGATAGCTTTCACGGGAAGGAGTTTGGCCGCAACCCATGCAGGAATTATTCCTGCAATAATACCTGTGCAGATTGAAAACAAAATTCCAATAACAAGATTACCATATGTCAAATAGAGTCTGAAACTCATGTTGACTGAATTAGAAAGAATGAGATTAGCAATAAGGGTTAATAAATATACAATCAAAATACCAATGATTCCACCCAGAAGACATAGAACTATTGCTTCAGTCAGAAATTGCATTAATATATAAAATTTCTTTGCTCCTAACGCTTTTTGAATTCCAATAATTCCGGTTCTTTCCTTAACAGAAACAAACATAATATTGGCTACGCCAAATCCTCCGACTAACAATGCAAAGCCACCAATAATTAGCCCGAAAAGATTCAATTGTTTAAAAAAATCATTCAAGAACTCTATTAAGAATGTAACTTTATTTACAGCAAAGTTGTCGTCCTCGTTGGGTTTCAATCTTCGAATACTTCTCATCGCACCTTTAATTTCATCGGCTAACGCATCAATAGAAATACCTTCTTTAGCTTTAACAATAATTTTTGGGTCATAGATCCTTGTATTAATACCGGATAATCCGGAAAGAAACGAAATAGGAACATAAATTAGCTCATCTGATGAATTATCCATCATATTATCACCTTCACTTTTTAACACACCTACCACTCTCATTAGTTTTCCATCAATTCTCACTTCTTTACCAATAGCATTAACATTACTATTAAACAGTTTGAGTGCCACAGTATTACCTAGGATAGCAACAGGACTTCCTAAATTAGTTTCTTGTTCAGAAAAATATCTGCCGGAAATAATATCTAAATTCTGGATATGGTTAAAGGAGAAGGAGATCCCCGTAACATTAACACCTTTTGCATTAACACCTGATTCAATATTTACAATCGTTGCAGCAGGATATGTCATACGATAGCTTATTGCGTCAATTATTGAAGAGACGTTAGCGTTTTCAAGCAACTCCACTTCTTTCAATGTAGGATCGGGTCTGTTAATGAATTTCCACCAAGGATATTCTTGATTTTCTTCTGTTTCCCATGGAAATACTTCAATATAAACCACACTTTTCCCTAATGATTCCAAGCTATTTTTTACTTGAATTTTCAATGAATCAATAATTGAAAAAACGGTTACAATAGAGAAAATACCAATGCTGATTCCACTCACAGATAATATAGAACGCACCTTGTTTGCAAGAAGTGTGTAGAATGCCATACGCGCATTCTCAATCATGATTTTAATATAAGTATTGATTTGCTTGAACACAAAATGAGAATATATCACTTCAAAAGTATTGAAATAAAACAAAAAAGGGGCTGATTCAGCCCCTTTTTTAACCTTTATTTTTTTCTTTTATTCTACAATAAATTTACCTTTCATTAAAGCAGCATGTCCTGGAAATGAACAAAGGAAATCATAACTTCCTTTTGCGGGTGCAGTAAACTCAATTACATCGCTCTCTCCACCACCAATAAGTTTTGTGTGTGCAATGATATTGCTTAAATCTTTTTCAGGTATGTAATCAGTTGCTTTAGCTGCAATAGCATCTTTTGAAAAAGTAACCATGTCTAAGCCTTGAGCTAACAAGACAAAATTGTGTCCCATAACAGTTTTAGGAGCTTTTCCAACATGTTTAAGTGTTAGTTTTACAGTTTGCCCTTCTTTTACTTTGATTTCAGAAAGGTTGAACTTCATTTGGTCATTACCTTCGATAGTAACTTCAGCAACCGCAGGAGCAGTTGATTCAGCAGGTGCAGTCTCTGTTTCAGTTTCTGCAGGAGCTGTTGTTTCAGTTGTCTCTGGTGTTGTCTCTGTAGTTTCTGTAGTAGGTGCGTTGTTGCAAGCGGCAAATAAGAATGCTAAACTTGCTAATGTTAAAATTGATTTTTTCATTTTGATTTATATTTTTGATTTATAAAGGTTTCCGTTTGTTTTATGCCATTTGTTCCTCCATTGCTATTGACTTTGGAAATAGAATGTTGTTCTCCAAATGGATGTGCAAATGTAAATCTTCTTCAAATTCATGCAACATTAATAGTGTGATTTTATAGGTATTACATCCATCAGATGGAACTGTATAGTTGTCTGTAAGTTTAGAAATTTCTCTAAATCTCTCTCCTTCTGTATCATGTTCTTGCATCATTACATTAATAGGTCCCGCAACACTACCAATTGGAGAATCAGATTTTGTATTATTTAATTTTGCCTGAACCATTTTTCTGATAGCAGGAAACAACATTAGTTCCTCTTTCTTCATGTGTCTGGCAAGTTCACCAACTGACTCTTTAAACAGGTGTTCAACTTTTGCTAATTCAGGATGTCTTTCTCCGTGCACTCTGACAATTTTTTCCAAGAAAGGCATTATCTCTCTTGATTTGTTTTCTACATAGCGATGATGTGTTTTTTCTATGTAATCAGCGAGTAAATCCAATGGCCATGAGTTGTAGTCGATATTAGAGCCGGCTTTATTATGTGCGGCTTCTTTGAGCGCATTTATTAATGGCTCAACAGCAATATTATCTTGTTGACATACTTCAGCTATTGAACGATTCCCATTACAACAGAAATCGATTCCTTGTTGTTTAAATACTGAGGCTACACGGTAGTCTTGTGCTACCAAATCCCCTACGATTGTGTCTTTTGATATTTCCATGATTTTTTTAGTTTGATTCGGTTTAAATTTTTTCTGCTATAATCGCAATAGAGTTCATTTGTTTATCGTATTTTTTAAATACTCTTTTCATCTCATTTATTCTCATTCGGGCCGGCTTGTTCTTCAATATATTAAATGTGATTTTTAATGCACGCCAAAATCCCTCATCATCAAAAATACGTTTGCTTTCTAGCAAATGCATCGCATTGGTATAGACTTTTTTGATTTTAAATCCCTCTTTTTCCAATAACGTTTTCCATTCATCTTCGGTTAGGGGTCGTGCATTTACTTTAATACAAAGTGCGAGATCGTGTTGAATAGTGCTCTTTTCTTCTTCAGTTACATTAACCAAACCCAATTCGTGAATTGCATACAATCCTCCTTTTTTTAGAATTCTGTGTGATTCCTTTATGATTTCAGATTTTCTATGGTCTGCATGCATTGTGAGCATAGCTTCACCATATACTTTATCTTTTGAATCGTTTTCAATATGAGTTTCTGAAGCCTGGCCAAGAATAAACCGGATATTATTACCCTTTATTTTTTGTTTTAGAAGTTTAATAGCATCTTCATCTGCATCAACACCAATATAGGTGTGAGGGTTTCTTTCCAATGCTAGTGATGCGGTAAAACCCAATCCGGGCGCAAATTCAACTATATCATCTTCATGTTTTATATCTAATCCGTTGACTAACTTTTGAGTTAATTCTTTTCCTCCGGGTCGCAATACTCTTTTACCCATTTTGGCTAAAATCCAATGTCCCTGAGCTCTTGAATAATCTGTTACATCCATAATTCTTATATTATCGTTTTCTCTTTATTATTATTAATGCTTTAAAAAAGTCAACCCTTCCGTTAATCCGTTTGCTAAATCCAATATACTTGTTGTTTCTAACATCCTCTTTAATTCTTCACGAATATTCTTAAATCTTGAATGTACGGGACATGGCTTACTGTCATTACATTCTTCCAATCCTATTCCACAACTCTTATAAATATCATCACCATCAAATGCTTTCACAATATGACTAAGTCTCAAGTTATTCATATTTTCAGTGGTGATTTCAAATCCTCCGCTGGGACCCTTTATTGACTGAATAATTTTATTCTTTGAGAGTTTTTGAAGAATTTTCGCAGTAAATGCTTTAGGAGAGTCTATATTCTCAGATATATCATTCAAACTCACTCTATTCCCATTATTTGAGTTTGATGCAATATAAAGTGTAGCTTTTATTCCGTATTCACAAGACTTTGAAAACATCGTTTCGGTTTTTGACGGGTGCAAAATTATGCGTAAATTCTATTTCGGACAAGAATATCCTAAATTATTTTTTAATCATTCTAAATAAGGATTGTTAAAATCTGAAAACCATACCAATACCAAGTCCGATATCTTGTGAGTAAGGTGAGATTGGTGGTGCCAGATTGGGTTTAAAACTTAGACTTTTATTTACATCAAAATTGTATAAATGAGCATCAACCGCAGCATCAACGATATTTAAAGTATAAAGAAGAGCTATTCCTATAATAGAAAGGTCACGGTTGTTTCTGAAAAAATCACGATTTGAGCTTAAGTATTCATTAGGATAACCTGAGAACTTTATGTTCATCTTATTTGAATCATTATTATTTCTGGCAATGAGTTCGTTTTGGTATGATTTGTAATTGTTTTGATTATAAATAATGGAATAGGTCAAAGCGCCTAATCCTGCATAGATAACTGGGACTTTCCAGTATTTCTTATTATAAACTTGTCCTGCACCGGGAACAACAGCAGAAAGTACGCTTGCTAAATGAGGTGAATGTGGTTTTGCCGGAGGGTTTGCATGCAAGAAGGCTGTATTAAAATCACCGGCATAGATTCCTTTGATGCAAAGTAATAACGCAATGAACAGAACACTATAGCCCTTATTAATCATTCATTAACTATTTCAGTTTGTCTAAAATCTCAACAAGTTCTTCTTCATTATTGAACTTAATCAATAGTTGCCCCTTTTTACCTTTGACAGATTTAAGAGAAAGTCTGTCTTTCAAAAAACCGGAGTATTTTTTAAAAACGGATGGCAATTCGGCTTTACTCCTTGCCGAACTACTTGTTTTTACACCATTTTTACTGTGGTCTTTTACGATTTTTTCAGTTGCCCTAACCGATAAATTGTCTTGTGTTATCCTATGAAATAAAGCCAAGCGATCTTCATCATCTTTTAAACCGAGCAAGGAACGAGCATGTCCCATTGATAATTCATTGTTCTTAATAGCAGCCTGAATTTCATCCGGTAGTTTTAACAATCGCATATAATTTGCAACAGTAGAGCGATCCTTCCCTACTCTTTCGCCAAGTTCATCTTGTTTAAGATTACATTCTTCAAGCAGTCTTTTGTATGACAATGCAATTTCAATTGCATTGAGATTTTCACGTTGGATATTTTCTATCAACGCCATCTCAAGCATATCTTGGTCGTTGGCAATACGAACATAAGCAGGAATACTTTTCAATCCGGCAAGAATAGCGGCTCTGGTTCTGCGCTCTCCGGAAATGAGTTGATATTTGTCATAGCCCATTTTTCTTAATGTAACCGGCTGAATAATACCATGTAACTTTATAGAAGCAGCAAGTTCTTCTAAAGCAGTTTTTTCAAATTCGGTTCTTGGTTGAAAAGGATTTGCTTCTATTTGACCGATAGGAACCTCATTAACACTATTAACCACTTTATTGTCACCAAATTCTTCTATGTTAACGTTCTCGGAAGCCAACAATGCTGACAATCCTCTTCCCAAACCGCTCTTTATATTTTTTGCCATTCCTTAAAATTATATTGAAATTGTTGCGTCTTTAAATTGTGTCATTCCGTTTTTTTGCATTACTTCCCTTGCAAGGTTGAGGTAATTAACAGCACCTTTGCTGGTTGCATCATGTTCTAAAACAGGGAGTCCGTAGCTTGGTGCTTCTCCAAGTTTGGTATTCCTATGAATAATTGTATCAAATACGAAGTTTTGGAAATGCATTTTTACCTCATCAACCACTTGATTTGACAAACGCAGACGTGAGTCATACATGGTTAATAAAATTCCTTCAATCTCAAGGTTTTTGTTTAGGTTTTGTTGCACAATTTTAATTGTATTCAACAGTTTGCCCAAACCTTCTAAAGCAAAATATTCGCATTGTACCGGAATGATAATAGAGTCAGCAGCCGATAGAGCATTGGTAACAAGAATTCCCAATGATGGTGAGCAATCAATGATTATAAAATCATAACTGTCTTTTATGTCCTTGAACATTTCTTTCATGAAAAACTCTCTATTAGGACTATTTACCATTTCTATCTCAAATCCAACAAGGTCAATGGATGACGGCAAAATGTGCAAGAACTTATTTTCTGTTTCCAGAATAGCGTCTTTTGCTTTTGCATTTCCTGTAAGACATTCATACAAGCCCGTTTTAATGCTTTTAGGCTCGAATCCAAGACCTGATGTGGCATTTGCTTGTGGGTCTGCGTCCACTACAAGTGTTTTACATTCCAAAACGGCAAGGCTTGATGCCAAATTTATGGCTGAAGTTGTTTTCCCTACACCACCTTTTTGATTTGCTATTGCTATTATTTTTCCCATTTCTATTATATACTAAATGTTTCTCCTATTTTGGGCAGGATTAATTCTATTCCTGCATGTTTGAATTTATTGACTGCTTCTTGATGATTAATTTCTATATATCCAAAAGTATCAAAGTGCATACCGATGATTTTATTGCAATTGATAAAAGAAGCTGCTTTGATGGCATCTTCAATTCCCATAGTAAAGTTATCGCCAATAGGTAAGAATGCAAAATCAAGTTTGAAAGACTCTCCAATCAGTTTCATATCATAGGTCAAAGCAGTGTCACCGGCATAGTAAAAAGTTTTCTCGAATGATTGAATGACATAACCGCATGGATTTCCACCATAAGTACCATCCGGGAAACCGCTGGAGTGAATTGCATTTACCATTTTTACTTTGCCAAAATCAAATTGCCAACTTCCGCCAATGTTCATTGGATGTACTGATGCAGCACCTTGTTTTGAAGCCCAATCGGTTATTTCAAAAATTGAAACCAATGTTGCTCCTTTATTAACAAAATACATTGTATCACCAAGGTGGTCTCCGTGAGCATGTGATAGCAGAAGGTAGTCGCATGCAATATTGTTCAGGATTGTATTCTTTGATAAAGGATTGTCGGTAATAAATGGGTCAAAAACAATACTTTTGTCCGCAATGTTAATACCAAAACATGACTGACCGTAATATGTTACTTCCATGACGATTTTCTACATTTTAAGACTGCACAAAAATAGGATGATGAAAGCTGTTAAGCCCTTTCAAATGGTTTTACTTGTAAACATTTTACTTATAGCTTTTGGGTGTAACAATGTGGATAAATCTCAAAATGTAGATTATTTCAGATATAACGAAGATGCAGGTATAACAACCTTAGACCCTGCTTATGTTAGAAGTCAGGCTGAAATATGGGCTTGTTCCCAAATTTTTGAGGGTTTGGTTGAATTTGACAGCACCCTTAATGTAATTCCTTGTATTGCTTATCGCTGGGAAATAAGCAATGAAAATAAAACCTATACTTTCTACCTAAAAAATAATGTCTATTTTGTGGATTATGAAGGAAATAAGAGAAGAAAGATGACAGCCCATGACTTTGTTTACAGTTTTTCGCGTATTGTAAAAAAAGAAACTGCATCACCGGGAAGTTGGATTTTTAATGACAAAATTGATTTGAATCTTTTTGAAACCGGCAATGAACAAAATCCCCAATACCCCTTCAGAGCGCTCAATGATTCGGTTTTTGTAATTAACCTTAAAACATCGTTCGCTCCTTTTTTATCCATGCTCGCAAATCCATACTGTTACGTGGTCATGCCGGAAGAAGCTGAAAAACAAGGGAAAAAATTCCGCTCAAAACCGACCGGAACAGGGCCTTTTAGGTTAGTCAGATGGGATGAAGATGTACAAATGCTACTTAACAAAAATCCTTATTATCATGAAGATACAAAAGATGGGAAACTCCCTTTTTTAAAAGGAGTGCTTATTGAGTTAAATAAGAATAAACAAGCTGCTTTTATGGGTTTTATTTCGGGTAAATATGATTTTTTCAATGGAATTCACCCGAATTTCAAGGACGAACTCTTTACCCAAACAGGGACATTAAAAGAAAAATATCAAAATCAATTCATCCTCAAATCAACACCTTTTCTTAATTCTGAGTTTATTGGGTTCTATCTGGACGATACCCCAAAAGGGATGAGTAAAGAGCAATTTGCTGAATTTCGGAAAATGTTAAATATGGCTACTAATCGGAGTGAAATTATTACTTTTCTTAAAAACGGATTTGGATATCCGGCTGACAAAGGTTTTGTACCTTACGGAATTGCTGCTTATGATTCAGTCCGCATTGCCAAACTTTCATACAATCCTTCAAAAGCTGAAGCATGGATGAAAGCAAATGGATTTAATGCCGGCAACACCTTAAAATTAACACTTAATACCACTGCCGACTATGTGGACATTGCTGTTCTTCTAAAAAACCAATGGAAAAAAATTTATATTGATTTGACCATTGAAATCCATCCTGGCAGTTTTTTGAGACAACTTAGAAATCAAGGGAAAGCATTGTTATTTCGCGCAAGTTGGATTGCCGATTATCCTGATCCTGAAAATTTTATGGCATATTTTTATTCCCCTTATCATAGCCCAAACGGACCCAATTACACACATTATAGCAATAAAGAATTTGACAAGCTGTATTCAGAATCAATGTCAGAAACAAATATTCATACAAGAATGAAATATCTGGCACAAATGGACAGCATTGTTACAGAACAATGCCCGGTCTTGTTCCTTTTTTATGACAAAAGCATTAGGTTGATTTCTAAAAAAGTAACAGGATTGGAAGCAAATCCGATGAATTTTCTTAAACTCAAATACGTCTCCAAAACAAAATGACAACAATAAAGATTGATATCAAAGAATTGGAATTTGGTAGCATTGAACAAAAAGAAAGTGTTTTGCTAAGAAGTAAAATATTGAGGGAGCCACTTGGATTGAACTTTAACGATGAAGAACTGTTATCTGAAGATTCAAATTACCACTTGGGGGCATTTTACCAAAATCATCTTGCAGGTATTTTACTTTTAAAACCTATGAACATAAAGGAAGTTAAAATGCGTCAGGTGGCAGTTGCACAGGACATGCAAAAGATGGGTGTCGGAAAGCAATTGGTACATTTTTCAGAAAAATTTGCAATTGAAAAAGGGTATAAAACCATTTGTCTTCATGCCAGAAAATCGGCACTTCTCTTTTATTTGAAATTAAATTATTGTATTGAGGGCAATGAATTTATAGAAGTAGGAATACCCCATTATAAAATGACAAAAAAACTATGAGAATAATTGTTGATTGCGGAAGCACAAAATGTGATTTTTTAATCACTGAAAGTAAGAAAATCATACAATGTCCCGGATTTAACCCCAATGTATCTGAAGATTGGGTGTTAGAACAAAACTTAAAGTCGAATCCGGAACTGTTTTCACTGTTGAGTAATGCCAATGAAATCTTATACTACGGGACAGGATGCGCAAAAGCCGCAAACAAAGAGAGGGTCCAAAGTGTTTTACTCAAATTATTCACACAAGCAACCGTATTTGTTAAACACGATTTAGACTTAACCTTAGATGCTCTTGCTAAAGGTGAACCTTGTTTTGTAAATATTATTGGTACCGGAAGTAATTCTCTTTTCTTTGATGGAGAAAAGCCTATTCAATTAGTTCCGTCACTCGGTTATATCTTGGGAGATGAAGGCAGTGGTACATGGTTTGGAAAACAGATTTTAAGAGATTTCTTTTATCGTAAACTACCAAAGGAAATAGAAAACAGAATTGTTCAAAAGGACAATCCTATATTAGAAAACATTATTGAAAAAGTGTATAGAACAGAAGGTTCCAATCGTTTTATAGCCGGCTTTACTCAGTACCTTTCTGAGTTTAGAAATACTGAATATACTCAACATCTATTGCATAAAGGGTTTACCGCATTTTTGGATGCTTTCATTTTTGCTTCTCAAAAAATTGATTTCCCCTTACACTTTTCGGGCTCTATAGCTTTTTATTTTGCCGATGAACTAAGGGCAACATTGAAACAACATGGACTAGTTTGCGGCAAAATTGTAAAATCAGCATTAGAAGAAATGGCTTAAATCGTTGCCGGAAATTATTTTTGGATTTTAACTAATTTTAGTAGTTCCTGCACACTGCTCCAATTGGGTATCAGTGTATGTAAGTTCACATTAAAATCAGATTTGATTTTATATAATAGAAATAAAAATTGAGCAAAGTATCCAATCACAACGCCCAATACAAATCCGTTCAAACCAAACACTTGTGAGAATATCATAAATCCGGAAAACCCAAAAACTACACCAATAGAATTGGCAATTATCAATGTTATAAAACGATTTGCAGCATGATAAAAATGGCTAAGAATAGATGAAACTGATTGAAAAACAACCATTGGAGCAAAGAAGACAAACATTTTTCCCAAACCTGAAAACTCCTTTTTGAGCAACCAAATCCAAAATACATCAGGAATCAGCATCACAACGATTACAGCGGGTAATACCAACAATACGGAAATGCGTGTGTATTTTATTACATCAGGAATGTCATTTGCCGGGTTTGCGGAATGAATTACCTTGGCGTGCAATATTTGTCCAAGTGAGGCTGAGATAATTAAAATACCCTCTCCTAACACCACCACATTCGAAAAAACACCCAGGTTTTCCATCCCAAATAATAAAGGTAAAATAAAAAAAGGAAGTCTGGAAGCAAAAAACTGAACCAAATGTCCTGATTGAGACAAAGCACCATTGGTAAAAACGATTTTCGCTAAGTTTTTGTAATCTATATTATTACCATTTTTCTGACTAAACAATCGTAGTGAGACAAAAGTGTAGATTGCTGATGACAGCCATGCTCCAAGCAAGCATTCAAAATATTCGGCCACTCCAATATTTTCTATTCCCTTTATAAATGCCAATGTCGCAAATCCTGCAATTGAGAAAAAGGGAATGAAAGCAAAAGAATAATTTCTTTCGTTTAACTTCCCCATTCCAATCAAGATTGCACCTTGGGTATTGTATATTCCCATCAACAAAACAGCTAATGGAATAAACATAGAATATTTACTTTGTTTAAGAGGAAAAAGTAAATAAAACACTATGGCGACAAGGGCAATCGTAACAACCCAAAAAACGGAGAATTTCCAGAGTTGTTTGAAAGAATATTTTGTACTCAAGTTTATCAAAGCACTTCCGGATACAAAATCACAAAAAATAATCCATGCACCAATCCATGACAATAAAAAACTAATTTCCCCTCTGATTTCAGCACCCAACCAACGCGAAGTGAGGATAACGGCAACAATACCGCAAGCAACGGCAAATGCTTTTGATATAAAGGAGTGAATTACAAGTTTTTTAGCCGCCAATATAGTGTTCTTTTGAAAGTGCCAAATAAAAACAAGTTATCTTATCAAACAAAAAATATTCATTCTATCCTTTTGTAAATAAACAACGAGAGATTTCAATCTATCTTTGCCACATGCAGTTAAAAGATATTGTTGAAGATGTTAAATCCCTAGCATTAGAAGCCGGGGCATTTATTGAAAGAGAAAAGATAGGATTTAATGCACAGGTGGTAAAAGAAAAAAGCACCAACCAATTAGTCAGTTATGTAGATATTGAAACTGAAAAACTAATTGTCAATGGTTTGTCTTCGATTATTTCACAAGCAGGTTTTATAGGAGAAGAATCAGCAGCAAATCATTCCAACGACCATGAATATACATGGGTTATAGATCCGTTGGATGGTACCACTAATTTTGTTCATAATCTCCCCGTTTATTGCATCAGTATTGGGCTTCTCCATTTTAATAAACCCGTATTGGGAGTAATCTATGAACCCAATCGTAAAGAACTATTTTCTGCTTATGACCAAGGTGGAGCCTATTTGAATAACAAGAAAATTACGGTATCTCATAATAACAAATTACAAAGTACTCTATTAGCAACAGGATTCCCCTATTACGATTTCGATAAAATAGGCGCATATTTAAAGGTTTTAGACTATCTGATGAAAAACACACGCGGACTCAGAAGAATGGGTTCTGCTGCCATTGATTTGGCTTATACAGCTTGCGGTAGATTTGACGGTTTTTTTGAATACGGACTTAGTCCTTGGGATGTTGCAGGTGGTACTTGTATAGTAAATGAAGCAGGTGGTAATGTCTGTGATTTTAAAGGAACAGATAACTACTTATTTGGAAAAGAAATAATTGCTTGTAACCCATTGATATACGAACAATTAGTAAGATTAATAAAAGAAAATTTTCATTCCTGACAACAACTACAAAAGCGTTTTCTTTTAGATAAAATTAATTGCTGATTGGTTTTAATTTCATTTTTAAAATAGTACTTTTGCAGCCGAAAAACTAACGATTGTTAGTTATAAGATAAAGTTAAATAAAACAAAAACTATAAAATGAAATTTGAACGCAGACCATGGGCAGAGCCCTACAAAATTAAGGTTGTAGAACCTTTGAAAATGACATCTCAGTCAGACAGAGAAAGATTTATCAAAGAAGCAGGGTACAATACATTTCTTTTACATTCAGAGGATGTGTACATAGACTTGCTTACCGATAGCGGAACCAACGCAATGAGTGACTACCAATGGGCAGGAATGATGATGGGTGATGAAGCATATGCCGGAAGTAAGAATTATTACAACTTAGAAAACAATGTAAGAAAATACTACGGTTACAAACATCTTGTGCCAACACATCAAGGCAGAGGAGCTGAAAACATGCTTTCTCAATGCCTTATCAAAAAAGGGCAATATGTACCGGGTAATATGTATTTCACAACAACAAGGGCTCACCAAGAATTGGCAGGTGGGACATTTGTAGATGTCATCATAGATGAAGCACACGACTCTCAATTTAATCACCCTTTTAAAGGTAATGTCAGCCTTGAGAAATTCAGCAATTTAATTAATAAAGTAGGTGCTGAAAACATTGCTTATATTACAATTGGCGCAACAGTAAATATGGCGGGAGGTCAACCTGTATCAATGGAAAACATTAAAGCAGTTCACAAACTTGCCCATCAGCATGGAATTAAAGTTGTGTTGGATGCTACAAGAGCAATGGAGAATGCTTATTTTATTCAACAAAGAGAGCCCGGATATCAAAACAAGTCAGTTGCAGAAATTCTGAAAGAATTTGCTTCTTACTCAGATGCAGCTACCATGAGCGGGAAAAAAGACCTTTTAGTAAATATCGGAGGTTTTGTAGCAGTAAATGATGATGACCTATTCGAAGAGCTTCGCAATATGGTTGTGTTGTATGAGGGTTTACACACATATGGAGGTTTAGCAGGTCGTGATATGGAAGCAATGGCAAGAGGAATGGAAGAAGCTGTCCATGATGACCACATGAAAGCCAGAGTTGAACAAGTTGGTTATTTAGGTGAACTCCTTGACAGATATGATATTCCAACGGTTAAGCCGTTTGGAGGGCATGCTATTTTCTTAGACGCAAAGAGATTTTACCCTCAAATTCCCCAAAGCCAATATCCGGCTCAAACATTGGCTGCCGATATCTATGTAAATTCAGGTGTGCGTGCGATGGAACGCGGCATAGTATCTGCCGGAAGAAATAAAGAGACAGGAGAAGAATATTTCCCTGCACTTGAATTGGTTAGACTTACAATACCAAGGAGAGTATATACACAAGCTCATCTTGATATTACAGCTTATTCAATAGCAGAAGTGTATGATAAAAGAGATAAGGCAACAGGTCTAAAAATGATTTATGAACCTAAGTATCTTCGATTCTTCCAAGCGAGATTCGAAAGACTCTAACATAATATTATTTTCATCTACTTTGTATCTAGGAGAGCATGGCGAGTATTTGTCATGCTCTTTGTATAATATAACGAATAACATGTATTCAAAAATTCAGTAATATTGTACTTCTAAAAATACAAATATGAAAAGAATCATTACTCATTCAATGTTATCAATATTTGCTTTATTATGTTTCCATGCAGAAGCACAAATCACATCCGCAAATGTTAAGATTATTGATAATATTCAGCAAAAGTTTAATGGAGACTTTGACAGAAGAAGTATTTCCAATCCTACTTTATGTTCGGTTGATACATTAGAGTACGCAAGGTATAATGCTACAGGGTTATATGTTGTGACAGGGAATAGCGGAAGAGGATTGGCTCAATTTTATGGTGCTCCACAGAAACTAACTATCTCGGGTGCAACTTTTTATGCCTATATCTCAAGCAATCCTCCGACACCACAAACTTCCAAGGTATATGTAAATCTATACAAAGCAGGTAGCGACTCTTTACCAAGCGGAACCCCGCTTAGAAGTGACACTATTACTTTAGACTCCACATTTGGGAATGGTCAATTATCAAAGATAGTTAAACACGCAAATTTCACTCCAATTAGTATTGATTTCGACTATATCATTGCTGTGGAGACTGATGTTAATGACACATTAAATATGGGGATTGTTTGCAATGACTGGTCTAATAATAATGGTAAAGGTAGATCCTTTAATGCAGGTTCGATTAGTGGTGTTTGGTATAGAGGACGAAATCTTAATGTTGGCGGGACTCCATTTGATGCTGATATTTTAATTAACCCTCATGTAAAATATGAGTTAGCAACAGACTTTACAATTGTAGATCAATGTTTTAAAACCGGGACGACCGTTCATTTTAAAAATAACAATGACAGCAGTGTTGTCTCCAGTATTTTTTATAACTATAGAGCATTTTATAATCAAGAAATGTATAGTCATATCTGGAATTATGATGTAGATGGCTCACCATTTAGTAGTTATTATGCAATTGATGGTCAGACAGTATATTCACAAAACAAGCCTTATAAGGTGAGATTGGCAACCAATGTAATACAATGGTCTAACTTTCGCTACTGTTATGATACCGCAATTATCACGATATATCCGAAACCTGAACAACCCAAGATACTAGGTAATTCAAATATTTGTGAAGGAGATAGTACCAACTTATATGTTAATACTTCTTTGGGGACAACAGCAAGATGGACAATAGACAATATTGATACTATTGGTTATGCATTTGGTGACACATTAATAACTCCTAAACTTTCTGCAACAACTACTTTTTATTCAAGAATCTCAAATGGAGTATGTTTGAGTGATGTGGGAAGTGCTAGTGTACCGGTATATTCTTATCCTTCTGTACCTACAACACAAAATGATTCTATCTGTTCAGGTTCTAGGGCTACATTGTTGGCAGTTTCGCCCGGTGCACTTTCTATTTTTTGGTACAAAGACACGTTGGGTACACCAAACATTCATAGTGGCAATATTTTTCAAACCCCTGTATTGAACTCAGATACATTTTTTTATGTTAGAGCAAGTAATTATTCTTGTTATAGTCCGGGTTTTGTTAAAATAATGGCTTTAGTGGGCAATAATTTTGCCCCACAAGAACCAACATATTACGGAGATACTACGGTTTGTAGCAACACTTCACCTACTGTTACATTAATAGCATCTACCCCTACTACCGATATCATTCGTTGGTTCAATCAAGCAAATGGTGGCTCGCCCATTGGTACAGGAGACACCTTTTTCTTCACACCACCTCTGAGTAGAGGTACATATAACTTATTTGTTGAAGCATGGAATGGCTCTTGTGCAAGTTCCAGAATAATTGCAAATGTTGTGGTTGATGCAGCTCCATCACTTTCTATTGCTGAAGGTTCACAAACATGTTTTGGCGATGAAGCATACGTAAAAGCCTCTGTGTCTTTTGGTAGCCTCAATTGGTATGACAGTTTAACTGGAGGTAATTATTTGAGTTCTGACTCAATCATTTTCATTAAAGGTGCTGAAAAGGACTCTACTTTGTATGTCGAAACGGTTTCGGGTACTTGCATTTCCAATTCCAGAATCCCGATCACTGCTATTATTAATACCCCTCCCGAATTTTCTTTTATCAAAGGTGATACAATTTGTAGTAAAAGTTTTGCAACCATTGAAGCCGGAGTACCATACGGCAACATTCTCTGGTATGAGAATTCCACTGATACAATACCATTTGCTTTAGGTAATTCATTTCAAACACCTATTCTTTTAGGAAGTATAAACTACTTTATTAGCAGTCAATATAAGGGGTGTATTAGTGAGAAAAAGGTGATTCCCGTTGTAGTTAATGCTCGACCATTCTCCGGTTTTTTCTATGACGTAATGAAAGACAGAAAAATCAAATTAACACCTTTGACCACATCCGGAAATGCTTATGATTGGGATTTTGGAGATGGATTCACAGCTACCGACATCTCTCCTATTCATCAATACCAAGACACCGGCAGTTATAATGTCCGTCTGATATTAACTTCTATTAAGAACGGCTGTAAAGACACCACTATTAACAATGTGTATGTGCCTTGGGTTGATAATTCTTCTGTTATTAAAATTGAGAATAATTCAATTAAGATATACCCTAACCCATCCCTTTCTTATTTTATGATTGAATCAGGAAATAATATAGGGTACTTACCCTTGACAATCTTTAATATCAGAGGTCAAAAAGTATTAGAAACTGTGGTAAATCTCAATGCCGGCTCACCCATTAGAGTTGAACATAATCTTACCAAAGGATTGTATTTTATAAGCTTGGGTAATACTGTTTGGAAAATGGCAGTTGAATAGAAATAATAAACTAAATCTATTTAGTAGAAGCTCTTAATAGACGATCGTTGATAGCCCTGCCTAATCCTTCATCAGGTAAACGCAGGGCTATTATTTTTTCATAATTCTTAGAGTCTAAATTTCGGATAAATGCATAGAGGTTGTGTGCAGCTTCATTGTAATTCCCGGAAACTGATAAATTTAATTGTTCCCTAAAACCTGTTTCTGTCTTTTTATTTCCGAAAACTAATAACGCCTTATTAGTCCTTACTTTTTCAGACAATGAATGAATATAACTTCTAAAATCTTCATCATCTAATAATATCATTTTTGTATTAGGACTATAGTGCTTGTCAAGTTGTCCTGAGGAATCAGGATTAGAACTTTTGTTTATTTGAATGTCAATTTTATGTTCCAATATATCTTCAATATTTTCTATTGAAGTACCTCCTAATCTCCATAATTGGATTTTATTATCTTTATATCCAAGAATTGTTGACTCTATTCCAACCTTACATTCACCACCGTCAATTATATAATCAATTTTGCCTCCAAGTTGCTCAAAAACATGTTTGGCAGTGGTTGGACTGACATAACCAAAAGGGTTTGCGCTTGGTGCTGCAAGAGGGAAATCCAAGAGTTGAAGCAGACTCAGGGTTAAAGGATGAGCAGGAACTCGAACCGCTACAATAGGGCTTCCGGCAGTAATCAAATCAGGGATAATAGCATTTTTTGGAGCAGCCAAAGTCAATGGGCCGGGCCAAAAAGCATCGGCTAACTTATCATATTCATCAGGAAATTCTTTAAATAGAGAGAATGCCGCTTCTTTATTAGCACAATGAAGAATTAGAGGGTCAAAAAAAGGGCGATTTTTTGCTGAAAAAATGGAAGCGACTGCTTCCAAATTATATGCATTTGCAGCAAGTCCATATACAGTTTCTGTTGGTATTGCAACTAACTTACCTTCACGCAGGCAATACTCTGCTTCAAATATATCTGTGCCTGTTTTTCCCAAAATTAGTCTTTTGATTAAGTGCCTCTTTTAAGTCCGTACTTATCAATTTTGTTATAGAGGTGGCTTCGTTGAATGTCTATTTGAGAGGCTGTTTTGGCTACATTCCACCCATTTTTATTTAACATATAACTCAAAAAGATTCTCTCAGAGTAGTCCTTAAAATCCTGAAACTTCTCATATTTTGTTATATCAACCGATTCAACACCTTTTATTACTTGAGAAGGATTTGAGAAACTGATTACATCGTCAGCTGTGATTTTTTTGTCACATAAAATAACCAAACGCTCAATAACATTTCTTAATTCCCTGATATTTCCTGACCATTTAACATTTTTTAATTCTTGTAAAGCTTCTGTTGTGAATGTTTTAAGGGGCTGACCTGAATCTTCGCATATTTCTCTTAAAAACTTTTCTGCAAGAATCGGAATATCATCCTTTCTTTCGTTCAGAGTGGGAACATGAATTAATATAACACTTAGCCTATGATAAAGATCTAACCTGAAGTTGCCTTTTTCTATTTCATCATTTAAGTTCTTATTGGTAGCGGCAACAATCCTGACATCAACCTTAATTCCCTTGTCACCACCAACCCTTGTGATAATTCCTTCCTGAATAGCCCTCAATACTTTAGCTTGTGCAGCCAAACTCATATCTCCTATTTCATCAAGAAAAAGAGTTCCTCCGTTTGCTTGTTCAAATTTTCCTATTCTCTGTTTGATTGCTGTCGTAAATGCCCCTTTCTCATGACCAAATAATTCACTTTCAATTAACTCGGAAGGAATTGCCGCACAGTTCACTTCAATAAATGGAGCATTTGCTCGGTGGCTCTTTTCATGCAACCATCTGGCAACCAACTCCTTTCCTGTACCATTCTCTCCTGTGATAAGCACTCTTGCATCTGTTGGAGCAACTTTTTCAATGGTATTTTTAATACTAATGATAGAGGGTGATTCGCCAATTATATCTTTTGTTTTTGATACCTTCCGTTTGAGTATTTTGGTTTCGACAACAAGATTACTTTTATCAATAGCATTTTTGATTGTAATAAGCAATCGATTCAAATCAGGTGGTTTTGTAATAAAGTCATAAGCACCTTTTCTCACAGAATCTACGGCAACCTCTATGGAACCATGACCCGAAATCATAATAACCGGCACATCAGGTGATATTTCATTAGCTTTAGCTAAGAACTCTAGGCCATCCATACCGGGCATTTTGATATCAGAAAGCACAACATCATAGAGATTTTCTGATAGTGCATTAATCCCTTCATTCCCACTTTCAGCCAAATCAACCGAATATCCTTCAAAAGTTAAAATCTCTTTCAAGGTATCTCTGATTGCTTTTTCATCATCAATCACCAAAATTTTTGTCATAAGATAAGTGTATAGTTTATTATGCAAATATGCATGACTTAGCTTAATAATTATGCAATGTGTATAATCAGTTTAAAATTAGTAAAGAACCGCTTTACTTTGCTGCCCAATATTACTTGCTTTTGGCAAAAGAACATTACAAGACACTTGATGCTATTAGATTTATAGCATTCTTTAAGGTATTCCTCCTTCATCTTCCTGATGGAACTAACACTCCTATTTATAATTTTATTAAAATGGGTGGTGGTACCGGTGTGGCTATTTTCTTTGTTCTTAGTGGTTTTTTGATTAGTGATATATTGATAAAAGAGAAAGCTGTTAAGGGTAGCATTAACCCCGGGAACTTTTTTTGGCGAAGGGCTTTTAGGATTTGGCCATTATATTTTCTTGGAGTAATTTTAGCTTATATTGGAATCGCTGTAACACAGTATTTAGGCATTTCCAATAGTGAAGGCTATATGCCTAAACCATTTTATTCGTTTCTTTTTTTAGAAAATTACCACTCAATTTTTGAAGGAACTTATCCAAGAGGTGTGCCTCTTCAAGTGTTTTGGTCTTTGTGTATAGAAGAACATTTTTACCTTCTTTGGCTTTTAATCTTTGTGTTGATTCCTTTAAAACATTTTGTGAAAACAATGGGTAGTTTATGGGTGGTATCTATATGTTGCAGAATAATTGCTCTGAATTTATTACCCCAATACAAGATTAATGGAGCTGAGATTATTACTTCTTTGGATTATTTTATTGCCGGGGGATTAGTAGCTTGTTATAAGAATAATCTTATACCTCAATTTATAAACAGAGTTAATTACATTACTAAATTATCAATCTTCATTCTAAGCGGATTATTCCTTGTCTTTCAACATCTCTGGTTTGATAAGCTCGGGATTTTTGGGATTACAATTTCTGCTATAATCTATGGTGCTTGTATTTTTGCCTGTGTAGTAAAAGGAGATGAAAGATTAACAATCAGTGATAAGGCAATGATTTCCAGAATGGGAGTTATTAGTTATGGTTTATATGTTTTTCATACACCTGTAATCATGTTTCTTTACAAAGTCTTTGAAAAAATAGGATTTGATTATCATACAAAAACAGGATTGGTTGTATTCTTTATTATAGCCTTGTCACTTTCAATTCTCATATCGAACTTATCTTACAAGTATTATGAGAGTTGGTTTCTAAAAATCAGAGAAAAATTGTGGACATAAAAAAAGGTTGTGTTTTCAAACAAACACAACCTTTTATCAATAAATTGTCAGTGATTATTCTTTAATCTTTTTTCTTCTATTCATCATTCTGGAGATATCCATCATGATAGGAGTTGCAACGAATATGGAAGAATAAGTTCCAAACGCGATACCGATAATTATTACGAAAGAGAAACTCTTTAGAGACTCTCCTCCAAACAGGAATAAAATAATCACAACAATGATAGTAGTAAAGGAAGTCATAATTGTTCTGCTTAGGGTACTATTAATAGCTTGATTAACAAGTGTAGGCATATCTGATGCTCGTTTTTGAGTCAGGTATTCTCTCACCCTATCAAATACTATAACAGTATCGTTAATTGAATAACCAATAATTGTTAAGACCGCAGCAATAAAAGTTTGGTCAATCTCTGTGCTAAAAGGTAGAATAGGTCCAAAAATAGCGTACACAGAGAAAATTGCGAGTACATCATGTATAGTTGCAATGATTGCTCCAAAACTATAGCTCCATGTTTTAAATCTGATAAAAATATACAATGCCATTCCAATCAAAGATATGATAATGATGATTGAAGAGGTAGACCTGACAGAACTAGCCACTGTTGGACCAATTTTACTGCTTGATAAAATATTCTTTTTTGTCAAACCAAATTCAGACAATGCATTCACAAGGTCGGTTTGAACTTTCTTACTGATTTCCGGATCGGTTGAATCAATTAAGTAAGAAGTAACAATTTTATATCTTTTATCAGAACCTATAGTTTTTACTTCATTGCTACTTCCCGGTAATTTTTTATCCAAGACATCTTTTATTTTATAGGATGGGATTGATTGATCTAATTGTACGCGATAAGCCCAACCACCTTTAAAATCAATTCCCGAAGACAAATTTCCCATTGCCATTGCGATAATACCGGCAGTTATTAACACCCATGAGAATATATAAGAATATTTACAGTTGCGAACAAAATTAAAATTTGAATTTTGACCTAAAGTACTATAGCTAAATGCTATCTTATAGTCATTTGTCTTTTCAACTCTTCTGTCCACAAGCACTCTTGTAACGAGAATTGCTGTAAATAATGAAGAAAGAATACCAATGATAAGAATGATTGCAAAACCATAAACAGGACCTGCACCGGAGAACAACATAATGATACCAACCAAAAGGGTTGTAATATTACCATCTAAGATGGATGGCATAGCGGCTTTGTATCCGTCATTGATTGCAGTTTTGAGCGTTTTCCCTATTCGCAACTCCTCTTTTACTCTTTCAAAAATAAGTACGTTAGCATCCACTGCCATACCAATAGTCAAAATCAAACCTGCAATACCCGGCAAGGTTAGCGCAGCTCCATAAGAAGCCAAGATACCAATAATAAAGAACATATTGATTAATACAGCAATGGTAGCAACCCAACCACCTCTTGCATAATAAACCAACATAACAAGAACTACAGACAAGAAACCAATAATCAATGAAACAGTACCTTGAAAAATTGACTCTTGCCCCAATGTAGGTCCGACAACATCTTCTGCCACAATTCTTGCAGGTGCAGGTAATTTACCTGCTTTTAGGATGTTGGATAGAAACTGTGCTTCCTTTAAATCAAAACTTCCGGTAATTACAGACATTCCGTTTGGAATTTCTGAATTTACCGTTGGTGCAGTATAAACTTTTCCGTCCAACACAACCGCGATGAAATCTTGGTTTACGCTGGCTGCTTTGGTAATCAACCTCCACTCTCTTGCACCCACATCGTTCATTTTCATTGAGATTTCAATTTGCCCTGTTTGGCTGGTTGAAGGTCTAGCATCTACAATAATATCTCCGCTTAAAGCTGCCTTTCCTTGTTTGTTAGGTTTTAAAAAGTAAAGTGCATAAATATCGCTATTATCACCCATCGGTTCTGCACCCCACGCGAACTGAATATTTCTAGGTAATACTTTTTTTACAACAGGGTCATTTAGCAATTCTTCGATTTTTGCCATATTTTCCTTTTTGGCATAACCAACATAGGGGCTTGGATATAGTTGTCCATCTGATGACACAGCCGGATACAAATAGGTATATAGCGGATTTTCTTTCTTAAATTTATCTTCTTCACTTAATGAATCAGATGTTGAAACAGATGCAGAGTCTTTCTTGCTTTCTGTTTTGCTAAATAAGTCACCTTCTGTACTTTCTGTTTTAGATTCTTCTGATTCATTTACTGTAGTAGAATCTTTTGTGGTGGTGTCTGTCTCGTCCGTAATTCCGTATTTTGCTTTGAGTGCCTTATTTGCTTCATCCATGAATTTGAATCCTGCAAAATCATTTTTCTCATTGTTTCCATACACTTCCCAGAATTCTAATTTAGCAGACTCTTGAAGCATTCTGCGAATTTGTTCCGGGTTATCCGCGCCCGGTAATTCAACGGAAATTCTGCCACCTTCTATTCTTTGAATATTTGGCTGTGACACATTGCTTTGAGAAATCCTTGTTTCTATAACGTCAAGAGAACGATCCGCTGCTTGTTTGGTCTCATTCTTTAAAAAATTAATTACATCTTTGTCTGTTGAATTATATTTAACATATTCACTATTTTCACGAGAAGAAAATAATGGAGCTAAACTTCTGTTTGGAGCAATTGATTTAAAACTTTCAGCAAAATAGTCAACAAAATTACCTTCTGATTGGGTTGACTTTTCTTTTGCTTTTTCCAAGGCTGCTAGTAAATCCTTGTCCTCTCCGTTTGCTCCGGCAAGTCCTTTGATTACATCTTCTGAAGATACCTCCAAAATAATATTCATTCCTCCTCTTAGGTCAAGACCTAAATTCAATTCCTTCTCTTTACATTCCAGATAGGTATATGAGGTAATCCCTATATTGTAAACAGTTTCATGGCTTATGGAATCTAATTTGTGTCTGTACAAATCATTGTCTAATTTTCCATTGATGGTTGCACTCTCTCTCTGTGTTTTTTCAACATTTCGAGTAACAAACGTGAATGATAATTGGTAGATACAAACCAGCGCCAAAATCGCGGTAAACCATACTATTGTGCCTTTATTTTTCATCTTTTAGATATACTTTTCTTTCTTTTAAAACGGTGGGCGAAAATAAACATAAATTTCAACCCATGAAATATTTTCAGTAGGTTTTAACAAGTTTCTAAAACGTGTTATAAATATATTAGATGTGCTTTAATAATCAATAATTGTTAAGCATCATTGGCATGATGAGCATTAGAATGTCTTCGTTTGCCTCATTTTCTTTTGGCACTAAGAGTCCTGCCCTACTAGGGGTTGAGAGTTTTATTTGAATCTCACTACTTTCTAAATTTGCTAATAGCTCTGTGAGAAATTTTGCATTAAATCCAATCTCCATGTCCTCGCCCTCAAACTCACACGCCAAAGCTTCATGTGCTTCACTTGACTTTTCAATATCTTCTGCCATAGTACTCAATTGACTACCGGCAATCTTCAGTCTGATTTGATGGGTCTGTTGGTTAGCAAAGATGGCGGTTCTTCGTACTGCATTTAAAACTTCTTGGCGTGAAATTGTCAATATATTATTGTTATCACTTGGAATAACCATTTTATAATCAGGAAATTTCTCATCCATGATGCGGGTTATCAACACCAAATTTCCGCAGGTGAATCTTACATTTGAATCTGCAATATCTACAGTAACTGCACTGCTATCGTTGGGAAGACTTGATTTTAATAAATTGAGTGATTTTTTGGGGAGAATAAAAGATACATCAAAACCGGGTTTCACTTCTTTAGTAGTGTATTTTACAAGTCTGTTTGCATCGGTTGCAACCAAATTAAGAGTATCTGAATTAATTTCAAAAAATACTCCGGTCAAAGCCAATCTCAAGTCATCGGTACCGGTTGCGAAAAGTGTTTTATTGATACCTCTGATGAGTATGTTAGATGGAATTGAAAAACTGTTACTTACTTCAATTTCCGGTGCTGCGGGGTATTCCTCGGGCGATTCACCGGGTAGTTTATACCGTCCTGATGAAGTGCTGAGTTCTATGCTGTTGTTTTCGGTATTGATAGTAACATTCAATGGTTGTTCGCTGAATTCTCTTAATATTTCAATGGTAGATTTTGCCGGAACACAAACTCTTACATCTTCTGAGGACTGAACCTCTAAGGATTCTTGCATGAAAGTCTCAAGGTCTGTGGTTGTAACAGATAAGTTACCTTTCTTTATGTCAAAATAAAAATTCTCAATAGCAGGGATTACGGGCTTTGATAAAATTGCACCATTTACGGTCTGTAACTTTTGCAGCAAGGCACTTGAAGGTACTATAAATTTCATATTAATTAAGTTTTATCTTTGATTGTACTAGTTTGCAAACGTATTATTTTTTGTCCGCTCAATACCTAAACTGATAGAACACTTATTCACATTTTCTGCCAAGTAAATGGGTTTAAAACAAGGTATCTGTACTATTGTTTTTTACCAATCCTAAATGTTTATAGGCACTAATGGTGGCTTCTCTGCCACGAGGTGTTCTCACTAAGAATCCTTGCATAATTAGAAAGGGTTCATACACTTCTTCTATAGTACCGGCATCTTCACCCACTGCCGTTGATATGGTAGTCAGTCCAACAGGGCCTCCTTTGAATTTTTGTATTATAGTGCTCAATATTTTGTTGTCCATTTCATCCAAACCAAATGCATCCACATTGAGTGCTTTCAAGGCCGTATCTGCAATTTTGAGCGTAATTTTTCCATTGCCTTTTATTTCGGCAAAATCTCTTGTTCTGCGTAAAAGTGCATTGGCAACCCTAGGTGTTCCTCTGCTTCTTTTGGCAATTTCCACTGCTGCATCTTGTTCGATTGGGACCTTTAATAATTGTGCGGAGCGTAGAATAATTTTGGTTAACAATTCTACATCGTAATATTCCAATCGGGAGGTAATACCAAAGCGTGCACGCAAAGGCGATGTGAGTAATCCGGAACGTGTGGTAGCACCAATAAGTGTAAAAGGGTCTATAGAAATTTGAACCGAGCGGGCACTGGGTCCGCTATCCAACATGATATCAATTCTAAAATCTTCCATTGCGGAATAAAGATACTCCTCCACAACAGGACTCAAGCGATGAATTTCGTCAATAAACAAGACATCTCCTTTTTCCAGGTTGGTAAGCAAACCCGCTAAGTCACCGGGCTTTTCCAAAACCGGCCCTGAAGTCATTTTGAGGTTTGTACCCAATTCTTTAGAAATAATATGTGCCAAAGTAGTTTTGCCAAGACCGGGAGGTCCGTGTAATAAAACATGATCAAGTGCTTCTCCGCGTTTTTTTGCTGCACCTACAAATACTTCTAAATTGGAAATTATTGCGGTTTGACCGGTAAAATCTTCAAAACTAAGAGGACGCAAGGCCTTTTCTGCTTCTAATTCTGTCGCACTCAGCAATTCATTATCCGGTCTCAAAAATGGATTTGACATCGAGTTTCAAAATTAGTTTTAAAAATCTATCTCCATACACATACTTATTCACGAATTTTCCTTTGTGGTTTTGAATTACATTTGCACGCGCAAATGGAACTTTACTTTCACTCATTGGTGAGCCTTGCAGAAGCTCGCTTTGCCGCCTCTTCTCATCCTAAATTCATAGGATTTTGTTTTACTGTACACTCACCCAATCATATAAGCCCTATTGATTTTATCAAAATCCGCTCATGGCTTTCAGGTGGCGAACTCGTTGCCCAGTTTCTTTATGAACCCATCAGCTCAATTAACCTTTTTCTTGAAAGTTTACAGATAAAATGGATTGAAATTCCTGCCGACCACCCTGATATTGAAGAATTGAGTAAGCAATACCGCATAATTACTGTTAAAGACAGTCATCCCCTTGCTGATTTTTCGCGTTTAAGAACATTTGACAATGCTACACACAAAACAGAAGGAATATTCTTGGATATTGAAAATCTGTCCAATGCTTCTGAAATAATTGCACAACAGAATCCTTTTGGAATAGCGCTATCCGGTGGACATGCAGAATCAGAGCCGGGAATGACCGACCTTTCTCAGTGGATGGATTTGATGGAAGAACTTGATATTCACTGAGAGTAATGCGTAAAAATCCACTTTTTGCACTTCACACTTCGGTGTTTTTGTTTGGCTTTACGCCTATTCTCGGCAAGCTAATCTCCATAAATGCATACAGTCTTGTATGGTGGCGAATGTTACTCGCGTCTTTGATTTTCCTCATTTTCCCAAATTTTTTCAGCAAACTCAAACAGCTCAGCAAAAAACAAATCATGATTTTTGTCGGAATTGGTTTTTTGGTAGCGCTTCACTGGATTACTTTTTATGCTTCAATCAAAGTGGCAAACAGTGTTTCTCTCACACTTGCTTGTTTTGGTCTGACCGCCACTTTTACATCCTATATAGAGCCTTTTATTACCAAAAAGAAATTCAAGATGTTGGATAACCTTATAGGGATTTTGGCTTTTGGCGGTATCAGTATTATTTTTATGACTTCTGACCAAAATTCTATTCCCGAATCTGATTTTGCCTTAGCTTTTGTTTTAGGAACTGTTTCGAGTTTTATAGCTGCAACATTCTCTAGCCTGAATGCAAGATTTATCAAAGATTCCAACCCAATACCCGTTACATTTGTTGAGCTATCCAGCGGATTTGTATTCCTTTCGCTTTATTTCATACTCTTTGCCTCATCCTCATTTGAGATGCTCAGTTCTTCCAACGATTGGATTTTGATGCTGTTGTTTGCGGTATTTTGCACCAATATAGCGTTTGCCTTAAACCTGCAAGCACTCAAAAAAATCAGTGCATTTACTGCCAATATAGCAATCAATTTAGAACCTGTTTATGGTATTATATGGGCAATCATTCTTTTCAACGAAAATCACATGCTCAATGCTGAATTTTATTGGGGAGCAGCCATCATTCTGGCAACTGTTTTTATCCACCCCATTTTGATGTCGAAAAAAATAAAACCAATTTAGTTTACTGCTTTTGGTAAAAGGGTCTGACACCTTGGTATTTTAGGATGTTAGAAAACCTAATATCAAAATAAACTCATGGGTTCTTTGCCAAGCATATTCTTATTTATCATCAAACCACCTTACAGTAGAAATTTCAAAGGCTTAATAGGAAGTTTTTCCCTGACCTACTTCTGAAACTTGTATCCTACACCTCTGACAGAGATAAAATGGTGGGGATTTTTGGGGTCGCTTTCAAAGTATTTGCGAAAAGCAAGAATAAAATTGTCTATGGTTCTTGTGGAGGGATAGACATTATACCCCCAAACGGTTTCCAATATGCGGTTTCGGCTTACAACCTCCCCTTCATTATCAACTAATAACTTAAGGAGTTGTGCTTCTTTTTGTGTGAGATTAATGGTGCCATTGATACCACGCGCTTCGAAACTATCAAAGTTGATAAAACAGCCATCATTGCAGAAATGAACAATCTCTGTGTCTTTTATCTGCAAATTTGTCAAATGTGCACTTCTTTTCAGGAGTTTGTGTACTCTGAGCAATAGCTCTTCAAGGTTAAAGGGTTTTGGCAAATAATCATCCCCACCCATTTTCAATCCGGCTATTCTGTCTTCCGTGCTTCCTTTGGCAGAAAGAAAAAGAATAGGAACCGTTCTGTCACGTAAGCGTATGGCTTCACAAAGACTTAATCCGTCTTTTCCCGGCAACATGATATCCAATATCAGTAAATCAAATTTCTGCTCTCCGAAGAATTGTAAAGCTTCCACTCCGTTTCCGCTTGCGGTTACATGATAGCCCTCCATTTCGAGGTTCAGCACTACCATATCCCTTATATTTTCTTCATCTTCTACTAACAGAATTCTTTTTTTCATTGCTAAAATTTAATTTTAATGATGGTTCCTTTTGGGGTATTTGACAAAATTCCGATTTTTGCTTTGTGGACTTTGAGTAAGTTTTTCACCAAATACAATCCTAAACCGGTTCCTTTTGTGGTTCTGACACTCTCATCTCCAATTCTGTAAAACTGTCTGAAAACTTTTCTGCGCTCTCCTGCAGGAATGCCCACACCTTGGTCTGCAAAACTGAGGGTGCGTGCATAAGAATCAAGGGTTATCTTTAGTTCAAGAGGAGAATCACCGTATTTTATTGCATTTTCAATGATGTTTTTGAAACAGGTTTTGAGTGAAAGGTAATCTCCCCATACTTTTAGTTCTTTGCCGGCTTCTATTGTAATTTCTCCTTTAAAATTCGGGTGATTGCTAAATTCAGAAACAAGTTCTTCAATCAATTTTTTGAGTTCAACCCAGTCAAACACAGTTTTGAGCTCTTTATGCTCGACTTTGATAGCGAGCAGAAGTTCATCTATCAGATTAGCCAAGCGATCTGTGCTGTTATCAGCTTTGATAATTAGTTCCTTTTTTTTCTCTTCATCCAGATTTCTCTTCTTGAGCGTTTGTATCATCAATTTGAGGGCTGCCACCGGTGATTTGAGTTCGTGTGTAACTGCCATCATAAAGTTTTTTTGAAGAATATTGAGGTTTATGATTTTGTCAATACTTGCAAAAATCCAGAAAAAGCCTGCTATCATCAGCAAAATAAAGAAAATAGATTCGGAGATATAAGCTCTGCGCCTGATTTGATATTCTTTGAAAGTGTTATAAATCAAAGTAGAAGATGGTGTAACTCGAGCTTTTAGTCCTGTTAAAAATGGTTCAAACTCCAGTAAATATTCATTCTTGTAGTTATCTTTTATAAATTCAAACATCAATGAGGTATCTAATGTATAAATTGATTTTCCAAAATAGATTCTGCTTCCATCTTCAGCATTAAATTCAGGAACTTTTTGCATCAATTCATGTTCTATCCACCTTGCTTTTAATGTCATATTCTCATTTGCAAGAATATAATCTGACCTGCTTAAATTTAATAAAGAATAGGTCCACCAAGAAAAGGCACCCGCTAAATAAAGGATAACCAGTATGAGTAAAACTTTTACTTTCACGCCTCAAAATTTGACCCTTCAAAATTGCATTAAATTATGGAAAATGAATTGCCTGAATATACAATAAGACAACTTTCTCTTCGCAACGGACAAGACAAACCCGAAATATGGATTGCTTACAAGGGCTTTATCTATGATGTCAGCAACAGCCGTTTATGGCGGAACGGAAAACATTATGAACATTGGGCAGGACAAGATTTAACAGACGAACTCAAGGATGCGCCCCATTCCAATTGGGTATTTGACAAGTTTAAGATAATCGGGAAACTCATATATAAATAATACACTTTCACCGATTTGAATCGCAATTTCTGATTTCTTGAAATTTTTATTTAGACTTATTCTTAATAATAAATACATTTGCACACGCAAAATCAAAACGAATGAATAAGATTGGATTAAGAAACGGAATACTGTCATTTATCATTGTACTATTGCTAATGCCTATCGGACATGCCATTATGATTTTAAACGAGGAACTACTTCTTCATCATAAATACTTAGGTGCAGTGATTATGGGTATTTTAGGTGTAGCGATTTTTGTTTGGGGAATTATTGCAGAAAAGAGGCACACATTCGCCACATTAATGGGTTTTTTGGGAGGAGTATTGGTATGGACAGGTTGGATAGAGTTTTCATTCGTATGGATTGCAGAAAAGAATAATGTTGCACCATTGATGGGAAACGGAGATATAGCAACAAAACCGGAATATTTAGTTATGTTATCATCAATTGGTTTGTTGGCAACTGTATGCTTATTTTATTTATTTTCAAGGAGTAATTGTACCTTCTTTATTTGGTTTCAAAAAATATTCGGTTATAGAGATAAGGTAGTACTAAGTCAGAGTGGGTTTAAAAGACCTTTAGCTGTATCAACATTCAGTGAAACAATAATGATTCTATGGTTCTTCTATATTTTATTATTGGTAGTTTATGATAAGCAGATTGCCGGAGACAGACATCCTGCCACATATATTACAGGATTTGGGTCATTGTTATGGTCTATGTATCTATTTGCTAAACTGATAAAGATTCAGAATTTTGACTATGCAATTCGCTATGCAATTCCTACTGTTATAATATTTTGGAATTTCATTGAAGTAATAGGAAGATGGGAAGTATTTGATGAAATATGGGTTGAACCTATCAAATATTGGTGGCAGGTCTCATTGTTCTTTATAGCATTTATAGCACTCTTCATTCTATTTATCATAAGTCCTAAGTTCCAAAGAAAGCACAAGCACGCTACAGCAGGGCTAAGTAAATAAGTGAAATCAGATTGGGTTAACTTATTCCAAAATAAATTCAGCAGTATTTTCTACAAGTTCATTCAGCATCTCAATATCCTTGCATTTTTTGGGGTCAAATGGATGAGTAGCACCAAAAGTATGACCCGCTCCTTCCATCTTAATAAAAATAGAGTGAGGAATTGCATTGTAATAATGCTCGGATTCGCTCATAGCTACTGACTCATCCTTGTCTCCGTGAATGAGCAAAAGAGGAATGGAGAGCTTGTGAATGTTCTTTGGAATATCTAACTTATCCTTATTTTTTAAATAATCTTCATAAAACTGTTTGTAAAGCGGATACACATCTCCTGTTCTTTTGTTCTCTACCCATACTTTTCCTTCTTTTTCAAGTTGTTCAATGGTAGCGGGTCTGAACAATCTGCCTAAATTGAACGGAGAAGCCCAAAGAATTAATCTTTTAATTCGATTGTCATCAATGGCTCTCAACACTGCGGTTGCTCCTCCCCTGCTATGTCCTGCTACAGCAATATTGCCGATTTCTAATCGTGTCTTTTGTTCGCAGTTTTGCAAAAAATCCAAAACCAACCCAAGGTCTTCAATTTCTTTGGAATAATTATTTTGTCCAAAGGTTTCAAAATCATTGATATCAACAGGGTTATCAGGGTTAACACCACCATGCGAGAAATTGAATTTGCAAAATGCAATTCCGTAGTTCATGAATTGTTCTGCAAGCCAATTAAAGTGTCCCCAATCTTTGAACCCTTTAAATCCATGAGCAAAAACAAGTAACGGAAATCGTTTATTCCCTTTGGGTATAAACAAATCCAACAATATTGGTTTGCCGGAAGCTCCCTTAATCCTTATATTTTTGATTATTTCTTTTTCTTGTATCATATCATTTAATTTCTCTTTCAATTTCAACACCTACTGTTTCAACAAATTTGTTCATAAATGCAGGGTTTATTTTGTAAATATTAAGCAGCACTTTGCATTGAGAAAATTGCTTTGCTACTGTTTGAAAAATAGTTTCAGCCCAATCTTCAATCCATATAAAACCTTTGTCAGCACTTGAAATAACAATATCACAAAGCATTTCATAATCCGGTATATGTTTGGGTTGTGAGTCAAAAGTTAGTTTGATATTAACCCTAAAGCGGTTTTCCACCAAAGATTCTTCGGAATATACACCTGCTTTCTTTATCACTTCAATCCCATTTGCAAAAACGCTGTACATCATACTGTTTGATTATGCTTTTTCTTCCCAGATTGCAGCAAGATGAACCACAACTTCAGCAGCTTTTGCCATATCCTGAACACTAATCCATTCTCTTTTGGAATGAATTCCCTGCATTCCTGTAAAGATATTAGGACAAGGCAGCCCCATATAGCTCAAACGACTTCCGTCAGTTCCACCTCTGATGCTTTCGGTAATGACTTCCAATCCTGCCCTTTGAATGGCCTTAGCAGCATTTTCAGCCACCTGCGGATATTGGTCTAATACCTTTTTCATATTTCGATACTGCTCTTTAATAGTAAATTGCATTGTAGCACCGGGATGTGAAGCCAATACTTTTTCTGCAATTTCTTTCAATTTTGTTCCGTGCTCAGCAAGTTTTATATCATCAAAGTCTCTTACAATAAATTCGATTACTGCTTCTTCTGCAATACCATCAAAATGAGTGGGATGAACAAATCCCTGCATTCTTTCTGTAGTTTCAGGAGACCATTCATTCTTAGGTAAAGCAGCAAGGATTTCACCTGCTATTTTCAATGCATTGACCAACTTACCTTTTGCATAACCGGGGTGTGAAATAACACCGAAGATTCTAATAACAGCTTGGTCTGCACTGAAAGTTTCTACCTCAAGGCAACCGGCTTCACCACCATCCAATGTATAACCAAAATCAGCTCCCAACCTTTTCATATCTACCTTTGCAGTACCTTCTCCAATTTCTTCATCAGGGGTAAACATAATCCTGATATCGCCATGTTTGATTTCGGGGTGTTCAATCAAATACTTGGCAGCCTGCATGATAGCAGCAACACCACTCTTATCATCTCCGCCAAGCAGCGTATTCCCGGAAGCGGTAATAATATCATCTCCTATTTTTTCCTTTAGATAATGAAAATCATCGGTGCGCAAAACTATTGACGTATCATCGGGCAGGGCTATATCGTCCCCATTATAGTTTTTATGCAAAACAGGCTTCACATTTTTTCCGCTGCAATCGGGTGCGGTATCAACATGGCTGCAAAAACATATAACGGGAATGTTGTTTTTGGTTGAATTGCCTTTGATGGTGGCATATACATACCCATATTCGTCCATCTCAGCATCATTTAGACCCATTTGCTTTAATTCTTGTTCTAACAAACGGCTGAGGTCTTTTTGCTTCTCGGTGGATGGATGTAAACCACTTTTGGGGTCGCTTTGGGTATCAATTTTTACATACCTGAAAAATCTTTCGGTCAGCTCTTCTTTGTTGATGTTAATCATACGCTCAATTTTATGACTGCAAACTTATTGGTTTTGAAGAGGAAATCGGGAGATAAAATATTTTTTTGGATAATGGTATGAATGCAATAGGACAAAAACAGGAACTACCTTATCAGATGAATTACGCCATTGGTTTCAATATTGGTTTTCTTATTTCTTTCGGTTGTAATTAAATAATAATAAACACCCGTTGGTAATTCTTCTCCGGTATTGTTAATCCTGCCATTCCAACATTCAGTTGCCAAATTTCCCTTATAGACCACCAATCCCCATCGATCATAGATTACAATTTTACCTTGTTCGCACTCATCAGAAATTCCTAAAACACGGTAACAGTCATTCAGCCCGTCATTGTTAGGAGTGAATACATTGGGAATTTGAAGATTGGTAAAAGGATATTCGGCAAATACCAAAGTGGTATCCAATGAGTCAATACAACCATTGTCAGGATTTTCAAGTCTAAGAACAACCTTAAAAATTCCTCCGTGTGGAAATTGATGAACAGGATTGTCTTCAAAAGACTTAGAACTATCACCAAAGTCCCATTCCAAAATGGCATGTTTATCTTCTGTTGTGTTCTTAAATCTTGTTTCTAATTCACAAAATGAATTTTCAAATTCAAATTGTGGTTTAGGGCCTTTGAGTACCTCAATGGTTATGCTTGCAGAATCAATATTATTACAACTGAATGAATCAGTAATCATAAGTTTTACAGAATACAAACCTTCATTATCAAAAACATGAGATGGATTTTGTGTAGTATCTGTAGTTCCATCACCAAAATCCCAAAGAAAATTTTTCCCTCCAATAGATTTATTATTAAAATCTACGGTCAATGGACTGCATCCCGAGATAGGGGCTGCATCAAAGTCAGCATCGATATTATATGTAACTTGAAAATCAATTTTGAAAGCAGCATTGCTGCATCTGCGGCTAAAGTTTTTTGTAAATACTGCATCTGAAGTGATAGGAAAATCACTTAGGAAAGATTGAGAAAAGTTGTTGGGACAGCTTGCACAAACTGATTGATATATTACTCCATTTTTGTCAAACCTGCTTGTTCCGCCATCCACATGGTCTTGTGTCATTGAGCCTCCAAAATAGGTAGCATATATTAAGTTTTTAAGTTCTCTACTCAAGACAATCAAATAAAAATCATTATTATCAGTTGTCTGCTGGATTGCATTGGGTGTTATGGGTAAATCCTTTGTAGAGCCTGCATTTAAATCGATATCAGCACCCCATCCGGAAAAATAAATATTATCACATTTATCAACCAGGAAAGCAGATGGAGACAAATCTGGTTTATTAGCACCGGTTCTGTTTCCAAATGTTGTAACTAGATATATTGAGTCTAAATTTTGATTGATTTTTCCAATAAACTGTCCTGTTTGATTTTGACCGTATGTTCCTTGACTTCGAACCATACTACCGCGAGTTTGGCCTGAGAAATAAATATTTTTTTCCGAATCAAAATCTAAAAAATACACTTGGTCATAGTCATTAGTGCCAAAGAAAGTAAAGTCTTTTAGAATTCCGGAATCCTTGTAATAACTGGTAATGAAACCATCGGCAATTCCACCCTGATATGATTGGGTTACTCCATTTGCAAATACATCCAATCCATTACTGGACGTACCTCCTGAAACAAATACAAGAGAATCTATCACTTTAATTGAATATGCTGCATCATGACCTGATGAGCCTAAAAAGGTTGACCATTGAATTGTCCTGAGTGAAGAATCAATTTTCATCACCACTCCATCAATTGCACCGCCAAATATTGTTTGTGTAACACCGGAAGTAATAGGAAAATCACCTGAACTTGTGCATGTAGCCAAATACACCATATTGGCAGAATCAACATAAACATCTCCCCTGAAATCGTCAGCATAATTAAATCTAAGTAATCCATTATTAATTCCGTCATCAGATACGCCTCCAAGAAAACTTCCTCCCAATAATGTAGAACCATCCTCTGAGAGTTTAAGAACCACAAGATCATATCCCCCATTAAAACTTGTATCATAGCCAAAACTGTCAACCGGGAAGTCATTAGAATTGGATGTTCCAAATACAATCAGATTATCTTCGTTGTCAATTACAAGACTGTGCGGGTGTTCATTGCGATGTCCACCAAGATAAGTAGCATACAAAAGAGATTTGCCGTCTGCTGCATACTTGCTGATAGAAATATCACAAGGGAGATTTATGGGAGGTTGTCCCCCTGTGCTACCACCATAATGGGTTTGGAAAGCACCGATTGTCCATGGATATTCACCATCATCTCCATCCACAATTCCTCCTGCATACAAATTCCCATGAATATCGTAAGTAGCTGTGAATCCAAAATTATCTCCCAATGACCCGCTATAGGTCGAAAAAACCAAAATAGGGTCAATAATCAATTCTATATTGGGATTATAATTACCAAGAGAATAGAAGATTGAGCTATCTCCGGGGTTTATTGAATATTTGCAATCAATAAATATTTTTTGACCCTCAACTAATTGCCAGACCAATGGTTTGCTTTCTTTGACTTCTCCCAATGAAGTTTTAATAACCAACTCTCCGTTTTCGTTCAGAGAAATACCATCTGCACCGTCAATTCTAAACGCAACTTTGCTAAAATCCGCATGAGGGCTTATAATCAATTCGTGTTTGGGATGAAAATTCGGAGCATATACTCTCCAATCTATGCCATCATAAAGTGAGTTTAACGTAACACTTTTAACAACCGGAACTTTACCTTTCCAACGTCTTGAATCATTTCCAATGAAATAATTATAATAAAATGAGTAATTGTCAGTTTCCAGCGATTTAGCACCCTTTGTATTCAACCATTTGAAGCGCAGTGCATGATGATTGACTGTGAACTCTGTATCAAGGTCGTAATGATTTTGGTGAATCAACTTTCTTAACTCTTCCAAGCCATCTTGTTGATTGATTTTGAGAGTATAACCATCCTTTTCCAAATAGAACCAAGAACCGTATAGTTCCGCTCTGAATAAAAATGGCGCATCCCATTGTCCTTGATTTTTAACCAAAAACCAAGACTGAGATTCTTCTTGAGAAAATCCTATACCGGCAAAGCTGATTAGCAAAGCTATCAAGGAAAAGCAGAACTTTGAGAAAAAAGAATCCGACATAGTAAACGCTTCAAAGGTAGTTATTAAAGAGAAATCTTATGTTTTGAAGTTTATGAATTGAAGTTCTATGAGAAAACAAATTTTCATTCAATTAACCCTGCAATTTTTACCTTTGCCGTACTAATGAAAAGCCAATTTCAAACAGAAATTTTTCGATTAAACATTTCAAAATCAAGCAGAATTGGATTGGCAATTAGCGGTGGCGTAGATTCCGTAACACTTTTAGCACTATTGATGGAATCAGGGTTTAATAATATTTTATTGTTGCATGTAAACTATGGACTCAGAGGGCAAGAAAGTGACGATGATGAATTATTTGTTAAAAATCTTGCATCACAAAAAGGTGTTGAAATCAAAGTATTAGATGCAAAAAACGAATTTAAAAACCATTCTGCAATTCAGGAAAAGGCTCGCCAAATAAGATATAAGTGGTTTAATGAATTGGCTGTTTCAGGTCAAATTGAATATATTTTTACAGCACATCACCAAAATGACTTGAGCGAAACGTTTTTGCTGAATTTATTTAGAAAAACAGGGCTGAGTGGGTTAACAGGGATTCACAGCACAGGAATAATCATCCGCCCTCTTCTACCCTTTTCGAGAGAACAGATTGAAAACTATGCAAAGCAACATAAAATCGAATGGCGGAATGACAGCAGTAATTTGAAATCAGACTATTCTCGCAACTTTATCAGAAATAAAATCATCCCGATTGCAAAAGATAAATTTCCTGAAATTGTAAAAAATATTGCTGCAACTTCAGTGCAGCTCAATCAAGAAAGGGAACTCTTATTGGAGTTGATTAACAAAAATTCACAAGAATTTTGGATTCAAAAAAACTTATATACCAAGGTTTTATCACTCAACAAAATCAAAGAATACAACCATGCTTCATTATTGCTTCATTATTTGTTAGAAGCAGAAGGATTCAGTTATACGCAAACAGAAGAAATGATCCATAGTACAGAATCCGGTAAAGTGTGGGAAAACGAACGATATGCAGCTTGTACCAGCGAGAATAAACTTTGGGTTATTGCTGCCGGATTGGATTTTGTATCGCATATCTGTAAATGGAAATTAGGTACAGAAAAAGAGATTGACTTGGGATTAATTAGAATCAGTACAAAACAAATCTTTGAAGATGGCAGTACATTGCTGTTTGACGAATCATATTTAGGTAAAGAAATTGAGTTTCGTTTCTGGAATTTGGGTGACAATATTCAAATTTCACAAAAGGGGGAAAGCAAAAAACTAAGTGATTTATTTACAGAAAAGAAAATTCCGGTTCTGTTTAGAAAGGCAATTCCGGTCTTTTTAATTGACAATCAAGTGATTTGGGTTGCGGGTCTGCGTATTTCATCCGTATTGAACAATCCACAAAATACCAACGCTTCCCTATTTATTAGTGTAAAGAACTTATTATTGTAGCCTTTAAAAAAATAAAAATGAAAAGAATACTAATACTTATCTTAGCCATCACCTATTCATGGCAATCAAATGCGGGATGTCCATTGATAAATGTTCCGTTAAAAGACAGAATCAACGAAAATGAAATTGTAGTAGAGGCTACCGTGATTTCGAAATTCTCTTACAAAAACAAGGCAGATAACTTTATATACACTGCACATACTTTGCAAGTACACAAATATTTTAAAGGGAATCTCAGTAAAGAATTTATCACATTTTTGACAGAAGGAGGTGTTGTAGGCAATGAGGCACTAGGAGTTAGTCCAAACTTAGAAACTCAAATTGGTCAGAGCGGAATCTTCTTTTTAACAAAAAACATTAGTTGGGATAATCCAAGCGGAGAGACACAAACTTTCTATTCAAAAACAGGGCCTCTGGGCTTTATTTATTACGATTATTTCAAAAAAGAAGCTTTTGACAACTTGAACCAATGGGGCGAGGTTCAAAACAATTTGATACCTCAAATAAAATCATTAACAAACCAAGAAATTGTGGTGTCACAGTTGAATGAACCAAAAGTTGGTGGTAGAAGAGCAACTCCCACAATCACAAGTTTCTCACCTACTTCAATGGTTTCAGGAACACAACAAATTTTAACCATAACCGGTACCGGATTTGGAGCAACTCGTGGTAATGGTTTTGTGCAATTCCCCGATGCTAATAGCGGTGGAAGCGGCTATATTATTCCCAATAAGGGAGATTATGTTTCTTGGACAGATACCGAAATCAAATTAAAAGTTTTGACCAGAGCGGGAACAGGAAAATTCAAAGTATTTAATAATGCCGGAGATAATGTTACTTCATCTTCAAATCTTACAATTAATTGGGCTCACTTGAATGTCAATTATTTTGGTCCACCCAACGTTCCGGATACAACCGCTTTTGAAACTCAACATATAGGTGAAAATGGTAACGGAGGTATTACATGGATTTGGGATTCACAATTTATCACAAACACCCCTGCTGTTGGTTCATTTATTCGAGCTTTAGAATCATGGCGATGCAATACACTCATCAATTGGGATACAGCCGGAATTGAATCAAATGACACAATGCTCAAAGACAGTAAAAACATGGTATTTTTTGACAAAGGCTGGATGGGTTCATCAGTTTTGGGGACTTGTTATTCGTATTACATGGGATGTTATACTCCCGGAGGAATGAATTGGTACGTTATAGGTCTTGATATCGTATTCAAAAAAACATATAATTGGGAATTCGGCCCAACTACGGCTTCAGGAGGAAAAACTGACTTCGAATCAGTTGCATTACATGAACTCGGACACGGACACCAATTAGGACACGTTATTAATTCAAACAATGTGATGCACTATTCGATTGGTGCAAACCAGAATAAGAGAACATTACAAACCAATGACACCGCATGTGGAAATTATGTTATGAGAAAAAGCATTACTTCAGTTTGTGGCAACCCCGCAATGGTGCTCATTAACCCCGGAGCATGCCAATTTGTTCCGTTGGTTGCTGATTTTAGCGTTGATAAATCTAATGTTTGCGCAAAAGATACTGTTATTTTCAGCGATTTGTCTCAAGGCAATATAAGCACTTGGAGTTGGGATTTTGGACTTGGAGCATCTCCGGCAACCGCAACCGGACAAGGCCCTCATAAAGTAATTTATAATATTGGAGGAAATAAAACCGTAAAGCTAGACATCACATCAGGAGCAGCATCTGATAGCAAACAATATACAGCAATGGTTTCTGTGAAGTCCACATCTCAACCTGTTGCTGATTTTAACTCTACATTTGTAAAAGGATGTGAAATATCATTTTCTGTGATAGACCCTATTCCTACCACCACTTATTCTTGGGATTTTGATGGACAAGGTACAGCAACCGGAAATAACAGTTCTTTTATTTTTTCTAGTGGCGGAACTGTTAATGTTAAATTAACCGCAACCAATTCTTGCAACTCAATAGATGAATCCAAAGCAATTAGCTTTATATGTACAGACTTCTCAACAGATGTTCAAGAAGCTTGCATAGAAGACACAGTAACTTTTACCAATCTTTCCGGTCCTGCCAACACCACAACTTGGAATTTTGGAATCGGAGCAAATCCTCCAACAGCAACCGGTGTCGGACCTCATAAAGTTGTTTATAGCAGCGGTGGCAGCAAATCAATTACAATTTCTACCTCAGATGCCAATTCAAGTCAAAGTGTAACCAATAATATTCTTATCAAAAATGCTAACCACCCAATAGCAGGTTTCTCTTATGATTACAAAGGAAATTTTGAATTTGGGTTTACAAACACCTCTAACGGCATTAATAACACATACAATTGGGATTTTGGAGATGGCAATACAAGTACTGATAAAGACCCTTTATACAAATACAGCAATAACCCTAACGGATTTGTTGTCGTACTTACTGCCGAGAATGCGTGTGACACTAGTAGTTTCAGCATGACTTTACCTAACCATTTATCTGTTCAAAGTCTTAACAATTCTCGCTTGTGGTCTATTTATCCAAACCCCACTAAATCATTATTGAACATACGGTCTGAGGATAATACTCACATTCAGAAAATTATAATTACAGATATTTTAGGAAAATCAGTCCTAATAAAAACCTTTGATGCTCAAATCTCTGAGTATTCTTTCAGTGTTCAATCACTCTCTAATGGTGTATACACAATAAGTATATACAGCGAGAATGGAATGTTCAAGCAACTATTTAATAAGGAATAGATAATATTTGTTTATGCAAACTGATAACCTGCGGGATGATCATTTCTCGCAGGTTATTTTTTATAACAAAGTCTGCAAGTTTAATTTTTTCTTCATCCGGCATCTGTTTTTCTATTCTTCTGAGTACCTCATCCCTGCTAATATTATCACGTTCACAAACCCGTTGGATTTTTAATTCCTTGTCTGCAACAACCATAATTGTTTTGTCTAAAAATTTGTAGGAACCCGACTCAAATAGGATGGCAGCCTCTTTTAGAGTATATGGGAAATGTTTGTGTTTTTCACAAAATTCAGCGTAATCATCTGCTACTCGCGGATGAATAATTTGATTGAGCTTTTGGAGTTTATAGCTATCGTTGAAAACAATTGATGCAATAAATTTTCTGTTATAAGAACCGAAAGCATAAGCCTGATTGCCAAATTCAGCAGTAATTTCTCTAATAATATCAGGATGATGTTCTGTTAGCCACAGTGCTCTTTCATCGGCATTGTAATAGGGTATTCCAAGGAAAACAAAAACAGCGGAAACTGTAGATTTTCCGCTGCCTATTCCTCCGGTTATGCCAACCCTAAGCATAACTAATTATTATTTTGCAGGATTACCCTGCGCTGCAAGGCTCAAATCTGCTGAGATTCCTGATTTTTCAATTACAAAGCTAGTTGTTCCTTCACATTCAATTGTTACTTTAGAATCTTGAATAGATGAAACTTTGCCATGAATACCACCGGTTGTAACAACCTTATCGCCCTTCTTCAATTCCTCCAAAAATTTTCTGGTTTTCTTATTTTTTCTAGTCTGTGGGAGAATCATGAAAAAATAAAAAACAACAATAATAAGAATTAACGGCAAAAATTGACCGATTCCGCCTCCTGCTGGGGCCGCTGTTTGTAATAGAATACTTGTAAATAGCATGAATGAAATATATTATTTTGATTTAGGTAAGACAGTTGCTTTGATTGTCAAATATGCGTTGGCATCTTTAGAATTGGTTGAAACAGTAACTCGTTTGGTATTTTCTCCTACTTTCCCTGAACTGTTAAACGATACTGTGATTTTACTCTCTTGTCCGGGTTTAATTGGTTCTTTTGGGAAAACCGGAACCGTACAACCACAATCTCCTTTTGCTTCAGAAATCAGCAAATTGGATGTGCCTGCATTTTTAAATTTAAATGTAGTTTCCACTATTTCCCCTTCAGAAATGGTACCGAAATCATGTTCATATTCTTCAAAAACAATTTCTGCCATCCCTTTGGACGAACCATTAGGGTTTTCTGCTGTAGCATTGTCTTTGATTACATCTGTAGAAATAGAAGAATTTTCCGATTGACCGCAGCCAAAACTTAATATGGCTGCTACACAAGCTATAAGATAGATTCTTTTCATTTTATTATTTCAATAACAAAGTGCAAAAGTATTGTTTTTTAATTGTCTCGCAAACCTCTTCCCTCTTTCTTAATTTTACCCTCAGTTAGCAACAAGTCTTTTGTTTTATCCAATACTCCATTGATAAAAATATGACTCTTATCTGTACTGAATGATTTGGCTAAATCAATGTATTCATTAATAGTAACTTTCAATGGAATAGTTGGAAAATATAAGAACTCGGTCATTGCCATCTCCATAAGAATTATGTCAACTTTGGCAATACGCTCGGTATCCCAAGATTTGGCAATTTCACGCAATATTTTTTGATACGTTTGGCTTTCAGTAGTTGTTCTTTCAATCAGCACTTTCACAAAGTCATAATCTTCTTCTTCGTCTTTGTATATTTTCTGAATAAACAGCTTTTGCTCTTTAAATGAATTCTTTAATGAATCTGAAAGCATCTGATAGAAGGAAAATACATCATAATCCCAGTTATAATATATATCTGTTACTTCATCCTGAAAAACAGTACAAGTCTCAAATAAATACCCATAAAATGTAAGGAGAAACTCTTCTTGTTGCTTTGCATTTGGCGAATCAAAAACCAAATAATCTCTGTAGAAATCGGTGCTTTTGAGTTCCTTGAAAATTTTCTCCAATAATTCTCCGTGATTCTTCCAATCGTAAGGTGATTTTTTTAGAAGTTTTTCGAGTGGCTCGGAACTATCAATATAGGATACAAACAAGTTGTCTTCTAAAAAAGATGACTCTCTTATTTTTTCTTTATCAGGAAAATATTTTGACAGTTCAAAGTCCTTTTCAGATAATAGATAATGAGCTAAGGCCGATGGAAGCATGAGCAGATGACAATAGAATTTTTCAAACAAATCGATGTTTTGGTTAAACTCTTTTAGAATTGCCCTTGGCTCAGTTTCACCCTTAGCCCTCCCTGAAAATATGGTCTGAAAGGCTTTAATTCTTAAATTTCTTCGTGCAAGCATAGAGAACTTTTGGAGGCGCGAAAATAGCTTAATATCTCTGCAAAAAATCAATTTTTTTGATAATAAATAAACCCTTGTATCAAGAGATAAATTTAAAGTAATCATGTTTACAAAGCAGTTCTGCTTGTTTTAATTTGCAGCATGAAAAAAGTTGCCAAATTTATTTTCTTGTTTGGGATTGTATCCCTGATGCTATCTTGCAATCTCAACCAAAATAAATCAAAAGTATTTGTAGGGAAGGAATTGATAAAGTATTCAAGCCTTTTGTCAATTAAAGAGAGTGAGGACAGCTTTATGATTTCAGTTAAGACATCCGAAAACAAGCAGCTTCAATATAGCATAAGCAAAAACGACCCTATTCCATATCAGAGAATGGTCTCTCTATCTTCTGTATTTACCGGATTTATATGTGAGATAAATGCCCAAAACTCAATCATTGCAGTAGATGACATCGACTACATCAGTAATCCTGATTTGGTAGAAAGGAATAAATCCGGCAACCTCCCTTCGGTCAGCAAGGGAGGAAGTTTAAATCCCGAATTACTCATCAGTTTACATCCTGATTTGGTAATACATTCGGGTTACGGTGAACTTTCAGATGTAATGACTCACAACCTATCAACTGCCGGTATTCCATTGTTTTTGTGCAATAATTATCTGGAAGAAAGTCCTCTCGGTCGCGCTGAATGGATTAAAGCCTTTGGAATTTTATGTGGAAAAAAACAAGAATCATTTTTACTTTTTGAAAAAATTGAAAAGGAATACCTAAGTCTTAAAAATACAAAATTTAACCATCATCCGAAAGTTATGGCGGGGATTCTCTTTGGCGGTATTTGGGACGTTCCCGGTTCTTTGAGCTATACTGCACAACTTATAAAAGATGCCGGTGGGGATTATTTATGGCAAAATGAGGGTAAAGAAGGTAGAATTCCTCTGAGTCTTGAAATGGTAGCCAAAAAAGCACTAGATGCCGATGTTTGGATACATCCGGGTGCTTATAAAAGTTTATTGAATATGAAAAATGAAGAACCTCGTTATGCTGATTTTAAACCATTCAGAAACAAAAAGATTTTTAACAATAATAAACAACTCAACGAAAAAGGCGGTAATGCATTTTGGGAAACAGCACCCGTCAGACCACAAACTGTACTAAAAGATTTAATTCAGATTTTCCATTCAGATTCGATTTCCAATCTCGTTTACTATCAAAGATTAGAATAAAATTAAGTATTGCTCAAGGATTAAGCCTGTTAAACCAAGCAATATAAGCATCCACAACTTTTTTCAAGAAATCAAAAGTGCGTTGGTCCGTTAAATTATTCTCGCTGTCAAACATATCAGGACTGACCTTAGCCAAGTAGGCTTCCGGTTGTTGCATAGTAAAAACATTCAAGAAAGTCAGACTCTGACGCAAGTGATGATTTGCACCAAAACCAGAAATATTCCCGGTTGACATACTGACAATTGCTCCCGGTTTGCCTGTCCAACAATTTTGTCCGGGAGGACGCGAAGCTATGTCCAGCGCGTTCTTAAGAGCTGCCGACATTGAACGATTATATTCCGGTGTAACAAAAATAACCCCATCAAGAGTCTTGATTGTATTTCTAAATGCAATATAGTCTTGATGTATATTGGTTTCAGTATCCAAATCCTGATTATAAAATGGCAAGTGACCTATAGGAATAAAAGTAAACACAAACCCCTGAGGTGCCATGGATTGAATATTCAAAGCAATCTTTTTTGAAAGTGAGTCTGCTCTGAGACTTCCCACAATTATACCTATATTTTTCATGGATGTTATTTTTTCTGCTTTTGCAAATCATCTAACACTTGCTTTTGCTTATCAATTTCCGTTGCGATGGACTCGTATTTCTTCTTGTTCTTCTCGATTTTCTTATTCAACTTCTCAATCTTTTTGCTGTATTTGCGCTCTTTCTTCATTTTGGATTTATATTCCTTCTCTAAACTATTAATCTTCTTTTCTTGAGCAACAATTTTGGCGTTTAGTTGATAAGCATCAATTTCTTTCTGAAATTCAGGAGCAAACATTGATAATGAAGCATAAACTTTAGGCTCGGATGAAGTACTCACAAAATTATCATACCCCATAGAAACCAATATAACTAATGTGGATGTTTTCTTATTACCTTCTATTTTATAGTAGATATCACCCTTTTCAAAAGGCATAATATCCCAACTTGCAGCTTTATATTGGACAAATCCGGAACTGCTCGTTTTCTTGCCATTGATTACTTTAGGAAAATATTGTTCTGCTACTTTGCTTAAATCACTTTTTGAAACATTGTATTCAATTGAATAAGCAGCAACATCTGATTTATTAAAAGACACTTTGGTTTCCTTCACTTTTTGCGCTTGAAGTGTGTTCAGAAAAAATCCAAATACTATTAATACGGTAAAACTTAAAACTTTCTTTAACATGATTATCAATTTTCTTTTTAGTGGTGCAAAATTTCCTTTTAAAAAGAGGGCTTAAAAATGATTGTATCAATACATATACACAATTAATCTTCAATCTATTAACTCTGAATGTATTCGCTCAATATTTTTGGGTATTTTCAAAACATATACCTCTTTGTTGGAATAACCCAGGCAAGTAAATAAATTGATTTTTTAATCCTAAAAATCAATCAAACAATTACCGAACTAACAGATGTTAGCATATATTTGCTGCCATACTTTTTAGAACTAATAAGAAGCAATATGAAAAAACAATTATTAATTTCATTTCTATTCATAATAGGAATAGAACTGTGCCAAGCACAGAAAATTATTTATGTCAATCAGAGTGCAACAGGAGCTAATAATGGCACTAATTGGGCCAATGCCTACATTAACTTTCAAACAGCAATAGATTCTGCTAATAATGGAGAATCTATTTGGGTAGCTGCCGGAACTTATCAACCGGATAGCGGTAAGTTCTATTTTATGAAAGAGGGCGTTAAAATCTACGGAGGTTTTTCAGGAAATGAGACACAGTTAAATCAACGCAATTGGATACTGAATATCACAACATTAAAAGGAAATGGGAATAGCGTTATACGAAATGATAGTAATGGGCTGACAGCTAACGCGGTGCTCGATGGATTTGTGATTACTAATGCCTATTCAACAAATAATGGAGGCGGAATTTATAATAAATATGCCTCTCCTACCATGATTAACTTAATAGTTCACAATAATTACGGGAGTCATGGTGGCGGTTTTTTTTAACGACAACTCATCTCCGACATTGACCAACATCTTGATTAGCGGAAATAAAGCTTATGGAAATGGTGGTGGTATATATAATCTAAATAACTCGAACCCTATACTGACAAATGTTACGGTTAGTTCAAATACGGCAGTTTTGAATGGGGAAAGTATATTCAATTATAATTTTTCAAAGCCAAAACTATTCAATTGTATAATATTAGGAAATAATTTAGGCATAGGTGGCAACAGCACTATTGACGAAAGCAGTTCAAGAAATTTAATTCAAACCGGAAATTCCGTATCAGGAGCCAGTTTCGATGGTACGTCAGTATTTAATACAACACCGAGTGAAATATTTGTAAATCCACTACCAATAGGACAAAATGACGGAGGAGACTATACCCTTATATACAATTACTACACTCAAAATACCGGTGATAACTCTCGCAATAATAATTCGCTTGACTTAGCAGGAAATCCCAGAATAGTTGACAACAAGATTGATTTAGGTGCATACGAATTACAAACTACTGCCCCTATCGCTCATCATATCATTTATGTTAAACAAAGCGCCATTGGCAATAATGATGGAAGTTCTTGGCAGGATGCTTATACTGACTTTAATGACGCCATTAATGCTTCATCTTATAATGATACTATTTTTGTAGCGTCAGGAACATATCAACCCGCAAGTGGACAATACTTTACCATGAAGAGTGGTGTTAAAATCTTTGGTGGCTTTGCAGGGACAGAAACACAATTTAATCAACGAAATTGGTCTGCAAATATTACCACGCTTAAAGGAAACGGCAATAGTGTTATTCGTAATGACAATAATAAATTAGCACCTAATGCTATAATAGACGGATTTGTGATTACAAATGGCAACTATATTGGTAATGGTGGTGGAATTTATAATAAAAATGTTTCACCAACCTTTAGCAATCTAATTATTAGTAATAATCAGAGTACAAGTGGAGGCGGAATGTTTAATGAGAATGCCGCACCTCTTTTGAGCAATATTCTGATTAGTGGCAATTCTGTTACATATGACGCAGGAGGTATATATAATCTCAATAACGCCTCCCCAACTTTAATTAATGTTACTATAAGTGGAAATTCTGCTTTATATAATGGAGGAAGTGTTTATAATATTAACTCTTCATCTCCCAAATTATTTAATTGTATTATTTTAGGTAATACTTCTGCTTTTGGAAATAGTAATAGCAATATTGATGCAAGTAGCAAAAAGAATTTAATTCAAACAGGAGATAGCACATCCGGAGCAAGTTTTGATGGCATACCAGTCGCTAACACCACTCCAAGCGAGGTATTTACCAACCCACTGTCACCCGGCTTAAGTTCAGGCGGTGATTATACTTTAAAATATAATTTTTATACTCAAAATACCGGTGATAATTCTCGCAATAACAATACCACAGATTTGGCAGGAAATACAAGAATATTTGACAACAAAATTGATTTAGGAGCTTATGAGAGACAAAATTATGCACCGACCCCCAATATTATTTATGTAAAACAAAATGCTATTGGTAATAATGATGGAAGTTCTTGGACAAATGCATACACAAATTTTCAAACAGCAATAGACTCTGCAAATCTTGGCGAACAAATTTGGGTAGCTGCTGACATTTATCAACCCGATAGCAGTATATTCTATCATCTTAAAGAAGGAGTTATGATTTATGGTGGCTTTGACGGAACTGAAACTCAGTTTGACCAAAGAAACTGGGCAACGAATATTACCACTTTAAACGGAAATTGGAACAGTGTTATCCGTAATGACAATAATGGGTTAACAACAAATACCGTGCTAGATGGCTTTGTGATTACCGGGGCTAATTCAAATGATAATGGTGGCGGAATCTTCAACAAATTCGCTTCTCCAACTTTTGCCAACCTAATAATTAACAATAATTATGGAACACACGGTGGTGGTATATTTAATGAAAACTCTTCTCCCACATTATCTAATATACTAATTAGTGGAAATAAGGCTTATGGAAACGGAGGAGGTATATATAACTTAAATAACTCATCTCCAAAACTAATCAATGTAACCATTAGTGGAAATACTGCTGTTTTGAATGGTGCAAGTGTCTTTAATTATAACTCTTCAAAACCTATCTTGTATAATTGCATAATACATGGGAATAATTTAGGTTTAGGTGGAAATAGCAGCATTGATGCAAGTAGTTCAAAAAATTTAGTTCAAATTGGTAATTCTACCTCTAAAGCTAAACTTGATGGTATTACTATGGATAACTCATATCCAAATGAGGTGTTTTCTAATCCGCAAACTCCGGATCAAAGCGAACTAGGTGATTATAGCTTACTTTGCTTTCCTGCAAATCCTGCTATTAATAACGGTAATAATAATTATAATTCCGACAGTTTAGATTTAGCAGGAGAAAAGAGAAAATTTGGCATGATAGATTTAGGAGCATACGAATTACACAGCACTCCTATTAAAGCAAATGATGCAACCCTTATTACTTGCGAAAGTTCGCTTGGCAGTGATTTAAACATAATCGACTTAACACAAGCTGAACAAGATATAAATAATTCCACAGGATTAACTTTTGGATATTATATAGATGTAAATCACACATCGTTAATTAGTCAACCTGACTCATTTTATGCTACAAATGGTGATATGGTTTTTGTCAAAGTATTTGATGGAATTTGCCTTGATTTTGCTGTAATAAATTTGGAAGTAAAGAAAATGAGCGCAGGAATAGATTCTCAAATCACATGTAACTATTTTACTTGGATTGATGGGAATACATATACTTCTAGTAATAACACAGCAACCTACACTATGGCAGGTGGGGCTTCAAATGGTTGCGATTCAGTTATAACATTGAATTTAACAATCATTCCGTTTGATATTTCCGTCAGTCAATCAGACAATATTTTAACAGCTAATCAAGATAGTGCTACCTATCAATGGGTTGATTGTGAAGATAATTTCAGCCCTATTATCGGTGAGACCAACAAAACTTTTATAGCATCTAAAAATGGAGAATATGCTGTGATCATCACAAATAGTCTATGCTCTAAGCTCTCTGATTGCTATTCTGTTACTAACATAGGTGTTGATTTTATAAAATCAAGCAGAATAAATATTTATCCAAACCCTGTTCAAAATAAATTATATGTGGAATCTAATTTCAGTTCTGAAATTTTCATCTATAACACATTAGGCACAATAGTTCATACTCAAAAAGTAAATTTCGGTACTAATGCAATCGATGTGAGAGGATTAAGTTCAGGAGTTTATTTAATTAAAACAAGTTCAGGAGTTATTTCTAAGTTTGTGAAAGAATAAATAATAGAATATTCATAATCAAAAGGTTGCTAAATAAGCAACCTTTTTTATGTCTATTAATTCTTAATCTAAACATTTAATATTAACTTTTGCTTGTAAATTCAACAAAGAGTAAAGATGTTTCAGCAACAACACAAAGCGCTAATAATACATTAACCTATTCTCTGAATCTGCGTTCCATCTGATTCCCAAATTTATCCATTGGGTGTTAGGATAGCGATTATTGGGTTCATATAATTTAAAATATACCCGTGCATCAATAAAGAAATTATGCCAAAGCATATATGCAAGATTTAAGTCTATAATTTGGGTATTGATAGCAAGTCCTTGACCTGTTATATTTCCATAGTCGCCCACCCTATTTGAGTAATCTCTGGAGATATTGCCACCATAATTTATCCCTGAAATAGAAAAATCTTCTCCTTTCATAAACTTCAAATAGGTTAGTTCAATGTTCAGCCTGTTCAAAGGTTGATAAGCTATTTTTGCAATCAACTCTCTAAAATTAGCCCCTAAAGGATGTGCTATGGGTTGTCCAAAATTTGTCCAATTGCCCCCACTCCTGAAATGACTATATGTATAAGGTCTAACAACATTGTATTCAGTTTGAAAATCAAGATTTTTTATTCCCAACACATTCATGTATTTGGCTCCGGTTTGAATTGAATATGTATTCGCCCACCATCCGTTTTGGGCTTTAATCTCTTTGAGCATGAATTCATCCAAAACGAACTGAC
>JAGFIU010000023.1 GCA_024103355.1 Bacteroidota bacterium
GTTACTTTGCCGCTGTCCGATGATAATACCCCCATTTCTCAATATTCTATATAGATACTGTCTATGTAAGGGTGTCCTTTAGGGGTATAAAGTAATTGAATCTCAGATTTCGGTTTTCCGTTATTTACTTTTCCAGCAGCTATCTGAAACTCTGTATTCGGTACTTTAATGGATTTAATAAATCCATTAAAGTACCGAATACAGTATCTATGTCAAACCCTTTGGGAAATTGTTCTGCAATACCTGTAAAAAACTTCGATGAAATACAAAGAACGTGTCCTCCTCATTGAGTTTTCCGTTAGTATTAAGAAAAATAGCCGCCCAGCCGTGAGGCGGCTTGTAAAACTCCACAGTTACATCTGTGTTGATAGGGATTAGAAATTCAGCATCCTTGTACAAGCCTGTTAAGTCCTGTGTGAATTTTAAAAACTTCCCTTTTCTTTGGTGCGAATAGCTAAATTCAATATACCCGTCATTGTTTGATTTGGCTGTTCCGATAGTAGATTGCCACACATACCCGTCTTTCGTGTTAAGCCAGCCCTTATCCTTGTCGTAAACCCCTATATCAAAAGACTGATTCCCATACGGGGTTTTACTCTCCCCTATGTACATATACCCTTTTACTGTATAGGTCTGTTGTTGTTTTTTGCAAGAATTAAGGCAAATAACGCTCCCTATTATTGTAAACAGCAGAGCAATCCAAATTACATTTTTTGTTTTCATAGTTTTTGTTATTGAGTAATGATAAATTTAAACGGACTGATGTCAGGACTGTCTGCAACCAAAAAATAAAGCCCCGAAGCATGCAGCTCCATAGTCGCAATCTCCGCTTGAGGGGCTTCTGTTACAAAGGTATGCAAAACAGTCCCCAATGAGTTAAACAGATAATAAGTTCCTGCTTGCGGAAAAACAATACTTACACTCCCTGTGCTCGGATTGGGATATACTAAAATTTCATGTTCGGAGTTTGTAACCGCAATATTTTCAATCCCAAGCGGAAACACCATGGCATGAGGGATAACAGAATCCATCTCCCACTTGGTAAGCGAACAAAACGGTATATCGTCTATATACGCCCTGAACTCACTCCCCGCTTCCGCCACAAAACCCGGACGCAGCCGTATCTCCTGCGAGGATTTAAAAGTTGCCCTACCACTATCAGAACTAACTACAAATCCGAAATCTTTACTTGCAGAAGTAGGAATTTCAACAAATATACTATTAGGATATTCATAAATTTGTCCCACTTCACTCCCTGCAACCAAGCTTTGTCTTCCTTCAAAGTGTGCCCTGCGGTTCACGGTTCGGTTGTCAAGCCAAATCTGATAATCTCCTATCTCTCCGTTTACCCAGGGGCGAGGGTATAGGGTGTCGTTGGGGGTGGGCAATGTAGCACCGCTTGCAAACTGCAAGTGTCCGCTATTGACACCCCGTCCCACCACAGCATCAGCAGGCGTTCGAGCATTAATGAGTGTAACGCCATCGCTCAGCACATTGTGGTCTTGGTTTGCTACACCCGAATAGTCCAACCCGCTCTGCAGAGGTATAAAACAAAAACGGGGCAATTCCGAACTTGCGGTTATGTTGATGTGCGTACCTGTCAGCAACCCGCCTCTGCTGATTTGCAATACGAGGGTACCGGGTGCAACAACGTCAAAATGAAACTGAAAGAAAACCCAAAGGTTAATATGTCGGTTGCGTTGCGCATATAAGTCTTCTATAAGCGCAGACATGTTTCCACCGGGCATAATATCCCAAGCCACCGGATTGTTGGTAGTGCGGGTAAAAGTACTGGATGAGGTAGAATGTCCACAGCCTCCGCTTGGCAAGAACCCAAACCCGAATATTTTTCTCAAACACCCCTTCAAAGTAAAATAGTGATGTACAATCTCAATATGAATCACCGTATCTCCACTTGTTGTACTGAGTGCATTGAGCCTGAAATCAGGCATATCCAGAATAGGAAAAACACTATATCGCCTAAAAACTTTTACATCGGATAAATAAGACATATTAAGGTAGCTTGCCCCCTCTTGGGCAGCCGTACTATCAAAAAAGTCGCGCTGCAACATTCCATCCATACTTCCGTTTGATATGGCAACTTTTTTACAAAATTGCGGATATCCCCCGGTCGTAGTGTTCATTCCGATGAGTTCTGTCATAAACTCGTCTCTGTCTTCATGCGCTATATATTCTCCTGCATTAATGCTGTTTTTATTCACTATAAGCAATTGCTTCACAGCAGGTCTGTTTAATATAATATTACTAAACGCTCCTGTGGTAGCAGCTAACAACCTGAAAATAAAAGGGCTGTAAATCGCATTAGCAGCAGCAAACGTAAGCCCGTCACCCAAAAATTGCATAGCAAGCGGTACATAAGCCCCTTGGTGAGGCGAATCAATAGTAATAAAAAGTCTTGTATTGTGCGACTGATTAGGCGGTTTACAAGTGTTCACTCCTTGTGTAAGGTTACTTATATAATTAGATGTTTCCATATAAGTAAGAGCATACCTTGCTACCACTCCTCCCATACTTTCTCCAACTACTACAAACTCGTTGTCGTTGTTAACCTCACATTTCAAATATTCAATCAGTGCTACGACATACATGGCATTGAGTCTCATATCTATGGTCGAGTTTCCCCAATCCACCACGATAATGTCATAGCCCTCATTTTTCAACATATTCAGATTTTCATCAGCAATCATATCGCTGTATATCTGAGGAATTTTGCGATTCTCAAACAAGTCTATCCCCTCTAAATAAACGAGAGGCTTTGTTATCTCTGTGTGCCCGCAAGCGAGATAAACGCCCACATTCAACCCTGCAACAGTAGTTATATCTATATCCGGAAGAACTTTCTCATTATCGGTTTCTATCAAAATAGAAGACATAGAGTGCTTGATAACAACCGAGCCATCGGTTATAACCCGAACTTTAATAGTCTTTTCGCCCTTGCCCGAATAAATAACATTATACTCACCGTAGCTAAAAGGGTCTATGGTAACCCAACCGTTTCCATCCCCGAAATCTACCTGAAAAGTATGAGGCGAAGGGTGCGAAAGTGTTGTCCTGTTGTAGGCAGGGTCATAAAAGACAAACCTCGAGGGGTCTATAACAAAGGTTACATCTCTAAAATAATAGCTCTCTATGAGCGGGGCTGCCGCAAAAATACCAAAGAGTTCATCTGGTGGGGTACGGTTGGTATTAACCTCATAAGGCGAAGGTGGCGTACCGGATGGATCCCAAATATTGTCGTCATCCCAAGCAAAATATACCCCGTTATGCAGGCTGTCAAATACATCATCTCTAAATTTGTTAAATTCAAAATCAAATACACCAAGAGGTATTTTGTTTGACAACGAAAACTCTGCCTGTGCTGCATCATATACTACCATCTCATCAGGTATAAAAAATTGTGTGTATGAACAATTAGACATCTCACTATACATTTGAAACCAGTTGTTTGTCGAAGACATATTATAAGACAAAGGAGTATAGAAAATCTCGTCAGATAATTTTACCGACATATCATACAGAAATTTTGCATGCGGTGCCGGATTAACCGACCTGCGTAGCGGTACGAACAACTCCCTGAGTTGTTCATTCAGCGTTTGTTGCGACTGTACTGTCAAAGGCACAAGCAACATTCCCAGTAAAACTATAAAAATCTTTTTCATAGCCCATCGGATTTAAGGTTCTACATTTGTGCCGCCATCTTGATTGCCGATATTTCCTATTTTACGGTTCAAGCATGCGTCATCTTTTTGCTCTTCCAGCGCATTCAACCTTTTATTAAGTTGCAAAATATACAATTGCAGTTCTTCAATTTTTCGCAGAAGAATAGCATTGGTTTCGGCAAGGTTTAATCCATTTTTTGCTACAGAATCAGCAGGTGGCACAGAAGGTAAATGTCCGTTTTTTTCAATAAAAGCAGCCACACTATCCAATGGCAAGAGTATGTAATTGTTACCAAAGACATAGTCGGGCCAACTTGCCATGTCCACCACAATTTCGCGTACCCGCATGTGCCCATCTACAAAGAAGATTGCAGAATCAATAAATTGAGCACCACTTCCATTACCGACCCATACGGTACCGTCTTCCTTGACTACAAATCTTGTTGCACCGTTTGTAGTACAGAATGCATCATTTCCTGATGTTGTCCAACTTGGACTTTGTGCGCCCAAATAGGTTGTAATTAAGGCTACGGTTGCCAATAGCAACGATTTTGTAATTATATTTTTAATATCTTTAATTATTTACGGTACTGCAAAGTAAAAACATTAGAAACGATAAATGCAAATTTTGGGGCGATAAAAATAAATTGAAACACAGCAACTCCCGTTCGCGTTTTTATTTGCGCCTGTGTTGCAGGATTGGCAAATAAGGCTTTTATTTGCTGCCTCTCATGAAAATTCAAGAACCTTTTGACGGTGCATTCAGGTGGTTTGTATTTGTGCTGATGTGGCTGTTACTGCTCATTGTTTTGTTTGGCTTATTGACCCGTTATTTTTCATAAACTATGTCGTGGATTGATTGGTCTGTATTGATTTTTACCCTTGTTCTGATTGTGGTAGCGGGCATCTACAAAGGTCGAGGACAGAAGGATTTGAAGGGTTATTTTTTGGGAGATAATTCTCTTTCGTGGTACAAGGTCATGTTTTCTGTGATGGCAACGCAGGCAAGTGCTATTACTTTTCTGTCAGCACCGGGCCAAGCATTCACTGACGGGATGCGTTTTGTACAATACTATCTTGGGTTGCCTTTAGCAATGATAGCAGTCTCCGCAATATTGGTTCCTGCATACCATCGTTTAAAAGTTATTACAGCTTATGAATTTTTGGAAGAAAGATTTGATGTTAATGTAAGGGTGTTAACTGCATTTTTATTTCTGCTTCAGAGAGGCTTGGCAACAGGCTTAACCATTTATGCGCCAGCATTGGTTATGTCTTCCTTACTCGGATGGAATATCTACCTGACTTGTGCGGTCATGGGCTTGTTAGTAGTTATTTATACACTCAGTGGCGGAGCAAAAGCTGTTGCTCAAACACAGTTGCATCAGATGATTGTGATTCTTGCCGGGATGCTCTTCGCAGGCTATATGATTTTCAAGTTGATGCCGGATGATATTGGGTTTATGGAAACTTTACATCTCTCAGGTAAAACAGGAAAATTAAATGCATTGGTAACCAAGTTTGATCTTAATGATAAATACAATCTTTGGAGTGGATTGCTTGGAGGTTTTTTTCTTGCTCTGAGTTATTTTGGAACAGACCAATCTCAAGTGGGACGGTATCTCGCAGGAAAATCGATTAAGGAGAGTACGCAAGGTTTACTTATGAATGCGGTTGTAAAAATACCCATGCAATTTGGCATTCTCTTTATTGGTGTAGCACTCTATGTTTTCTATATTTTTAGTCCTCAACCTATTGTCTTCAATAACAATTTAATTGATAAAATTCAAAAGACACCTTATGCATCACAGTATCAAGAAAAGAGTGAGCAATTTGAAATACTAGAGCAACAACATCAAACTGCTGCAAGAACATTCTTACACTTACACAATGCCGGTGATGAAATAGGTGCAAAATTAGAAGCAGAAAAACTAAAACAAATTGAAGCAGAAAAGCAAAAAATCAGGGTCTCAACAAAATCTCTTATTCAAGAAGCAATACCAACAGCTGACACAAATGACACAAATTATATTTTCCTTTATTTTGTTCTGCATAACTTACCAATCGGGCTTATTGGTTTGTTAATTGCGGTAATCTTTTCTGCTTCATGGAGTTCTACATCTTCTGAGTTGAATGCACTTTCGGGTATATTTGTTATTGACTTTTATAAAAGGCTCTTTAAGCGGAAAGAAAGTGAATTGCACTATGTATCCATATCAAAAATTGCAACAGCAGTCTGGGGTGTTATTGCGGTATTGTTTGCATTTTTGGCAACTCAATTAAACAGCCTGATTGAAGCAGTAAATCTCTTAGGTTCGCTTTTTTATGGAACAATCTTAGGTGTTTTTGTGACAGCTTTTATTGCGAGGAAATTGAAGCCTAAAGCTGTTTTACTTTCTGCAATTATATCAGAGTTGGCAGTTATAGCACTTTACAACTTTGAAGTAGTTGCATTTTTATGGCTGAATATGATTGGCTGTATTTTGGTATTATTACTAGCACTTATAATCAATATTTTTTTACCCAAAGGTTCAAAGAAGATGAGTTAAACTTCTTCAATCCAAAAAAACACAACAATTTACAACCCGTTTATCAGACAAGCAGCCTGAAATCACTTATCTAATGCCAATTTCTATTTTAAAGAAATATTGCCATCAGAATCTATTTGAAGTGCTGACTCCGGTATATCTTCCTTATTGAGTTTTATAATCTCCATGATTACTCGACCCTCTTTGTCATATTGAGGAACACCCTCACCTATCTGCTTAATTGGAATAATCTTTCCACTGATAAAATCTCCATTCAATTTGAGATTAAGTTTTATAATTGGGGCTATCCCATTGATGCCGGAAATATTAAATCGACTATAGGTTGCGAAATTCCCCAGACTATAAGCAATTATTTTTCCTTTATAAATATCAATTGCTCTCGTAACATGCGGTCCGTGTCCTAATATTACATCAGCACCCACATCAATTACCATTCTTGAAAATTCATAAGGATTTCCCCTATCTTCTCCGAGGTATAACTCAGTTTCTCGTGTAATATGACTCATTTTTGCGCCTTCTGCTCCGGCATGAATAGATACAATCACGATATCACAAACTGAATCAAGGTGTGCGACAATATCTTTAGCATTATCATAATCGTTGATATCAACAGTCCCTTTGTTGGGAGAGAATGCAACAAAACCATATCTCACACTATCAATGACAAAAGTAGTATAGGGTTTATCTGCAAGCCCTGCATAATGGATATTATTTTCTTGCAATAATTTAGCTGTATTCATCCTTCCAATAGGGCCAAAATCACCAATATGATTATTGGCAACACTTAGTAGATTAAATCCTGCCTCAGTAAGATAGTGTACATATTCATCCGGCATCTTGAAGGCATAGCAATTTTGAATCTGATCTCCGCACTTATTAAGGCTGTCGTAATCTGAAAGAATACATCCTTCAAGATTTCCAAAAATTATATCAGTCCCTGCTAGAAATGAATTAACCGGAAGTAGAATATTCTTATTTTGAGGTGGCAGGTAAGTTGAACTAGGAAAATTTGTTCCCAGCATGATATCTCCTACAGCGGTTATTGATATTATTTTTTTGCCAACATTCAGATGTGGATTTGTTTTCTGAGAGAGAGAATCGGCATTCACTTCTATCTCTGTTGGTTCATTACCATATTGATACTCCGACATCTTTTCATTACTAATTGTTAAAGGGTTATATAATGCTGGGATGGAACCTCCAAATTTAACCCTCTGGACATAGTATTCCAGATCATTCAAATATTCAATTCTAACTCCTCTAGCACAACTGTGCATCATTTGTAATCTACCACTATGATTTTCAAGAACCATAGCTACATGCCCCACCTTGCTATTATATCTTCCTTCAAAGAAAATTAAATCACCTCTTTGTAATTCTTCTATATCTTTTTTTTGAACTATGCGTGCAATTTCTTCTGAAGAAGAAGGTATAACAACTCCCTCTTTCTGACATATATATTGGAGAAATCCGGAACAATCGAATTTGTGATTATCCGGAGTAACAAAACGATAAGGTTTTCCTATATATTCTTTACCGTATTCGATAATCTTATATACTTTCAGACTATCTATGATGAGTTCATAATTAGATGAATCTTCAGGTGTTTGTGCAGGCATAGAGGTTATTCCAAACCCAATAACAGAACATAATAACGTCATTGTTATTGTCAGAATCAAAATCCTCAGATTCTTGATAAATTGATAAAAAGAAAGTATGCTATACTTATATAAAATTTTGAAGTAGAAAGCAGAAATCACCATGAGGAACAAGCAAGCGCAAAGATAAGACAATATGAATAACTAATTACTCCTCCTTTTCTTCATACACCATATAATATCATATTTATTCATAAAAATATGGATTGCGGACTAAAGATTACAAAATAATCGTACATATTTGCATGCAAAAGATATAAGACCAATTACGATCTAATGAGTGCTAAGAAAAAGAAAAAAAGGAGAAATCGATTTTTGTGGCTCTTTCTGTTGGCATTCATTGGTGGTACAACTTATTATCTCTATACAAACAGAAATGAATCCTTAAGGTATTTTGAGAAACAACTTAACCCCGCGGGATTAGAACAAGTTGAAATCAATTATGGAAAGAATATTGAATTAGCAGCCAAGACATTTAACCTCCCTTCACACTACCTTAAAGCATTATGTATGTTAGAATGTTCAGGAAGAAAGGTTGTAAAACCCAGATTTGAATCACATGTATATAAGAGGCTTAAAAAAGTAAAAGATGGCAAGCTATCTAACTATGAACATGTTACATCAGACATGTTAAGTGATGCAACAGACGATGCATTGAGAAATTTAGCAAGTTCGTGGGGACCTTTTCAACTTATGGGTTATAAATGCTTACTTCTTAATATTAAGATAGCAGATATTAGAAGTGATGATGCTGTTTACTGGGGTGTAAAGTGGATTAATGAAACCTACGGTGATTTGTTGAGGAAGGGCAGATACAAAGATGCATTTCATATTCACAATACCGGAAGACCCCATCCTGTGGGTGCACCAAAAACATATGACCCAAATTATATTTCAAAGGGTTTAAAATATATGGCTTATTTTAACAAACCGCAAATAAAAAATCTAAAATAAACTGTCTATAAGCCAATCACTTCCTTAACAGAGTAAAGATTTCTATCTCTGCTCTCACGAGAAATCAATTCACCCAAAAAACCTGCTAAGAAAAGTTGAACGCCTAGAATCATACAGAGAATGGCTAAATAGAAATATGGACTAGAAGTTACCAGAGGGGCGTGTCCTCCATGATAAAGAACCCAAAGTTTATGTATTCCTATTGAGAGTGAAGCACAAAAACCCAAAAAGAAAAACAACACTCCCCAAACTCCAAAAAAATGCATGGGTTTTTTAGAAAACCTCCCAACAAAAGTTAATGTAAGTAAATCAAGAAAACCATTTACAAACCTCTCTAAACCAAATTTGGTTTTTCCGTATTTGCGTGCTCTGTGTTGAACTACCTTTTCTCCAATTTTCTTAAACCCTACATTCTTTGCTAAAACAGGGATATAACGATGCATTTCTCCGTAAACTTCTATATTCTTTACAACCTCAAGGTTGTAGGCTTTAAGACCACAGTTCATATCGTGCAATTTCAAACCGGAGAGTTTCCGATTGACCATATTATATAGCTTTGAGGGAAGATTCTTGGTAATTGTATTATCATGTCTGACCTTTTTCCACCCGCTAACCAAATCATATCCATCTTCTCTTATCATTTTGTATAGATCCGGTATTTCATCAGGACTGTCTTGCAAATCAGCATCCATTGTAATTACAACCTCACCCTGAGCCTTGGAAAACCCTTCATTCAGTGCTGCAGATTTCCCATAATTTCTTCTAAATCTGACTCCCTTTATATCGGGGTTCTGAGCATTTAACTTGGTAATGATTTCCCAGCTATTGTCAGTGCTTCCATCATCAACTATAATAATTTCATAAGAATAATGATTTTCATTCATGACTCTTTCAATCCATTCAATCAATTCAGGAATGGATTCTTCCTCATTTAACAGGGGTATGACAATAGAAATATTTTTCATACAAGATTATTCTTGAGGAAACTCTTTTCTGAATCCAAGTCCAACCAATAAACTGAGTATGAAAGACCAAAAAGATGAGAAAAGTATTGACATGATAAGCATAACAGTTGGTGAGAGAAATAATTTGGCAAATTTAATAGCCATTGCTTTGGCATTTTCATATTCCTCTTCTGACATTGTAGATGCAGATTTCTCGAGTTCTTCAGTTACTTTTATCTCAATATCAAGCATTGGGTCATACATATACTTTGCTTTAAGAATTGCATATATACCAGTAATTAATCCGCTAAACAATCCAATCAGCGCACCTATTCCCATAATTCTTTTGTATGGTATGTAGCCTTCAAGGTCTTTGATTGAATGCTCTTTTGAAGCAAGATAGATTGTTAGCGCACCCAATATAACAATTTGCAATATAGATAAACCGCCAGTACTTGTTGCAGTGGGGTCATTTGTTATTATAAAGAAAACCAAATCAACTATGATTGTTAACATAGCTAGTAGCATACCATATTTGAATGCAACTTTATACGGTTTATATTTTTTTAGTAAAGATGAATAATCTGTATATTCTGAATGCTCTTCCATAAGTAATATTATTTATTAAAGGTTAGCTTATTCTTCGAGAATATTGCAATAACCCTGAAATTGTGATTGATATTCATAAAAGGAGAATTTTCTGACAACGACATATTTGATTTCTTATCCAACATCCAATCTGACTTTGGATTTGTGATTACAAAATTATCAATATACCCGTATTCAAACTGAGATGGGTTTATTCCCAGCACAGTTTCCGGACCATAAGATAAAAAAGAAGCTATTTGGGAAATGCTGAGTTTGTTTTCTAATTCTTTGATAAGCATAGGCCAAACAGATTGCAAGGTTGATGCGCCATATTTTGCATATATAAATTCTACATCTTTAACCTCGGTGTCCAAAGGTCTGTGTCCACTGGAAATAGCATCAACAGTACCATCTTTCAAACCTGCAATAAGTGCTTTTCTATGTTTTTCTGTTCTCAAAGGAGGTAATACTTTATAAGAAGAATCAAACCCTTTGAGGCTTTCATCTGTAAACAACAGGTTTAGTGCACGTACATCACAAGTAACTTTTAGACCTTCTTTTTTTGCTTCTTTAATGATGGCAACAGATTCAGCACAACTGATTCCGGAGAAGTGAATACGACCTCCTGTGTACCTTAATATTTCCAAATCTCTTTTTACCATAAGATATTCAGAGAGTTCGGGTTGTCCTTTAAGTCCAAGACTCACAGAAACTTCGCCTTCATGCATAATTCCGCCAACTGAGACGGTTTCATCAAAAGGGAAACTTACTATTAATCCATTAAAGGATTGTACATATTGCAAAGCTCTTTTGAGTAATCCTGCTTGTTTGACAGCTTTGTCTGCATTGCTAAATGCTTTGACTCCGGACAAATGCATATCATACATTTCCGACATTTCCTCACCTTTCAATTCTTTGCTTACAGCACCCAAAGGAAGAAACTCAATTTTAGATTGGCGACTGTTTTTGATATAATAATTTACTTCAGATTTTCCGTCAATAACAGGTTCTGTATTAGGCAAGCAACACAAACGATGAAAACCTGAGGTCAAAGCGAGTTTTTCGGCACTTTCAAAATTTTCTCTGTATTCAAATCCCGGATCAGGCAAACTAAAACTCAAATCAGTGAATGCCGGTGTTAGGAAACAGCCTGAAAAATTTATCTTTTCAAAATCACCCTTTTGACTATTATGTTTAACTATTTTAGCCTCTGTTCCTGAAATTAAAATATCAACTTTTTCATTGTCAATATTTGATTTTGAATTAGTTACAATTAGACCTTGAAGTAATGTAGCTTTACTCATTTTACATTTGCAATATTAAACTTTCCAAACTCGTATCAAAATCATTTCTGAAACCAAAAATAAAAATGCAGCGAAAATAAAGAATTTCCAAAGTGGGGTACCTTCCCCGGCTCTTTTGATTTCGTTTGCCACAAATTCCGGTTTCTCGAATGATACTTTCACACCAAATTTTTCTGCTGTATTTTTTAAATCATCCAAAGACTCAACAGCAGATTGAGACTCTGTTCGATGTAGATTGAAAGCAATACGGTAATCTTCAACATTTTCACTATTATAAAGAGAATAAATCCCCGGCTCAGTAATGCTTCCATGAGTAACCAAATAAGCATTGTTGTCTCTCATCACAACCTCCGGAATTGACTCAGTATCATTATTCTTCAGTTTCCAAACTTCATCTTTAGTCGGTTTAACACCCTTCAAACTCAACATCGCATCTGTTCCTGTTTCATAAGCCAAATTACTTTCCGCCTCTTTATAAGAAGCTATCCTGAGCATAAATGGCACAAAAAAAGGATGCATCACAAGATTGCTAAAAGATTTATCCAAAGGAACCGCCACTGTATAAATTACCCCTGAACCACGTTTTGTCTTGGTAGCCAATGGGCTTCCATTTTTTAATTTCCAAAAAACAATTTGTCTGGAGGTGGGTAACATTGAATAATAGCTATAAAATTGAGGTAAGTCAACATTTTGAGGAGTATTTTGAAAAACACCTTGCATCAATGGGTCTTTCAAATCCCAAATTTCAGCAGAAATATCTTGTTTTATAATATTAGAAAAAACTCCTGCCCTTAATTTTCCCAAAATATTATTAGCACTGTTTTGAGACGGGTCAGAAGTAGGAAAAATAATTAAATTACCTCCGTTATTTACAAATTTGCTCAACTCTTCAGAAAGTCCCGAACCGACATTGCTTAATCCTTCACAAATGACAAAGTCGGTTGTATTCAGTTGGTCAAAAACAATCTGCAAAGGAGAAATAAACTTCACATCAAAACCAGAGTTTTGAGAAAACAATGCTTTTAAATATGGAGAACCGCCATTATCACTAAGCACCAAACCTTTTGAGCCTTTTTGAACAATGTAGGTGAGATAATAAATATCATCAAAATGAAATTCATCACCCGGCAACTCGAGTCTTGTACTTTTCCAACCTTCATCTCCTGCACTGAAAGGAATTTCAACCACTTTACTTCTGCCTGCTTCAATATCAGTATTTACAACGCCTTTTGCTTGTTCATTTTCTACCAAACGCAAACTGACATCTTTCACATTTTCTTTTCCATAATTGGTCAATTTAACGTTGAGTTGCAATGTATGCCCGGGGAGCAACTGAGGCGAGAAAAACCATGCAGAATCTATGCTGACATTTTCATTGTGATTTGCAGGTACTCCAAGCCAATAAAATGCACCATTGACATTAAAATTCTCCGGCAAATTTTTAAGAAATCCCTTTCTAAAATCCGAGATATACACAGAAATACTGCTTTTGTCAGAGATAGAAGCTATTGCAGAAAAAATATCTTTCTCAGTAATTGCAGAGTTAGATAGCGATAGTTTATCAATTTCGCCTAAGATTTCATCCTTGTCCATTGCTTGAGAAAAATCTTGGTTTTGCGTTTGTGTAATCAGATAAAAACTAAACTCATTAGTGAAGTCATTAACCAATGCACGTGCGCGGTTTTTTGCTGCTTCAAACACCGGACCTTCAACGCCATCACCACTCATACTCAATGAATTATCCAAGAAAACTATCAATTTGTTTTTTTGAGTTTGAACATCTGTTCTCCTTTCGGGGATAAAAGGCGAGGCAAAAGCAAAGACAAGAGAGAGAATCCCTAAGATTCTCAAGGTCATCAAGATGAGTTTTCGAATCTTATTTCCCAAACCGGTCTTTACTGTAATCTGTTTTAGTAAATCCACACGTGTAAACTCAACCCTTCTGTATCTTCTGAAACGAAATAAATGAATAATAATAGGAATCAGCCCTAACAATAAAAACCAAAGCAGACCGGGTGTGTGAAATTGCATCAGCGCAAAAGTAATCCTTAAGCCAATATTTTTTTATGTTCTATTATTAAAATTTGGGCTTGTTAGATGGACTATGATATCAAATCCATATAGCTTTTTAAACCAAAATAAAGTTAGCTTTATACTACTTTATTTTTTTCATAAACCCTTCGAGAATTAAACCAATACACAAAGATTGAGAGCAGGCAAAGCATTCCTGTAAATAAATACATAGATTCAAAACCAAAACGTCCGTTAAGATAAGCACCCACCAACATTCCTAAACCAATTCCAAGGTCAAAACCGGTCAAATAAGTTGAATTGGCGGTTCCTCTTTTTGCAGATGGCGCCATATTGATATAAATTGTTTGCAAAGCAGGAAAAAGAGTACCGTATCCAATACCAATGAGCAAGGCAGACACACA
>JAGFIU010000011.1 GCA_024103355.1 Bacteroidota bacterium
GAAACCGCCTAAGCCCCCCAACACACCAACAATACCTCCAACTGTACCGACATCATTAGGATAGTAATTTGAGATATGCTTAAAAACAGCAGCACCGCCAATGCCCATCATAATACCAATAATAAAAACAAGCATGGTAAAAATCCATTTATTAGCCTGAAAATAAATCAAGGTAACACCTTTAGCCAATAGCTGACCTTTGTTTATATTTTCACCTTCTTTGACCTGTGGCTCTTGCCAAACACGAGTTGATGGCAGAGGCAAAAAACCTTCTCTATCATGATGAATACCAAAACGTATAGAACTATGATCTTCCTTTGATTGCAACGGATAAACCATCTTATCTTCTTTATTCTGCATATCTGAGATAATAATTTCTGATGCAGTAACAGATTCCACATAACCTGCTTTTGCAGCCATAATTCCTTGTCCGGGAGTTTGTATTTCAACCCTTGGCGGGAAAAGAAATATCAAGCAAACGATACATACCCCAAAAACCCAAAACATCACAATCCGAGCACCTACTTTATCTGATAAAATACCTCCTACAATTCTGATTAAACCAGCCGGCAAATTGAAGGCTGTAGTCATCATACCTGCTGCCACAATGCTTAGCGCATAAACATTCACAAAATAGGGAATCAGCCATTGAGAAAGCGCAACAAAACTTCCAAAAACAAAAAAATAATATAATCCAAATCTCCATACTCTTATTTCCTTAAGGGGTGCGAAGCGTTGACCAATTGTTTTTACCACTTCCGGTTTTTTATTGATAGTAAAAATCAGAAAAACAACAGCAACAACTACTAAAATCACGGCATATAACTGAGGCAAAGTTCTCCAAGCATCTAAGTTGGTATTATTTTGAGTAAAAGACTTCAATAATCCTGGAGCCAACATGGTTGTAAATGCAGCTCCTACATTACCCGCTCCAAAGATTCCCAATGCTGTACCTTGCTTCTCCTTTGGATACCACAAAGAAACATAAGCAACACCAACTGCAAATGAACTTCCGGATAATCCAAAGCATAAGCTCAATAATAAAAACATTCCATAACTATCTGCATAAGACAATAAATACATGGGAATAGCACTGAGAACCAGAACTATTGTCATCATCCATCTTCCTCCATATTTATCCGTAAGCATTCCGATTGGAAGTCTGAGAACAGATCCTACCAAAACCGGCACACCGAGTAACCACCCTATTTGTTCGGTACTCCATTTAAAAATTCCGTTATTTGTCAAAAAAGTAACTAAAACACCATTGATCATCCAAGCAGCAAAACAAACGGTGAAAGCAAGGAAACTGAGGAATAACATACGGTGAGATTTCATAAGCAACTATCTTTAATATTTAAAATAGATTTCGTTTGCGTTTATTTACCTATCAAATTTGCGTTTGAATCATTCCTCCCTAATCCAACTTATTCATTTCATTTTCAATGGTATTAAACTCTTCTTGAGTAAGATGTTGATGCGCCAAAGGAAATAAAGTATAATCCTCTCGATAAATATGCAGTTTGAGCAGCTCTATCAATTCTCTTCCATTTTCGTAGGCTGTATCAAAAACGAATATTCTTGAAGCAGAATCATTTATGCGAGTAGCGACTCCCAAGAGATTAAAAGTAAGTGCACCCAACTGAATAAATTTAATATGGTCATCTTCCATCACATCTATTGCTGTCTTGGGATTTTCACCAACACTATGCTCACCTATTTCGATTAATCTTTTGTGTAATAATGGAAACAAAGTTTTTTCTTCTTTTTGATTATGGGGCATTAACTTGTCATCAAAAAAATTAAAGAAGTCCTTAAATGCTTGATTTATATGTGCATCTAATTTATATCCAAATTTTTTGAATTGAACCAATGCTTTCTCAAACTCTTCAATCTTTTCTAAAGCTATACCATGCTCTTTCATCAGAATATGAAGCGGTTTTTCAAACCCTTCATATTCTTTCTTATCCATCAATGACAGTTCATAAGCAGAAGGAGGCTCCATCGGAGTGTGTTCCTCTTTACCCAACTCCTTTTCTACATTGCGCCTGAGTGGGTCAAGAGTATTTAACTTTTGAAGGTCAATTCCGTTCTGTTTATGATGTATCATTTTTATGAATTAAGCAAGTTGACTACTGTTTAATTAATTTGTATGCTTTGTTTTCTGTACAGATAAAGTACAACCCATTTTCGAAGCCTGATAAATCAAGATTTACGGTTCCATTGACTAAATTCCCTTTCCAGACTGTGACCCCGACATAGACCCTATTTACCCCATCTCCAAATGGTGGATAAACAGTTGCTGTATCAGAAATTATTTTTAAAACATATTTCTGTGAATGAGCATCTGTTGTCTTTGTAACATAACGCGGCAAACCAAAAAATTGATTATAAAATGAACCATAGTTATCAGGATCTTCACCCAACCCTTCATTATGCCAATTTCCAAAACCTTTGTTGGAAATTTGTTCTTGAGAGTAACATAGTTGTGTTATCAAAATGAGCGCAATAGCACAATTTAATTTTTTTAGATCCATAATAGTATTTTATTTTTTAAATTAATGTGAGTAAGTAAGGGCATAATAAATGCCGATAATTACCAATACAAATAAAACAAAGCTAACCAAGTTCCTGTTTTTATAAAGGCATCTCAAAATAGAACTCGTCCAATCTAATTCTTCACCGTATCCTTTTATTATCCGAACAGATTTATTGATTACAATCACTCCATAAACAATCAGCAATACAGCCAATCCTATTGCGATTCTTATCACAATTGCTTCAATATTTGTAGGCGACTGTTTATCTTGACCAAAGGCGAGCATATTAATAAAGAAGATGAGTAAAAACATCAATGATATTCTTCTGTCGTAACAATTTCTAAGATTTGATTTTAGTGTTTTCATAAACTCTCAATTATTTTTCGATTTTTTTCCAAAAGAATGAGCACGAGATGTGCGAATCGCTTTTCGATTCCAATTCCATACAACCTGCTGATAACTTCTCCACAGATAATCAAGCGGATACACAAGAAAGTGCATAAATCTTGTAAAAGGAATAAAAGCAATCAGGGTAAATGCAGACACTACGTGAATTTTTAGAGACCATGAATTAACACTTGCAATAGCATCAATTTGCGGGTCAAAAACAAAAATTGAACGAATATAAGGCGTTAGAAAAGAAGCAAACCATGAAGAGCCCCAACGATTGTGATATGCAACCAACAATCCTGATATAATCTGTACAAGGAGAATCAGAAATACAATAACATCCATCTTGCTTGTAACAATCTGTACCCTTCTGTTTGTCAGACGTCTTTGAACCAACAATATCACTCCAATAAAAGCACTCAAACCAAACGCGAATGCTGTTATTTCCAAAATCAACAGTCTCATTGGTTCTCCATTCCAAGCCAAAACAGCTTTCGGAAATAAAAATGCAATCAAATGACCAAAAAACAAAACAAAGAGTCCCCAGTGAAAAGGTTGACTACCCCAAAACAATCTCCTGCCTTCCAAAAACTGAGATGATATTGAGGAAACCGAAAATCCCCTGCTTTTATAGCGATATATAGAGCCAATGATGAAAATCACTAACGACACATAAGGCAAAACAATGAATAATAGATAGTTTGACATAGCTTAATCTTGTTTATAGTTATTAATTGAATTATTTTTTTCAAAAACTCTGTTTACTTCAACATTCACACTACTTTTATTAAAAAAGGATTTGTGATATTGTTCATCAACTGCCAAATCATGAGCGGCCTTAAATAACACGTGCTCAAAATCTTTCTGCAAAACTTTTAATAGCACCAAAAGAGCATGTTTATAGACATTTCCGCTATACAACTCCTCTTGAATGATTGCATAATGTCTATTTTTTAAAATCTTGAGTTTAATATCCATGCGATAAGGTTCAAACTCTTCCAGCATTTTGTTTACACCGGGAATCAAAATCTTAACTGCCAATTCATCCACCAAACCAGCATCATTTGTCTTGGTAAAAAAAGTAAGTATATTGCATAAGTTATCCGGCAAATCACTACCACAGTCGTTTCCTGCCAAATCCTGTTCGTGCTTCATGTTTACCAAAAAAACACCTCTTTTATAATCTTCACCAAAAATCACATAGCCTAAATCCAAATAGCATATTGCTTGTACATCAAAAGTTTTTGTAAAAAGTTCTCTTTGTTCGTCTGAAGAATGGTTAGCGACATAGTCTGCGAATATTTTAAAATCATCATACGCTTCGGGATACCAATCCAATATAACAGACCGACATTGTTCTATCTTATTGCTAAAATCCGATTCAGGGTATCTGAACAAATTTGCTAATAATATGTAATGACTCAAATTATTCATATTTTATAAACCTCTGACAGGTCTTTCTTTAAAACCAAAACCTGTATTTCCTTTAACATCAGCCGTATTTTCAAGCATTTCGATAGACTCTTCACGATGAGCCGGAGGAATCACAAAACGTTCATCAAAAGTTGCAAGTGATGTAAGCCTAAAAATTGCATCTGCCATATCTGCATTGATATTGACTTCGTCCATAGCTGAAGAAATTTCTTCTTTTGAGATGTCCCCTGTAGTAACACCTCGCCTATGAAGGCGCACAGCCATTAATCGCTTCATAACATCAACTATTTTATCAGTATTTCCGGCAGAGAACAAAGAGGCAAGATACTTCATGGGTAATCGGTTTTTATCCACTCCATTCCAAAGCGATTTACTTGTTGAATCATAAATACCGTCTTGAACCGTTGCCATAGTAGGTAACAAAGCCGGGACATAAAACAGATTTGGCAATGTTCTGAACTCAGGATGCAACGGCAAAGCGAGTTTCCATACTTTTACAAATTTATAGACCGGAGATTTCTGAGCAGCTTCAATAGTAGAATCAGCTATACCGTTTAATTTGGCTTGTTCTACCACTGCGGGATCAAACGGGTCTAAATAGATATCAAGATGATTATCTACAAGTTGGTCATCAGAAGAGGCAGCTACTTTTTCAATTTTGTCTGCATCATAAAGCATCACACCGAGATATCGTATTCTACCAACGCAAGAATGGAAACATGCAGGAGCTTGTCCCGACTCAAGTCGCGGGTAGCACAAAACGCATTTTTCAGATTTTCCTGTATTCCAATTATAATAACTCTTTTTGTAAGGACAAGCAGTAACACACATCCTCCATGCCCTGCAACGCTCTTGATTAATTAGCACAACTCCGTCCTCTCCTCTTTTGTATATTGCTCCAGAAGGACAAGCCGCAACACAAGCAGGGTTAAGGCAATGATTACAAATCCTTGGCAGATAATGGAAAGTCATACGCTCTAACTGAAACATTGCTTCTTGTTCAGCAGGTGTGAGTTTTTCCAAATTAACATCCTGACGCGCATAATCGGGCGAACCACCCATATCATCATCCCAATTTGGCCCGGCTTTAACATCAATATGTTCGCCCGTAACCAAGGAAATTGGTCGAGCGGTGGGCTGGTCATCTCCTTCGGGTGCCGTAAATAAATCCTGATATTTATAAGTCCAAGGTTCATAATAGTCGTCAAGTACCGGTAAATGAGGGTTATGAAAAATATTTTTCAATCCTTTGAATTTGCCTGCTCCTTTGAGAGAAACAGAATCTCCGTTTTTTTCCCAGCCGCCTTTGTATATTTCCTGATCCTCCCATTTAGTTGGATAGCCTGTCCCGGGCTTTGTTTCTACATTATTCCACCACATATACTCTGCACCTTTGCGGTCTGTCCAAATGTTCTTACATGCAATAGAACAAGTATGACATCCGATACATTTATCAAGATGAAAAACCATTGAAACTTGTGATCTAATATCCATATTTTGAAGTTAATTAGTATTAAAAATTAAAATTCGACTCTATCCATTTTTCTAACAAGAACGTGTGTATCTCTGTTAGCTCCAACCGGACCCCAATAATTGAAATGAAATGAAAACTGTCCATAACCGCCAGTCATTAAGTTGGGTTTCAAATGAACTCGGGTAAAACTATTATGTCCACCTGCCCTTCGATTTCCACGAACTTGAGATTTGGGAATTGAGTATGTTCTTTCAGGTGAGTGATAAACAATACAAACTCCTTTTGGAATTCTTGCACTTACACATGCACGCGTACAATAAACGCCATGGTCATTATACACTTCAACCCAATCATTGTCCTTGATCCCCAATTCAGCAGCATCTTCTTCACTCATCCAACAAGGTTCTATACCACGCGAAAGTGTTAACATCCTTAAGGTATCACCATAGGTCGAATGTATATGCCATTTCCCGTGAGGAGTTAGCACATTAAGTACTTTCGCTTTTCCGTCATTTACTGTTTTTCTAATATCACCATATACCTGAGGAGTGGGAGAAGGTTTATAAGTGGCTAAGTTTTCTCCAAACTCAAGATAGCCGTCATGGTCTAAATAAAAATGTTGACGACCTGTTAAAGTCCGCCATGGCACAAGCCTATCTACATTGTAGGTATATGCACAATAAGCTCTTCCATTATTCATAAGCCCCGACCAAAGAGGTGAATTATTATACCTTCTGGGTTGAGCTTGCAAATCTTTATAATCAATTTTCACATCCTTACTTCCTTCTCCTAAATCCACAAGAGAAAGACCTGTTTTCTTTTCCATATTTTGATAAGCTCTGACGGTTAGTTTACCATTGGTAAGAGTTGACAATGTAAGAACAGCATTTACTGCTTCAACATCTTCTTTGATTGATGGATATTCTACACCGTTGACTTTCTGCACATGTCGTTTGTCCTGCAGCATTTCGTTGTAAACGTCTTCAGCCATAAATGAAACACCATGTGCCCCCAAAGGTTTAGAATTCATGTTTGGACCTAAAGAAATGTACTTGTTATAAATCTGGGTATAGTCTCTGTCAATGAAAACAAGTTTGTGCATAGATTTTCCCGGAATTGGTTCACATTCGCCTTTTGCCCAATCTAACATTCTTGGCTGTGTAATTTCATCTGCTGAGTCATGAGATAATGGGGTATTTATTACATCTTTAATCGGTTCAGGCAAATGGGTACAAGCCAATTCACTGACTTTCTTTGCCAAAGCCTGAAAAATCTGCCAATCAGATTTTGATTCCCACACAGGGGCTACTGCTGCCGAAAGTGGATGTATAAATGAATGTAAATCTGTAGAGTTAATATCAGCTTTCTCATACCACGATGCGGTTGCGAGAACAATATCTGAATATAATGCCGAAGTATCCATTCGGAAATTAATATCCACAATCAAATCCATTTTACCTTTAGGAGCTTCGCGCCAAATTAATTCATGAACATGGGGTTGAGCCACTTCATCCGCAATCTTATTATTATGAGTTCCAAGATAATGGTCAAGCATATATTCATGTCCTTTTGCACTTGACATGAGTGCATTGCCGCGCCAGATAAACCAATTTCTGGGAAAATTAATTTCAGCATCGGGGTCAGCTACCGAGTGTAAAAGCTCTTTTGATTTTAATTTTTCAACAATATGATTACGGATTTCATCTTCATCTTTAGCGCCCGCAGCAATGGCATCATTGATAATTTCCTGATTTGCTTTATTGTATTGAGGAAAGAACGGCATCCACCCATTTCTTACAGACATAACGGTCCAATCAGCAGAGTGCATTTTGCCATACTTGCTGTCTTTTGGGACTTTGTTATACTCAACCTGATTGTTGTCATAACGCCATTGGTCAGAGTTGATATAATGCCAAATAGGAGCTTGTTGAAGTCTGTTTGCAGGAATCCAATCTTTTGCAGCCATGATAGTACCCCATGAATCAACAGGAGCTAATTTTTCCTGACCCACATAGTGATTCATACCTCCACCATTCACCCCATTGCACCCGGTTAGCATCTGTGCCATTATTGCTGCACGGTACATCAGATTACCATGAAACCAGTGATTGATGGCTGCTCCCACAATAACCATACATTTTCCATTGGTAATTTCTGCCGTATCAGCCCATTCATGAGCAAATTTGATAACTGTTTCTCTGCCAACTCCGGTAAAGATTTCTTGCCAAGCAGGCGTGTATGCTTGATTTTTATCATTGTAATCTGTCGGGTATTCACCGGGCAAGCCTCTACCAACTCCATACTGCCCCATGGTTAGATCATAAATCGTTGCAACCGGCACCTTTTTTCCATCTATTGTATTAATTAACCTAACAGGAACACCACGAAGCGAAGTTTTGTCTAACCCAAATTCAATAAATTCAACATTATAGACATCATCACTATGATTCAACAAGGTCAATGTAGGGTCATAGGGCTTATTATCTAAGAAATCTTCATATTTCAAATTCCAATTTCCTTTTTTATCTTCAGCCCAGCGACTCCCCATTGTTCCCTTAGGACAAACAAGTTCGCCTGATTTTGAGTCAATATTCAAAAACTGCCAATCTCCATTTTCTACCTCTTTATACTTTTGAACCCTATTAGCTCTTAACATTCTTCCTGGCTTATAGTTTTCTCCAACTTTTTCAAGTTCAACAAGAAAGGGACAATCGGTATATTTTTTAACGTAATCAATGAAATAGGGTACTTGTCTGTCTGCATGGTATTCTTTCAAAATAACATGTGTAACCCCCATCCAAAACGCACCATCAGAACCGGCATGACAAGGAATCCATTGGTCAGCATGTTTAGCAACCATACTAAAGTCAGGCGACATCACAACTGTTTTGGTTCCATTGTGCTTTGATTCAGAGAAGAAATGAATATCGGGCGTTCTTGTCATTCCAAGATTTGCACCCATTGAAACACAAAATTTAGAATTGTACCAATCAGCACTTTCGCACACATCGGTTTGTTCTCCCCATACCTCCGGAAACGCAGGAGGTAAGTCACAATACCAATCATAAAAGCTAAGATTCACTCCACCCATAAGTTGGAGATAACGAGCTCCGGAAGCATAGCTAAGCATTGACATTGCAGGGATTGGCGAAAAACCGATAATTCTATCGGAACCATATTTCTTGATAGTATAAATATTTGCTGCAGCAATAAGTTCTAACACTTCATTCCATTTTGCCCGTCTAAAACCACCTTTTCCTCTTGCTCGTTGATATCTTTTTCTTTTTTCAGGATTATTTTGTAAATTTTCCCATGCTTTCACAGGATCTCCTCCCGCATTTTTCTTTTCTTCATTGTATAAATCCATAAGTGCTCCGCGCATCAACGGATATTTCACCCTGATTGGACTATATAAATACCATGAATAGGAAATTCCTCGTTGACACCCTCTGGGTTCATAAGGTGGTAAGGTATTCTCAAGTAATGGGTAATCAAGTGCTTGGGTTTCCCATACTACAATTCCATCCTTAACATGAATATTCCAAGAACACCCACCTGTGCAGTTGACACCGTGTGTACTGCGGACAACCTTATCATACTGCCAACGGTTGCGATAAAACTCTTCCCATTTTCTGGTTTGTGGCGATATTATGTCTTCGATCCAACTCATAGTTTTTGTTATTAATTGATTAAATTGATTCTAACTGTCTGTTAAAAATTTCTTTTTTTACTGTATATTTCTTTCTGCCAAACCACAAAAGCCAATAAATAATCAGCAAACCGACAACACCACCGCCTCCTCCGTATAAAAGTGGGTTAAATGATGAAACTTTTTGATTTTCTTTATCTTTATCAACTTTATTAAGAAATGCTATGATGTATCCTATTTCCTCATCCGTAATCGGGTGGTACTTATAAGATTCAGTCATTGCCGGAAAAGGAGGTGCACCTAATATCCCTCTTAATCCTGCATCTCCACCCATTCTACTGAACACATCTGTTAGATCCTTTGCCAAAAGCCCACCTTCTAATACCCCTTTATAATTTATATTATGGCAAGAAATACAGGCAGGACCATGATTCGATAATCTTTGAATACCCTCAAAAATAAATTTGCCCTTTTGAATATCAGACTCAGTTGCGTTGTCTGAAGTATTTGAAACTGCTGAAGTGACACTTGCACTACTCGGGTTATCACCCTTACTTGCTATATATGCAAATATTGATTTAATATCATTGTCTGACAGCAATTGGTCAGGCATTATCAGTCCACCAAACTCATCCGAAATCCTTTTAGCTTCTGCATCACCACTTTTTATTAAAGTCTGAGAAGATTTTGTCCATTTGAGTAACCATTCTTCTGTACGTTTTGAAGTAATTCCCTTCAAATCAGAACCTACCAACCTTCCTCCTCCTATAGTATGGCATGAAGAACAGTTCTTTTTGAAAATTTCATCTGAATTTTCTCCGTATAAATGAGTTACACTAAAAATCAAAACTCCGGAAAAAATTAATAACTTCATTTTAGTTTGTATGGATTGCATGTAAAATCGTGATTTTAAAGTTTTAAGAAGTTGAAAATCAGTTTTCATAGGCTTTTATTTTGTAAATTACTCAATAATATCAATGGATTTAGCTTATTATGCTACTCATTCACGAATCAAACTAACCGGACTCTAAAACCATAGAATATGATATTCATCAATCAAGATTATGATTTTTATCAGTTAAAAACATGACAAAAATCATGGTTTATCATTCTAATAAAGAAAGCAGGAGATATGAACCAATTATAAAAAAAGGAGAAAGAAGTCTAATACTTCATTAAATTTCAATAGTATATAAGGCTATTTTTAATAATTCCAAACTACCCAAAACAAGCAGCTTAGTAATTTTCTGAAATTTTTTTCTTTTTTTGCCGAGAGATTATAACAAGCAAAATAACAGTTCCGATTGCGGGAACTAAGAGTAAAAACAATCCAAATTTTGGTTTTTTCTTTCCTGTAATAGGATCATAGGTAAAGCATGATAGAATAGAGTTGTTATGTGGTAAGGGATATGAGATAACAAATTCATTACTAATTTCTTTTATCATAGATTCTACTGCCCTTATATTTCTGATTCCAATGAGTTTTTTAACAATATAGCCATTCCCATTGATTCCTACCAACAAAGCATCGTGTTCAAACTGTCTTCTGCTACTATCCCATTCAGGGTGAAATCCGACAGATTCAATCAGTTCAGGTATTTGACCGGTAGTAGCAAACACCCAATTTTCATTTTGATTAAGATTAAAGAGTTTTGCATAGTTGTCCAAGTCTGCTTTAGTGTCGGCAGTGTCAAAACTAACAACAAGGATTTTGAATTTTTCTTTAGGGTTAAGTTCTGAAATCTTTTCTTTAAAATTGCTTATCAAAGGCGAACAAACCCCTATACATCGCGTAAAAACCAAAGCAAGGACAAACGGCTCTCTGACATACATTTGTGACAGACTAAGCATTTCTCCTCGCGTTGTCAGTATCTTAACATTTTCAACTTTTGTGTAAAGCCTGTCTTCTTCAGAAAGATTATATTCTTGTGACTGAGAATATAGGTTTAAGCCACAGAAGAATCCGAATGTGAAGACGAGTAAACTCTTATGCATTTTTTGAAAATATCCACAAAGATAAGTGACATCCCTAACAAGTATATAATTGCAAACCATGCGGCAGCTGAAGCAAACAAAGCAGCTCTGGTAAACTCAGCGGGATAAACAGAATATCTTCTGGGAACAGACTCTGCACCACCACAATAAAACATCAACACAAATCCAAATCCTCCAATAATTAGTAATGCTAATTTCAGTTTTCTCATAGGGTCAGTTTGACTACCTGAAAATTCATTGGCAACCCATGTAAAGAAACCGAGAATCAACAAAACATTACCCAATGCATTATATGTATGGAAGTGAGCAGGTACCCATAGTGTATTGTGAAGGAAAATATTATTTGAAATAGTAGAATCAATCAATGCACCAACACCACCAATTATCCAACCTGTAATACCGATAAAAAACAACAGATTAGTAATTGTCCACTTAATTCTATGACCATAGAGCAAAACAATAATACTGATTATCGTTACAACAGCAGAAGGAATACTTGCAAAATAAGAAGCAAACTGACCAAACATTTGCAATCCCAAAGGTTGAACAAAATCCATATATAAATGATGGAAATATGCTGTTAATACAAATAATAAAGTGAAATTCCAACCCAATGCAACATACCAAGTGGTTTTGAACTTAGGGCGGCCACTTATTTCAGGCATTAATTCGTACACGATTCCCAAACCAAGATACAAAGACTCATTTGCTATGGTATGACCAAAGAAATAGATAAGATTCTTCATTAATAAGGGGTCATTAACAAACTTTCCGTCAGAATAAATTTCAGCAAAAGATAATACCAAAATTACCACAGCTGTGAGTAAACACAATACAATTCCAACAAGAGAAATAGCGGAAATCAAAACCAAAGGAGGTGTTTGAACTTCCGGATCTTTCTTTGTTAAGTGTTGCCATGCAAATGTTTGGCTGAAAGAATATTTTTTAAAAATAGCTACAAGTAATCCAACTGACCAAACAAGCCAACCAACGCCCAATACAGTCAAGCTCCAAAAAAACATTGGAGTAGCCCAAGACTCCCAAGCAAAACTATTTTTGAAAGGTAATGGATACAAAAATGTCCATCCGGCATGAAAATGACCAATAAAGGTTGTAACATAAAACATGGCTACACCTATTACCGTCATAATAAAGGCAAATTTGCTCAGGCCTGCACCAACATTGATATAACGACTCAATAAATAATGAACACCAACCATTCCTGCAACTGCCCATATAGCAATCATAGTCATCCCATGTGTTGTCATGATTCCATAAAATTTACCATCGTCTATGCTAATCACTTTTCCTTGGTTAAAACGCATGGTAATACCAAGAATGATTGCAGTAAAAAACAATAGCAGGATTGTTATAATCCAAGTTGAAGTAATTCTTTTTAATGATATATTCATAACTCTTTGATTTTTTATTATTTAACAATAAAATCGCTTCTCATAGAACCTGTTTGTGTTGCGTGACCTATACCACAAAATTCAGTACACAGAATATTATATTTTCCCGGCTCATCAAATACCCAACGTAGTTTGTTTACATATCCCGGCATTGCCTGAGTTTGTGTAACCAACACATTATTGGGGTTATATACGGCAAAACCATGTGTTACATCATTGCTGGTTACTCTAAATTCAACCATTTTCCCGGCTGGAATTTCAAATGTTGGATTCTCTGTTTCATCTGTCATGATAAATGCATACTGCATAGCTTGAACATTAATTACCATTGTAGGAGTTTGTTCTGTGTACATAAAATAAGGTGATTTTGGAATTGTAACAGACATAATGATAATAAGTACCCCACCCCATAACAATAAAAAATACAATCTCTTTTTTAATGGATTCTTAATCCCCGCACCATCTTCAGATGATGCCTTTATAGTGCTCTTATATATCAAAAATGAAATTAATGATATCGCAATAGCACATACTAGAAATAAAACTAAAACAAATTCTTGCCCTTTCATATCTTGATTAATTTAATGTTGATTTTAATAATTTTTTTCTTACTTTCTTGATTGGCAGCAAACGTAATAATAAAGGACAAGTTTGTCCTTTATTATTATAAATCTATTATGCACAACTTGTTAACAAGCAAAAAAGAAAGTAAATAAATAGAATCTGCGTATCTTAATCAGCCAATCAAGAAAGCATTACCAACATTCAGATCTGAATATAGGTCTCCAATAGTCATTTTGGCGCAAAACTTTCTAAAGGATTCTCTAACCGGCTTAAAATCCTTGTGTATAGGACAAGGATGCTTGTCACTACATTTACTTAATCCCAATCCGCACATTTCAAAATAACTATCTCCTTCGATTGCTTTTACAATAAGCAATAATGGCAAGTTATGTTGAGTTTTTGAAATAAAGAAGCCACCCTTCGGACCTTTGTGACTACTTATAAGTGATAATTTGGAAAGTTTTTGCAGAACCTTTCCAATGGTATGTTCACTTTCGTTAATATGTATTGCAATCTCTTTTAATCCAACCTTTTTATTCTCTGGATATTTTGAAGCAATATATGTTATTGCTTTGATTGCAGTTTGACATGTAATACTTAGCATCATAATTACATCCCCAAATATTGTTTTCCCTGTTCTGAGACAGAATCATAACTCCATGGTGGGTCAAACGTAAGTTTAACTTCAATTTTATATCCCGGGAATGAAGATTCCAATGAAGAAGTAGTATCTCCCACAATCGCATCACCCATAGGGCAAAACTCTGTTGTCAAAGTCATCGTGCAAAGTACTTTCTTGTTTTCCTCATCAAAATAAAGGTCATAGACAAGACCTAGATCCACTATGTTTAACCCAATTTCAGGGTCAATTACATATTGAAGTCCTGCTAAAGCAATTGTACTTTTAATTTCATTATTGTTTGTTACATTCATAATTCGATTGGTTTGTGATTCATTACTTTAAAAACATTGATATTATATAAAACAGCCGTAGCCAAAAGCAAAACAGCTCCTATTTTCAGCAAAATTGTGAAACCAATAATGATTCCTACTGCAAAAATGAACAATCCTATGAGATAAAAAACTCCCATATAGTTAAATATTGTGTCGTTAAACAAGTCTTTCGGATTAGGGGTTTTCCCTAATGCAGAACGTTTGCGATAGGCTTTGTTCCATGCTATAAAAGGCAAAGTTTTGAATGTCATTCCTAAAATGATAGCAGTCATCCATCCAAAGAAAATCATAAATCCATAAGTCAGAACCAAGTTTAGTGGAAGTTGAGAATATTGGTATATGCTTATCAAAATCAAAACCAGTAAGACAATAGGGATTACAAACATTATAGCAGCCAAAATACCAAACTGCGTTTGATAATCAACCCTTCTCCTCAACCTGCCTTTGTATGCTTTGATACAAAAATATATAAAAAGCAAACAGCCCGTCAATACAAACAGAAGAGGAATAAATAACAGAATCGTATTATCATAAAAAAAGAAAAAGAATAACGTATAAATAAGCAACCCAAAATTCACCAAGATACAAACCAATCTCAAAAGCTTTTTGTTTGTGTATTTAGAAATCATAAACATCGGAATAAGTCTTGAACCCACTCCCATCACCAGTAGAAGAAACCAGCCAACAATTCCAAAATGAGCATGCAAAGGCAAATAATGAGTAGCATCTTTTGGCAAAAAACTATAACTGAAATCGAATACAAGTATAACTCCCAATCCAACTGTCACAAGCAACCATATAATAGATGAAAAAATAAATATGGTATGAATATTTCGCTTTTTTGCTTGCAAAATACTTTTGAGAACATTAACAAAATATGCCAAAAGACCTCCAAATACAAGGACTCCTCCAACTTCGGAAGTTAGTCCAAATTCATGCATATAAAAACTGTAAACCAGTATGGGAATCCCCACTCCTGCAAGAACAAAAGAAGTATTAGCCAACTTATTGCTATATAACTCTCCTTCAATTAGCACCGGCACTAACTGATGGCTAGCTCCCAAAATAATCATGGTGCCCCAGCCCAAAGCCATGGAATGTGTAATAGCTAAAATATTAAAGTCGAAATAATGTCCCGTAAAATTTGATTCTGAAAAAAGCAATAAAAGGGTGGCTATAATGAACCAAACAGCCGCATAAGCATAAAAAGGCAAAACTACTTTATAGGAAGTAGTCTTGACAAGGTTGGTATCAAACGGAGAGCCAAACATTGTTATCTTTTAAATATTAAAATCCTGACATCTCCATCCGCAATTTCATTGATTCTATAGTCAAGATTTCTATCTTGCAACTCAGGTAATAAAAAGACGGGAATTCGCTTGTGATAAACATAGACAGCTCTACCATCTTTTAAGTTGTCGCATGCTTCCAGAACCATCATCATAGGAAGTGGCGGTTCTAACTTTTCAACTCTGACTTCATCAATCTTACCTTCATATTTAGCCATCATCTGCTCCCAACCGGCAGTGTCATTTTTTATTTCCGCTTTGATTTCCTTTACTCCGTTTGTGTTGTACAAATATGTATGAACTAAATTGTCATTGATAATTTCCGTATAAGCTACAAATCCTCTTTTTTCTAAAATCATGATGACGGGTGTGGGTTCAAAAGTATTGATGATTTTCAATGCCTGTTGTGAACTTAATTTATTGACATTCATCATAATAGTGTTGAGCGGGTCTCCACCTGAATCCAAAATTGGTCTAACATCTAATTCAACCGTATTTTCCGTTTTTAAATTCTTAATAAAATCGGGTGTTACCATAGAAGCAGCTTCTGTCTCTTCGACATAAGCAGTGTCAATCTCAAAACCCAAAGGTTTTAATTTATCAAAGAAATCTTCGACCTTAACCCCTCCTATTTTGCTTGCCATGCTGATGGAAGTTCGTGCCGCCATAAGCTTGCGCAACAACGGATTCCTGAGCTTATTGAATTTTGGCGATATACTAACTATAGCCTCAAGAGCATCCGGATGTTCTTTGAGGATTTTTGAAATCTTCGTTCCTGAATTTATTACCATATTTCTTTCACTATTTTGAAATGGATTCTTCCAACTTTATTGCTTTTGGAAACAATATATTATTCTCCAAATGTACGTGTATTTGCATATCAGCCTCCAAATCTTGCATTAATTTATACATCAATTCGTAGCTCGCACATGAATCACTAGGCAGAGCATAGTTATTTGTCAGCTTGCGCAAATCGGCAAGATAATCTTTGTATGTGTCATGTTCCATTTCCAACATATTGACAGGTTCGGCAACCGTATCAAATATTGTATTTTCAAGTTGTTTTGAACCTTGTTTTGCTGCAATAAGCTGTTTGATAAAAGGAAATAATATGGTCTCTTCTTTTTGGATATGAGCCGCAAGGGCATTGGTAAACTTATCCAAAACTGAATAGATTTCTTCCAATTCCGGATGTGCTTTTACATGTTGGTTCAATACATTTTTGGATGCGGTCCTCAAATCAGGAACAATTTGTCTGACAAAGGAGTGATGTGTATTTACGATATAGTCTGAAAGAAAATCTAAACCCCATTCATTATATGGCAACGGTCTTGCATAATTGCCCTGCCCCTTTTCTACATGTTGAAGTTCTTGTTCAACCAAGGTCACATCTATCCCCAATTCTTCGCAGGCTTCTTTCACAGTTTGCTTGCCTGAAAAACCATAATTGAGTTTGTATTTTGAGAAAACAGCAGCTTTTCTAAAATCTTTGGCTGCTTTTTCACCTAATGTCTGTTCAAATTCACCGGCATTGCGTTTGGTAATTTTCACTCTCCACAATTTTGGTCCTTGCTCAAGATATTCCCAAGTAAAAATATTACCTCTTTCAGCCATAAGTTGATAATAAAGAGGTTTGGGGTCATGGTCATTATATATTGTTAACCATTTACCGCCTTGGAGTTCATCAAATCTTTCAAATATTGTCGGATGTTTACGTGCAGGAGGCAACTGTGTAACATCTAATTTATTTTCATCATCGCTATTTTGCGCTGAATTTTCAGTTTGTTGTTCTTTTGCTTCTCTTCCAATTTTAACCCTCCACCATTGCGGGCCTTTTTCAATATATTCCCATGAATACTCATCTCCGCGTGTTTGTTGCAGTTGATAATAAAGCGGAACAGGGTCATGGTCATTTTTTAGTATAAAGGAATCTCCGGCATTTAGACTATCAATTTTTTCAAATATTTTAGCGTGTTTTACCGATGGGGATAATTTTGTAGCGTCCAAGACACCTTCTTCATCACTCTGTTCTCCCTTTTGCACATGCAGATTTTTCTTTGCTATCCGGATTATCCACCAATCGGGTCCCTCTTGCAAATAGTCCCATGTAAAAATATCGCCTCGGTTTTGTTGAAGCTGATAGTACAATGGTTTTGGGTCGTGGTCGTTCTTCAAAATAAAACTTTCTCCTTCACGATGATCGTCAAAGAATGCAAAAATGCTGGCATGCTTGTATTGCGGGTCAATCAAAGTAGCGTTGAGTATATATTCCCCATTTGCTGCCCTACTCAAAGCAGGATGTCCATGTTGTGGTGTTTGTTTGGTAATTCTGATTCTCCACCATTGAGGACCTTGTTCCAAATATTCCCATGAAAAAATATTTCCACGTGTTTGTTGCAATTGATAATGAAGAGGTTTGGGGTCATGGTCATTTTGCAAAATAAAACTTTCCCCTTCTCTCAAATTATCGAATTGTGCAAAAATGGTTGCATGTTTATATTGAGGTTCAATTAATGTAGCATTAAGAACTACTTCATCAGACTGAGTAGCGGCAGGTTTGGTTTTGTGTTTGCCAATTCTGATTTTCCATACTTCCGGACCTTCTTGCAAATATTCCCATGTAAAAGTTTCACCATTGTCAGCTTTTAGTTGGTAATAAAGCGGCTTGGGGTCATGGTCATTTTGAAGAATGAAACTCTCTCCTTCTTTCAAATCATTGAAATATTGAAACACGGTAGAATGTTTGAGTCTGGGCTCAATTTCTGAAACTACCAATACTTTTTCTGATGAACTATCCATGGTTTTGTTATTGTTTATGCGAGGCCACGAAGTTAATAAGAATTAATCTAAATAAAAGTAAGTAGATACTTTTATTTTTTCGGCTGTTATAGTTAGTTTGGATTTAGTTAAACTTAATGTTCACACCAAACAGATAGTTAATACCGGCTTGCGGATAAAGCATTTTATCGGTATAAAGGACATTTTTATTACCTAAGTAGTATTTATAGGTATAACCATTACTTGAATACATTTGGTTTGTAAAATTATTGACCAATAAAATAAGTTCTGATTCTATAGACTTGAATGGTAATTTATATTCAATTCTCAAATCACCAACCGCATAAGCATCTAACCGACTTTCCATTCTACCCGAATTATCCAGATATTGTGCTCCAACATATTTACCGGTCAGATTAAAGGTCAGACTTTTGTTAATATTTAATTCTGCAAAAACGGCTGAGACAATAGCCGGTGAAAAGGATATAGGGGTATTCTTATACTCAAAACTTTGTTCACTCACTACTCCGTACCAATCAAAAACGACCTCTTTAAAGTTTTTAATCCTACTGTTACTTAAAGTGAGGTTGGCTCCCGTTTTAAGTTTTTTGCCGAATCTGTAAACCCCTTGAATTTCAATGCCTTCACGATAGCTTTTTCCTGCATTTTTTCTTATTAATCCTCCAACACTATTCATCTCTCCTGTCAAAACCAATTGGTTTCGGTAGTCCATATAAAACAGGTTTATATCCAATAAGTATTTAGGTTTTCTGAATTGATAGCCAAATTCATAATCAATCAATCTTTCATACTTGGGAACATCAGGTGCAGATTCTATGAAATCCATTCTAACCGGCTCTCGTTTGGCTGTCGCAACCGAAATGTATATGCGTGTATTTTTATTCATCAAATAATCAACACCTCCTTTGGGATTAAAGAACATAAAATCTTTATCAAAGCTAAAAGGGATTCTGTTATCGTCCAGACCATGTCCATCGTAATTTACCATTCTCAGTTGTAAATCACCATAAACACTCAAATCATTTGTAATTTTATGAGTGCATTTAATAAAATTATTAAAATCGTTTTTTGTCGATAAGCTATTGGCAAACCGATAATCCTTAGGTATATTACCACCTATTTTGGCCCATACAATATCATCATAGTGGTCTCCCACATATTGGTTTGCACCACCACCAAATTGTATGACGGTTTTATTTGTTTGATAAAACAAGGCATAAACGGCACCATAAAAGTGGTTATCAAGCCATAATTGTCTTGCCAAATCAGTACTAAATACAGTGTCTTGGTTCAAAATATATGGTTGAATACCATAATCTTCAAACCGTTGTTCCGGCATATATTGTTCAAAATATCCCAATCCTCTGATATAGAATCCGCTCAGCGACAATTTCAGATTTCTTGTAATCTGGTAATTTGCATGGAGTTGAAAATGATTTTGAGTATAGTTATCTGTCTCATTTTTGTATTCATAGTAATTATAGGTTCTTCCTGAATTTAACAGGTTTGCTCTTTGTTCATTGGTTAAAAAATTGCGGTCAGCAAAGGCATTCATTTCTTCTATATTACCCGCCACTCTGCTCTCAGGAGTACCCCACCATGATTGATATGTCCTTTCTTTTCCTGAGAAATGAATTGCGTCCAACGCAAATCTTTTATTAAACGAGCGATAAGAAGCAGCAAAATAATAGCTTTTTAAATCTGAAAAAGCTCTGTCGATATATCCATCCGAATGAATACGCGACATTCTGCCAACCAAATTCCAGCGACTATCAATCAAACCTGTGTTAAATCCAAGTGTGTTTTTTTGAGTATTAAAAGAGCCGTAGGAATTATTGAGCTCAAAACTCTGTTTATTATCTCTGTTAATGGTTTCAATATTCATATTGGCACCAAAAGCACCGGCTCCATTGGTAGAGGTACCCACCCCTCTTTGGATATCAATTCTTGTAGCAGATGAAGCAAAATCAGGCATATTCACAAAGAAAACGCCCTGAGTTTCCGGGTCATTAAGCGGGATTCCGTTAACAGTAATATTCACTCGTGTTTGGTCTGAACCTCTTATTCTCAATGAAGAATAGCCAACACCGGCTCCGGCATCTGTAGTATAAACAAGAGATGGAGAAGTATTGAGCAGTACCGGCAAATCCTGACCAAGATTTTTTTCCTTTATCTCCTTTTTAAAAATAGTTTGATTAGCAACCGGAGTATTTCCGGCAGCAAGAATTGAGCTTGTTATATTAACAGCATCCAAATTCTTACTCAATAGCTGCATAATGTAGGTTGCTTCTTTACCAAAACTCTTGTCATCTAAGGTGTCAAAAACATCTTCATAACCGCTGAAAGACAATCTAACAAATACCTTTTCCGGGTAAGGCTTTTGAAAGGCAACTTCAAAAATTCCTTCCCGGTTAGTTAAGATACCATGTGATTTTCCATCCGGTTGGGAGACCAGAACAGAAACTCCTTCCAATGGTTTGAGTTCATTAGTAAATACTTTTCCGCTAAGTTGATTTTTGTCCATTGATTGCGTCAAAGCAATGAGCGGTGAGAGGACAGTGATTGTTAATAATAACTTTTTCATTTTAGATAAATTTTTTAAAAATGAAAAAGCATGAAGTGATAGAAAAGAAGTTTGCCACATTAGCTTTCCCTGCCGCATGCATTACCATGATCCAGGTGATGTGGGTATAATCTCAGTTCCCAAAAGGGAGCACCCCAAAACTTTTTCGTTGGGGCAAAGCTATTAAAGAAAAAACAAATAGCAAGGAGAAGTATTTAAGTAAGATTATTCCTTGGAAATGATTTTAGTCACTGACAACCCTGACATATCAAATAACTCTATAAAATAAACCCCTCTGGCAAAATCCTTCATATCCAGTTCAAATTCATTGCTTTCTAATGAATATTTTGCAATCTGTTTTCCAGCATAATCCCTGATAACAATACTATGAATTTGACTTGAGGATGTTATCCGCACTATACCGGAAGTTGGATTTGGGAAGATTTTTAAATCACTGAATATTGGATTTCTGACAGAAATTGTTTTTACAAAATAGCAAGTAGAAGTTCTTGATAGATTAGGACATTTATTTGAGGTAATAAGCACCGCATAAAAACCGGTTTCTTTTGGTTCAAAGCTTCTACCCACTTCACCGGGAATAATTGAGGAATTAGTATCACATAATATCCATTGATAACTAACATCGCCATCTTCAACCGCAGTCAAAACTCCATTATTTAGTAAAACCTTGTCGTTGATGTCGTTAATATTCAAAACAGTTAATTGCATTTTCACAATACTATCGCATCCCATAGACGATTTGAGCGTATCTATGTAATTACCACTTGTTTTATAAATATTAGTTCCTACCGGTATGCTATCCCCTTTGCATATCATTGTATCGACTGAAACTACATATTCAAAATCTATTTCATTAAATATTGTATCAACATAAGAATTCTCACAATTAATAGTATTATTAATAGTGTAATAAACAATGTATGGGCCTCCTATTTTAGCAAATTTTACACTATCTTTTCTATTTGATGATTGATACAAAACCGAATCATTAGACGCATCTTTTATTATCCACGAATGATGGTATATTTCATTAAGTAGAATATTAGCCTTTGGATTACTTTCAAACATCCATTGATTACACCCAATTTTAGTATATATCCTTTCTGAACGCGCACGTTCTTTAACTTTTACTTGATACGTTTTTGACGTAAGAGCATTCGTAGGGCAAGCATTATCCCGAGCATTTAAGATAAATTTATAACCGGTATTGCGACTATCTCCTTCTTTTGTTTGCCAACAAACATCAATTTTTCTTACAGTATAAACACTAAAATTGCTTGTATCAAAGTAATACGGCCCGACTGTAACCTCTACTCCCTGCATATCGCTGGTCCATGTGAAACTCATTGTATCAATCCATGATTGAGAATTACTATTTTGATCAGTATAAACCTCATCTTCTGCAGTGATTTGGAAACAAGATTTTTCACCCTCGCAGATTACCGTATTATAAAAAGAGACATCACTCAAAACAGGTGGATTATTATCACAATTGCCCACTCGTAGTTGCACATCTCGTATAGTGAAACCTATATATAGATACTTCTTGGAAATTGAATCCCAACGAAATTGTTCAACCTTCAAACACAATACACCAACCTCATTACAATCAGTCGGTGAAAAATCAATTGAGCCGCGTTCCGGATCAAAACAAAAACCTTCGGTCTTTCTGGTTCTGCTGCCCGGTCTGCATGGACATGGACTTGTTTTTCTACAATATGTGGTCATAGGCCAATCAGTACGAAAGATTGAATTGTATTTTACATTAGTTGATAATTGTGATTTTGGAGTTATAAGGCTAATAGCCAATGAATCACCATCATTATCTATAATACCGGGGTCATATATAAATTTATTATTGCAGCATATATAACTAATCGGTGGAGTTATAAACTCAGGACTGTTATCCACTCCTTTTTTTGTTCCTAATCCTAAATTACAAATATCTATTTCCGCATCTATAAAAAAGGGATAAATAGAATCCAATGTGGTTATATAAGAATTTCTGCAACACTCCCCATACGACAATCTAAAACGACAGCATCCATCATTTCTCATTTGTAAAAGAATTCCGGAATTAAAATCTACAATACCTTTATAAATATGTTCCTCTAATCCATTGCCACTTGGCGTATTTGACGGTGTGCAAGTACTTGACAATCCTTTACAAGTCGTTGTTATATCATTTATTGATGTATTAGACAATGAAACACTAAAGGTTGAATCTGTGTTTCCTAGTGTACAATTAAAATTAATTGTTTTGCTATTGGATAAAGAATCATCATTACAGTCTCGATAGAGAATAAGTGTTATTTCAAATTTCAATTCTTCTATGCATTTCCACGAAATGTTAGCTCCAGCAATATTTGCTGCTTCTGTTCTATTATTAGAAATAAGCAATAATGAAGGTAGGAGAAGAAAGTAAAGACTAATTTGTTTAATGCTTAACTTAATTGAGTTCGTAAAGTTTATTATCATAGTATATTATTTTCACCTTTAAGACAACCATAAATCCATAAATGTTGCCTCATTTAATTTTGATTTTAAAAAGCAATTTAACTCTAAACCAAATAATTATACCCCAAATTCAATAACGGTATAACACAAAGAACCATTAAGTGTCGTCAAAATTAACTAAGCCAAACACCAATTAGGATGATTAAAAATAAAGCAGCCCAACCCAAAAACCAAGCACCGAGTGTTAATCCGGGAACAACTGCTGCAACAAAAAGATAAAACAGCCAAAGCAGCAGAACAATTAATATTAAATAAAGAATTCCCATCAAAATATCCGAACCATCAACACCTGAGTATGATTTCTTTTTCAGGAGTTTCTTTGCAGCCTTATACTCTTTGTATAGATGTCTGAAAGAGGTTTTAGATACAGTCTTAACACCGGCATCCGGCATAATGGATTTAATATTACTGATTATTTTTCCTTTTGATAACTTATTCGTACCAACATTGGTTGTTGAATTATTTTGTGCAGTTGCAACATGTGGAATACTAACAGATTCATGGTTAATATTATTATCAATAGGTTTAAACCTATTTTGAACAATAGGTGCTTGATAATCAAAATATGAATCCGAGTAACTCTTTTGATAGGAAACATTTGGAACCCGTGTGGATTTGCATGAAAATAGTGCAAACATTACTACAAAAAAAATCAAGTAATTTTTTTTCATAAGAATTGAATATATTTTTTCAGGGTGTAAAAGTATTCCAATCACAAGAAAATTCAAGCACCCATAAAAAAATCTAAATTTGCAGTCTAACCATGAGAACTATTTTTGTTACAGGCAGCAACGGGCTTTTAGGTCAGAAATTAACTGATTTATATTACACTTTAAGCGACCGGATACTTTATGCAAGCGGAAGAGGTGCTAATAGAAATCCGAACAAAGAAGGATATCAATATGTTGAGCTTGATATTTCTGACTTTGACAAAACACGCAAAATTCTATCCGAAATAAAACCCGATGTATTAATTAATGCAGCAGCAATGACTCAAGTCGATGATTGCGAGTTTGACAAGGAGAGTTGCACCTTATATAATGTTGATGCGGTAGAAAACTTAGCCAAAGTATGCGCTGAATTCAATACACATCTTATACATATTTCCACTGATTTTATTTTTGATGGCTCCAAAGGAAATTATAAAGAAGATGACATACCGAATCCATTGAGTTTCTACGGTAACAGTAAATGGGAAGGAGAAAAAAAAGTACAGAAATATGCCAAAAGTTATGCTATTCTGAGAACAGTTCTGGTTTATGGCGTTGTTGCTGACATGAGCCGCAGTAATATTGTGTTATGGGCAAAAGGAGCGCTTGAAAAAGGAAATCCCATCAATGTAGTGAATGACCAATGGCGCACTCCCACTCTGGCAGAAGATCTTGCAACGGGATGCTATCTTGCAGAGAAGCACAATGCTCAAGGAATTTTCAATATTTCGGGCAAAGATTTATACAGAATTGATGACTTGGTACGAGAGGTTGGGAAGTTTTGGAATCTTGATATAGAAAAAATCAATGAGGTAAGTAGTGATACACTGAACCAACCGGCAAAACGGCCACCCAAAACCGGATTTGATTTAACAAAGTCTATAAAAGAGTTAGGCTACAATCCTCATAGTTTTATTGAAGGATTGGCAATTGTCAAAAAACAATTAAATCAATCAAGAGTTTGATTGGAAATCTCTTCTTCTATCAGATAAAAAGGGCGTTTTTTTACCTCAATATAGATTCTGCCAAGATACTCTCCTATCACCCCTAAAATTACCAACAATACACCTCCGAGAAAGAACATAGCAACTGCAAGTGTTGCCATACCGGGAGTATCCTCGGGAGAATATCCAAAAATTTTAAATTTAAGTAAGCGGTGAATAATAAAGAACACTCCTAATATAAATGATGGTATAGAAATAAGCAGTCCAAAATAGGTAGCCAATCTCAGAGGAAAAGTAGAAAAATCAAAAATCCCATCTACCGCGAGTTTAACCAACTTTCTGAAAGTATATTTAACTTCACCACCGGCTCTTTCTGCACGTTCGTAAGCAACTCCAATTTGCTTAAATCCGGCATAAGCCCTCAAACCACGCACAAAACGGATGTTCTCAGGCATCTCGATGTTGAGTGCATTCACAACCTTTCTATCCATAACACAAAAATCTCCGGAATCTATGGGGATATCAATATCACTAACTCTCGCCAATATTCTATAAAAAGTTTTATATGCCATCTTTTTAAAGAAACCCTCTTTGCGCTTGGTTCTTATTGCATATACTACATGATAACCCTCTCTCCATTTTTCCAAAAAGCGCGGCAGTTCTTCCGGTGGGTCTTGCAAATCCCCATCTATCACAATCACTGCATCTCCTTTGGCTTTCTTTATTCCGGCTGAAATGGCGGGTTGGTGACCAAAATTTCGGCTTAGTTTCAAAACCCTGAAATGAGAATTTTGTGCTACAAATCCTCGCATAATTTCTAATGAATTATCAGACGAACCATCATCTACAAGGATAATTTCATAATCCTCTTTCCACAAAGGAGCAGCACCAACCAATCTGTCATACAGCTGTTGAAGAATCTCTTCTTCATTGAATATTGGGATAACGATTGAAATCATTGAGAGTGCGAATTAAAAGTAAAATTGGCGATTAACACACAATCAACCAAAGAAAACATCTCCCAATAGTCATCAAAACTGAAACTATTTTTCAAGCACAACAGTATGGTATATTCTTTTCACACGATTACCCGTTTTGCTCTGTATTATCTCTGAGTTTTCTTCTGAATGTTTAATTTTAAAAGAAGTTTTAGAAACTAATTTTTCAAAATCATTTAAGTCATATAGCCTAAACCCAAACTGAGTAAAAGGTTGATTTTTCAAATAACTTTTATCACCAAAAGAAACCGCAAAGCACCCTCCTTTTCTTAGTACACGATAAATCTCTGCTAACAACTCCAAAGGAGGATTCCAAAAATAAAGAGTATTTACAGATAATCCTTTGTCAAAAGTGCAATCATCAAAAGGGATGTGCAAGCCATCGTACAAAGAGAAAACAGCAATCTTCTGTTTGACAAAAGCATGATTAATCCTATTGGCTTCTGAGACCATCAATTCAGAAATATCAAAACCATAATATTTGAGATTGTCGGCAAGCGCAAGCAACTTCCCCAAATGAGCACAATTTCCGGGACCTAACTCTAATATTATATTATTTGAAGAAAGTTCAAGTGAATGTACAGCATGCATGGTCATGCTAAGATTGGTTTCATGCAGCATATACCCAATTTCAACTCCTTTGTTACCATGAGGTCTTTTGAGTTGAGCAGCCATTTCTTTGAGTTCTTCGTCTGTCATTTCAGAAACCTATTTTTCCTGAAAGCGAAGCTCCTAAAGGCACATTAACATTGTTGTATCCCATTACTCTGCATGCTTCGGCTGCTACACGAATACTATTATTTACACTTCTTTCATCCGGGTAGATATGAGCCATATTGGCTATGTACATCCCACCGTATTCTGTTTTGCAATTCATAATTTTTTGAGAAAAATTAAGGTCACAAACTGTTGCTGCATAAGAGGTTCTAAAAACCCGTACATTTTCAATAAGGCTTAAATCAAACTTTGGAAACAGGTTTTTTAGTTGCGGAATCATTTTTGTGCTTATTTGTTCATCTGTAGCATGAAACAGGGGGTCGTTTACATCAAAATATCTTGACAGATAAGTGATATGTTTTCCTTGATACTGCTCGTGCTCTATAAAATTCGTATGTTCAATAATACCTCCAAAATCATAACCCGGGTCTGCCACGTTTATCCAATACGTGTCACTGAGTTTCTGTTTTGTTTCCAATATTACACAAACCGCCCCAAAATATTTTATACTTTCTAATTTGTCTTTGGTTTCACTAAAAAGAGGCAGCAAATTAGCTATGATAGTTCCCGGAATAGTAAAAAGAAACTTACCACCTGCAAACTCACCCTTGGGTGTTGATACGGACTTTATTTGTTCACTTTCATCTATGGATATGCTTGTAACCGGTGCTTCATTGATAAATTCCACATCAAGTTCTTCAAGTTTTTTCAATAGTGCTTGTAACAAGGTATCCAACCCCCCTTTTAAATATCCCAAACGTTCATCACCTGATTTGCGAGAGTTAAGTCTTTGCCTAAGTCTTCCTATCATCCATGAAAGAGGAATTTTACTGGCATAAGGTCCAAATTTTATATCAAGCATTGGCTTCCATAGACTGTCAGTCGCTGATTCTCCTGCATTTTCGTAAAACCAATCCAATGCTGTTACATTCTCATAGTTTTTCCAGTTGGCAAATTTGCCCAAATACAAACTGGTCAATCCCCATCTAATTTTTCCAATAAAGCGAATAGGCTTAAATCTCAACAAGTCCATGACACCATTGAATGGATATAAACGGTTGTTGCGAAAAGTTCCCATGGTTGTCTTCTTATAGATGAGTTTGTCATCAATTCCAAGTTCATGAATAAGCCAATGAATCTCAGCATCATGAGTAAAAAAATGGTGATAAAAATATTCGAGTCTGTTCCCTCCTATTTCAAAAGTATTGAGTAAACCTCCAAAGTTTTTACTAGCTTCTATTACCCTAACCTTAACACCTTGTTTTGCGGTTATATAGGCAGCTGCAAGTCCTGTAATTCCTCCTCCAATAATTGTTAAATCCTTTGCCTGCGTCATTGGTACGGCAATATTAGAACCCTTTCTTCAATAATAAAAGGACAAAAGTCTTCTGCTTTATGCTTGATGCTTGTTATTTTTTATTCAATCTCTAAAACACTCAACAAAACAAGAGTGCAACTCCTGTTTTGAGCAACGTTCACACTATACAATGCTTATTTATTCAAAAGACTTTTAACAAAATTGACAAAAACGTCTAAGTCTTTTTGTGTTGTAGCAATCCCAACTGAAATTCTGGTTGCCCCCCTCATCCTACCAAAGAATCTCTCCATATCTTTATATTCATAAGTTCCGCTGCTGTTGCTGGTGTAATATTTTGAAATTTCTTCGGCTGTTAAGCAGCTATTGGTTTCATCAATTCCGGGATTACAAAAGCAACCTGAACGTGAAGAGATGTTTATTTTGTTAGCCAACAACTCTATTTCTTCAAAATCATAACGTTTCCCATCCACATTATAAAAGCTCAAAATCATGGTTCCACCAACATTCCGGTTATCTGTCGGTCCTGAAATTTTAACAACTTCTTTTCCATTGTCGTGTTTCAATTCTGTAAGTGCTTTACATAAATAACTGCGAAGCGTTGCTACCCGTTCGTTGATTTTATCAATACCAATGCTTTCAATATAATCTAATCCCGTTTTGATTGCAGGAATATCAAGATAATTCAGTGTGCCATCTTCAAATCTTTCGTGATTTCCAATAAGTGAATAATGAAGTGCATTGACTGAAACAAAACTAACGGTTCCTCCGGCAAACCAAGGTTTATGTAACTTCTCAAATTTATCTTTCTTAACCAATAAACATCCAAGCCCTGTTGGGTAGCCGAATATTTTATAAAATGATACACAAACAAAATCCGGGTGATACAAACTTAAGTCCAATTTATTGGAAGGTACAAAAGCAGCTGCATCAAGCAATACATCCCAACCTTTATCTTGTGCTATTTTAATCCATTTTAAATCATGCTTAACTCCTGAAACATTGGATTGTGCGGGAAAAGCAAAAAGTTTATCCTCAAACTCCTCATTATTTTCGAGCCTGCTCTGAACAAAATTTTCGTCCATTCTAAGATTCTCAAAATAAATAGGGGCATAAGTAACTTTGCCTCCCTTTGACAAACAAAACTCTCTAATACCATTGACCGAGTTGTGGTTATCAGCCAAGAGCATAAAATGTGAATTAGTATTAAAAGGATAGCATTCCCCGATTATTTTGAGTGCGTTGGATGCATTTTGAGTAAAAATACTGTAGTACTCTTTGGCATTAAAAAAATCCAAAACCTTTTGTCTTGCTTCAGCTACCAATTGAGTAGCAAGCAATGATGAGGGATTGGTTGAATGAGGATTTCCTAATATATTTTGAGTCAATAATTTAAAATGAGACTCAATTTGAGATTTTGCATACAAACCACCTCCGGTATAGTCCAAATAAGTATGCTGATGTTCATCCAATCGTGCATACTCATTTTTTCTGAGGTATTCAAAAAAGTCATTGTGAGCTAAGTCAACTCTTTCAATGGAATCTTTCTGTATGTCGGATTTTTGATTCAACTTAATGCAAAAAATTTTTGCAAATGTAATATTCCATTTTGACAAGTAAAACAGCAATATTCACGGGATTGAAAGAGCAAATATTTGAAAACAAGTAGTAATGTAACCTGCTCATAGTCCTATATTTGCTCATTCATTGAATAAAAATGGGAAGCAAAAAATCAAATTCAAATAAGATTATCAATCTGTTTAAAAGTATCTTGCCAAGTCCCTTTAGTATTGCAATTCTACTATCAATAGTAACGTTATTATTGGCGCTATTACTCACCAAGCCCACAGAGATTTCGCATCTTAGTTATTTGACTAATTTAGTCGGTTCGTGGGAAAACGGGTTATGGGACAACTCCGGTGGCGGTTTGTACTTCGCTTTTCAGATGATGCTTATCTTGGTATTAGGACACATTCTTGCATTGACACCCATAGTTGACAGATTAATCAAATTATTACTTAAATACTGTACCACAACTGAATCAAGTGCATTGGTGGTTTCATTGGGTTCAATTTCCTTAGGGTTAATAAATTGGGGTTTAGGGCTTATTTTTGGTGCTATTATAGCCCGCAAGGTGGGAGAAAAATTTGCGCAAGAAAACAAGAAACTCAACTACGGGCTTGTTGGAGCTGCCGCCTATTCAACCATGATGGTTTGGCATGCCGGACTTTCCGGAAGTGCAACCACAAAAGCCATGGAACCGGGACATTTACGAGAAATGATGAACAAGGCAGGAATGCAGGGAGATTTCCCAAATACAGTTCCCTTTGAAGATACAATTGGCTCTTCTCTCAACATATTGATTATAATCGCATGCCTTGTCTTGATTCCGTCTATTTTGTTTCTGGTGGCTAAAAAATCAAAAGACATAGCCGTACCTGAGTTTAAAGACAGTTTTGCACACTCATTAACTTCTGAGACTGAAGAAATCAAAGGAGCAGAAAAGATTGATTACAGCAAATATTTTGGAAGCGGTCTCGGAATTTTGCTTTTGATTTACGGGATTTACAAAGCGATTCACTACTCTGGTGCAAGTTCATTAGGCTTTATCCAACTTAATTTTATCAATTTTGTCTTTTTGGGATTATCATTGGCATTACACCGTTCAATAAATAATTTTTCCAAAGCCCTGCAAATTGCTATTGAAGATGTTTCCGGAATATTGATTCAATTCCCTTTCTATTTCGGAATCTTAGCGATCATGCAGAGCAGCGGTCTTATTGTTATTTTCTCCAACGCCATCACTCATATAGCCAACACACATACATTACCCTTTTTTACTTTTATAAGTGCGGGTTTTGTAAACATGTTTATACCCAGTGGCGGTGGGCAGTGGGCGGTTCAGGGTCCTATCATTTTGGAAACTACACAGCAATTAGGTTCTGATTTATCAAAAACTATTTTAGCAATGGCCTATGGCGACCAATGGACTAACATGCTACAACCTTTCTGGGCTTTACCTCTGTTGGGAATAACAAAACTGAAACCCGGACAATTACTCCCCTACAGTTTTATTGTCTTTTTAATCGGATTTGTGATTTTTGGTATTGGACTACTATGGTGAGAGCCACCAATCGGACTCGAACCGATGACCTGCTACTTACGAGATAGCTGCTCTACCAACTGAGCTATGGTGGCTTGTAATCTGCGGCAAAAATAGAATGCTTTTTTAAATGAAAAAGGGACTTTTTACAGTCCCCTTTCATAAATAATAATATGAATAAAAAACAAAACTACTTTTTCACAAAATCCTTAATTTCATTGATAAGCTGGGCATCTTTTCGGTATCCCAAAATACTTTTTACAACCTTGCCGTTTTCGTCAATTAACAACATCAATGGATGTGCTTCTACATTATATCTTTGAGACAGTTCAATACCCTCTCCTTTTTCAGCATCAATATCTAAATTGATAAAATTTTCATTGAGTATATTGGCAACCTTTTCAGATTGGAAGGTTGTATTTTTTAGCATTTTACACGGGCCACACCAAACAGCGTAAACATTCATAAAAATCAGTTTTTTCTCTTCTTTTGCTTTTTTTAAAGCCTGATTAAAAGTAATATTTTGAAACTGAACTCCTTTTGTTTCTTGTGATTGATTCACAATCGTTGACTGATTGCTTTGTGCAATTTTATTGTATGGCTTTGCAATAAATGCAAGGCCAACCAAAGCTACTGCAAGTGATATATAAACAAACTTTCCCATCGTGGTTATCGTCTTAATTGCAATGCAAACTTACATATTAATAAAAGTATAGCAATACTTTTTCTCATATATTTTTCATATATGCATTATACTACGATGAATTTTGCATTGGTAATGAATGGTTGATTTGAGATAAACGGACGATTTTTAAAAATTGTTTGGGGTTATATTAAAAAGTTCTGTATAAATATTCGATGATACCAATACACGTTCAATCAGAAATCAATCATTACTTTCGCAGGCTGTGAGAAGATACTCTGTTTTCATCTTTTTTTTGTGTATTCTCTATTTGGCAATCCCGCAATTTGCAATGGGTCAGGTACGTATTGGCGGTATAAGTCAGACCTCCAAAGACTCATCAGCAAAAAAGAAAAAACCGGTTGAAGATATCGCCAGAATTGATCCATTCTATTCGGTAAACAATGAGGTTGAAGCCGCAGGATTAAGATATGACAGTCTTGAATGGAATTTTGAAGGTGTACAAAATTATCACCCTATGTACAAGCAATATTTCAATGTGCAATCATTGGGAGATGTTGGACTGCCTGCAATTCCCTATTTGATAAACAGAGAAATCAGTTCGGGATTTGTCCCCGGCCTGTATCTTTATAATGGATACTTGTATCGCAATGACAACAGCCCTTATCTTCGTGCTTTCACTCCTTTTACAAGGTTGCAATACGTTCAGACAAAAAAAGAATATGTGCATTTGCAAGGGCTGCATACACAGAATATTACTCCGGGATGGAACATTGCACTCAGATTTCAAACCATTAACAATATGGGTTTCTATCCCAACCAAAAAAATTCGCTCAGGCAGATTGGATTTTCAAGTCGCTACATGGATTTGAGCAATCGATATTATGCACAAGTCAGTTTAAATTATAACCGGATGAGAATGCAGGTAAATGGAGGCTGGGCTAACGAACTCAATTTCGATACTTTAAGAGGGGTGAACAAGAGTGCAGAGGTAAGGCTTAACAACTCATCCAATTATTTCGGAAATAGAGAATACACTTTAGAACAAGTTTACTGGTTTGCCGGCAATTATATCAAGACATCAGATACAACACGTTATTTTAAGCCCTTACTTGGTATCAAACACCGCTCTTCATTTGAGAAAACATTCAACGTATTTGAATCTCAGGGAGCTGATTTAGCTTTATTTCCCGCCATATACTTAGACTCTGCACAAACACACGATTCTTCTGCATTTGCCATGCAGACTCATACATTGGGGATTACAAACTATATTACAGACACAAGCCATTTTCATTTTTATGCAGGAGTTGGTGCTGAAATCCTAAAAGTTCAGTACCTGAACTTTGGCAAATACCATCCGGGAAACAATTTATTTGCAGATGCAAATTTCAGATGGAAACTATTGAGTGGCATGATTCTACAAGCCACAGGAAGAAGTTTTTTTGCAGGATATAACTCAGGTGATTTTTTGCTTAAAGGCAGACTCTCCTATTCTTTGCTTAAAACTGAACATATTAAAAAAAGAGCAAGACTTCCGCTTGAACAAATCTACACTCAGTTGACTATACAAAATCGTGAACCGAATTATATTCTTAGCAACTTTGCATCCAACAATACCAAATGGGAAAACAATTTTAGCAAAGAACATATCGCATGTTTTGAAGGCGGAATTTCCGGATATCTTAAAACCGGAGATTGGGCACTAAAGATAGTGAATACAACTATTGCAAATCCGGTCTTTGTGGGCTTTGGAGCTGTTCCTGAGCAGATTCATGCGGTTGTAAACCAAACTGAGTTTTGGATTTTAGCAAATTTTAAATTGGGTAAATTCCATTTAAATAACCATGTTATTTATCAAACGCCAGGGAACAATGTTCAGAAAGAAATAATGCCGACTCCGGCATTATCAACCTATAATAGTTTGTTTTATCAAAACGACCTATTTAAGAAAGCACTTAAACTTCAATTGGGTGTGGATTTCAGATGGTATAGCGCGTTTTATGCCAACGCCTACGACCCTGTTACGAGGCTTTTTTTCCTCCAAAACCGAAGAAAACAAGGAAACTACCCCATGATAGACATCTTTGCTGCTGCTGAAGTCAAGACATTCAGACTATTCGTAAAAATGGAACATTCCAATTATGAGCTATGGAACAATTCCTTTTCTAATCTTTATTATTCAACTCCCGGATATTCGCTTACCCCACGAAGATTAGCATTTGGGATTCAGTGGAAATTCTATAAATAAAATATATTATTGAATAACTCAGTCTGCATTTCGGCACATTTCATGATTCACATAAAATAATCTTTACTTTTGAACAGTTAATCAAAACAAATATGAAGCAATTACGATATTTTCCATTATTCATACTTTTCTTTTTTATTATCACAGCATGCAGCGCCCAGAAAAAAGGCGGTGGAGACCGACCGGGTAAACATGAAAGTGAGGGGTTGAGATATTATCAAATGGGAGAATATGAAAATGCACTTGAACAGTTTAAAATAGGTTTAAGAAAAGAGCCTGAAAACAAGAGTCTGTTAAACATGTTAGGAGCTATCTATCAAGAACTAGGAGACCATGAAAATGCAGTAATATATTTAAAGCAACTGACTCAATACCATCCGGACTATGCAAATGGATATTTCTTTCTTGCGCAATCCCAATATAATATAATGAAATATAAAGAAGCAAAATTAAGCCTTGATACATTTTTAAAAGGCAAAGACTTGCGTCCTGACTATATTAAACTATCCAACAAAATGCTGAAGTCTATTGACTTTGCTATAAATGCAATGGCACATCCTTTAGACATCACTTTTGAGAATTTGGGTAAAAACATCAATTCGAAAAATCACGAGTATTGGCCGGGATTTACCATTGATGAGTCTGTATTTATTTTTACCAGACAAGACAGCTATGGCGAAGACATCTACATGAGCGGAAAAACAGGAGATGAATGGGGAAAGGCTTTCCCGCTACCAGGTGATGTTAATACTCCTAATAATGAAGGAAATGTATCCATCACCGCTGACGGTAAATACATTTTTTATACTGCCTGTAACAGACCTGATGGCTATGGAGGTTGCGACATCTATTTGTCGGTTATGAGTCCTGATGGCACATTCAGCAAGCCAAGAATTATCAGACCACCGTTAAACTCAAGTGCATGGGAATCCCAGCCCAGTATTTCACCCGATGGTACTACTATTTATTTTGCGAGTAACAGAGAAGGTGGTTTTGGAGGTATCGATATTTGGAAAGCAGAATGGAAAGGTTCTAATTTTGGAAATCCGATTAATCTTGGACCTGAAATCAATACAGAAGGCGATGACCAAGCACCGTTTATCCATCCTGACGGGAAAACGCTATACTTTTCCTCAAACGGCAGAGATGAAACTATGGGAGGACCTGATTTGTATGTTTCACGATTTGACGGTCAAAAATGGTCAAAACCGGAAAACATGGGCTATCCTATTAATACTGCCGGAGAAGAGTTTGGGATGATTGTGGACAGAATGGGTGAATATGCATACGTCAGCTCAGACAGAAAAGGTGGGTACGGTGGAAGAGATTTATACCGTTTTAAACTTCCAAAAGATAAAAAACCGGAGCCGGTAAGTTATGTTAAAGGACGTGTTTTTGATAAATTGACACGCAAGCCCTTAGATGCAAAGGTCGAGTTGATAGATTTAAAATCCGGGAACCCAATCAAAACTGTGACAACAGATTCAATATTAGGAGAATTCTTGATTGTTCTTTCAAAAGATCAGGATTATATGTTTAACATTGACAAAGAAGAATACTTGTTTTATTCAGATAATTTTCGTCTTACCGAAGGCACAAAAGACAAACCATTTCTTGTAGAAGCACCATTAATTAAACCCGACACAGGAAATACGATTATATTGCATAATATCTTCTTTGATACTGACAAATACACCCTTAAGCCCGAATCCAAAGCAGAACTAAAAAAACTGTATGATTTGTTGATACGCTTCCCTGATATGACAATAGAAATTGGAGGTCATACAGACAATGTCGGAAACAAAGACCACAATAAAAAACTATCTGAAAACAGGGCAAAAGCAGTGTTAGAATATTTGGTAGAAATGGGTATTAAACGCAGCAGACTCACTGCCAAGGGTTATGCAGACGAAAAACCGGTTTCAACCAATGACACCGAAGAAGGTAAGGCAAATAATCGCAGAACTGAGATTAAGATTATTTCCAATAAATAATGCAGCCCGACAAAGCCTCCAAGCTAATTAAGCAATGGGCTTCCGAAGCCGGCTTCATGCTATGTGGTATTGTCAAAGCCGAGCAGCTTGACAAAGAAGCTATTACACTTGAAAAATGGCTAAACAATGGGTATCATGGCAAAATGCGTTGGATAGAAAATTATTTTGACATGCGTATTGACCCTCGCAAATTAGTACCGGGAGCTAAATCCGTAATTTGTCTTGCCTTCAATTACTATCCGGAAGAATCCCTTCCAAAAGATGGGGTCAAAATTGCCGGATATGCTTATGGCAAAGATTATCATTATGTTATTAAAAGCAAGATGGCTGAAATAACAAAGAAAATGCAAACCGAGTTTGGAGATTTTGTTTTTAGAGTTTTTACAGATTCGGCCCCTGTTTTAGAATCATCGTGGGCAGGAAGAGCAGGATTAGGTTGGGTGGGGAAAAACACTATATTGATAAACAAACAACACGGTTCGTTCTTTTTGTTAGCCGAGATTATCTGTGATTTAGATTTCGAATATGATATTCCTTATGCAAAGGACTATTGCGGTACATGTACTGCCTGTATTGATACCTGCCCCACTGAAGCAATTCTACCTGACAAAACACTCAATGCACAAAGATGTATTTCTTATCTAACCATAGAACTCAAGGAAGAAATTCCGGCTGAATTCAACAACAAGATGGAAGATTGGGTCTTTGGATGCGATATCTGTCAGGAAGTTTGTCCTTGGAATCGATTTTCGACACCACATAAAGAACCTGATTTTTTACCGCATGAAAAATTGTTCAATATGACAAAACAAGACTGGTTTGAGCTTACAGAAGATATTTACAAAGAAATATTCAGAAAATCTGCCGTCAAAAGAGCAGGATTTGAAAAATTAAGCACTTCCATAAGACTTGTTAAACGCTGAGAATATGTCCACGTACCTATTAGGGATATAGATAGTTATTTTGTTTATAAAGGATATTTTCAGACCTTTGAAAACTCAAAAAAACTTCATGAAATCATTAATAAAATCAGTATTAACCATTTTAATATCAATCTTCTTTTCATTGAATCTTAATGCTCAAAAGAAAAAAGACATAATATATGAAAATGCAAGCATAGGGGTTTCTATTGTGCCATCACTACACGGAGGGTTCTTGACAATGAAAGGTGCTTCAAGTGAATTACTCGATTCATTGAGAAAAGCTGACAAACTCAAAAGTGTTATGGATTTTGGTCTTCAATTTAGATTTCAAACCGGTAGAGATTGGATTGTAACCACCGGTGCATATTACAGCAATAAAGGTTTGACTAGAGTAAAAACACCTGTAAATCTTTTGGATGAAATACACAAGAATATGCCTCGCGGTAAAACCGTAATTTCAGATGATATGCAAGGTTTTACTAGAGAAATATACTATCATATAAATTATCATTTTCTCGAGATTCCGGTACTCTTTGGGAAGGACATTACACCAAAGAGAATGAAGAATGAAGAAATAAAATTTTCTTGGTTTTTTGGAGGTTCTTTAGAAGGATTATTATGGCATGATATGAGGCTTGAGTTTAGAGGATTTGAGCCCTATGGGATGAGCGAATATACTCTAAACAAAAATGAAACAGAGCTAAAACCATTGATAGCCAACATCTCTGCTATTGTTGGGGCTCGCGTTGATGTCGATTTATATCCTAAAATGCGGCTTTACTTTCAACCCAATATTAGAAAACAATTCTTTTTTGCAAGCTACGGAATTGAAAAACATCATCTTTATTCTTTGAGTGCTGAGGTTGGGATTAATTACGACATAAGCAGTAACAAAAAAGAAAGAACTTTATGAGGGCTCTCATCCAAAGAGTTACTTCCGCATCAGTTGTAGTAGAAAACAAGGCTGTCGGAGCAATTGACATCGGATTACTACTCTTTGTCGGGATTGAAGAAGCAGACACTTTAGAAGATGTACAATATCTTGTTTCAAAAATTTCACAATTACGCATTTTCCCGGATTCAGAAGGGAAAATGAACCTATCTGTAAGTGATGTTAATGGAAGTATGTTGGCAGTAAGCCAATTTACCCTTCACGCAATGACAAAAAAAGGCAATAGACCCTCTTTTATCAAAGCTGCTAAAGCAATTATTTCTGAACCATTATTTAATACCTTTGTCAGTGAATTAAAAAAAACTTCCGGTTTGAATGTTCAAACAGGAATTTTTGGAGCTGACATGAAAGTTCATTTGGTTAATGACGGCCCGGTAACCATTTGGATTGACAGTAAAAACAAAGAGTAATTCAGTATGGAAGAGACTCAACCGGAAATAAACTCATTATTTGAGTTAGCAGTTAAATATACAAATCAGACAAACTGCAATTTATTTGTTACCGGACGTGCGGGAACAGGTAAAACTACTTTTTTACATCATATTGTAAAAAATTCTCTGAAAAAGAGTGTTATTGTAGCTCCTACAGGAGTTGCAGCAATTAACGCTGGCGGTGTTACAATACATTCATTATTTCAATTGCCCTTTGGACTTTTTCTACCTGACTACCCTTTTACAAACACACACAATACAATAACAGTAAACAACAAGTATTCATTGCTTCAGCATGCCAAAATGGGCGGTAGCAAGCGTAAATTATTACAAGAATTAGAGCTTTTAATCATTGATGAAGTATCTATGGTTAAAGCAGACACCTTTGATGCAATCGATACGGTGCTAAGACATATTCGAAGAAGGCCCAATGAAGTTTTTGGCGGTGTACAACTTCTCTGCATTGGGGACTTGTTTCAACTACCTCCGGTTGTGCGGGAAGATGAATGGAAAATAATGAGTGAATACTACAAAACTCCATTCTTTTTTGATTCTAATACAGCAAAAGACATGAACCTTATCAAAATAGAATTTGAAAAGGTGTATCGTCAGAACAATCGTTCCTATATTTCGCTTCTAAACAGAATCAGAGAGAACCGTATTGAATATGAAGATTTGGAAGATCTCAATCATAATCATTATAAACCTGATTTTACACCTCCTGAAGGCGAAAACTATATCACTCTTTGTTCTCACAACGCAGCAGCAGAAGAAATAAACCGTCAACAACTAAAGAATTTGACGACTCCTGAACATTACTTTGAGGCTGAGATTTCGGACGACTTTGCAGAAAACATGTTTCCAACCCCACGTGTACTTATTCTAAAAGCCGGAGCACAAGTGATGTTCATTAAAAATGACAGCGGCAATGACCGCAAGTTTTATAATGGCAAGCTCGCGCTGATAGACCATATCTCTCAGGGAGAAATTTGGGTAAAGTTTGAAGATGAAACTGAATTATTTAAAATTCCTAAGCTTGAATGGGAGAACATTCGATATAACTTCAATAACAATACTCGCAAGATTGAAGAAAAGAAACTCGGCTCTTTCAAACAGTATCCAATAAAACTCGCATGGGCTGTGACCATTCACAAAAGTCAAGGACTTACATTCGAGCGTGCAATCGTAGATGCAGGACGTTCATTCTCCGAAGGACAGGTTTATGTGGCTCTAAGCAGGTTAACCTCTCCTGAAGGTCTGATACTAAAGACACCTATAGAACCTCGAAGCGTCAGAAGCAGTGAACAAGTAGTAGAATTTATGGAAGGAATCAAATCGGAAGACGAACTCGATGAAGAACTCCCAAATTGGCAAAAAGAGTATTTAAACACCATCATTATCAACAATTTAAGCCTGACTAAACTTGAAGAGGATTTCACACTTTTCCTCCATTCAATGGAAGATACCAAAGTTCCAGATAGGGTTCTGACAGAACGAAATGCGCGAAAATCGTTTGCAATTATTGTTGAAATGAATAAGGTTTCACAAAAATTCACAAACTCACTCTCAAACAATATTTTACCAAATGCCCCAAAAGACGGTTATGAATATTTGTCACAAAGGATAGAATCTGCTACGGCTTATTTTACAAAAGAATTAGAAGAGAATCTTTTGTTTTCAATTGCAAAATATAGGGCTGATATACGAAAAGAAAAAATCACCCGTAAATTCAACACCCTCATCCAAAATCTCAACGATGAAGTTGAAATTAAAATTGGCATTATAAAATCAACAAACTCATTGGTAAAGGGATTGGTAAACAAAGGTAATATCAGAGAACTTCTTGATGAATATTACAACGGCACCGTAAGACTTAATGAGCAAATTAGTGAATCACCCAAGGTTAAAAAAGTCGAAAAAGGAGATAGCCAACGAATGACATTAACATTATTTAAAGAAGGCAAAACAATACCCGAAATTATGGAACTTCGGGCGCTTGCAAGTTCAACAATTGAAGGACATTTGGCGGGATTTGTATTGACCGGTGAGCTCTCTCCTTTTGAGTTGTTGGATAAAGAAAAATTAAAAAATCTGGTAGAAACCATCAAATCTAATCCCACAAAAACAATCGGAGAAATCAAACAAAAATTAGGGGAATCTTGTACATTTGGTGAACTTAGGATAGCTCAAAATTACTGGAAATACTTGTTGAATCTTAAAAAACAAGCGATATCCGAAAAAGACAAATAATCAATCATCTCAACCGGTATTGTCTTTCCCAATTCAAAAATATTTGAGTTATACATACAATGACTACTTTTGCACTGCATGATAAAAAACATCCCTTACATTTCACATTCTAACAGTTCAAACTTCTTTTTGTTAGCAGGGCCTTGTGCTGCAGAAAGCAGAGAGTTGATGATGCAAGTTGCGGAACACCTCACAAAAGTGACCGACAAATTAAGAATACCATATATTTTCAAAGCTTCATACAAAAAAGCAAATCGTACACGATTAGACTCATTCACCGGTGTGGGTGACGAATTGGCTCTTAAATGGTTAGAGGAGGTTCACAAAGAATTTGGGATACCTGTTGTGACCGACATTCATTCAGAAATTGAAGCCGAAATGGCGGCTCAGTATGTTGATGTTCTTCAAATTCCTGCCTTTCTGTTCAGACAAACAGAGTTGTTGGTTGCAGCGGCAAAAACCGGAAAATTTATCAATATTAAAAAAGGGCAATTTGCGGGACCTATTGCCATGCAACATGCTGCACAAAAAATCAAAGAATCGGGTAACAACAACATATTACTGACAGAACGCGGCACTTTTTTTGGATATTCAGATTTGGTCGTGGATTTTAGGAACATTCCAACTATGAAAGAGTATGGCTATCCTGTAATCATGGATGTAACACATTCACTTCAACAGCCCAATACAAACTCCGGAGTAACGGGAGGTTTGCCTCATTTGATAGGCAAAATGGGTAATGCTGCCATTGCAACAGGTGCTGACGGCATTTTTATGGAAACACATCCTGAACCTGCAAAAGCATTGTCTGACGGTGCAAACATGTTGCCTTTAGCTCAAGTTGAAGAAAAACTTACACAATGGACAAGAATCAGAGAGGCAATCTTGTAATGATAAAAGCACAAGGTATAAAAAAGTATTACAATAATCTTCAAGTATTGAAAGGTATTGACTTGGAAATATCCAAGGGCGAAATTGTAACTATTGTGGGAGACTCCGGTGCGGGAAAAACGACCCTGCTACACATATTAGGAACATTAGACAAACCTGATTCCGGTACTTTGGAAATTAATGGAGAAAGGATTGACAAGTTGGGTTCAAAAGCATTATCAAAATTCAGAAATAAAAATATTGGATTTGTCTTTCAATTCCATCATTTGCTCCCCGAGTTTACGGCTCTTGAAAATGTATGTATTCCAACATGGATAGCCAAAGAAAACAAAAAGACATCTATAGAAAGAGCTAAGGAATTACTATCATTACTCAAGCTAGGAGATAGATTGGAGCACAAACCATCGCAACTTTCCGGTGGGGAGCAACAAAGAGTTGCTGTTGCAAGGGCATTAATCAATAGCCCGGCAGTAATTTTTGCAGATGAACCAAGCGGTAATCTTGACTCCAAAAATGCAGAAGACCTTCATAATCTCTTTTTTGACCTCAGAAAACAATTTGATCAGACATTTGTGATAGTAACTCACAATAAAGAATTTGCAAATCAGAGCGACCGAACTTTATCAATGAAAGACGGATTAATCTTATAGAATCAAAACATGAAAACAATTTCAATAAAATCACACAAAACACTGTTATTTACAATAATCGCGATTGGATTTCCTTTCTTGCAATCTTGTGCACAACCACCGGAAACTCCGCTCACACATGCCCAAACCATGGTTCAAAACAAACAGTATCTTTCCGCATTTGAATACCTGGACAGTCTTGACCCAAACAACCAAAATCCCGATATTTTTCTTGCAAAACAAGATATCGCAATTCATTATTACATCGCAACGGTTATGCACCAAATGTTTGCATTTGAAAATTTGCAAAAAAACCAAGACATTGAAAAGATGCGCAAGCAGCAAGGGAATTTCCTAATGAAGGATTTCCCCGTTCAGGAAATTTTTGATACGCTGATTCAAAGGAATCCAATGAGGTATGATTTGTATAACGGTGCAGCAGAATTTTATTATGAGATATTAAAAACATATCCAGAAGGTTGGATTTTAAATAAGAATGAGGTTGAAAAGAGAATTGAAAAATATGCCCCAGTTGCAATAAAAAACAAAGTTGGCTCTGCCAAAACTTATTACCTTATGGCATACCTTTATGCTCAAAAAGAAGACTACAATCAAGCGATGACATATTATGCCATTACCCTTGACAAAGATCCTCAGTTTGCGGGTGCGTATTATAATTTGGCACTGACTCAGATGTACAGAAAAGAATTTTTGGCTGCATTAAGTGCTGTGCAATCCGCAATCGACTTATATAATGATAGTGTTCCAAAAGCGGAATCATTCAGGCTTGCCGGCTATATCTGCGAAGAACTGTCTGATGATACTCAGGCTTATAAATATTTTCTTGAAGCCTGGAATCATGACAAAAAGAATCTTGATAATATTCACGCACTTACCGATATATCCTTAAGATTAAAAAAATCAGAATATAAAAAGTACACCAATATTTATTTTGAAACAGCGCCTGAAAATGCTGCTGTGTATGGTGGTTTGATTGAAATATATGCCCAATACAACAATGCTAAAGAATTAATCACATTCTTTGAAGAACAAATGCCCAAATACACAAATAACAGTGAGGTGTTGGCTAATCTTTACTATTTTTCTGCCGGCTTGATTAATAAAACTGATAAAGCAAAAGCAAGTGACTATCTTAAGAATGCCGAAGTTCAATTCAAAAAATTCGTCCCGAAAGACAATGAGATTTTCATAATCATTGAAGAAAAATTAGAAGAACTAAAAAGATAAATAAATATGATTCCTGAACAAACATTAAATTCAAAAACGATTATTTTCTTTGATGGAGTATGCAACCTTTGCAATTCTTCTGTTCAATTCATTATCAAGAGAGATATAAAAAATAAGTTTTTATTCTCTGCTTTGCAGTCTGATACTACGGAACAATTATTCAAAAATTTTAATTATGTGGTTCCAAAAACCAATTCTCCGGAATCCATTGTTATCTTGACAAAGGGCAAGTTTCTAGACAAAAGCTCCGCTGTACTTACAATAGCCGGCCAATTAGGAAAAGGATGGCAATTGTTTCAGATATTTTGGGTTTTCCCAAAACCTATTCGTGATTCAATCTATCTTTTTGTAGCGCGTAACAGATACAAATGGTTTGGAAAGAAAGAAGCATGTATGATTCCTACACCTGAACTAAAGGCTAAATTTATTTGAAGCCCTATGAACCTAATCAGTAGTAAAGACAATCCGCTATTCAAGAAGATTATTAAACTCGAGAAATCTAAAGAGCGGAAAGAGAGTGGTTTGTTTACTATAGAAGGGAAAAAAGAGACTCTATTGGCATTGCAGAATGGCTACGTCATTACAGACTTAATATTGGCAGAGAATTCAGACCTCTCCCAAACTGAAAAAGATTTATTTTTAAAAATCCCAAATCATCACAGATTCAGCATCAATCTTTTCAGCAAGATTACCTATAGAAATGACCATTCTGAATGTATAGCTATATGTAAGGTTCCAAAAACAGATTTGAATAAAATCAAACTCTCTAAAAATCCATTACTCATTATCTTGGAAAGTGTAGAAAAGCCGGGAAATCTAGGAGCAATTCTCAGGTCAGCGGATGCTTGTGCTGCGGATGCAGTAATCATTTGTGAAGAAAAATCAGATTTTTTTAATCCCAATGTAATCCGTTCCAGTGTAGGAACAGTTTTTTCAGTAAACAAAGCATCGGCTAAAAAAGAAGAAGTAGTAAGGTGGCTAAAGAAAAATCAAATAAACACCTATACTACATTTATTGAGAATGCCCTACCCTATTCTCAGGCCAATTTTAAACAAGGCTGCGCCATTGTGTTGGGCACCGAAGCTGTGGGGTTATCAAACTATTGGAGACAAAAGGAATTTCAGAATATTGTAATACCCATGCGCGGACAAAATGACTCATTGAATGTCTCTGTGGCTGCTGCCATATTAATGTTTGAGGCACGCAATCAGAAAGATTAATCGCCTCATTGCTTAATTATCTTTTCTCTGACAATTATATTTGAACCAATACCATTTGAAATCTCTATATAATAAATTCCATTAGGTAAGTCAGACAAATCTATTTGTTGAGACTGTTTTGCCTCGGCAACAACTTGAGTTGTTGCTAATGAGTAAACCTTAATGTCAGGATTTATTATACCTGAAATGTAAAAAACATTTTCGGAGGGATTAGGATAGATAGTGATTCCTGCCTCATTGCCATCCCAGAAATATTTTTGAATAGGACTATATTGAAATTCTCCATTGAAATCAAACTGTTTTAATCTGTATAGGTTGTAGCCGTGAATAGGATTATTATCAATAAATTCATACGAAACATTTTCGTAACTATTGCCTGAACCATGAACTTTTCCAATTTTATTCCAAAATACACCGTCAGTACTTTTTTCAACCTCAAAGTAATCGTTATTTTCCTCTGAAGATGTTGTCCATCTATAAGTAATATTATTTGTACCACCTGTTAATGATTGGTTAATATACACAACAGGCAATGGAGTAGTAAGGGTTCCAAATGGCAAAAACCAAAAAGAGTTTTGACGGGTAGTACTACTAGAACGAGTACCAATAATACCGGCTCTAATATTATAAGAATGGACATTAGTAAAATTCATCTGAACTTGCGCAGCATGTATTGAAGAGTCAATATTATTAAAGACAGGAAAACCACTTACATTCACAATCCAGTTTCCAATAATCCCTGATGAAACAGAAGAACCTGAAATTCCATAGGGCTTAGAAGGCGAGGTAACCCAAACTGTTTCCCTGTATGCATTACTTCCTGATGAATTTCCGCTACCATCAATATCAATTATCGAGGAAGCCAAACAAGGGAATGTATATGGATTATTATCAAAACTATTTGCACCGCTTCCATTTTGAGATGCAAATTCAACTAGAAACTCTGCCCAAGAAGTATCCGTAGAAGAATTAGATCTTGGAAATGAGATATAAGGTTGCCAAGAAGCTCCATAGCCACCACTTGTATAATCCCAACTACTGATTGTTACATTGGAAGAAGATCGTGCCACCCAAGTTATTCGCATATAGATATTGGGACTTGAACCAATTTGAATCGTTCTTGAGCGTGTTCCACCCGTTGTACCACCACCTGATGGTTGCCACGAAGTATAACTCCCGGGACTTGACACTACAACATTATGAGTTGGATAAACACATTGTGCTTGTAACTCATTCAGACTAAATAATGCACCTAAAACCATCAATAAGTGCATTGGAAATAACCTATTTTTCATTTTACGAACTTGCTTTGGCAATTTTTAATCATCATAAGAATAACAAAGAATATTCCACAAACGCCTTGTTCACAGTTATTTAGTCCAAAAATTCTTTGATTTTAAAAAAAATCAAATCCAATAATGAGTATGAATAAATGAATTGAGGTAACAGAATTCTCAATACTTTAGAAAAAAAGGAATTTAGGAAAAAAAGCTATTGCTTTACAACTTTATGAATTGTTTTGCTATTGGGAGTATTGTCACTATAAATCTCAACAAAATATACCCCCGGAGGGAGTTCTGCCAAATCTATCTCTTCTGATTTGTTGCGTTCAAAAACTGTATTGCCAAGAACTGATAATACTTTTATATGAGGTTGAGAAATTCCGGAAATATGTAATCTATCATTAAATGGATTAGGGAATAGTGAAATAATATTTGCATTACCATCCCAATAATACTTATGAGTGGAACCGTAATGAAAATTACCGTTAAAATCAATTTGTTTGAGTCTATAGAAGTTATATCTATTTATAGGATATTTATCTTCAAAAACATATGAATTGCCTTCACAATTGCCACACCCCTCCACAGTTCCAATTTTTTGCCAAAAAACACCATCGGTACTCTTTTCTACCTCAAAGTGACTATTATTTTCCTCTGAACTTGTAGTCCAATAATAAACAATAGAATTAGTAGTACCAACGATAGTTTCATTTAGATAATGAACCGGCAAAAACGATGTTAACGAGTCAAACGGTCTTAACCAAAAAGAATATTGCCTAACAGTGGGATTGTTTCGTCTTTGACCAACAACTCCTGCTCTAATGGTAAAATACTGAACATTAGTAAAATTCATCTGTACCATAGCCACCTTATTAATTGTATCAATATTGTTAAAAACAGGAAAATCACTCACGTTAACAACCCAATTTCCTATCATACCGGATGTAATGGTAGAACCGGGAATTCCAAAGGGAGTAGAGGGTGCACTAATATAATTAATCTCTTGAAATGCATTGGAACCGGAAGAAGAACCGCTACCATCCAAATCAATAATAGTAACAGGAAGGCAGGGAAAAGTATCTAGGTTATTATCAAAACTGTTAGATCCGCTACCATTTTTAGAAGCAAATTCGACTAAAAATTCAGCCCAAGCAGTATCTGTTGCAGAGTTAGATCTGGGAAAACTTACCATAGGCTGCCAGGATTCTCTGTAACCCCTTGTTTTGTCAGAAGGGCTACTAGGAGTTTGATCCCAATTTGACAAAGTAACTGAAGAAGAAGAACGTGCAATAAATGTAATCCTCATAAAGATATCAGGACTTGAATGAATCTTTACAACATTCTGCCTTGTTCCTCCGGTAGTCCCACTACCGCTTGGGGTCCAACTTACATTACTTGTCGGGCTTCCGATGACAACATCATAAGATGGTAGTGCACACTGAGGAACTACTTTCTGATTTGCAAGAATAATACAAAAGGCTAAAAGCAATGGTTTTATTGGGTTGAATGTTCCTATAGTCATAATATACTCAATTTTAATTAAGAATGTTCAACAACTCTATTCAAAAGAAATTACTTTCTATCATCACCCCATCACATACAAAATTATTGTTTTATCCCAATCAAACAAGCATTTTTTTTTAAAATATTAAAGTAATGGAGGCATAGACAAAAAGCATCCTGATAAATTGATTAGGTTTGCAGAAATCTATGTCTACACCTAAACAAAAGATTTTACTTGTATTATCGGCATTGTTTTGGATGTTTCATTGCCCTAATTTATATTCTGACTCACTACCAGACTCGATTGCACAAAAACAAATTACATTAAGCAGCAAAAAGGCTAAGATTGCTAATATTTTAGCACAAATTAGTGAACAGTCTAGTGTTGTTTTCAGTTATAAAAGTGCATCTATTTCTAAAATTCCAAAACTTAATTTTAGACAACAAACAATGACATTGGGTATTTTTTTAGAATCAGTACTCAAAGCCCATTATATCAAATATACTTTTATACCACCCAATGTTATTGTACTAGCCCAATTAGAAAAGCAAGAACAAGAAAAATATTCAATAAGTGGATTTGTTTCTGATAGCATAACAGGTGAAAAATTGATTGGATGCAACCTTATTTTTCAAGGGGAGGATATTGGAATTGCAACAAATCACGAAGGTTTTTATTCAATTCAAACATTGAAAGATTCTTTGATATTGCAGGTGTCATATATAGGTTATCGAACTAAAAATATAAGGTTAGAACCATCATCAGATATCAGATTAGATATTTCATTAACTCCCTCAATCAACCTTCCAATTGTGATTGTTTCGAGTTCGGGCGAAAATAATTCAATCACAAAAGATAATGGAAATAACATTCACCTAAAAGGAGACCGAATTGGAGAATTGTCTCCCTTGTTTGGCGAATCTGATGTATTCAGAACACTTCAATTACTACCTGGTATTCAGTCTGTGGGAGAAGGGACACCGGGTCTATTTGTCCGAGGAGGCAGCCCTGACCAAAATCTAGTTCTTCTTGATGGTATTCAACTTTATAATCCAATTCACATTTTTGGGTTTTATTCAATTTTTAATCCGGGTATTGTTAAAGATGTGTCTCTGAAAAAGGGGGCTTTCTCTGCAAAATACGGTGGACGGCTTTCATCAGTAATTGATGTCATTACCAAAGATGGGAATAACCAAAAAATTCAAGGTGAGGGAATGTTAGGTATAATGGGATCGCGTATAGTTCTAGAGGGACCAATAGACAAATCTCATAAAACAACTTTTGTAGTATCTGCACGCAGATCGCATATTGACTTATTACTATCACCTTTTATTAAAGCAAATCTGTCCACTCAGAATGCGGGTTTTTTGTCAGCATATTATTTTTATGACTTAAACGGTAAAATTACAAGCAAGCTAAATCAGAATTCTAAGTTAACACTTAGTTTTTATAATGGTGGAGACAATGTTTCTCTGAGTAATTCTTTTAAATTAGATAACTCTCAACATCAAATAAAAGAGAAGGACAAGCAAAGTTTCTCGTGGGGAAATACAGTTGCATCGATAAGATGGAGTCAAATTGTATCATCAAAAACAATACTTAAAACTACACTTTGGTATTCAGCGTATAATTTTGGTAATCAAAGTCGATATTCATTTGAAGAAACTACCAAAGATAGTTCACGCGAAAATTTCTTTGACTATCGCTTTGAATCTCTCATTAGAGATATGGGGATTAATAGTGATTTAGAGTATTTCATCACTAAGAAATGGAAATTGAATTCCGGTATTCAATTCATATTTCATTATTTTCAACCGGGAGTTACCACATTAACCAGTAATCTACCTAACCTAGAACCAGAAAAAAAGACTACAGAAATAAATATAGGGGCGGAATCCTCTATATACTTTGACAATCATATAACATTATGGGAAAAATTTGATATAAGAGCAGGGCTCAATATTGCAACCTTTATTGTCAATAAGAAAGGTTACCCAACTCTTCAACCCAGATGTGAAATTGTCTACAATCTAACTAAGCGGATTGCTATTAGCAGCGGCTTCTCTCGTATGCAACAATACCTTCACCTACTTTCCAACTCAACAGTTGGGATTCCTCAGGATTTATGGATTTTGGCAACAGAAAATATTGCTCCTCAAAACAATAATCAATTCAGTTTAAGTTTTAAATATAAAGGAAAATTCATCAACTTTGGCATTGATGCATTTTCTAAGAAAATGAGTAATGTAATAGAGTATAAAGAAGGCGAAAATTATCTTATGAATTCAGATAATTGGGAGAATAAAATAAGCGTAGGAATAGGTGATGCAAAAGGGATTGAATTATACATAGAAAAAAGTATTGGAAGATTTACCGGCTGGATTGGTTATTGCTTATCAAGAAGTACCAGACAATTCTCTGACATCAATAACGGAGAACCTTTTGTATATAGATACAACAGACTTCACGACTTAAGCTCATCATTTACATTCAAAATAGATAAACAAAATTCTATATCAGTGAATTTCATATATGCAACCGGCACTCCAATCACACTACCTGAACAAATCTATTCGGGGATTTCTTCCTCTGCACCTTTGGTTGACGTTTATGTTCCCGGCCAGAAAAATAATTATATTATGCCTGATTATAATAGACTAGATATCAATTACAGCAATTTCAAATCAAACAGATTGGGTCTTAGGGTTTGGGCTTTCGGATTCTACAATATATACAATAGGCAAAACCCATTTTTTATTGCACCCGGATTCAATGATCAAGGGAATCGAGTCCTAAGGCAAGTAACCCTATTCCCAATTATTCCTTCAATAACTTATAGACAATCATTTTGAAAAAAATCTATTTCTATATTGCAATAATTATTTTGAGTGCATGTACAAAAGAAATTCCGTTTCCAAATAAAAACTTTGAGCGGAAGATGGTATTAAACTCATTCGTGTCGGTGGGCGAGCCTATTAAAGTATTGCTTAGTGAAACCTATTCCCCCTCAGAAGATGGATTCATTCAGTTTATCAACGGAGCAACTGTCAACCTTCTTGATTCAGCAGGCAATGTGATAGATGTTCTCATAAATGACACAAGCAATGGAAGTTACCTTTCATCCATGATAGCTGCACCCTCAACACGATATATGATAGAGGCAAAAGATAATATTCATCAGTATTATTGTACTGCCAGCACCCGAACACCAAACTCAAAGCCATCTTTCATGGCAGATACCTCAAGAATTTTCTTTCAAGGGAATAGTAATTTTTTCCAATTTAATATCAAGCTATCTGATAAACCTCAGGAAGATAATTACTATTTATTCTATTGTGTCAGAACTTATTATGAATACACATATTTTCAAGGTAATATAATTGATTCAATTTTAAAAACTGAAAATTTGGAACTAAAAACCAATGACTATTGGTTTGTTCGAAATGAGAATATTCAATATTCAAAGAAAGAGTTGTTGCTGATTGATGAAGGATTTAAAGGATTAGTGGCTTATCTAAAGTTTGGTATTAATTTACCTCCTATTCAGTCAGCAGAAAGCAGAACAACAAGTATTACTCTTTTTGTTAGCTCTCTGTCTCAAGAGAGATATCTTTATACAAGTTCTTTAAATGAATACCTTTTTTATCAATCAGATCCTTTCTCTCAAACCACTTCTGTTTTCTCTAATATCAAGTCAGGATATGGGATCTTTGCGTCAGATTTTTATGATAAAATTGAGTTTGAATTTTAGTTATTAACCAATTCCCAATTTATGCATAAGTTATTTTATCTCAATATCATATATTTTTACTTCTAGCCCGGGAAGTTCATCTTGCACCGATTCAATTTCAGAGTTATCTTCTTCAAACTGTGCTCCATTCGTAGTGACTCTTAACATCCCTTTTTCTATCTTTTCGAAACTTGTTGGAAGGGTTTCATCACAACTATTATAATCAATATATTTTATTAACTTCCAATCATTTCCTGAATAACTAAAAATGTCAATTCTAGACCAACAACTTTGAAACCAATATGGAAAGAAAGCAATTTCTTTTATTCCATCTTCATTAATATCATCCAACACCTTAACATCACCTCCAACACTTTGTGTAACAGAAATGTCAGGTAGTATGTCTCCAAAAACAATCTTTGAAATGCATGGTCCTACACAGTCTTGAAAATTAACATCCCCGGTCTCATTTATCTTTGGAGGAATTACAAAAATAGAGTCGATGATACTATCTGCATTCATGTCTTCAAGATACAGATTGGAATAATTTGTACTGCCTATATTCTTCTCAGTATATTCTTGTGATCTTGATGAAGAGTCAGCGGGCTCAATCATTCCTTTTGAGTTCACCATAGAATCAGTATTCTTGGATGGTTGTGTACAAGATTGAGCAAATAAATAGATTGACAGCAATAGACAGCAATAGTATCTGAAAAAGCCTAATTTAAAAAGAGTAAACATTGTTTTATCTAACTCTAAGACGACTTCCTGCCCTAATAACAGAATTTCTTGAAATTCCATTTAATCTACATAATGTAGAAATCGTAGTCCCATATTTAACTGCAATAGAAGACAGTGATTCTCCTTGTCTAATAGTATGATAGTTACCCTTTCCTCCTTTTCTCTTATGTTTATACTTTAGATAAGTAAACAATTCAGGTTCAATAATAAGTTCCTCTCCGGCAATATCCTCATATCCAATATCAAAGATGTTTTCGGGGTCAAAAGCAATTCCTCTATATCTAATCTCAAAGTGCAGATGCGGTCCGGTAGAGCGGCCGGTATTTCCTCCTAAGCCTATGCAATCTCCAGCTTTTACGATATCACCAGAAGTAACATTTCGTTCTGATAAGTGGGCATATATTGTCTCCAAACCATTAAAATGTCTTACCACTATAAAATTTCCAAAACTAGAACTGTATGTAGAAATCCTAACCATACCATCGAACATATTGAATACACTGTCACCAATATCTAAACCAAAGTCAATTCCTTTATGATGTCTGCCCCACCTCGGACCAAAAGGAGATGTTTTAGAAAGACTCTTCAAGGGCAAAGCATATTCATCCTCGGGGCTTATAAAAAGACATACGGGGAAATCATAAGTTACTTCCTTAATATCAAATTGATATGGATCTACGACAGCAGTGTCCCAATCAATAAAAAAATCATCAACAGGTCCAAATCTGAAGTTAATATCTGAGGTTGTTTGGACATCGTTATTATTCGTTAAAATCGTTGTTGTAGAGTCATTCTCACCGTTCTTCCAAGTAATCACAGAATTACTTTGAGAAGTAGTATCAATAAAAAAATCAGATGCAATGGCGGTCTGAGTAATGGGCAACACAAGAAGTAGCAAGGATATGAACTTACATTGTGTTGAAGAGTATTTTCTCTGCATCAATTTTATCATTTACTAGCTGTGCTTTAAGCTCATCTAAACTATTAAATTTCAGTTCGTTTCTAATTTTTTTAACAAAATTTACGCAAATCTCTTCTCCGTAAATTGATTTTGCAAAGTTAAAAATATTTACTTCAATAGAAAATCCCTTACCGGAAATAGTCGGATTTGTGCCTATACTCGACATTCCAAGATAGGTTTTATCTTCATAAAATACGGTTACTGCATATACGCCATGAGCGGGAACTAATTTATGCGAATCCAAGACTTCAAGATTTGCGGTAGGAAACCCCAAAATTCTACCAATCTTACGCCCCTCAACAACTCTTGCCTTCACCAGATATGCTCTTCCGAGAAGGTCAATAGCTGTTTGTAAGTCACCGCTCAACAATGATTTTCTTATAAATGTTGAACTTACAGCTATCTCATCTGCCTCTTGCACTCCTATTTGTAACAAATTAAAATGATACTTATCCTTAAGCAGATTCAACAGGTCAAAGTTTCCTTTTCGGTCTTTACCAAAGCGATGGTCGTAGCCGACAACCAATGTATTGAGATTAAATCGTTCACAAAGAATATTACGCACAAAATCTTCGGGTTCGGTTGCTGCAAATTCAGGATTAAAGGGTATTACAACAAGGTTATCTAAACCGGATTTTTCAAGTAAAAGGATTTTTTCTTCCAGAGTTGAAAGAATTTTTAATTCCTTATGATGGGAATGTAAAACGTGTCGCGGATGCGGATAGAATGTTAACAACACAGTCTCACCTCCTACTTTGGAAGCAATTTCTTTCATTCGCTCAATAATCTTGCGATGACCTAAATGTACTCCGTCAAAGGTACCCTGAGTCAGTACCGCATTTTTGAAAGTATTTTTTTCCGGAAGCGAATTATATAACTTCATTTTGCTTTACAAATTCTTCAAATTCATTGATGGAGTAGGCATCACCCAATTTGTATTCTCCAATTTGTGTTCTGCATAGACTATTGAGATATGCACCCGTTCCAAGTATTTTCCCAAAATCATTTGCAATGCTACGAATATAAGTTCCTTTGCTACACTTGATTCTAAAACTAACTATGGGAAAATTAATTTCTGTTATATCAAATTCATAAACTGTAGTTTTTCTTGACTTCATTTTAATGTTTGCACCTTGTCTGGCATATTGGTAAGCTCTTTTACCTCCAATTTTTATAGCTGAGAAAATGGGTGGTGTCTGTATAATCTCACCGGTTAACTCTTGTGCGGCATTCATGATTTGTTCTTGAGTAGGTTTTATAAGGTTATCTGTTGGTTTAGGGGTTGTTTCCAAATCATAAGAATCCGTGACAGCTCCAAGAAAAAAACTACCTGTATAGACTTTGGGTTGGGCTTGAATTGACTCAATTATTTTGGTAGCTTTTCCTATGCAAACGATAACAAGACCTGTTGCCAATGGGTCAAGCGTGCCTGCATGTCCTACCTTTTTTCCCTTGAGTAAATAGCGAACTTTCTTTACCACATTAAAGGAAGTCCAATTAAGGGGTTTATTGAGTAGTATAATTCCTTCTTCAAAAGGATTGTTAACAGAGATTTGTTCAGTCATTATTCTTCAACCAAAAATTTACCGGAAATGATTTGAGGACTATTTTCTTGCAAAATCTGATAAGTATATATTCCCCCGGTCAATTTGGATATATCTATATAAGAGCGATAGCGGCCGATTTGTTCTGCTGAATGGCTTTCCTCAAACACAATTCTGCCATTCATATCAATAATTTTGATTGAGAATTTACCTGTTTGCACAAAAAATAATTCAAGTTGGAGAATATCCTTAGCAGGATTTGGAAAAGCATTCTCTACTCTATATTTTATTTTGGCAGGTTGAATGCTTACATTCATGTCATTTATAAGAACTTTGTTAATCCAAGTGCTATTCTTATCAAACTTATTTCCAAACGAGCCCGAAGTCCAAAAGAAACCCGGATTGCTATAATCTCTTTGAATTCCGGTATAATCACCCCATCTCTCTGTTGAATCATTCAAAAATGTATTGATTAAACCTTCGCCATTCTTTATTCTTATTATATTACTATACTCCTTGCTATTATTCATATAAATGATGGAAGAGCCTGGAAAATGGTTTTCGGACACATGCGAGAAAGTAATGACAGCATTGCTGTTCCACTTCCCGTCACCGGCATAAACCATACTTGGATAAGCCAAATCTAAGGAATCATCAGATATGATATTACCTGTAATTGTAGGATTAGAATAAATATCACTTATTATTCCGTGGTAAATAGCAGAGCGATTATTTTGAAAATTCTTTGTTGTTTGTACATATTGAATTTCGTTATTATGAGTAAAGCCTGATAATACTCGCGCATCATTGGTTTGCAATCTGAAACCTGCTTGTGGTTGATAACCGTCAGGGGGTAGTCCATAAGGCTTATTTGTGGTCAACACCTTTAGGGAGTAAACCGGTTCTCCATCCAATAAGTTACTATGAATCCTATGCAAGAAAACTGTATCGTTTTGCATGTCACTTGGTCTAACAGACAGGAAAAACATTCCTGCTTTGAATTGATTATATCCACCGGGGATTCCACAAATATTCCAAATGTAGCGGCCATCTAATTGAATATCACCTATCAGATTTGCTCGCAAAGAGTCTCCTTTAAATCCATCTTCTTTGTGTACCTGCCAAATTACAGACTGGGTAAAGCCTACAGTCCAATCCACACTATCTTTTACAATATTGACAGTGATGTATAAATCTTGTTCGGATAGAGAAATAACAGGATAATCAGACCACGTTTTACCACCAAACGGATTACCGGTCAGTTCATAGACATTCCATCCTTCCAACGGATTATCTGTTTTTGAAAAGCATACAATAATACGCGTATCAGTGCTTTCTGAACCTTCTAAATATACAATGATAAATTTATCAGCAATATCATCATAAACAATTTTGGGATCATACGACCTGTCAAGCACCCCAACTCCGCCCGGATTATCATTCCCCAATGAGCGAGGGAATGCCTCTAACGACCAATTCTTTAACCACTTGCCCGTATCATTATACACACGGATATTGGTATTGAGAACACTTACCACCCATCCTGACCTTGAGACCGCAATATTATTGTCATTTGGTACTCCACCACCGATTGAACCCTCAAATCCTTCTACCACAGTGGGGACAGATACAGTTCGTCTATCAACCCGGTGCTGATTGTATTTTACGCCTTCGATAGTTCTAATTTGATTTACTTCATTTTTATGGTTGACTTTTTTCCCTGCTGGTTCCGGCATTGCCTTGGATATATAATAGGTTCCAATTGGCGTTGATTCTGCTAAATTTGGATTAAAATCATTTGCTATTCCAAACTTCAATCCTGTTTTTACTTTATACGTCAATGCTCCTTGTGCATTTACGAATACAGTCATAGCACACAAAACCATTATTGACACTAAATTAATAAATCTCATTTTCATCCTTTTATATTTTTAAGGCACAAAGGTAGTAAATCAACGAATACCGTCCTTATCGCAACCTAGTACCAATATCGAGAGATTGAGCACCAGGACTACATAACTCTTATTAAGCCAAAGGCATTATTGTAAATCACGGGTTAATATCTCCAATACCTAGGTGCCATAAAGTAAAAGCATATTTGTCGGCAGCTTCATCAATAAGCATTGAAGTGGGTTTGCCTGCGCCATGCCCTGCTTTTGTTTCAATGCGAATCATAGTAGGATTGTCCCCGCCATTGGTAGCTTGCAAGGCAGCGGCAAATTTAAACGAATGAGCCGGCACAACCCTGTCATCATGGTCTCCAGTTGTAATAAGCGTTGACGGATATTTCTCACCTTGTTTTGTATTATGTAGAGGAGAATAGGCTTTCAAATAATCAAACATTTCTTTGGAATCTTCAGCAGTTCCATAATCATAAGACCAACCTGCTCCTGCAGTAAATTTATGGTATCGCAGCATATCCAATACTCCTACAGCAGGGAGCGCAACTGCAAATAGCTCAGGCCTTTGTGTCAAACATGCACCTACTAATAAACCTCCATTTGAACCGCCACTGATAGCAAGTTTGGAATCACTTGTGTAATGCTCATTGATTAGATACTCGGCAGCAGCTATAAAATCATCAAACACATTTTGTTTTTTCATCTTAATACCGGCATCGTGCCATTCTTTACCATATTCTCCTCCACCTCTTAGATTAGGAACAGCATATACGCCACCTAATTTTAACCAAACAGCGATTGAAGGGCTAAAACTTGGTGTAAGACTAATATTGAAACCGCCATAACCATAGAGCATTGTAAGGTTAATTCCATTTTTCTCCAACCCTTTTTTATGGGTAATCATCATGGGTATTTTTGTACCGTCTTTGCTAGTATAAAACACTTGATAACTCTCATATTCATTAGGATTAAAATCTAAAACAGGTTCTTTGTACAAAGTAGTCTCGCCATCTTTGGGATTGTATGCATAAATGGTAGTAGGACGAATAAAATTAGTAAAAGAATAATAAACTATATCATCCTCCCAGCGACTATCAAATCCTCCGGCAGTACCGTTGCCCGGAAGTGTTATCTCTCGCTCTTTATCCCCATTTGTACTATATTGTACAACATAGGAGAGCGCATCTTTCAAATAGTTTGCAAAAAACTTTCCAGCACCGGTAGTTACTGTAAGAGGCATATTAGTTTCAGGAATAATTACTTGTGCTTTTGATAAATCAAGATTGTTCTTGTTGAGCTTTACCAGTTTCTGATTAGGCGCATCAAGGTCTGTCAGTACATAGAGATTATCTCTATCAGTATGAACCACTGCATGATTATTGTCAAAATTATCTACAATCTTTCTCAAAGGTGCATTCTTAATCCTTAAATCTTTCACATAAAGTTCATTCCCAGTAGTAGATTCAGCAGCTGTAATTATCAAATAATTTTCATCTTCAGAAACTTCTCCCCCAACATATCTACGCGGAGTTTTTTGTCCTCCAAAAATCAGCATATCGTTTTCTTGCTTATCTCCTATTTTATGAAAAAACAATTTATGTTCTGATGTTTTGCCGGACAGCTGACTTCCTTCCTTTGGCTTGTCATAACTGCTGTAATAAAAACCGGTATTACCTTGCCAACTCAACCCTGAAAATTTAACATCTTTGAGTGTATCATCAATAATCTCTTTTGTAATAGCATTCCACACTATTACTTTTCTCCAATCGCTTCCTCCTTCACTAATCTGATATGCCATTAGACTACCGTCTTTCGAGAAACTAACTCCTCCAAGAGATGTTGTACCATCTTCGGAAAATGTGTTAGGGTCTAAATACACCTCTGCTTCATCATTTCCTTTTTGTCTATATAGTACACTCTGATTCTGAAGCCCATTGTTTTTATAATAGTAGGTATATTCTCCTCTTTTAAAAGGTGCTGAATAACGTTCATAATTCCACACCTTTTCAAGCATATTTCTCAATTTATCTCTATATGGGATTGTATCAATATGACTGAATGTGAATTTGTTTTGTGCATCAATCCATGCTTTAACATCCGGATTTTGATCGTCTTCCAACCATCGGTATGGGTCTTCAACGACTTCGCCAAAAAATGTATCTTTTGCATCTATTTTTTTGGTTTCAGGATAAATATAGGTTTTCATTGGCGTGTCTTCAGTTTTAGATTTTTGAACACAGGAATTCAAAACAAGAATAGCAACTGTGAACAAAATTGCAGGATTTAGTTTCATGCGGTAAAAATAGAAATTGAGTTGGATTGAGCAATGAATAAATTTAGAAATTGGACAAAATCGAGTACTCTGAATTATAAATTCAAACTTTGTCAACTAAGCATATCCTGTAAATCATCCTTGTCAATATTAGCAAGCCATGTGCCGGCATCTACATGAATGATATCACTCGCAAGTTGCTTTTTGCGCTCTTGCAATAAAATAATTTTTTCTTCGACCGTGTTTTCAGTGATATACTTATACACAAAAACAGGCTTTTCTCTTCCTATTCTGTGAGCTCTATCCATTGCTTGTCTTTCAACTGCCGGATTCCACCATGGGTCAACAATGAAGACATAGTCAGCTGCTGTAAGATTAAGCCCTGTTCCTCCTGCTTTGAGAGAAATCAGGAATACTTTAAATTCATCCGAATTTTGAAATTTTTCTACTTGTTTGGCCCTTTCTTCTGAATGAACAGCTCCGTCAATATAGGCATATTTGATTCCCAACTCATTAAGTTTTTCCTTAAAAAGACGTAATTGGGTCACAAATTGGGAAAATACGAGTACTTTATTTCCTCTGCTTACAATATCTTTCAGATTTTCAATGATGATATTAAACTTACCGGAATGTCCATTAAAAATATCATCAACTAAAACAGGGTGGTTGGCTATTTGCCTAAGCCTTAATAACCCTTTAAGAATATGAATCTTGGATTTTTCAATTCCTCTTTCAGAAATTGTCTTGAGTAATTCATTACGGAAATAGGATTTGGTCTTTTCATATAACTTTTCCTGCTCTGCTTCCATGTCACAATACAAAATTTGTTCATGACGCGGAGGCAGTTCCTTCGCAACTTCTTCTTTGGTTCTTCTAAGAATAAAAGGAGCTACCAACTCTTTCAATTCAGTACGTTTAGCAAGATCATTTTTTTTCTCAATTTTCTGAATAAAGTTCTTTTGAAACTTAGAAAAATTACCGAGTATTCCCGGGTTTGCGATATTTAACAGCGACCATAAATCAGAAGTCGAGTTCTCTACCGGAGTTCCGGTCAATAGTATTTTTTGCTCTGAATTCAGTTCTGATGCAGCCTTAACTGTCATTGAACCCGGATTTTTTAAATTCTGTGCTTCATCAAAAACAATTGTGTGAAACTTGACTCTGCCAAAAACATCCCTATCGTTTCTTATAGTGCCATAGGTCGTAATAATAACTTCGAAGTCATAAAAGTACTCCCATATATATCGGTTTCGTTGATTTCCGGCATAAATAAAATAGCTTAACTGTGTAAAATGTTCAATTTCATTTTTCCAATTATGCAGCAAGGATGTAGGAACAACCACTAAAAATGGTACTTGCTTCTCTTTTGCATCTGATTTTGTTCTTTCTCTGAAAATTTGTGGGGCATCTCGTAATTCCGGTCTTTTAGTAAGAATAAACCATTCGAAGAATGCAAGTGTTTGAATGGTTTTACCCAAACCCATATCATCGGCAAGTAAGCCTCCAAATCTGTTCTCATTCAAAGCTATCAGCCATTGCAATCCCGTTTTTTGATATTTTCTCAATGTTGCTTTGAGAGTACTTGGAGTATCAACATTGACAGCCCTTCTATAGGCTTCACCCAATGACTTCATCTTTTCACCTGAACGGTTTATACCAATATCATCAAATGCTTCTAATAATCCATAGTGATATTTTCCTATTCTCAGTTCATCCTTTGAATCGGCTGCACAATCAAGAATAGGAGAAAGTTTTTGCATCCATTCTTGAGGTATAATTGCAATGGAACCATCGGGAAGTGTAAACAAATTATTGTTATTGAGAATATTAGTCCTTAATTTTTTAAAAGGAACTTCAACGGACCCAAACCTCACCATGATATTTATATCAAACCAATCATTGTTTTCTCTTACGGTGTAAGCAAGTATAGGCGAAGAAAGACAAAACGGTTGTTTTATTCCATCTTGATTTATAACAAATCCTTTCTTTTGTAAGGCAGGAATTGTGAGAGTAATAAAATCCTCAAGAGAAAGGTTATTCGGCAGATTGAATAATGAGCCTTGATGATGAGTAATTTTATGTTTTATTAATTCATCGACAGCTTGTTTTTCCCATTCTCTATCTCTTTTATTAATCTTTATTATCCAATCGTTTTTTCCTTTTTCCAATGTGGTCACACCATTTTCAGTAACATGCATAGGAAAAGTTAAATCACCATAAACAAATTCAAGAGATAAATTAATAGTTGAATTAAAAGTAAGCAAACTGAGTTTTGCATGTTTCTTAACATCAATATTAACCAATTCAATTCCCTTAGTCTTCACATTATTTGACAGAACCAATGGGAGTATAAATTTTGTCAGGTATAATTCTTCCGAAGATTTTGGGATTAATATCTGTTCTTTATTAAAGAAAGTAGCAATTTTTCTGGCATCAGATTGCTGAGAAAAATGGAGAATAGCATTGTCTGTAAGAATAACTGCGGGGTTATTTACAACGACTGTGTTCTGTGCATTCTGCAAATTGATTTTTTTCTTGCCGTCAAATACCTGAGCATAGTAAACCATACCGTTATCGGTTCGGTCAACAGAAAATGTTACTTCGCTTTGATTTTCATTCACTTTAACAGGTATCCACTGATTCACAATTCCATTACCCCAATAGTAGATGGTTCTTCCCCTAAGTTTAGAAAACACTTTAGAAATCTTTTTTTCTATGAATGGTCTGATAGAATTCTCTATCAGTTCATTATTGCATATTTTTTCTAAGAATTCCTGAGATTTAATCTTTTTTTTGCCTTTATAAAAGAGAGCAATCAGTTTATCAATTTCGTACTCCTCGATAATTTTCAAAATAGCAATATCATCCGGAGACATCCCATAAAATTCTGCATTTTGAATTCTAACCTTAGAAAAATTCATTGAAAAGTCACCGCTTGCAAGTCTTTCAACAGCTAATACTTGAATAACTAACCCTAATTGAGGGTGCGGTTCGAGGGAAAACACGATTTCAAACTTTTCTTGAACTTTTGAATGAATATTTGGTTTAATCTGAATCACAAGAGTAATATTTTGGCTGTAATTTGGGCAATAAACAATCTGCAATATTAAGCAATCAATTCTACCAAAAGAAGAAAATGTATAAAAACAACAAGAGCCCCATAAATGAGGCTCTCATAATAATTATACCTAGTATTTAAGAAAGTTATTGTGCGGTGGATGCTGGTGCTGCAGAAGGGGTATCAGTAGTTACAACCGCTCTAGTAACTTTACAAGTTACGATAGCATTTTCAGGGGCATCTAAAATTTGAAACTTATTGACAACAATATCCTTAACCTTGATTGATTGTCCAATATTCAATGTTTCAATATTCACCTCGATAGAATCCGGCAAATCATTTAGCAATCCTTTAACCTGCATCTTTGAGATTTTTTGGATTAGCTTACCTCCTGCCCTAACACCGGGTGCAGTGCCGATGATTGTAACAGGTAATCCTACTGTTACAGATGTCTTATCATCAACTTTTAAGAAATCAGCATGAGTGATTACATCATTCACAGGATCAAATTGAATATCTTGTAAGATTGCGTTGTACTCACTTCCGTCAATTAATAATTTTACCTTATAGGTATTAGGGGTATAAACTAAATTCTTGAAATCTTGGCGATAAACAATAAAATGTTCATGAGCATCCTTGCTGTAAAGTACGCATGGCACCTTACCTTCATTTCTCAATGCTTTAGAGAATTTTGTACCTAAATTTTCTCTCTTTTCGCCTTTTAATAATATGGTTTTCATTTATCTGAAATAATTACTTTTCTAAATTAACTGTTTTTGAATAACACCATCTTTCTTAAACAAGGAGCTAATAGAACCATGTTCGTGAACTTGTCTGATTGCCTTGGAAAGTAATGGAGCAACACTAAGAACTTTAATTTTTGAAGACTCAATTCTAACCGGTATAGTGTCACACACAACCAATTCTGCCAAAACAGAGTTTTCTATATTTTCAAGAGCTTTCCCTGATAGCACGGGATGTGTTGTAACCGCTCTGACACTTTTAGCTCCTTTGTCCATCAAAAGAGCAGCTGATTTACAAAGAGTTCCTGCGGTGTCCACCAAATCGTCCACTAAAACTACATCCATTCCTTTAACATCTCCGATTACCTGCATTGAGGCTATTTCGTTAGCTCTTTTTCTTTCCTTGTCACAGATTATCATAGGACAATCCAAAGATTTCGCATATTCTCTATTTCGTGCTGTTGAACCGACATCGGGAGAACCAATGGTTAGGTTATCTAAACCGAGTGAGTTGATATAAGGGATAAAAATCACAGAAGCATCCAAGTGGTCCACAGGGATATTAAAGAAGCCCTGTATTTGAGGAGCGTGCAAGTCCATGGTAATTACCCTATTTACTCCACTCGCAGAAAGAATATCTGCTATCAGTTTTGAGCCGATAGAAACACGCGGCTTATCTTTTCTATCTTGTCTTGCATAACCAAAATAAGGGATAACAGCCGTAATATAGTTTGCAGATGCGCGTCTGGCTGCATCAACCATCAAGAGTAATTCCATTAAGTTGTCAGCAGGTGCAAAGGTTGATTGGATAATAAATATATCACAACCTCTCACAGACTCATTGAAGCTCGGTTGAATTTCCCCATCGCTGAATTTAGAGATGGTAACATCTCCCAATTCTTTGCCATAAGCCTCTGCCACCTTCTTTGCTAAAGCAATAGAGCCGGTGCCTGCGAACAATTTAACCGGATTGATTATTGATGTCACTTTGGTTTTATCTATTAAGGTTTTTCCTTACAATTTCTCAAAGTTGCCCGAGCTGGATTCGAACCAACACTAACTGAACCAAAATCAGTCGTCCTGCCATTAGACGATCGGGCAAAATTGGGGTTGCAAAAATAAGAATAAATTTATGCTTTGCAAATGCTTTTAAAATAAATTGAGAAGCGGATGTTTTAAACCGTTTTTATTTCCTTTTCCTTCTCGACAAGAAGGGATTCAATCCTCTCTATATAAGAATCAACGAGTTTTTGCACTTGAGTTTCAGCCTCTTTTACGCTGTCTTCGGCAGCACCTTCTTTTTGAGCATTTTTGAGACGTTCGTTTGCATCTTTACGCAAACTTCTGATTCCGATTTTGGAATTTTCAGTTTCTTGTTTAGCCATTTTCACTAGCTCAACACGTCTTTGTTCGGTCAAAGGGGGAATGTTTATGCGAATCATTTCTCCGTCATTTTGAGGATTCAAGCCCAAATTGCTGTTAATGATGGCTCTTTCTATGTCGCCTATAATGCCCCTATCCCATGGCTGAATAGTAAGTGTCCTTGTTTCGGGTGCTGAAATATTGGCTACTTGATGAATTGGAGTTGGAGCACCATAGTATTCCACCATCACTCTTTCCAACATTTCGGGTTGGGCTTTTCCAGCACGGATTCTGCCTAACTCTCCTTGGGTATGGCGAATATTCTTTTCTAATCCCGACTTTAATTCTTCTAAAATCTCTTTAATCTGTTCCATGTTTATTTCAGTGCCTGCAAAAAAACGACCTTTTTAGGTAAAAAACAAAACCTCAATGACTGAATATCAATAAAATCTCTTTAACCACGGGAAAATAGGCTTATTAATCAATCTCCCTAAAAGATGCAACCAAACTAAAACTCCAAGAACAAGGATGGGATATGATAATTTGTTAAAATGCCATGCTTGTGCAAAATCAAAGTGCATCAAATGCATTACACCTCTTGTCAAACCACAGCCGGGACATTCGGTATTTAAAAATACCTTACTGGGACAAAGGCTTTGACCCGTATCAAAATAATTACCCGGAAGTAACAGCAACAAAAAAGGCACTGCTAACAATAATGTCAACACTGCCTTTTGTATAGCTTTCATTAAAATTATTTTTTACCTGTTACAATAATTAATGCGTGTATGACACCGGGAATCCAGCATAGAAATGTTAAAATCAAATTAATAATGAATCTGGATGAGACTTCTTTATCATATAACAAAACTGCTACGGGAGGAATAAGTATAGCTAAGATGATGAGCACAATAGGATCTAAGTCGCCATCTTTAGTGTTTTGAATGGCTTTTAAATAGGTGGTTTTTGAAAAAGTTTTAGAAGTAATTACCTCGTTATGAGTAGTGAGGTTATTGAACTTTTTTGCTTCTTTCATAAATTTAACCACGTTAAAGGGCTTAACTTTTGCCGTTTGTGTAATAAAGCTATGGTCAACCATAGGTTGTGTAATAGACGGGGTTTGAATATCCGTATTGAGATTTTGAATATCATTTAACACAAAAGCATCAGAAACGGGTTCAACCTTACGAGGTTTTTCAACCTTTGTATTCGCTTTCTGATTGGATGCCCATTCAAAATGAAAACCTTTATTGTACTTTCTTTGGGTTAATGATACAGTGCCGCAGGAGCTTAAAAATAGAACTGCTGACATGGTAATTGTCAAAGCACTTAGTGAGTAGTTTAGTTTTTTCATAACAATATTTTTATAATTAGTTGAGTGCAAAGGAAGTTAATTTTAAGAAAGAATAACAAAAAATATTTGTTATTTTTCTAAGCCAATTTCACGACTAAATCAGCTATTCTGTTAGAGTAACCAACTTCATTGTCATACCACCCTACTACTTTGACTGTGTTGCCATACACCATAGTTAGCTCACTGTCAAAAATACAAGAGTGTGTGTTACCAACTATATCAATCGACACAAGTGGTTCTTGCGAATATTCAACAATCCCTTTCATAGCGCCTGCTGCAGCAGCTTTGAATGCCGCATTAATTTCTTCAACTGTCTTGGGGTTTTTTACTTCACATACAAAGTCGGTGATAGAGCCATCCGGGATAGGGACTCTCAGTGCAATCCCGTTTAATTTGCCTTTCAAATGTGGCAATGCTTCACTAACAGCTTTGGCAGCTCCGGTACTTGTGGGTATGATAGAGTATGCAGCTGCTCGAGCTCTTCTCAAATCGTGATGAGGTGCGTCATGCAATCGCTGGTCGGCAGTGTAAGCATGAGTTGTTGTCATAAAACCGTGGTCAATGCCACATAAATCATCTATGATTTTTACCATAGGCGCCAGACAATTTGTAGTACAAGAAGCGTTGGAGATAATCGCATCATTTTTGTCCAATATATTTTCATTGACACCTAACACAATGACTTTGATATCGTTTCCCTTGCCCGGAGCTGATATCACTACTTTCTTAGCACCTGCTTTGATGTGTTTTGCCGCTTTCTCTCTTTCGGTGAATCTACCTGTAGATTCAATCACAACATCAATGTCTTTCTCTTTCCAAGGTAAATTTTCAGGCTCAGATTCTGTAAATATTGGAATTCTGCTTCCATTCACGATGATTGCATGTTCATCAAAGGAAACAGTTCCGTTAAATTTGCCATGAACTGAATCATATTTTAATAAATGAGCCAATGTCTTGGTATCAGTCAAATCATTGATTGCTACTACCTCTATTCCGGGTTTTGTTAATAATACTCTAAAGGTCAAACGTCCTATTCTTCCAAAACCATTAATCGCAATTTTAGTCATTTTATAATCTTGTGTTTCTGCAAAATTACTTTATTATCTTTGGTTGAAGATTATCAAAATGATTGAATTTGACCTAACTGCTATTAAAGTCTATCTTTGCCACTTTCATGAAATTGGTTTACAAGCATTATGGCAACTTCTCTACCCCGCCCATAATCATCATGCACGGACTGTTTGGAATGTTAGATAATTGGCAATACCACGCCAAATTATTGGGCGAACATTTTTCTGTTTTTACGGTTGACTTGCGCAATCACGGACGTTCACCCCATTCGGACATCATGACTTATCCGGCAATGGCTTCCGATATTTTGGAATTTTGCGAACATCATCATCTCCAAGACATTATGCTACTAGGTCATTCCATGGGAGGCAAAGTTGCCATGCAGTTTGCTGTTGATTCCCCCCAACTACTCTCTAAACTTATTGTTGCAGACATAGGACCCAGAGCATACCATCCGGCACATGAAATTTATTTTAAGGCATTTAGAGAAATTGACTTTAGCCAATTTGAAACCCGACAAGAAGCGGATGCCGCTTTTGCCAAATATGAATCAAATATAGGAATACGCATGTTTTTGCTAAAAAACCTTGAAAGAGCTGATAAAGGATTTGCTATCAAAGCGAATGTTCCGATAATTGAGCAATCGTATCCAGAAATAGCCGATAGGATTGAAATCCCTTTTCCGGTCAGCATACCAACATTATTTATGCGAGGGGAGAAGTCAAACTATATTCGAGAACGAGATTTGGCAGACATCCAAGACTCTTTCCCTTTTGCCCAATTTGTAATCATTAAAAACGCGGGGCATTGGTTGCACGCTGAGAATCAAGGACAGTTTTACCAAGAATTGATGGGCTTTTTGCTAAAATAGTAATTTGTCCTCCTTTATATAAAAAACGAGCTCACTTATAATTTGTTATTGCTTAGCTCCTTTTCATAAACCTATACTAATCTTTATCTTTGCACCATGTTTTTCAAACTCGTTTCTCCATTCCAACCAACAGGCGACCAGCCCAATGCTATCAAGCAATTGACCGAAGGAGTGGAGAATGGAACTAGAGCACAAACATTGCTGGGGGTAACAGGATCAGGCAAAACCTTTACAATGGCGAATATTATTGCCAATGTACAAAAACCCACTTTGATTCTAAGTCATAATAAAACGCTCGTAGCTCAATTATATGGAGAATTCAAGGAATTTTTTCCTGAAAATTCGGTAGAATATTTTGTTTCGTATTATGATTATTACCAACCTGAGGCATTTGTACCCTCATCCGGTGTGTACATAGAGAAAGATTTGAGCATAAATGATGAAATAGAAAAATTCAGGCTTAAAACCATTTCTTCACTTTTGTCAGGAAGACGTGATGTGGTTGTTGTCGCATCTGTATCCTGTATTTATGGTGCCGGCAATCCTAAGGATTACGAAGGAAGTATCATTCGGATTCACAAAGGGCAGGTATTAAGCAGACAATCTTTGTTGTATGCTTTGGTGGATGGCTTATATTCAAGGACTACGGCAGATTTTAACCGGGGAAATTTCAGAGTAAAGGGAGATGTTGTGGATGTATATTTGGCTTATGCAGATTATGCTTTGCGTATTTTATTTTTTGGCAATGAAATAGAAGAAATCCAGAAAATTGACCCTATGAGCAATAGCTCATTTGAAGAATTAAGTGAGGCGGCTATTTTTCCTGCCAATATTTATGTGTCACCCAAAGACAAGTTACAAGCAGCAATAAGGCAAATTCAGGATGATTTGGTTGCGAGGGTTGCTTACTTTAATGAGACGGAGCGATTATTAGAAGCAAGACGTCTGGATGAGAGAGTCAATTTTGATTTAGAAATGATTCGAGAACTGGGCTACTGCAGCGGAATAGAAAACTACAGTCGTTATCTTGACAGACGTTTGCCCGGAGAAAGACCCTTTTGCCTTTTGGATTATTTTCCAAAAGACTTTCTTTTATTTATAGACGAGAGCCATGTGTCTTTGCCTCAACTGCGGGCTATGTATGGAGGCGACCGTTCTCGCAAAGTAAATCTTGTTGAATATGGATTCAGACTACCGGCAGCACTGGACAACAGACCTCTTCAATTTGAAGAATTTTACAATATTGTTCCTCAAACAATTTATGTGAGTGCCACTCCTTCTGACTTTGAAATCAATGATTCAGAAGGAGTTGTAGTAGAACAACTGATCAGACCCACCGGTTTGTTAGACCCTATCATTGAAGTCCGTCCTTGTATCAATCAGGTGGATGATTTGCTGGATGAAATTGATAAAACAGTCAAAGCGGGTGACAGGGTATTAGTTACAACACTCACCAAACGCATGGCAGAAGAGTTGAGTCAGTACTTGGAGAATTTGAACATCAAGGCACGTTATATACATTCTGAGGTGAAAACTCTTGAAAGGGTTGAGATTTTGCGTCAGTTGAGACTTGGAGTCATTGATGTTTTGGTGGGGATTAATTTGCTTCGGGAAGGTTTAGACTTACCGGAAGTGAGTTTGGTAGCAATTATGGATGCTGATAAAGAGGGTTTTTTGCGCTCTACAACATCATTGGTACAAACCATAGGCAGAGCCGCGCGCAATGACAGAGGTAGGGTTATCATGTATGCTGATACAATTACAGGTTCAATGCAAAAAACCATTGATGAAACCAATCGCAGACGAGAGACTCAAATGGAATACAATCTCAAACACGGTATTACACCCAAAACTGTAAGCAAATCCAACGAACAAATTTTGAAACAAACTTCGGTTGCCGATTCAATCAAACATGAAGAACTGAAACCTTATATCATGCAAGCTAATATCAGTACTGCAGCAGACCCGGCATTGGAATTCATGAGTGAGAATGCTTTGAAAAAAGCCTTGAAACAAACTGAAAAGGACATGTATAAAGCCGCCAAGAATATGGAATTTTTGGAAGCCGCACGCCTGCGTGACCTTATGGATGAAATAAAAGGAAGATTAGAAAAAGTCTAATCAATACCTTAACGAATACGTCAATTCACATTTAATAACAAAAATTAAATTCCCATTTTCTGAATCAATCTATCCGCAATCGTATTGCCAATAGATAGGCTTGAAGTTGCAGCGGGAGACGGTGCGTTCAATATGTGAATCATTTGCTGAGTTTCCTCAATTAAGAAATCATCAATTAAAGAGCCGTCTTTTAAACATGCTTGTGCACGTACACCTGCACCCCCCTCGCAAAGATCTGATTCTTGTACTTCCGGAATAAGTTTTTGAAGTGCTTTTGTAAAAGCAGCTTTTGAATAAGAACGATATATTTCACCTAAACCAGTTCTCCAATATTTCATGGCAACTTTCCTGAACCCTTTCCAAGAAATGCTCTCCCATAACTCAGACGCATTAAAATCTGTTTTGTGATATCCTTCTCGTCTATATGCCAACACTGCATTTGGACCTGCCTCCACTCCACCATCAATATGTCGGGTGAAATGAACACCTAAAAACGGAAATGAAGGGTCGGGGACAGGGTAAATAAGGTGTTTAACCAAATGCTTTCTTTCTTCTTTTATTTTATAGTACTCTCCCCTGAATGGAATAATCTTCATATTGGGTTCTTGAGGGTTATCCATTTGGAATATCTTGTCACTGAAGAGTCCGGCACAATTAATCCCAAAATGACAAGGATAGCTGCCTTGGTTAGTTTCAATGGTAAGTTGATTATTGTGTTTGTGAATCCCTTTAACCTTTTGGTTGAATAATATCTCTCCACCCCTTGCTACAATTAACTCTGCTAATTTTGCTGAAACTTTTTTGTAGTCAATGATTCCCGTTTGTTTAACCCGTATGGCTTTGACACCTGCAACATGAGGCTCTAAATATTTTATTTCATCTTCTTCAAGATAAATAAGGTCTTCCAGTCCGTTCTCTTTTCCGCGTTCAAAGAGTTTTTCAAGTCGGGGAACTTCTTCTTCAGATGTGGCTACAATGAGTTTCCCACAAATGTCATATTCAATCCCGTTCTCATCACAGAACTCGAGCAGCAGGTCGTAACCCCAGCGACAGTTGTTTGCCTTTAAACTACCGGGTTTATAGTAAATGCTCGAGTGGATAACTCCCGAATTGTGCCCTGTCTGATGGGCTGCCACTTTATTCTCTTTTTCAAGAATGGTGATTTTATAATCCGGTTTTTTCTTTTGCAGTTGATACGCAGTGGCAAGCCCGACAATGCCTCCGCCTATAATAATGATACGTTTACTCATGTTTGTTTGAGTTCTGATTCTCTGCAATTTTTTTCTCTAATCTGCTGATTTCTCTTTCCAGTCTTTCCGCTTTCTCTTCTGCTTTGTGGGTTCTCCTGTATTTGGGATAAAGCAATACAATCATGAGCAGAATGCCAATCACAAAAGCCAGGAACAGCAATACAAAGAGAGGAAGTGAAAAACTCCAGAAGTAAAAAGTTACGACTTGTTGCGAGCTGTTTTGCAGCGCAAGGGTAACAATCAGTCCCACTAATACAAGGGTTGCAATCAATCTAAACAGATTTTTGTCAGGTTTATTTTGATTCATAGGTTTGTGTACACATAAGGTTTGGGGCACAAAGGACGCAATTATTCGGATAAGTTTGAAAGAAAATGTGAAGTGGATTGAAAATAGCTTTTCTATCCTTAAAAACTTGTTTATCCGATTTTACTTTATCTTTGTTTTGCTCAAAACTTAAAACAAATATGAAAAACCATGTCAAAACCCTACTCCTATTAAGCATTGTAGCGATATTTACGATACATTCCTGCAAGAAAGATTCATTTGAGGGAGAATACAAACTTACCTTTAACGTAACCGATATAATAAGCAAAAAGCCTATTAAAGGAGCGAGTGTGGGAGTAATGGAAATAAGTAAAAACGACTTCTATGGATGGGGAGCCAGAACCGTTGGAGTTGGATATACAGATAGCAAGGGAGAGTATTCCATTTCATTTCATGTAAGCGAAGAATACAGATACGAATTTTTAGTCAATGCTCCACGATATTTTGAATCGATGCCCGAAGACTTGGATATATCAGTCAAAGGCAAGAGCACGGTAGATGCCATGCTTACTCCTTATGGCTATCTCAATCTCCATATAGTTGGGAATAAAGGCGGATTGTCAATGGGGGGGGGTATCACCAACCGGAGGAGAGGGGGGGCTTGGCGACTTTCGTAGAGGATGCGACACCATCAAAATATTTACTATTAGACCCACTAGAGCTTGCAAAATCCATTACAGCGTACTTCAATATTATGATGCCAATGGAGAGCCCGTAAATACTGGATATTCTGACACCCTGCCCCCCCCCACAGCCTTTTGATACCATATACCACAAAATAGAATTTTAAACACCTCACCCCAGCCTTCTCGCAAAGACGTGGTAGGAGACAGGATGTGAGAGCTTATAAAATATACTGATATGAATATAATCAACAAAACATTAATTTTATGAAAAGCCTCAAACTCATTACAACAACTGTAGTACTCGCTTTTGCGGTCAACGCAAATGCTCAGGAACTTGACAGTAATGCCAATCTCAAAAACATTTTAGATTGGTTCTATGCTCCATTGGACACATCTTCTTACATAACCTCCGGACTGTTTATGGACAAAGTGGGTATGGATTCCTCTCTCTTTTGGTTTAGAAACTCAGAAATTGATAGCATCAGCGACATAGACGACTGGTATCAGTTATATTATAGCAGTTATAATGCGCAAACTCAAAATCATCAAAACTTACAGCATTTAGATAGTGTAGTCAAACGAGTAGAATATTACCGGAATAAAGGGGAAATCCATGTTTTGGGGCTATTATTTGATTATAATTACATAAACTCCAATGCTTTTGATAACGGCATATTAGATACCGCAGATGGGCAAGTATGAAGATAAAACACTAACTTTGACAAAAACATTCAAGCCATGAAACAAATTAATTTAATCACACTCATTTTAGCTATGCTGTTTATTGTAGCCTGTAAGGATAAGTCCCGATTTTTTGAAGGAGAATATGAGCTGACTGGCAGAGTATTAG
>JAGFIU010000019.1 GCA_024103355.1 Bacteroidota bacterium
ACCCTTGCCGGTGAAAGAAAAGACCAAGGGCCTACCCTTTTCAAAGATAACTTTAATTTTAAGAGCAATATTCATGATTGGAATATCCAAGCTCAATTTACATTAGGAAATATTTCATTCATAAGACCTCTTAGAAAAACACAATTATACTTCTTAGGTGGTATTGGTCAAGGCTGGTTCCGTTCTGAAGCAACTTTTACAGATCAAAGATTAACTTTGGGAGACTATTATTTGAACTCCTATTTTGGACAAGGAACTCCAAATCCAAATCTCGGGAAAGAAGTTACCGAAAAATATGAAGGGAGACATCTCATAATGCCATTTGGCTTTGGTTTTAAGCATTACTTAAGCAAAAGTTTTGATTTAGGTCTTGAATATAGAATGACTTATTTAAGAAGTGATGATATCGATGTTTACAATACCGAAGTATGGCAAAACAGATGGTTCGACATGTATTCAATGCTTAACCTTACCATTGGTTATAAATTTGGAAATAAAAATACTCAACATTATGATTGGTTAAACCCTGTTGAGTCTATTTATGACAAGATGACTAAGCTTGATGAGAAAGTAACAAAAGTTACTGAGGATGATGACAAAGACGGAGTATCTAACTACTTTGACAAAGAAAATAACACTGCTGAAGATTGTAATGTATATGGAAATGGCAAAGCTGTTGATTCAGACGGAGATGGAATTCCGGATTGTAAAGACAATGAACCATTTTCACCAAAAGGTGCACAAGTTGACGAAAATGGAGTAGCTATTGATTCAGATGGTGATGGAGTTCCTGACTTTATTGATAAAGAACCTAATTCACGCCCAGGAGCATTGGTTGATAGAAATGGGGTTGAAATTCTTCAGTGCTGTTCATGTGAAGATGTTGTATTCCCAAGCGTATACTTTAGCAGTGCCTCAGATGGAACTATAAAACCTGAATACTATTCTGTACTTTATCAAATTGCTGAAAGAATGAAAACTTGCCCTGATAAAAAACTTATTATATCCGGATCAGGTGATAAAAGAAGTTCTAAATATAACTCTTCTACCAATACAAGAAGAATAGATGCAATTGTTAAACATTTGAATGAAAAATATGGTATTTCAAGAGATAGAATTATCACTGACTATAAAGGTGAAAAGAATACCAACTCAGATAAATCAAATGCTAACCGAAGAATAGATTTTAGATTTTTTATAATCAAATAAACAAAAAAGCCTGTGAGAGTCACAGGCTTTTTTGTTTATATAAATACAGTGCATTATCGGGTAATGTATTAACATTCTTCTGAAAAATCGAGTAATTTTGCATCCCGAGAGTTTAATCAGAACACAGAATAGTGTTATAAAATCAATATGGGAAAATCTGAATTAGTTGCTGAGATTAATAGGCTTCGTAAAGAAAAGAATGCAGTTATTTTAGCACATTATTACCAAGAAGAAGATATCCAAGACATTGCTGATTTTGTTGGAGATAGCTTAGCACTCGCAAAAAAAGCTGCCGAGACCAATGCAGATATTATTGTATTTTCCGGAGTCCATTTTATGGCTGAAACAGCAAAAATTATTAACCCAAATAAAAAGGTAGTTTTACCGGATATGAGAGCAGGTTGTTCCCTTGCAGACGGATGTCCTCCTGATGCTTTTAGAAAGTTTAAAGAAAAATATCCTGACCATACGGTTGTTACTTATATCAATTGCTCTGCTGAAATAAAAACTATGAGCGATTGGGTTTGTACTTCTTCAAATGCAAAGAAGATTATCAACGCGATTCCCAAAGACCAACCTATCATCTTTGCCCCGGATCAAAATTTGGGTAAATACTTGATGCAAGAAACCGGAAGAGACATGGTGTTATGGAAAGGCTCATGCGTTGTTCATGAAGCATTTTCAATAGAAAAACTACTGGATTTAATTTCAAAATATCCTAATGCAAAAATTGCAGCACATCCTGAATCTCAAACTCATATTCTGAAAGTAGCAAATTATGTAGGTTCTACAGCAGGAATTTTAAATTATATCAAGACAACAACAGAAACCGACACTTTTATCATTGCTACAGAAGCCGGGATTTTGCATAAGATGGCTCAGGATAATCCGAACAAGGTACTAATACCTGCTCCCGTGGATGAAGACAATTCGTGTGCTTGCAGTGAATGTGCTTTTATGAAACTCAATACTTTAGAAAAATTATACCGCTGTCTGAGAGATGAATCTCCTGAAATTGTCCTAGATAAGGAATTGATTGAAAAAGCTCTTATTCCAATTGAGCGAATGTTGGCAATTTCATAATTAAATTTGCAGCCCTAATTCAAAACATATTTTTCTTGGAAAAGGCTCCAATTCATAATAGAACAGATATTTTAGTCATTGGTTCAGGCGCTTCAGGATTATTCTTTGCACTAAAGACCGCACAAAAAAGACCGGATTTAAAAATCCTGATAATGACAAAATCAAATGCAGATGAAAGTAATACCCGTTTTGCTCAAGGGGGTATTGCCGTTGTTACAGATAATAATAAAATAAGTTTTGACAAACACATCGAAGACACAATCAATGCAGGTGGCGGATTATGTAAAAAAAATGTGGTTGAAATGGTAGTTCATCAGGCTCCTGATAGGTTAAAAGAGTTACTTGAGTTCAATGTCGAGTTCGACAAAAAAAGTTCCGGAGACTGGGATTTAGGTTTGGAAGGTGGGCATACCCAACATAGAATTTTGCATCACAAAGACATTTCAGGTTCTGAAATATTAAAGAAACTGTTGATTCAGCTTCAAAGAATGCCAAATATTACGTTGGTTGAAGAACATATCATTTTTGATTTAATCATCCATAATTCACGCTGTATTGGAGCTTATTATTATCATAATGAAAGCAAGAAGATTGAATCAATTCAAGCTCGTATGACTTTGTTATGTACCGGTGGCAGCGGACAAATATTTAAACACACTACAAATCCTGTTATCGCAACCGGAGACGGAGTTGCAATAGCTCACAGAGCAGGCGCAGAGATTAAAGAAATAAAATACGTACAGTTTCATCCTACCGCTTTATTTGAAAAAGATAAAAATCCATATTTCCTGATTTCTGAAGCAGTAAGAGGTTTTGGAGCTTATATTGTCAATAATAAAAATGAACGTTTTTTATTTGAAACAGACTCCAGAGGCGAACTTGCCACACGTGATATAGTATCAAGAGCAATAGGTGCAGAAATGGAAAAGCAGCATTGCGAATATGTGTTTATTGATTGCAGACATTTGGACTATGAAAAATTCTATCAACATTTTCCAACCATCACTGACTATTGCAGAAGTATTGGAATTGACATTAGAAAAGATTTAATCCCAATTGTGCCGGTAGCCCATTACCAATGTGGAGGAATAAAAGTTGATATGGATTCACAAACTTCAATTCCCAATTTGTTTGCGGTGGGTGAATGTTCAAGGACAGGGTTGCATGGGAATAACCGCTTAGCTTCAAATTCTTTGTTAGAAGCTTTGGTATATGCACATCAAAGTTCCGAATATATTTGTGATAAAATTGATTCTGTTAGTTTTTTAGACCCAAATGAGAGTGAAGGTATTTTTTCAAATTATCAGTATAACATTACTCTAAATTATTCTGAAGAACTCCGTAATTTTAAGGCTTTAATGCAAGAGACCATGACTGCCCTTTTTATTAAGAACACAAATCCGGTTGAAGCCAAATCAGTAATTGAAGAAATCCTTTCTAAAATTACACCGCTCTTTCAAAAAGATACAATCTCTCTTCAACTTAAAGAGTTGCAAAATATGCTTGCAGTTGCTGAGCTTATGGTAAAAGAGTTTTTAGAAAATAATATTAAAGCAAGGGCACAGCAATAAACAGTTTATTAGTTTATTTTAATCTTTCTTTTTTAAAGCATTTAGCAACCACATCATTGAACCATTATGAAAATAATTGCCTGCGTGTATTAAGAACGCAAACCAAAAACCCAACATCGGTAATTTTAATTCTTGTATATTTTCAAAAAGTATTTTTCTTAATAATAACCCCAAAAGAAAGACCCCAAATAAGCCCATCTCCGAGAACCAGCGAACAGCACCACTTGCACCGTCTGCCTGATTGAAATGTGCTATCAATATATTTTTATTTTCAAGCGGTTTTGTAACATATTGCTCATACGCTTCACCATGACTTCCAAGGCCTCCACCTAAAATCGGATTCTGTAAAAATTGCTTCCATGCTACCAGTGTATTCAAATAGATTGCCCTAGATGATGTGTTTGTGTTATTGAGTATCTCAGTTGGGGGAATTTCGGGGAAATAGCCGAAAATTGATGTTGTTTCGCTTATTCTTAATTGAGTTCCTTTATAGAAAAAGGAAACCAATAACAGTAATATTAAAAATCCAAGTCTGATTAATCGGTTATAGTTAGCAGATTTCTTCAGTACTGAATAAATAAAATAGATTCCGATTACCGCCCACCCTCCTCCACTAAAAGTAAAAAATAAACCGCAGATTAATAGAAACAAAAAGACTTTTTCCTTAAAAAATAAGTTCTTGCCCTTTTCTAAATAATAAATAATACAAGGCATCAGGAGCATTGCAAGCGGAAAAGGCTCGTTTGCAATACTAAAGCATCTATACATCCCAAGCCAAGCACCTTTTTTCGGAGTTATATGAATATCTAATACATGTAATATTTGCTCAGGAATTGTCAGAAATGCGGCCACAATAGCAATACTGAAATAAGTATTCAAAATATTATTAGGCTGCTTTTGCAATCTAAAAATAATGAGCCAAGAATAGCCTAAAAATAACCAACCAATAACTAGTTTGAGCCATTGAATATAGGAATAAGGATGTATCCATAAACTGATTAAAGATACTCCTGCAATCAATCCGACAAAAGCTAACCATGGCTGCATTATCAATGTTTTTAATCCTATCTTAAAAATACCATAAACAACCACGATCCCATATAAAGGATAGTACCAATAGAAATCAAACAAGTTTTGAAAATTCGGGATTTTGATTGTTACAAACAAAGATAAGACCATCAAGAATGAAAGTATTTCTACTACATTCGGAAACTTCTTTATTGTAAAGGTTGGATTCAATGGCAATAAAAATTAGCCTACATATCTTAATACCTCAAAGGTTTCAGCATATTTTGTCTGAATTTGCACCCCTCTGGTATTAGCCAATGAGCGGATAAATTCTTCATTAGCATACATTCTATGTGCCTGGGACTTATATACATCAAGTGCTTCAATTTTCTTCTGCAAATTCTCCTCTGACAACTTAATAAAGCCTCCTGTATTGAAATTCAAATTATTCCAAGGCATTTCATAACATAAGATACTACAAAACTTAAATGCTCTCAATCCTTCTTCAGCAATTGTTTTGTGGTCTTGATGTATATCGTGAAGAGAAGGCATCAACACCAAAGACGGTTTTATTCTATCTCTTAGATCAATCAAATTTTCTAATATTTCCTGTCTATGATAATTGAAAGTACGCACTTCATAATCAAAGAGTATAAGTCTTTCGGCAGGGATTCCGAGAACCTGCGTAGCTTGTTTAACCTCTTTTATCAAAACATCCTCTTCAAATTGAGGTTGAACAGATTGTTTGCAAGCAGAAAAAGCCGCATAATAGACTTGTCTTCCTGCATTATTCAGCTTATGGATAGTGCCACCGCAGCCAAACTCACCATCATCTGTATGAGGTGCAAGAACTAATACGGGAGACTTGTCGGTTGTAAGGTTCATAATTTATAATGTTTTTACTCTGATTCTTACAAAGGGATATTTCCATGTTTCTTTTTAGGAAGGTTAGCAACCTTGTTTTCCAACATTTTGAAAGCAGTAATAAGTTTTTGTCTGGTTTCTTCAGGGAAAATCACTTCATCAATAAAGCCTCGTTCCGCAGCCCTGTATGGGTTAGCAAAAATATGCGCATACTCTGCTTCTTTTTCTTGCCATGCTTTCTCAGGGTTATCAGCAGATTGAATTTCTTTCTTAAAAATAATTTCCGCAGCACCTTTAGCACCCATCACAGCAATCTCAGCGGTTGGATATGCAAAATTCATGTCTGCGCCAATATGTTTTGAGTTCATCACATCATAGGCACCACCATAAGCTTTTCTTGTAATAACCGTTATCCTTGGCACGGTTGCTTCGCTAAATGCAAAAAGTAATTTTGCTCCGTTGGTTATGATAGCATTCCACTCTTGGTCTGTGCCGGGCAAAAATCCGGGAACATCTTCAAATACTAATAAAGGGATATTGAATGCATCACAAAACCTTACAAATCTTGCCCCTTTTTGCGAACTATGCACATCCAGACAACCTGCAAGATAAGCAGGTTGATTTGCAACAACACCTATACTCCTACCGGCAAGCCGTGCAAATCCTACTACTATATTTTCAGCAAAATTTTTATGTACCTCAAAAAAAGAATTTTCATCAATTACACCTTCAATGACCTCTCTGATGTCATACGGTTGATTGGCATTTTCAGGTACAATGTCTTTTAATCCGCTTCTTATTTCATCACCATTTGGGATATAAGGTATATCAGGTGCTTTTTCTTCACAATTCTGTGGAATATAAGAGAGTAATTTCTTCAGATTTTGTAAACATTCAATTTCATTTGAAAACGCAAAATGAGCAACTCCTGATTTGGAAGAATGTACACCTGCACCACCTAATTCCTCGCTTGTAACCTCTTCATTGGTAACAGTTTTAACAACATTAGGCCCGGTTACAAACATATAACTTGTGTTTTCAACCATT
>JAGFIU010000051.1 GCA_024103355.1 Bacteroidota bacterium
GGGGGGCTTAGGCGGTTTCGTTGATCCTATTATTTTTGGTTATCTTTTAAAAATTACAGGGGTTTGGACTTCTTCTTGGGCGTTTCTATTTGTTATTGCTGTTGTTTCGATTGTTTTGATGCGTATAGCAATTAAGCACGTAGTTGTTTCTAATCTAAATAGGTAGCAAATCTTGAAAATTTATTTTCAATCAATACGGAGTCTGTCACCAGCCTATTTTGCAATGGTCATGGCAACAGGTATTGTGTCTAGTGCTTCATTTTTTCATGGATTTGTTTTAATAGCTTATATATTGTTTGTGCTTAATTTTCTTCTTTATACTTCATTATGTACACTCACATTGTTTAGATTTATCCGCTATAGAAAGGAATTGCTAAATGATTTGTTTGACCACGTTAAAGGAATGGGATTTTTTACCTTTGTTGCCGCTACTTCGGTTCTCGGGACGCAGTTCATAATTTTGACAGTAAACTATCTTTTTGCTTCTATTTTGTGGTTTATTGCCATTGTCTTCTGGGTGTTTTTTACATATACTATCTTCACAAATTTAACTATCAAAAAAGTGAAACCTACATTTGCTGAGGGTATTAATGGCGCATGGCTCTTGGCTGTAGTCTCAACTCAAAGTCTTGCAGTCTTAAGTGCAAAGCTTTCTATGCATTATCCTGATTATAAGTTGATACTTAATTTTTTTGCTTTTTCAATGTGGTTATGGGGTGGGATGCTTTATATCTGGATGATTTCTTTAATTTTCTATCGTTATGCCTTCTTTAAGTTCTCACCAAGTGACTTGACTCCGCCTTATTGGATAAATATGGGAGCGATGGCTATCTCTACACTTGTAGGTGCTTTATTGATTATCAATACACCTAATGCACCTTTCTTATTTTCTACATTGGCATTCTTAAAAGGATTTACAATCTTCTATTGGGCAACCGGAACTTGGTGGATTCCTATGTTGTTTATTCTTGCATTTTGGCGACATATCTATAAACGCTTTCCCCTCACTTATGACTCACTTTATTGGGGTGCTGTCTTCCCTTTGGGAATGTATACGGTTTGTACTTTTGAAATGGCTAAAGCAATGAATCTCGAATTTTTATTGCCTATTTCTAAGTGCTTTGTTTATATTGCTTTAGTTGCTTGGGCAATTACTTTTTATGGTTTTTTGAGCACGAATCTTAAAAAGATATTAAAAGTATATAAATAGAACTGTAATATCCCCTTTATTCAACCTTTGTTTTATTATGTCTGAATAACCAATCTGCTGTTTGTGTTTGGGAAAATGCATATTGTTTAAACTTGGCTGCAATCTCCGGGTAATCTTGAATGTAGTTTTTGCTCTCAGGTTCTGATTTTTTGTATAAATATTCACTGCCTGAATAGTAATAAATATAAAGCCATTCGTCATTGAGTGCAGTTAATTTATCATCTGATGAAAAGTATATCATTTCTCTTTGAACTTGTTCCGGAACAGCCCCTAAAGTGTTATTGATATATGAAATCTGTAATAAGGACATTAAATAAGGAAAGACATCTATTTGCTGCATAAAGGTTCCTACCTCTTTGTGAATGGTTCTAAAAGGCTGATAGACAATAAATGGAATATGCTGATAATTGAGTGAAAAACCTGAAATAGATTGGCCGATATTCAATCCGTGGTCAGCAATAAATAAAAAAATAGTATTTTCAAACCACGGTGCTTTTCTACATTCTTCCATGAATTGTCCGATCGCCCAATCTGCATAGTGCACGGCATCGAGGCTTTTGTCTTTATATTTACCCATAAACGCTTCTGGAATGATATACGGGTCATGGTTTGAACTTGTGAGGATAGTAGCAAAGAAGGGCGCTTTTTCTGAAGATAATTCTTTTGTTGCAAAACGAAATAAATAGTCATCAGGTACACCAAAAGGGCCTATCAGGGCTGAGTTGTCATAGTCGGCTTGACTAAAAACTTTATCAAATGAATTGAATGGCAAAAATGAACCTAAATTGTCAAAACTCTTGTCGTGTGTGGTAAAGAAAAGTGTTGCATAGCCATTCTGTTTTAAAGTAAAAGGAATTCCGCTATACCTTCTTAAAGGAACAGTACCCATCGGTCTTGTTCTTTTAATTGCCGGAAAGCCGTAAAGTGTTGAGAAAACACCATTGTTTGTATGAATCCCGGCACTGTACATATTGGTATGCATGATTCCGATTCGACTCAAGCTGTCAAGATTTGGGGTTAATCCCAAGGTGTTTCCGCCAAAATGCATATAAGCTGCACTCATACTTTCCATGATAACCAATATGACATTGGGTTTATTTTCTGATTTATTGTACTCTACATAATGTGCAATGGGCGAAATTGAATCTATTACTGAAGAGATATTTAGAAACGATTTGGTTAGTATGATTGCTTCTTTTTCGTCCATGAGATTTGCCTTTGCCTCATAGCTTTTTACCAAAGTGAAAATTGGATTGAGTGCGAGTTGGTTTAGGGTAGCGTTATCAGAAAAAAAAGCATCTCCTTCTTTCAGAGGATGGTCCATGCGACCACGCATTCCTATGAATGTGAGTGTCAGTAATACGAAGGTTACAAGAATTCTGAATGTCTTTGATTTATAGAGTGTAAAGTCTCTACAGTTGCAAAGAATTTGATTCCCTTTCCGAAGTAATAGCCAAACAATGACAACACATACTACGATTGCAATCAACAATAAAACTATGTGTAAAATATTGCCCAAGAGCATTTCTAAAACAATAAGCGGATTATCCATCCATTGAAATGCAGATTCTGTGAGTTTATTTTTAAAAAATAAGAAGTAAGGTATATCGGCAACTGTCAATACAAGTATTATTGGAAGACTTATCACATAATACCAAACATTTATTTTGAAAAGAATCTTTTGTGTTTTCTCGTTCGTAACCCAAAGTAATGAAAGGAATATCAACAAAGAAGGCGCACTGTAAAATGATATGATAAAAATGTCAAAAGGAAGTCCATTGCTCAATATTTGTCTGAAAGTATGTGAATCAACTTCTATACCCTGAGAATTAATAAGCAAAATTAGAGATACTCTTGCTATCGTAAATATTACAAGAGTCAGTATCCCTATAATCAAAATATAGTTGAAATATAAGGTTGAGAACTTAGCGATGGTTTTTCTCATTCGAAAGTGGTTAATAAGCAGCAAATGTATATAACGAATGAACTTTTGTATTTTTTAATTTATGACAAAAATCATTTTTTAAGCGAATCTGCCCGCCTTAATTTGTTATCATGTTGGTTGACAGGTTCGGAAGGATTCACGATTATTTAAGAATTTCGTTAACAGATAAATGTAATCTGCGCTGTTCTTATTGTATGCCCTATGACTTGCCGAACGGCTTTTATGCAAATTCTACCCGAATGAGCGCAGAAGAAATCTTTGCTATTGCAAAAACTTTTGTCAAGTTGGGGATTATGAAAATACGAATTACAGGAGGAGAGCCCCTCGTTAGAAAAGAATTTAGGAAAATTATTCACCTGCTTTCAGAGCTACCTGTTGAACTTGTTCTTTCAACCAATGGTGTTCTTTTGGATGAATTTATTGAAGATATCAAGGGTGCTCGAATAAGTTCGGTCAATGTTAGTTTGGATTCATTGAGACCGGATGCTTTTCTTTCTATTACAAAACGAGACTTCCAGCAAAGAGTAATGTCAAATATTGGCTTACTACTAAAGCATGATTTTAATATAAAGATTAACACAGTTGCAATGAAAGGGGTTAATGATGCAGAGTTTGTTGATTTCATCAGATTGACAAAAGACCTCCCTTTGCATATTCGATTTATTGAATACATGCCTTTTATGGGAAATGGTTGGCATAAAGATAAAGTTATTACTTATGATGAAATCTTAAAAATTGCAAAAACTAAATTTGAGTTTGAGCCATTGACAAACGCGCCTCACAGCACTTCAAAAGATTTTAGAGTAAAAGATTATCTGGGTACTTTTGGTATTATAACTACTATGAGCAATCCTTTCTGTGGTGATTGCAACAGACTTAGGCTGACTGCAGATGGCAAAATGAAAAACTGTTTATTCGGCAAAGATGAGATGGATTTGTTAACCGCATTAAGAAATAATGATGATATTGAAACGCTGATTTTGGAATCTGTTGAAAATAAACATGAAGTGATGGGAGGTCAATTTGATAAAGAAGGTTACTTAAAAACTTGTGTTTCTGATATAGACAATCGAAGTATGATAGGAATAGGAGGTTAATTTATCATGATTAGCATTGCAGAAGTAATTCATATTTTGAAACAGAACTTGCAGATACTGCCGGGTGAGGAAATCAATGTATCTCAATCATTGGGGAGATTTGTAGAGTGTGATATTGTTTCTCCGATAGATGTCCCTTCTTTTGATAACTCTGCTATGGATGGCTATGCACTGTTTTTTGTCGAAAATAGCTCTGAGTATAATCTGGTTGCCGGTAACTCTATTGCAGCAGGCGATTTCTCGCAACTGAAACTACAACCAGGAGAAGCAATTAGAATATTCACGGGAGCTCCAATTCCAGAAGGTGCTGATACGGTCGTTCAACAAGAATTATCATCCGTACAAAATGGAAAACTGTTAGTTGAGACAAATTTAATTCAAAAAGGAAATCATATACGCCCTAAAGGCGCACAATGCTTGTCAGGTCAAATTATTGTCAAGGCAGGAACTCATATAACTCCCGGTGTCATTGCTTTGCTTTGTTCTGTAGGAATAACAAAAGTGAAAGTATTTAGTCAACCAAAAATATCCTTGATTATTACAGGAAATGAGTTAGTAGAACCGGGCAATATCCTTAATAAAGGGAAGATTTATAATTCAAATGAGAGTACTGTCTTGGCTTTTATTAGTTCTCTTGGAATTCAAAGTGTTGATTCTATTAGGGTAAAAGATGATTATGAAACACTGTATCAACAAATACGCAATAAGTTAGCTCGAGTTGATGTGTTAATTCTTACAGGAGGAATCTCGGTGGGGGAATATGATTTTGTATATCAAGCATTAAAGGAAAATGAAGTTGAAACATTGGTTTATAAAGTAAAACAAAAGCCCGGAAAACCATTTTATATAGGGAAAAAAGAAAATAAAATAATTTTTGCCTTACCCGGGAATCCTGCGGCCGTGATTTCCTGTTTTAACCAATATGTTAAACCTGCCTTAAAAATGATGATGGGCGATAATAAAGCGTTTTCCCCATCTTGCTTATTGCCGCTCGCACACCATTGGATAAAAAAAACAAATTTGTCCAATATTCTTAAAGCCAAGGTTGAGAACAATGAGGTATTCATCTTAAACGGACAAGACTCATTTAATCTTAAACCTTTTGGTGAAGCAAATGCCTTGGTAGTGATATATGAATCGGATATGAGTAAAAACAAAGGAGATTTAGTAGAAGTATATTATTTGAATTGATGAATGAAAATTATTCCATATTGCTCTTATTTTTAATGCCATTGGCGGCATTTCTCTATGCTTCTGTCGGTCACGGAGGGGCAAGCAGTTATATAGTGTTGCTCACTTTATTTGGCTTTGCACCTGCCGAAGTTCGCCCTGCTGCATTGGTTCTTAATATTGGGGTCTCGGCTATTTCTTTCTATACTTTTTACAGGAAATGTGATTTCCCGTATAAACTGTTTTTTACATTGGTTATGTTCTCAATTCCCGCGGCCTATTGGGGCGGTACTTTTACATTAGATGTAAAAATATATCAAAAAGTATTAGGTGTTTTATTGCTGTTGCCTATTTCTAGATTGTTTAATCTTTTCAAGGTAAAGGAAGGAAATCCCGTACCTCGAAATTTTATTTTGATGGCGTTTTTGGCATTCACAATTGGTTTTGTTTCCGGAATTGTCGGAATTGGTGGAGGAATTTTATTGTCGCCAATCCTGATTTTGTTAGGTTGGGCAGATTTAAAACAAACTGCTGCCGTTAGCGCTTTGTTTATTTTGCTAAATTCAATTGCAGGATTGATTGGCGCAGGAATCACCGACTTTTCTTGGTTACCTCATTTTGAACTTATTATCCCGTTTACTTTGATAGGGGGAATAGTTGGTGGGTATCTTGGAGCAAACAGATACAGCCCTCCTGCGATGAAATATGCTCTTGCTATTGTACTGACCGTAGCTTCCATTAAATTTCTATTGTAAATTATGCTGAGTAGTTTTGACATATTTATTGCAGCCGGAGGAAAAAGCAGTCGAATGGGGCAGGATAAAGGACTTATTGATATTGGCGGGAAAAAAATGGTGACTCACTTAACCGACAGGTTGAATAAAAATGGCTTTGACTTTACTGTTATTGCCAATTCAGATGGTTATCTTCAACTTGGATTCAGGGTTATTAAAGATGTACTAAGTGATAAAGGACCTATGGGTGCTTTATATACAGCTTTTTGCAATACTGACAAAGACTATGTTTTGTTATTGGGTTGTGATACTCCTTTTTTTCCTATGGAATCGCTTTATAGATTGATTGAAAAAATAGACTTCAATGAAACTATTGTATCTCAAACCAAGCATGGTATAGACCCACTTCATGGATTTTATTCGATAAAGCTTAAAAATAAGGTACTTTATCTTATTCAAAACAATGAACTGAAAATGCAAAATCTTGTTTTACAATCAAAGTTTACATTAGTAAACATGGGTGATATTGAATCCCAATATCCTGATGGATTTTTAAATATGAACAACCCTAAAGACATTGATAAATGGAAAATTTCAAAACAAATAAATTAAAATTGTTAGCTTTTGGGTTGGTTGCCGAAAGAATGAACTTGTCTTCAATAGAAATAGAAGATATTTATACAGTTAATGAATTACAAGAGTGGATAGTACGTGCTTATCCCCAACTCAAAAATGTGAAATATTCAATAGCAATAAATCGTAAAATTGTGAAGGCTGATTCTGCAATTCCTTGGGGAGCCGAAATTGCATTATTACCGCCTTTTTCCGGAGGATAAAGTATGAATCGTTTTGATAGACAAATAAACTTGCGAGGATTTGGAACAGAAGGGTTGGCCAAATTGCAAAAGGCTTCGGTATTGGTTATCGGTGCAGGTGGTTTAGGATGTCCTGCGCTGCAATACCTTGCTGCTGTGGGAATCGGAACAATCGGGATAATGGACGGAGATACAATTAGTTTGTCAAATCTCAATCGTCAAATACTATATGGAGAATCGGATATTGGACAAAAAAAAGCAATCGTTGCCGGAAACAATTTACTCAATAAATACAGTGATATAAAGATTGATATAATTACTGATTATCTCAACACAAACAATGCATTAGGTGTTATTTCTTCTTATGATATTATCATTGATTGCACCGATAATTTTACAGTAAGATATATGGCAAATGATGCATGTGCTTTGCTAAATAAACCCTTAGTATATGGCGCAATTTATGAATATGAGGGACAGATAAGCTTGTTTCATGCTGAGAATGATAAAGGGTTGAGCTTTAATTATAGAGACCTGTTTCCTCATCCGCCTGATTTAGATGAAATTCCTAATTGTTCTGAAACCGGTGTCATTGGTGTTCTACCCGGAATAATTGGTACAATTCAAGCAGCAGAAGCCATTAAATACTTATTGGGCTTAGGAAACCTGTTGGTTGGCAGAATTTTATATTTTAATATGGAACAAATGTTCTTTTATGAAGTGGATATTCATTCACAACAAGAGTTGACAGCATACAGACCAAAATCCGGAGCTGAATTTAGAGCATTTGATTATTCTTTGTCTTGTGCCGCTGTTCCTGTTATTGATTGGAATAGTGCGTATGAAATTTTTACATTAAATCCCGATAAGTCAATTTTTGTTGATATAAGGGAAGCAGACGAAGTGCCTCGCGTCAACCATGTCAAATGTGTGGAATATCCCTTATCTGAGTTTGATGAAGAAATTATTTCCTTTGATGATTATTCAAATCTATTTGTATTTTGCCAACATGGTATTAGAAGCGTAAGAGCTGTGAGTTTGTTAAAAAGAAAGTACACAGAAAAGAAAATATACTCAATCAAAGGAGGAGTTATGGAAGGTAATTCACCTATTTTTAAAACAACGAAGAATCATGCATAAACCAAAAAATATCTTTGTTTATGGTCCTATAACCCCCGATAAAATAGCAGAAATCATAGCTCATCATAATGATAAAACCAACATCGGAGCTCATAGTATTTTTTTGGGACAAGTTCGTGCAGATAGAATAAATAATAAAACTGTTACTGCTATTGAATACACTGCTTATGAAGAAATGGCTATACAAAGTGCGTATGAAATCCGCGAAGGAGCATTTGAGAAATATGAGCTAATTTGTTTGCATATTTATCATAGTCTTGGGATAGTTAAAGCCGGAGAAATTTCGCTGTTTGTATTTACCTCTTCTAAACACCGCAAGCATGCGATTGATGCTTGTGAAGAAATCGTAGAAAAAATAAAAAATCAGTTGCCTGTTTGGGGTAAAGAAATTTTTGAAGATAACGATAGTGTATGGAAAGTAAATGTTGATTAGCTTAGATTATGGCTGTTTATTATGTTAGCTTTTCTTTTTAACAATAAATTAAAGAGTCTTTTATTAAAACTTTTATACAAGAAATCTTTCAGCAAAACTAACAGCCGTTAACATAATTTGCTTTTTTTAATAAACTGAAATCTCTAAAACGGATTAAAAAAGGTCGATTTAAATTAAGATTAATTCTAAATTTAATTGATATATACTTTACTATCAATGAATTGTAAATTAACTTTTGTTTATCCATGTTAAAAGCCAAAACATGATAAAAGTCATGTTTTTACAATTGGTGCTCTGTTAAGATTGCCATAGATATTTCAAAATAAATGAAAAATGAGGAATATTAATAACATTATCAGCCGTTGTGAAGAACTTGCTTTCGACTTGGATTTTACTCGTGCAAAAGAGTGGAAGAATGAAGATAAATCAAGGGTAATAGTGGGTTATATGCCTATTTATTTTCCGAGAGAGATTATCCATGCTGCCGGTGGTTTGCCTGTTGCCATCTTTGGAGGAGGCGATCGAAAACAAATTATCAAAGGAGATGCTTACTACCAATCCTACATCTGCCATATCCCGAGAAGCATTATTGATATGGCATTGGATAAACATTTTGACAACTTTGACGGTTTTATTTTCCCTTCAATTTGTGATGTGCTCCGCAATTTGTCCGGTATTTTTAGAACCAAAGGCTTTGGAAAATTTGTAAAATATATGGATTTCCCTCAAAATTTTTTACCTGAGGTAGGTGGCGTGTTTTATCAAGATGAAATGCGCCATGTATTGCATTATATCAAAGAGATTAATGGTATAAAAGTAACACCAGAAAGACTGAATCATTCCATTGGACTATACAATAAAAATCGCAGGCTGATTGAATTTATCTACGATATACGAGAAAAATATCCTTGGCGATTATCCATGAAAGATTGGTATCATATTCTTAGAGCCGGAACTGTAATTCCAGTTGAGGAACACAATGAAATTTTGGAAGAAGTTGCAGAATATGTGAAAGGAGATGTGGGGCAAAGACAAGATAAAGTAAAAGTAGTTTTATCCGGTGCCTTCTGCGAGCAGCCTTCGGTAGGCTTAATACGTTCGGTTGAAGATGCCGGTTGTTATATTGTAGATGATGACTTACAATTAGGCTCCCGGATGGTTATCGGTGATATTGATGCTACATCAGAAGAACCACTTGCAGCCATTGCTCATGCGTACATCTTCCAAAGCAGATATTCTTCTTCCATTTATGATGTAGATAACCCTAAAGAATATCGCCTTGCTAAGATTGTTGAGGAGCGGAATGCCGATGGGGTAATTTTTGCTTCGGCAAGTTTCTGTGACCCCAGTTTGTTGGATGCACCTATATTCCAAAATGCTTTTGACAGAATGGGTATCCGCTATATCGCTTTCCAATTCAGTGAAAATATCAACCAATTTAAAGTAATCAAAGAACAAGTAGGGGCTTTTTCAGACTCCATAAAACTTTGGGAAGATGAACCCAGCTCTATACCAGTTGCAGAATAATAATATAATACTAATAATATGGCTACAATAGAGGTAATCAAAGAAAGAAGCATGATTCTTCAAAAAGAAATGATTGAAGGATTGTTTAATGACTTAGAAAAAGCGCATGAAACGGGCAAGAAAGTCTGCTACACTTTTGTGCCGGGAAACCTTTCAGAGCTTATCAGATGCTTTGATATGCTGCCGGTTTATCCGGAAATTAACGCATTGCAAAGTGCCATGCGCAAGAAATCGGCTGCATACATCAAAGAGGCAGAAAGGCATGCACACTCCGAAGATGTGTGTACTTATGTAAAATGCGATGTAGGAATGTTGATGAAAGGCAATATAGGACCTACCGGACAGAAACTTCCTCCACCGGATATCCTATTGCTTAGCTATACAGGCTGTTTCACCTTTATGAAATGGTTTGAAACCCTCAAAAGAGAATATCCTAATGCCAAGGTAGTCATGATTCATACCCCTTACCAAGAAGGTGGAAAGATGACTCCTGAAATGGTGAATTACATGGTTAAGCAGATGCACGAAGAGGTGATTCCGAAAATGGAAGAGGTTTCCGGTATTAAGTATGATGAAAATAAACTCAAAAAAATCCTTCAATATTCAAAAGAAGCAGAAGACTGGATTACCAAAATTTTTGAAACCCCTAAACACAGACCGTCTCCTATAGATGCCTATTTTGCAGGAGTATATTATATCGGCCCTATCAATATTGGTTTTAGAGGTACGCCCGAAGCTGTTGAATATTACAAAGAATTATACAATGAAATTCAGGAGAGAATTCGCTTAGGCTTGGGTCCTGTTACTCCGGAAGGGGAGATGAAAGAAGAAAAATTCCGTTTGGTCGTAGAGGGACCTCCAAATTGGACAAGTTTCAGAGAGTTTTGGAAAATATTTTATGATATGGGTGCTGTGATTGTAGCATCTTCCTATACCAAAGTAGGGGGTGTTTATGATTTAGGCTGGAGACACGACCCCGAAAAGCCGCTTCAATCATTGGCTGAATATTGTATGAACTGCTATACCAACCTCAATATTCCGCAGCGTATTGATTTACTGACTAAGTGTATCAAGGAATATGGAGCAGACGGCTATGTTACTAATTCTATCAAGAGTTGTAACTCATTCTCAGCCGGACAATTGGCTATGATGAGAGAAATTGAAGATAAACTCGAAATTCCGGTTGGCTTTATTGAGTCTGATCTGGTTGACCCGCGTTATTTCTCCTATTCCAATATCAAAAACAGATTAGAATCTTATTTCCAAATGTTGTCGCAACGCAAAATGATGGAAGCGGAGGAAACCCACTAATATTCATTAAAAAAATAAAAACATGAAAAAATATTATTTAGGAATTGACCTTGGCTCTACTACTTCAAAGGCGGTGATTGTAAACGAAGCCGATGAAATTGTAGGTAGAGGAATTACCAATACCAGAGCCAACTACAAAGTAGCGGCAGACATTGCCCGTGAACAGGCTATTTATGATGCACGCTTCAACCTGATTGAAAAAAGGATGAATGAAAGCATGGCAAATAAGCCGGAATTTAAAACCTACATGAAAGACCTGCGCAGTGTGTTTCAATATTGCCAGTTCAGAAGAAGGATGGACAGCCTCGCAGATATGTTGATTAAAACTGCCTCTGAATCAACCCATCCGGAGAAAGAAACGATTGTAGAACGTCTTAAAACCATCATCGGGATTATTCGTCCTCAAATGCGTCATGAGTTTATTCATGAAGGGTTAGGAAGTAAAAATCAATTCTTTAGAGATATTGTAAGTGAAAAATATAATGCAGAGGTGGGCAAAATGGAGCCTAAATTTTATGAACCCCTGATGCTGGCTTTTGATAAAAGTATTACACCCATTGAGAACGAGATGGTGGAATATAATTTCAAAGAATTGGTTTTGGAAGCTATGGAGATTTTAGATGAGAAATACAAAGGGTTGGTAGATATGCAGGAAGATGACAGCAAGGAAGATTGGTATTATGCAGAAATGAATGCCGTTAAAAATGGTTATAAAAATATTGACCACACTCTGCGCTCACACATCGAAGATATAGCCAATGAAGAAATCTACATAGCTAAAATGGTAGGAACCGGCTATGGAAGAGCCTTATTACCTTTCCCGGAAGATTGTATCAAGTCAGAAATTCTTTGCCATGCCTTTGGAGCACATGCAGTTTTCCCTAATACCAGAACCGTTTTGGATATTGGCGGTCAAGATACAAAGGCAATACAAGTGGACAAATACGGATTGGTTACAAGTTTTCACATGAACGACCGTTGTGCTGCAGGCTGCGGAAGATATTTGGGATATATTGCTGATGAGTTTGGATTATCATTAAATGAACTCGGTCCTGAAGCCAACAAGGCCAAAAAAGAAACTACGATTTGCTCTACTTGTACCGTATTTGCAGGTGCAGAAATTAAAGAATTGCTTCACAATGGAGAACAAAAACCAGACATCCTTGCAGGGCTTCACAAATCTATTGTTCAACGTGCAATGTCGTTGATTGCGCGTTCAGGAGGTGTGAAGAACGAATTTACATTTACAGGTGGTGTTGCAAGAAACGAAGCTGTATTGAAGTATGTAAAACAAATGGTAATTGACTCCTATGGCGAAGTTACTATGAATATCCATACCGACTCTATTTTTATGGGTGCTTTAGGCGGAGCCATGTTTGCAAGAAGAAATATAAGTGCCGATTTGCCTCAAGGCACATTAGTTAGAGAAACAGGAGGCGCAGTAAATTAAAATCTATTCAATTATGAACAACACAGTATATACCATGGGCATTGATGTAGGAGGCAGTTATGTAAAAAATGTTCTGATGAGCTATGATAAAGATAGCGGGAACCATCAATTAGTAGATAAACAAACTGAGAAAATCAGAAAAAGAGATCCAAAAGATGTCGCTCACGATTCCATTGATATGATTTTGGAGCGTAACAACTTAAACTACGACAAGGACATTGCATACTTGGCTTCAACCGGTGAAGGTGAAATGGTGGAAAGAAAAACAGGGCATTTCTATAGTATGACAACTCATGCCAGAGGTGGAGTGTTTTTGACTCCCGGAGCAAGAACAGTTGTAGATATGGGTGGCTTGTATGTTAGAGCCATCAAGATTGACGAAAGAGGTAAAGTGTTGGATTATAAAATGACAGGACAATGTGCATCCGGTTCCGGTCAATTTATAGAGAATATTTCGCGCTATTTGGGATTGGCTGTGGAAGAAGTAGGAGATATATCCATGCAAGCAGACAACCCTGAAGTACCCTCCGGTATTTGTGCAGTTTTGGCCGAAACAGATGTGATTAATATGGTGTCTAAAGGAGCTTCTACACCCAATATCATCAAGGGTATTAACATTTCAATTGCTCAAAGGGTTGTGAAATTATTGAGTTCACTCAAAGCTGAAAGCCCTATTTCATTGATGGGTGGAATGGGAATGAACAAAGGAATGATACAAGCGATTGAAGAAGTTGCTTCCGAAAACAAAAAGAATGAAATACAGTTTTTGTCACATCCCGATGCTATTTATTCGGGAGCGATTGGTGCTGCTCTTTGGGGTGGATACAGATATCATATTTTGAAAGAAAAGAGTGAAAAAGAATTAGTGGCTTCTTAATAATCAATCTTCGCCATGACAAAGACTTTACCAAATATACCGATTCCTAATGAGGTTACTCAAAATCTGGCAATGATGTTTGAACGAAATGTTCAACTTTTTGCAGATAAATTTATCTTTTGCCAAAGAGATAAGACGAACGAATATCAAGGTATAACGTGGAAGTCTTTTTATGAAGATATTTTGAATATCGCATGGAATCTAAAACAAGCAGGGATTCGAAAAGGAACCAAAGTCATACTCTATTGCCCTAATTCCTTAAATATGCTCAAAGCCGAAATGGCTATTATGGCTTCCGGAGCAATTGCTGTGCCCATCTTTGCTTATTTCAAGAAGAACACTTCAGAACTGTTGATTAATCATTCGGATGCTGAATATATAATCCTTGCAGGCCCCTTTCAGTTCAATGAACTCAGCAACAATCTGCCAAAAATCAAAACAATATGGACTTTTGAATCATTAAATAATGATACCAAGTATGAGCTTAGGAATTTTTCTGATTTGCTTTCGCAAAGAAACGAACAGGATTACAAGTTAGATACCCAAGCGTACGGCAAAGAGATTTGTTTGAACATGTACACTTCAGGAACAACGGGAGTCCCGAAATGCGTACAACTCACTCACGAAAATATTTTGTCACAGCAAGCATCTATCCACACCATACTCAATGTCACTTCTGAAGATAGATTTCTGTCTTATTTGCCTTGGCATCATAGTTTTGGAGGTATTTTTGAATTGTTTAGTGCTTTGTACAATGGTGCTACTTATCATTTAGAAAGTAGTTTCGGTAAAGATGTCCATACAATTTTTGAAAATTGGAAAAATGTGCACCCTACAGTTTTTTTTAGTGTCCCAAAAGTATATCAGTCTTTGTTTGAACTAGCCAATGCGAGTAAAGAAGCAGAAGAAGCATTTTTTAATTCCGGGTTGAAATTTATTTTTACCGCTGCTGCTGCCTTGCCGCAAAGACTTTCAGATGAATTTGAGAAAAGAGGAATTAATGTTATTGAAGGTTGGGGTTTGACCGAAACTTCTCCATGCTGCACACTAACAGACCCAAAACTAAAGCGTGAAGCAGGAGTAGTTGGGATGCCTATTCCGGGAGTAAAAATCCGAATTGCGGAAGATGATGAAATTCAAGTGAACGGACCCAATGTGATGGTGGGTTATTACAAGAATGATGAAGCAAATGAAGGTGCTTTTACAGAAGATGGATGGTATAGAACAGGAGATGTTGGTGAAGTGACCGAAAACGGGCTAAAATTGATTTCCAGAAAAGACCGAATTTTTAAACTTTCCAATGGAGAAAAGGTTATCCCCACTGATTTGGAAAAGGCAATTGAACTAAAATGTCACTATGTGCAGTATGCAGTGGTAGCAGGAAGTGGTGAAGAATACCCGGTGGCATTGATATTCCCGAATAAAAAATTATTAAATCAACCTGATTATGCCATTTCCCCCGAACAAGGCTGCTTTTGCCCGCGTAATATCAATGAAATGGGACATTGCCTGACCGGCTGCTTGCAGTTAGCCAATCAATCCATAGGACAAAAGTTTGCTAAAATAAAATCGGCTGCCATTATTGATGATGAACTTTCATTGGACAACAACATGCTCACTCCTTCTATGAAAGTGGCTCCAAAAAATGTAATTGAAAAATATAAAACACATCTTCAAAACCTATACGGAGATAATGTCCCTACCGATGAAGAAGTATATATCATTGAATTAGAACCCAATAACAACTTTAAGCGATGTATGTAATAAAATCAACAGAGAAAATGAAAGCCATCATGGGCAACTATTTCCGCTCTTTAGAAACGGGTGAGAAAAAAGTGGCATGGTGCACCAGTGTAGGACCTGCGGAGTTGCTGCGTTCATTTGGCTTTGAGGTTTATTTTCCTGAAAATCATGGTGCACTATTGGGTGCTACCCGAACTGCTATGGATGTTATTCCCGAAGCAGTAAAGAGTGGTTATTCAGGCCATGTATGCTCATATACAACTGCCGATATCGGCTCCTATTTGAGAAATGAAACTCCGTTGAAAAAACACTACGGAATGAAAGGGCATCCTAAGCCGGATATTATTGCATTTAATACCAATCAATGCAGAGAAGTACAAGATTGGTTTTACTTTTTTGCTAAAGAATTTAATTGCCCGATAGTAGGTATTACCCCGCCACGATATTTGGAAGAAGTGACGCAAAAGGAAGTGGATTTGGTGGTAGAGCAATTCAAGAGAATGATTCCGGTTTGTGAACAAGTCAGCGGCCGGAAGTTTGATGAAGAAAAATTCAAAGAAACCGTTAGATTGAGCAAAGAGGCGACATTGCTTTGGCAAAAGGTATTGAAAACTTCCACTGCCATGAATGCACCAATCAGCTTCTTTGATGGAACCATTCACATGGGACCTATTGTTGTACTTAGAGGCACACAGGTTGCCAAAGATTACTATACAGAACTTCTTGCGGAACTGGAAGACAACGTGAAAAATAATGTTGGTTTTCTTCCCAATGCAAGGACACGTATTTTTTGGGAAGGAATGCCTATTTGGGGCAAACTGCGAATGCTGAGTGATTTGTTTACATCAAACGGAGCCGCTGTTGTTGCTTCTACCTATTGCAGCAGTTGGGTGTTTGACAAGTTTGATGAGAATGACCCATGGAATTCAACTGCAAGAGCCTATACCGAAATTTTTATTAATCGCGGAGAGAAAGCTAAAATGAAAATGTTGAGCGACTGGTTTAAGGAATATCATATTGACGGCATTATCTACCATGATTCCAAAACTTGTTTTAATAACTCAAACGCAAAATTCGGCATGCCTCAACGACTTAAAGAAATTACCGGAGTACCTGCTTTGGTAATAGAAGGCGATTTGTGTGATTTAAGGTTTTTCAGTGAAGGGCAGAGCATTACCAAAATAGAAACCTTTTTAGAACAACTTGAAGAAAACAAAGTATTAGGATGAGCAACAATCAAAAAATAAAAGTAGGTATCATCGGGCTGGGTCCGGTGGGGATGATACTTGCCGTAAAATTGCAACAAGCCGGTTGTGATGTGGCATTGTGCATCCGAAACGAAGTGAAAAGAAATAAAATTATCAATGAGGGAATTAAACTCGAAAATGTTTTTACCGATTCTGCCAGGTTTCCCAATGTCTATGAAAACATTGAAGACTTTGCAAATTTGGATTTGGATTACCTCATTTTTGCTGTTAAAACCTATCATGTACCGTCATTATTAGCTCCTGCTTCGGCTTTGATGACCGAAAAATTAACCGTTGTAGCGGCTCAAAACGGAATTGATACAGAGCATTTGTACACGGCTACGTTTGGCGAAGGCAAGGTATTGCGTATGGTTATCAACTTTGCGGGCAATCAAATCAACCCTAATACGGTTAAGGTAAGTTTCTTTACACCTCCTAACTATATTGGTTCTATAAATGACAGCCGCAGAAAGAAAGCTGAAGAACTGGCTGCGCTGCTCACATCAGTGAATACCGATACAGAGGCGGTAAGTTCTTTTGATTTGGTAAAAAAGGTTTGGCACAAAACCATTCTTAATTCTTCGCTCAGCGCATTGTGTGGTGTTGGAAGATTAACCATGGCAGAAGCTATGTCTGACCCGGATACGGTTGAATTGATTGAGCAAACTATCAGCGAGGCAGTAGGCGTTGCAGAAACAGAAAAAATACGATTTGAAGATAATTTCATTCGTGAGTGTATGCGCTATCTCAAAAAAGGGGGCGACCATTTTCCGTCATTGGCTTTAGACCTGATTAACGGAAAAGAAACTGAAATAGAGTTTTTTAACGGAAAGATTGTTGAATACGGGCGTAAACATTATGTGCGTGCCTCTTTGAATTTGTCTTTTACCAATATGGTGAATGCCATGACCAATAAGAATATTATTTCTCGAATGCCTGGCATTACCAATGATATCAACCGAAAGATATTAAACAAAGGAATCACCGTAAATCCGGAATCACTGAATCAATACAAAAAGACAGATTGTTTTTTGGGTATTGACTTAGGCTCTGCTTATACCAAGTTTACAGTGATTGACGATAAGGGTCAAGCTTTGTTCCGCTATTTTCTTCCTACTTTAAGCAACGATAAGCAGGCATTCAAAAATGTCATGCAGACCATCAGTTCTAATTTTAATATAGCAATGAGTTGCGCTACCGGCTACGGTCGCAAGCATTTCAACCTTTCAGATATTGTGAAAACCGAAATCAACTGTGCTGCTGCGGCAGTATCATTTGTTTATCACGGAGAGAAGAACATTATTGACATTGGTGGCGAAGACATCAAAATCATTCGCTGTGATAAGGATGACAATGTTCAAAATTTTTATATGAATGACAAGTGTGCTGCCGGAACAGGTGCTTTTCTTTCTGAGATTGCCGAGCGGGCTTCCATCAACATTTCTGAAATGAGTACGCTGGCTTCTTTATCCAATTATGATAAAGAGCTAAACAGTTTTTGTACTGTATTCGCCAAAACCGAAATCATGAACTGGATTTTTGATGGGATGTCATTGGAAGATATTTCAAGAGGAGTGTATAATTCCATCGCCAACAAAATTGCCAAAATGAGGATAGACCCGGGTATCCCGACATACATGATTGGCGGAGTGATTGCTCACCACCCTTATTTGAAACAGATTTTAAGTGAAAAATTCAATTTGAAAATAAATATAGTTGAAGCGCCTCAGTTTGTAGTTTCTTATGGTGCAGCCGTCATAGCATCTAAGACATTTGCAAAGAAAGGGAAACATGAACCGGAATTGACCACACAAGAAAGTTAATAAGAAAAGCAGAAAATGAAACAAGTGAAATCATTAGCACAGGAAGCGAGAATTCCTTATGGAACATGGGGAGCCAGTTATTTTCCCGCTTGGCAAAGTTCGCCTTTGGCAGAAGTCAATATTGGACAGTTTGCAGGTGAAGCCATGGCACGTATTTTATCCAAAAGAAAAGTATCAACATCTCATTTGGATTATTTGATGATTGGTTCTACAGTTCCCTGGCATTTCAAATTTTGGAATGCTACGGTTGTTGCCAACTGTATGGGAAGGAGAATTCCGGGTTTTCATGTAGAACAGGCATGTGCTACGGGTCTGCAAACGGTAGTGTTGGCTGCAATGCAAGTTCAGTCGGGAGCAAGCGAAGCCGTTGGTGTATTAACATTTGACAGAACCAGCGATTCTCCTGCAAGTGTTTTCCCCGAAAGAAGAGCTTACCGAAGAACTGAAGTCATTAGTGATGTGTGGGATAATTTCGGTTTTGACCCTTCTACCGAACACGCTATGATTACCTCTGCCGGAAATGTAGCCCGCAAACATAAAATTGAGAGGAAAGAAATTGATGAACTCACGGCATACCGCTATCAGCAATATTTTGAAGGCAAAGAGAAAGGCTTTTTGGACAAGGTTGCCATGCCTTTAGAAATACTAAATGTGCAAGGTAAGTCAATGGGAATAATTAATGAAGATGTGGGTGTGCGAAAGATTTCTCTTGATTCACTTCGTGCTATGCGTGATTTAGATACATGTGTTACAAGCGGAACTCAAACTCATGCTGCTGATGGAATGGCAACTTTGTTGGTTACAACAGCCGATAAAGCCAAAGAAATCAGCACAAAACCTGAAATCAATATCAGTTTTGTAGCAAAAACTGAAGTGCGTGTATTGCCTTCATCAATGCCGGAAGCTCCTGCATTAGCAGTTAAAAAATTACTGATTCAAACCGGTTTGACAATGGACGACATGGTGGTTGTTAAAGACCACAACCCTTTTGCCGTAAATGATGCAGTCTTTTCAAAGGTGATGAACTATGATTGGAAGAAAATGAATAACAACGGAAGTCCTTTGGTATGGGGGCATCCGCAAGGCCCCACACTTACAAGAGTGATTATAGAAGCACTTGAAGAAGCAGTAGAATTGGGCGGAGGATATGTTTTGGTTTTTGGATGTGCAGCCGGAGATGTTGGTATAGCGTCAATTTTTAAAGTAAACTGAGAGAAGAGATATGGGAAAAACAATAAGAAAATCAACAATGGAAGCCCTTGGACTGGGAACGGTGTCAGCGATATTTAACAATGGAAAACTGCCGGTTTCTTTAGAAGAAATGGTGGACAAGGTTTTTGGAGATAAGAATAACCGTGGCGCAATGGTCATTTCCGGAGCAGGTGGAATAGTAGGGGCAGGAAAGGTTATGCAGTTTGCATCACGTTTGATGGATTATAACGTACCCATTATTGCCTTGGATTTGCCGGGCGCACCCGATGGGATTGCAAAACAATACAAAGGCTTGCAGGCTTCTTTTGGTGCTGATGGCGCCAACAACATTATGAAGAACATCATCAAGCTGAATTATGATGGTCAAACCTTGCCTCAATCTTTGAAACAATACAATCCTAAATTCTTATTGGAAGCCATTCCTGAAAGATTAGAATTGAAAAAAGCCCATTATGCTTTGTTCAAAAAAGAATATCCTGAGATTCATATTTGGTCAGTTACTTCAGGTTTCCCTTCCAAAGAATTGGGCGTAGGAATTGCTCACCCGGCATTTCCACACGAAATCAATAAAGTTTTTGAAATAGTGGAGGACAGTACTTCAGCGCAAACACATCTGCTTTGGGCAATGGGGCTGATTCCAATGCAGGTAAGCGATGATTGGTCTTTTGTGCTGGATGTTTTCTTTTGCGGATTGTTACAGGCAAGCATTCAGTTTTGCAACAGAACCAACACTCCTTATTGGAAAGCGGATAAATATATTCGTCAAATTCTCGGACCCAATCCATTCAGAGCACATGATGTGATTGGAGCTAAGGGAGCTAACTTCCTTACTTGGTCTTGCCTATACCATTTAGGAAAAGAATATGGCGCTTTGTTTGAGCCTACCGGAGAATTAACCGAAAGAAAAGACAGCGGTCAAAACTGGTATCCGGCTAATCATTTCAGACCTCTGGTAAATTGGCAATTGGATGAAGAAGAGTCTGAAGAATTAAAATCCATCGTGTATGGTGCTTTAATTCAAATGACCACCATCATGTTGCATGAAAAACGTACTGATTTGAGTACCATGACTGCAATTGGCGAGTTGTGTGCACAGTTTACAAATGGTATCCCTGCATTTATTCGTAAAATAGGAAGTCAACAGGCTTTGGAATACGTAAATAAATATCATCAACTTGTACCCAAAGCGGCACAGACAACATGGTATCCCGAAACGCTGCAAAATCTCAACACTCCCGAATGGCAACAGCTCTATGTGAATGCAGAGCATGACGGCACACACGGGTTTATTACGATCAGCCGTGAGAGCTATAATTATGATGTAAACGAAGAACTTAACCGTGCTATTGACTGGCTGCACAGCGAAGGAATCAAGAAAGTGGTATTGACTTCCGATTTTCATTTTTCTACGCAAATGGTAGGTGCGGATACTACTGAATTTTTTGTGGCTGTCAATGACAGTCATATTGGAGAGAAAATTTCTTCCGATTGGTCAAAAACAGCACGTAGGTTTTACCATGAGTTTGAAACTTCAATCGGGTTTGTCAACGGTAAAAGATGTATGGGCGGAATGTTGGAGTTGATGATGCATTGCCAATACCTTATAGCACCCGATTATGTCAAATTTGCCATGCCGGAAGTAACACTGCCCGTAATTCCCGGAATGGAAGGCTGTCATTGGGTGTTGCGCAAAACAAATACAGACAATCATTCTAAAATGCTCGAAATGCTTTTGCATGGTCAACAAATCAATGCCCGGCAAGCACTCGGTTTCCTTGTGGATTCTTCCGGCACTATGAATGATTGCCTTGCCATGACAAAAAACATTCTTGAAAATGGAGATACGGCTCTGCCCAAAAGAAAAATTATAGAAAATGCGATACCTCATATTGCATCTGAGATTGAGAAAATCAAATGGTCAGAAAATCCGCAAATCCTTTCAGCACAAAAAGAAATTGCCGGGTGCGTGATTGCTTCTTGTTCTGCAACTGCTGATGAGGCATTACAAATTCAAGCAAAGGTTTCTGCGCAGTTTATGTCGGGACAGCTATTTCGCAAAGGAAAGATTGGAATTGAATACGATAAATTTTCAAAAAACTAAAGAATGACAGAAAAGATAAAACAATGGCAAATGACAGAACTGAAAGCCGATTTCAAATTGGCAGTTTCTGATATGCCGCAGGTGAAAGAAGATGAAGCATTGGTAAAAGTTGCCGGATGCGGAGTTTGCCATACAGATTTGAGTTTTTGGCATGATGGCGTAAGAACAAAAAAGGAATTGCCTTTAACGCTTGGTCATGAAATCAGCGGAACGGTTATAGAAGGACCTTCGCATCTCAAAGGGAAAAATGTCATTATTCCGGCTGTATTACCCTGTGGCGATTGCGAATTATGCAACAAAGGCAGAAGTAATATGTGCCAGAATCAATTGATGCCCGGAAATGATTTCCATGGAGGTTTTGCTTCTCATGTTGTTGTTCCGTACAAGTATTTGTGTCCTGTTCCGGATGCGGTTTTGCAAAAATATCAATTAGAAGAATTAGCAGTGATAGCAGATGCTATTTCAACCCCATACCAGGTTTTGAAAAAATCAGAATTGGAGAAAGGTGATTTGGCTATTTGCATTGGTGTTGGAGGTGTTGGAGTATATGGTGCATTGATTGCCAAAATTATGGGAGCCAAAGTTTTGGCAATAGATATCAATGATGAAAAATTAGAACAAGCCAAAAAGAATGGTGTACATGCAACACTCAATTCAAAAGGTTTGGATAGCAAAGAAATTAAAGCCAAAGTAAAAGAAATAGCCAAAGAGTTGGGCGCACCCAAATACGGTTGGAAAATCTTCGAGTTTTCAGGTACTACAGCCGGTCAGGATTTAGCGTTTAACCTGCTCACTTTTACTTCAAACTTGAGTATTGTAGGGTTTACCATGAACAAACTGGAAGTAAGATTGAGCAACCTTATGGCTTTTGATGCCAAGCTCATTGGTACATGGGGATGCAAACCTGAGCTGTATTCAGAAGTAGTTGATTTGATTGCCTCCGGCAAATTGGATATCAAAGACTTTGTTCAAACTTTCCCGATGAGCCGTATCAATGAAGTTTTCCAAAACACTTTAGCTCACAAATACACCAAACGTTCCGTATTAGTACCTGATTTTAATTAAACAAATGAAAATAGAAATGGAAGCATTAAAAAATCACAATATCGTAGAAGACTACAACTACACTGACATTCTTTATGAAAAACGTCCTTGTTTAAACACTGACGGAACTCCTGTTGACGGCTTGTACAACGCATGGATTATCATTAACAATCCCAAACAGTACAACTCTTACACTACCAAAGCTGTAAAGGAAATTATCCTTGCATTTGGTGAAGCTTCCAATGACAGAAGTGTTGTTGCAGTAGTATTTACAGGTGTGGAAGACAAGGCTTTTTGTACCGGAGGAAACACCAAAGAATATGCAGAATATTATTCCGGCAACCCGCAGGAATACTCTCAATATATGCGCTTGTTCAACGATATGGTTTCTGCCATTATGAAATGTGAAAAGCCGGTTATTTCCCGTGTAAACGGAATGAGAATAGGGGGAGGACAAGAAATAGGAATGGCTTGTGATTTCACGGTAGCAAGTGATTTAGCTCGTTTTGGGCAAGCAGGACCTAAGCATGGAAGTGCTGCTATTGGTGGCGCAACAGACTTCCTGCATTTGTATGTGGGAGTAGAAAGAGCCATGTATTCACTTTCGTTGTGCGAGCCGTGGTCTGCACATCAGGCTTTGCATTATGGCATGATTACCGACATTGCTCCTGCATTGAAAGTGGATGGGAAATTTATTGCCAATCCTTTGGTCAATATTGAAAAATATGCTGATGAATATGGCAGGGTAATTTTTGGCGCTATGAAAACAGGAGAAGAATTAGCAAAAGGAAAAGAGTTGATGACAAAAGGAGAAGTTGATTTGTCAAAGTTGGATGAATTGGTCAACAAGCTCATTGCAAAATTGCTGCACACCTTTCCGAATTGCCTGCACAAAACACTTTCTGAAGTGCGCAAGAAAAAATTAGAGCATTGGGATAAGAACAAAGAAAGCAGCCGTGAATGGTTGGCGTTAAATATGATGTCCGAAGCAAAAGCTGGATTCAGGGCTTTCAATTACGGTCCCAAAAATGACAGGGAAGTGGACTTTATCAAACTCCGTCAGTTGTTGGCACAAGGACACGAATGGAATGAAGACTTGCATCGTGCTATTTCTCCTCAGTTTAAAACCGAAAACGTATAAAATGGAAAAGATTAAACTTACATATTCTCACAATCATTCTGTTGCCAATATCCTCTTGAATGATGGCAAAGGCAATGTGCTGGATAATATAATGATGTTGGAATTGTTGGATTGTTTCAAAGAATTTGCAGAAAATAAGCACCTCAAACTAATTACATTTCAAGGTGAAGGAAAGCATTTTTCTTTTGGGGCAAGCGTAGAAGAACATACACAGGAATTTGCCGAAATGATGCTCAAAACTTTTCACCGACTATTTATGGTGTTGAAGGATATGGCAATTCCTACAATGGCAAAAATTTCGGGTCAATGTTTGGGAGGCGGAATGGAGTTAGCAATCTTATGTAATTTCTTGTTTGCAGATAAAACAGCAAAACTCGGTCAACCCGAAATTGTATTGGGAGTGTTTCCGCCACCGGCTTCCATTATTCTCCCGGAAAAAATAGGGCTTTCCCGTGCAGAAGAGTTGTTGTTGAGCGGTAGGAGTATTGATGCAGAGGAAGCATTGAGAATTGGATTGGTGCACAAGGTATTTGAAGATAAAGAAGCATTGAACCTGGGTACAGAAGAATGGATTGAAAAAAATATTATTCCTAAAAGCGCATCCTCACTTCGATTTGGTGTGAGAGCAGCCAGGGCAAAATTCAACCATGTGTTGAGTAATTTTTTACCACAACTTGAACAAATGTATCTAAGCCAGTTGATGAATACCAAAGATGCAAATGAAGGTATTACTTCATTTTTGGAAAAACGTCAGCCGGCATGGGTAAACGAATAAAGATGAAAAGAAAATGATAGTAGAAAGTGCAGTCATAAAATTTGCAGGAGATTCCGGAGACGGGATACAGTTAGCAGGCACCTTGTTTACTGAAAACGTAGCATTGATGGGCAATGCTATCGCTACATTTCCTGATTTTCCTTCTGAAATCAGAGCACCACAAGGAACTGTTGCCGGTGTTTCCGGTTTTCAGATTCATTTTGGTACCTCGGGGGTACATAGTCCCGGAGATGCACCGGATGTGTTGGTAGCAATGAACCCGGCTGCTCTCAAAGCCAATATCCACGCTCTCAAGGCCAATTGTTTGATTATTGTGGATGCTGATTCTTTTGGAAAAAGAGATATTGAAAAAGCAGGGTTTGACAGTAATCCGTTGGAGGATGGAACATTAGAGGGATATCAGGTGATTGCCGCTCCTATTACTTCCTTAACAAAAGCTTCGGTTGCAGAATTGGGATTGGACAATAAATCTGCTGACCGTTGTAAAAATATGTTCACGCTTGGGTTGGTGTTATGGTTATTTAATGAATCCTTGGATAGCACACTTCGATATTTTGAACAAAAATTTAAAAAGAATCCCGTCATTGAAGCTGCCAATAAAAAGGCGTTGAATGCAGGATTTAACTATGGGTTAAATACAGAAGCGATTAAAACTTCATTTACCGTATTACCCGCACCGAAGGCATCCGGAACTTATCGTAACATGACAGGAAACCAGGCAACCGCATGGGGATTTATGGCAGCTGCAGAAAAGGCCGGAAGACCCTTGTTTTTAGGCTCTTATCCCATTACTCCGGCAACCGATATTATGCAAGAGCTTACCAAGCACAAATGGTCAGGAGCAAGGGTTTTTCAGGCGGAGGATGAAATAGCCGGAATCTGTTCTGCCATTGGAGCTGCTTTTGCCGGAAATATTGCTGTTACTACTACATCAGGCCCCGGAATGGCTCTTAAAACAGAAGCCATCGGTTTGGCTGTGATGACAGAATTGCCGATTGTGATTGTGGATGTACAAAGAGGAGGCCCCAGTACAGGATTGCCTACCAAAACTGAACAAAGTGATTTGATGCAAGCGATCTGGGGAAGAAATGGAGAAAGTCCCGTGGTTGTGCTTTCTGCCGGAACTCCTTCTGACTGTTTTGATTGGGCTTATGAAGCAGTGCGCATTGCCGTTGAACACATGACTCCGGTTTTTTTATTGACTGAAAGTTATCTTGGCAACGGAGCAGAACCTTGGAAAATTAAGAAATTGGCGGATATGCCTGCAATTACTCCCAGAACCTTAGCAAATCCGGATCCTGCATGGAAACCTTATAGCCGTGATGAAGAAAAATTAGCGCGTTATTGGGTAATACCAGGCACTGCCGCTATGCAACACCGTATTGGAGGTTTAGAAAAAGATGAATGTACAGGATGCGTGTCCACCAATCCGCAAAACCATGAGAAAATGGTAAAAATTCGCAAGGAGAAAATTAAAAAAATTGAAAACTACATACCGCTACAACGATACAAAGGCAAAGATGCCAAAAAGTTATTGGTAGTAGGCTGGGGAGGACAATTTGGTATATTGATGGGAGCCGTAAAAGAATTGCAGGAAGAAGGGAAAGACTTAGCCTATGCCCATTTTAATTATATCAACCCCTTACCAAAAAATACGGCAGAGGTGTTTTCTAAATTTGAAAAGATAATTGTTTGTGAATTGAACGATGGTCAATTAGCCAAATACTTGAGGGCGGTGATGCCTCAGTTTCAGTATGAGCAATACAACAAGATACAGGGACTTCCATTTACCGTAAAAGAACTAAAAGAAAAATTTACACAACTACTTTCTGAATTTTAATATGGATACATTACAATGCTTATATAAACCGAAAGAATACGCAAGCGACCAAGAAGTAAAATGGTGTCCCGGTTGTGGTGATTATGCCATTATCAATGCTGTGCAGAAAGCCTTTTCAGAACTGAATCTGAAGAAAGAAGAAGTTGCTATTATTTCCGGTATTGGTTGTTCATCAAGATTCCCCTATTATATGGATACTTATGGTTTCCATACTATACACGGAAGGCCTGCTGCCATTGCAACGGGTGTCAAACTTGCCAACCCTGATTTGAGTGTTTGGGTAGTAAGTGGCGATGGTGATTCGCTGGCAATTGGAGGTAATCATTTTATCCATTTGATAAGAAGAAATATTAACCTGAATCTTTTGCTCTTTAACAATGAAATCTATGGTTTGACCAAAGGACAACATTCTCCGACAACAAAGAAAGGATTGCATACCAAATCAGCTCCTTATGGCACAATTGAAAATCCGTTCAATGTGGGAGAATTGGTATTGGGAGCACAAGGACAGTTTTTTGCAAGAGTCCCTGATACGGATGTAAAGTTGATGACAAGTGTTTTCATAGAAGCCGAAAAACATCAGGGAACTTCCATTGTTGAAGTTCTTCAAAACTGTGTCATTTTTAATGATGAGACCCATGCTTCTGTTACATCTAAAGAAAATAAAATAAAGAACCAATTGATTTTGGAACATGGAAAGCCTATGCTGTTTGGAGAAAATAATAGTAAAGGCTTGCGTTTAAACGGTTTGGAATTAGAGGTAGTTACCATTGGCGAGAATGGAATCACCGAAAGTGACATTTTGGTGCACGATGCTCATTGTAAATCGCCTGTTTTACATCAGATGCTAATTCAGATGAAACTTCCTGACTATCCGGTAGCAATGGGGTTAATAAGGGATGTGGAATCATCTGTTTATGATAAGGAATTTCATGGTCAGATAAAGGCGGGGAAGGCAGAAGGAAAGATAAAATCAGTTGACGAATTATTTTTTAGTGGAAATACTTTTCAAGTAAATTAATAAACAATATACTATGGCTATCAAAATCACTGAAGACTGTATCAATTGCGGAGCCTGTGAGCCCGAATGTCCAAACAAAGCAATTTTTGCCAATGGAGAACCCTGGACTATGGCAGACGGTACAAACATTACCTCAGACTACACTTTAATGAACGGGAATACCATTGACCCTTTTGCTGAGCAAGAACCGGTTTCAACTGAATATTACTACATTGTTACCGATAAATGCACAGAATGTGTTGGTTTTCATGATGAACCTCAATGCGCCTCTGTGTGTCCTGTAGATTGCTGTTTGCCTGATGAAAATCACAGAGAGTCTAGAGAAGAGTTGGAAGCAAAACAAAAGAGATTACATGAATAAATGAGAAGTTTTCTGCAATATATGAATGAAGCAGCAGCCATTATTTTGGCCGGTGGGGAGTCCAAAAGAATGGGGTTTCCTAAACTCCTATTGCCCTTTGATAGTGGCAAAACCTTTATTGAGCAGATTGCAGATACTTATGCTAAGGTTATTCAAGGCGAGGTTATTTTGGTTATTAATGCAGAGGTATTGAAAGCTCACAGTACGTTCTTTTCTCAGTTTAAGGATTTGATAATAGTCCCAAATCATAATCCTGACCTTGGCAGAACATACTCTATCCAGCTTGGATTGGCGAAGACACAGAAAAGAAAAATTTTTATTCAAAATACTGATAATCCTTTTGTGAGTGAGAAATCGCTTTTGTCAATGCTTGAATTGGCTTCTAAAGATGCTTATGTTTCTCCGAGAAGTAACGGTAAAGGAGGACATCCGATTTTAATATGCGGAAATGTAATTGATAAGATTGTCAAGGCAGATTATGATAAAAGTTTAAAGAGCATTCTTGCTGACTCTATGCGTATAGATTGGATAACAGATGATGCCTCTATGCTTGTGAATATTGATACTCGCGATGTTTATAAACAGTATTTTCCTAATCTAAATACGGAATTTAACAATGCATAAATGACAAGCCCTAAATTACCATATCATCCCAACAAACTCAAATCTGCACTCTGCATTATTGTGGATACCAGAGGCTCTACACCGCGTAAAGCCGGTACTAAAATGCATGTATTTGAAAACGGGAAAATTGAGGGAACTATTGGTGGAGGTGCTTTAGAAAAAAAAGTAATTGAAGATGCTCTTGCACAAATAAAAGTGGGCAACCCCAGATTGTTTGAACACCAGCTTCTCCAACAACATAATATGTGCTGTGGCGGTATGGTAAAGGTATATATAGAACCGGAAGCACAGAAAAATCATTTGATAATTTTTGGTGCAGGGCATGTTGGGCAGGAATTAGCAAACCAGGCGGTGAAAGCGGAGTTTGATGTAACTGTGTTTGATGACAGACCCGAATATATACAGCAAATCACCAACGAAACTATCGAGGCTCAATGCCTTGATTTTTCAGATGCATTAAAGCAAATCTCTTTTGGTGAAAATACTTATATCGCTATTCTTACTTACCGGCACGATATTGACCGGGCTTTGCTTCGGTATTGTTTGAGAAAAGAAAGAGCCTATCTCGGTTTTATTGGTAGTCAACGAAAAATATTGGTTACACGAAAAATGATGTTACAGGAAGGAATAGCAACAGAAGAAGAATTGAACAAAGTAGATATGCCTATTGGTTTGAACATTGGTGCTGAATCACCTTTTGAAATAGCGGTTAGCATTATGGCAAAACTGATAGAAGTGAAAAACCAAGAGCAGGTTAATACAATTCAACAAATAAAAGACATAGAACAATGCATAAAAGAATAGCCGTCATAACAGGAGCTGCCAAGGGTATTGGAAAATCTATTGCGCAAAGGTTCGCACGTGATGGCTATCAATGTGTATTGGTGGATGTGGATGAAGTACAAGGGCAGCAATTGGCAAAGGAATTGGGTAAGGATGCGATTTTCCGTTCATGTGATATCAGTGATGAGTCAGATGTTAAAAAGTTGTTTGAAAGCCTTGAGAGAATAGATGTTTTGATAAACAATGCCGGGATAATTCGTGATAATATGATTTGGAAAATGCCGGTGGAAGATTTTGATAGGGTTGCAAATATCAACCTGAAAGGAACATGGATGATGTGTCGCGAAGCGGCTTTGAGGATGAAGGAACAAAGAAGCGGAAGAATAGTAAACATTGCTTCTAGAGCGTGGTTAGGAAATCCTGGACAGTCTAACTATGCTGCTTCAAAAGCGGGTGTGGTAAGCCTGACAAGGGTTCTGGCTTTGGAATTGGGGCGATACGGCATATTGGTTAATGCCATTGCTCCCGGTTTGATTGATACCCCTTTGGCACAAGGGTTAACGGATGAAGTTAGAGAAAAGCTCATTCAGGCACAACCGACTAAAAGCATGGGAAAACCGGAGGATGTGGCACATGCAGCCGCTTTTCTGTGTGATGAAAATACCTTGTTTATTACCGGTCAAACCTTGTATGTAGATGGCGGAAAAAGTATTGGAGCAGGACTGTGAAAGTATTGAAAGATGAAAAATAAATGCAATGAGAAAGATAAGTTTAAAAATCAACAACAAGCCTTATACCTTTCTGGCAAACGATTCAGAGACTTTGTCTCATGTAATTCGTGAAAGGGCAGGGCTTACGGGAACAAAGGTCGGGTGCAGCCAGGGCAGTTGCGGAGCTTGTACAGTCATTGCAGACGGAGAACCGGTATTGAGTTGCATTACTCCTGCATTTCGATTTGACAATGCTGAAATTCAAACAATAGAAGGGTTATCCAATCAGGGTACTCCGGAACTTTTACAGGAATTGTTTGTGCGCAAAGGAGCTATCCAATGTGGTTTTTGCACACCCGGAATGGTATTGACCGCTAAGGATTTTGTAAACAAAAATCCCAATGCAACCAAACAGGATATCAAAGAAGCACTATCCGGGAATTTATGCCGCTGTACCGGTTATAAAAAGATTATTGAAGCTGTTACCGAATATACCGAACTCCACAAACAAGGTGTTGAGCACTTGCCGCCTGTTGAAGAAAGCAGCAAAATCATTGGTGTCAGCCGACCTTATATCGAAGCAGAAAAAAAGGTTTTAGGCAAAGCCCTTTATGCCGATGATTTACAATTCAGAAATTTGTTATACTGCAAGTTTCTGCGAAGCACTCATGCTCATGCATTGATTGAAGATATTGATATTTCAGAAGCGCAAAAAATGGAAGGAGTGGCTTATGTAGCTGTAGGAAAAGAGTTGCCTGAAAAATTCGGAGTCTTGCCTGTTTCGCATGATGAAACGGCTATGGCTATCGAAAAGACACGCTATTTTGGAGAAATAGTTGCAGCCGTAGCGGCTGAGAGTTTTGAAATTGCTGAAGCTGCATGTAAAAAAATCAAAGTTAAATACAAACCGCTCAAAACTTATTTTAGCATTGAAGAATCCATTCATGACGTAGGCGACAATGCCAAGATTCACGAACACTGCAAGTTCAACAATAATATTCACAAAAAAGCAGAATTGCGTTTTGGAAACCAGGAAGAAGGATTTAATAATTCTGATATCATTTCTGAAATGGAATTTGATGTGGAAGGAGTTTCTCATGCTTTTACTGAGCCTCATTCGGCAACAGCTTATTGGGATGAAAACGGATTGACCATTCACACGGCTACACAAGTTCCTCATTATCTTCACAGAGCTTTAGCCAAAGTAATGCAAGTTCCATTGAGCAGGGTGCGTGTTATCAAACCTTATGTAGGCGGTGGTTTTGGAGGAAAGAGTGATCCCTTTCCACATGAGATGATTATCTCTCACATTGCCCGAAAGACAGGCAGGCCTGTGCGCTCCACTTTTACAAGAGAAGAAGTTTTTCTTAGCAATCACGGCAGGCATCCATCCAAATTCAAAATGAAAATGGGAGCCGACAGCAATGGAATGTTGAAAGTATTGGATGCTGATGTGGCAATAGATGGCGGTGCTTACGGCAGCTTTGGCGTGGTTACTTCATACTATAACGGGGTGCTATTACAGGCACCTTATGAAATTAAAGACTTTGGATTTAGAACGTATCGTGTTTATACCAACAAGCCTCAATGTGGTGCTATGCGTGGGCACGGAGCTGTTAATACCCGTTTTGCTGCTGAAACGCTCATAGATGATATTGCCCATAGGTTGAACATCGATCCGTGTGAAATGAGGTTGAAGAATTTTTATAAAGAAAATGTAATTACTATCGGGCAGTTCAGAATTACATCCAATGGCAGTAGAATGGCTTTGCAGCAAGTAATGGAACGCTCCGGTTGGAAAGACAAGCGTGCGAACTTGCCGGCAGGACGAGGAATTGGGGTGGGATGTGGTTTCTTCATCAGCGGAAGCGCCTTGCCGATTATCTGGAATGAATATCCTCAAACAGTGGTACATCTGAAATTGGATTTTGACGGAAGAATTTTGATTTCTTCCGGTGCCAGTGATATAGGCCAAGGAAGCGATACCATGCTGGCAATGGTGGTAGCAGAAACGATGGGTGTTGATATGCAAAAAGTTTTTGTACTTGCTGCCGATACTTTGCTAACTCCGGTGGATTTAGGAAGTTATTCCAGCCGGGTTACATTCATGTGTGGAAATGCTGCCAAACAAGCGGCTGAAAAACTTAAATCTGAAATATTAGAAGCGGTTGCCAAAAGAAAAGCAATAGCAATAGAAGAATTGTATATTGAAAACAGTCGGGTACGCTCCAATGATAAACAAGTGGATTTAGAATGGTTGGAAGCGGTGGATATGGCTACAGCTCATCGCGGAGCTTTGACGGTTAGCGGTAATTATATTTCACCAAAATTAGGAGGCGATTTTAAAGGAGCAGGTGCAGGGTTAAGCCCTTCATACAGTTTTGGAGCGTGTATAGCAGAAGTAAATGTAGATAAACAAACGGGGCAGGTAGAATTACTCCATGTCTGGGGTGCACACGACTGCGGAAAAGCACTGAATCCATTAGCAGTTGAGGGACAGTTGGAAGGTTCTTGGCACATGGGAATAGGACAGGCAGTCAGTGAAGAGATGAAATACTTTAACGGGTTGCTCTTAAATAACAATTTCTGTGATTACAAAATCCCTACCACCTTAGACACTCCCGAAATAGATACTAATATCATAGAATCCGGAGATCCGGAAGGACCCTTTGGGGCTAAAGAATGTGGCGAGGGAGCTTTACATCCTGTTATTCCGGCTATAGCCAATGCCATTTTTAATGCCTGTGGAGTGCGCATTACCAAACTGCCCATCAAAGCAGACGAAGTACTGTCACAAATAAAAGCAAATATGCAAGTGAAGGCGGAAGCAATAAACTAATCAATGAAACTATGGAAGCAACACAATCTTACATCAAAGTAAAAACCACGAACGAGGCAATGCAGCAAATCAACAGCCTGCAAAATGCTATTTTCGTTGCCGGAGGTACCGATGTCTTTGTAAACAAACAACAAGGAAATATTGAAGCCGGATACTTAATAGATGTTTCGGGAATTGAGGATTTAATGACTTGCCGTTTATATGATGACCGGATAGAAATCGGTGCCATGTTTACCCTTGAAAAAATTATCCAATCGGAAACGATTAACACTCATTTTCCAACATTGGTTCAAGCAGCATTGGCGGTAGCAACTCCTGTAATTCGCAAAACGGCAACCATTGGAGGCAATGTGTTATGCGAAAATCGTTGTTTCTATTACAACCAAAGCGAATGGTGGCGAGAAGCCGTAGGGCATTGTCTCAAATGCAACGGGGATATTTGTTTGGCAACAGGGGGTAGAAAAAATTGTTTTTCAAAATTTGTAAGTGATACCGCACCGGTTTTGATTGCTTATGGTGCCACCGCCATTCTGATAGATGCCGATGGAGAGCGCTGTGTGCCTTTGGAGAGTATCTATACTGGTGATGGAATTGTTTCTGTTACCTTAAACAAAAAGACTTTGCTCAAATCCATTGAAATTCCTTTAAGCACAAAAAAGGTAATTTTCAAAAAACTCAGACCCAGAAAAACACTTGATTTTACCTCGCTTACTACTGCGGTCTCCCTTGATAATAAAATGAATTTGCGCATGGTCATCGGTGGTGTTGACCCTAAGCCGATAGTGGTGGAAGGAAATCTGAAAAAAGAAGATTTATTACAATTGGTTACCACAGCCATCAAAAAACCGAGAGTAGTGGAAAATGACTTTTACTCACGTACATACCGGAAAGACATGATAAAAGTCTTTATAGAAAACAGTCTTAACGAATTAGGAATCCAAATTAATTAACAAATCATAAAACAGAATCAACATGAATGAAGTAGTCAAAGTTTTAACCGGAGAGCACGAAAATATTAAACGTGCCATTGAACATACACATCGCTTGTTTGCAGATATTTTATCCGGCAATGCAGAACTCAATATGATGTTAGAACGTATTGATTTTTTTAGAAATTATGCAGACGGATATCATCATCATAAAGAAGAAGAAGTCTTGTTTCCTGAAATGATTAAACGCAATGAAATGCTGGAATACGGTGTTATTCATGAGATGTTGCAAAATCATGAAGACTTCAGAGAAATGCTTTCCGAATTGGAAGATGCTGTAAACGATGGAGATGCAGAAGGAGCAAAGAAAAAATTTGAAGTTTATGCAGAAGCTTTGTTAGAACATATTGCTGTAGAAGATGAAGAAGTATTTCAGATTGCCGAGACCATTATGAGCGAAGATGAACTACTGACCGTACTCTACCGTTTTGAGGATTGTGACAGAGAGTTGGGAGTGGATGAAAAAAAAGAGTGGGAGAAAAAAATAGGGTAGAAGGATTCTGCAATTATTGAATTGATATGTTTTACCTAAAATAAAGCAACTCGGGTTGATGCAATAAAACCAAGATTGTATTTACTTTTGTTCCAACATTATGATAAACATCACCTGTAAAAGTAGTACACTGCGAATCGCGATAGCGCAAGCAATCGTTAAAGTGAGCACAGAAGAAACAATCAATGCCATGAAGGAAAATCGTGTACCCAAAGGGGATGTTTTTGAAATGTCCAAGACTGCGGGTTTGTTTGCTGTTAAACGAACCAGTGATATGATTCCCGATTGCCATCCTTTGCCCGTAGAATATACCAATGTAAGATTTGAAATGAAAGGGTTGGAGGTTCATATTGAAATGGAAGTTCATACAATCTACAAAACAGGTGTGGAAGTTGAAGCTATGCACGGAGTTTCAGTTGTTGCATTGACTATGTATGACATGCTCAAGCCGATTGATAAGCATATTGAAATTTGTTCTATTAAACTGAAGGAAAAGAAAGGGGGTAAATCTGATTTTAAAGATAATTTCAGAAAAGACTTAAAAGCGGCTGTGATTGTTTGTTCTGACAGCATTTCCGGGGGACAAAAGGAGGATAAGGCCGGTAAGTCAATAATAGAAAAACTTGAAAACTGTGAGGTTTCCATTTCCTCATATTTGATTATTCCTGATGAAATAGAAGAAATCAGAAAGAAAGTACAATCATTGGTTGCTTCAAACAATCTGATAATTTTGACAGGTGGAACAGGTTTGTCACCGAGAGATGTAACCCCGGAAGCATTAAAAGGAATGTTTGACAGAGAAATCCCCGGAATTATGGAAGCGGCCAGAAATTATGGACAAGAAAGAACTCCGTTTTCTATGCTTTCCCGTGGGGTAGCAGGTTTGATCGGCAATACACTTGTGCTTGCATTGCCCGGCTCTACTAAGGGAGCAAAGGAATCAATGGATGCCCTATTCCCGTATGTTTTACATATTTTTAAAATAATTGGCGGTGATAGACACGATTAATATCTGATATCTATGGCTGATCACTCTGTTTTAAAAGAAAATTTACGGTATTTAAGATTTGTGATATATGCAATAGTTCTTGCATACATTTGGGTTCAATATGAATTTAATACAGAGAGTTGGGATTATAGCAATGGTCAGGCTAAAGTAATTGGGAAACATGTTAATGGTAAAGATGAAGGTACTTGGATATGGTTTTACTCAAACGGGAAAAAGCAGATGCAAGGGGATTTTCTTCATGGGAAACGTGTGGGTACCTGGCTTATTTGGGATTCTTCCGGAAACAAAGTCAGCGAAACCCATTATGTCAATGACAAACTTAATGGTGATTTTATTAGATGGTATTCCAACGGAAAAATAGAAAGTAAAGGAACCTATAAAGATGATAAATTAGTTTATTCTGAAGATTATAAGGCTGATGGCTCTGCGCAATAATAATTATTCGGGTAACTCAAATTCCGTTTCCCATTCGTTATTGCCGGTTGTATCCTTCAATTTTACTTTCAAAAAGGCCTCATCTCCTTTTTTGTAATAAATTCTGTCTGTAACAATGCTTGTTTTCTCAACATTTTCGTTGTTTTTTTGATTGAGGTGGTCGCCTTTTCTAGGCATAAAAGGATAACGAATGGTTATTTTTTCATCTTCTGTCAAAACCATTTGGAGTGCTGTTTCAAAAATGATTTCTTCAAGTTTTTCTGCAAGTATATCATCATTGATTTCTTTTTTAGCTTTTTCTGTAAGTATTGCAGCCCAATCAATGAACTTCTTACTTGCCTCAAATTGAAGCTGCTCCCGAATATAGAAAGGGAACGGAGAGCGTAAATGTTGGTTGTCCGAAAACCAGAAATTGAATGCGGATTCAATCATTTCAGCCTCAATATAGCTTTGTTTCCTTAGTTTAATTTCTATTTCCGGATGCATCCTGCTCTTTTAATTTTATTTTTCAAATATAATACAAGTGAGTTAAGCCGATTAAAAGTATTTTTAAATTTTTGGGTAAACTGAAAATAGATGAATATGCTAAATAAAAATAGATTGAAAGCCAATAGTTCCCATTTTTTTCTAATATTTGCCGGCACATCTATAGTTTATTTTGTGAATTAAATATTTGGGTGAATTTCGTTAGCCAATATGGATTTTAGAGAATATTTCAAACATATCATCAATCAGTTTAATCTGCCATTGGAAAGTCCTATCTTGGTTTTTTCATTGATTCTACTTATTATTCTGCTGTCTCCGGTGCTTCTTAGAAAGCTGAATATCCCCGGTATTATAGGATTGATTATTGCAGGAGTGGTGATTGGTCCTCATGGGTTGCATATTTTAGAAAGAAATTCAGCAGTTGATTTATTTTCAACAATAGGTCTGCTATACATCATGTTTATTGCAGGTTTGGAGTTGGATTTGAATGAATTTAAAGCAAATAAGAACAAGAGTTTGTTGTTTGGTTTTTTTACATTTGCTATTCCGCTGTCTGTCGGTTATCCGGTCTGTCACTACTTGTTAGGCTATGATTTTAATACAAGTTTTTTAACTGCCAGCATGTTTGCGACCCACACTCTTGTGGCTTATCCTATTGTAAGCAAGTTTGGAGTTTCCAAAAATCAGGCAGTTGCAATCACTGTTGGCGGCACTATTCTCACCGACACTGCCGTACTTATTATTTTGGCGGTTATTTTGGGAAATGCTCAAGGCGGTTTAACCAATGAATTTTGGATTAGACTCGGTGTATCTCTGATTATCTTTTCACTGATTATGTTCTTATTGATTCCACGAATTGCCAAGTGGTTTTTTAAGAAATTGGAGAGCGAAAAACATTCACATTACATCTTTGTACTCTCTGTCGTATTTTTTGCAGCATTTTTGGCTGAGGCAGCAGGGATTGAGCCGATTATCGGAGCGTTTGTTGCGGGATTAGCTCTGAATAAATTAATACCTAACTCATCTGCACTGATGAACCGTATTGAATTTATAGGGAACTCGCTGTTTATCCCTTTTTTCCTCATTAGTGTGGGAATGATAGTAAATGTAAAAGTAATTGCATCAGGTACTATCGCATTGATTGTTGCAGGAACGCTTTCTGTCGTTGCAATTTCAGGCAAATGGCTTGCTGCTTTTCTTACACAACTTGTTTTTAAATACAGCAAGGCGCAAAGACAATTAATTTTTGGGCTTAGCGGTGCTCATGCAGCTGCCACGCTTGCTGTTATTTTGGTTGGTTATAAACATGGTATTATTGATGAAAACATACTCAACGGAACCATTATTCTGATTTTGATTACTTGTATTGTTGCTTCTTTTGCCACAGAAAAAGCATCAAAACAAATTGTAATAGAATCTGAAAATGACAGTGCTGATGCATATAAAACAAATGGAATCCACAATGAACACATCCTACTCCCGATAAACAATCTGAATAAATTGGAAAAGCTACTTGACTTTTCAATTTTCATAAAAGACAAAAAATCGGCAAATCCTATTTCTATACTTACTGTCGTGTCTTATGATAATGATGCGGAATCCAATATTCTCAAGACCAGAAACAAATTAGAGAGTTTTGTAAAACAAGCATCTGCTTCAGAAACCAAAGCAAATGTGATAACTACAATAGACCACAATGCAGCAAGCGGTATCAGCCGGATATCGAGAGAAATTATGGCAGATATTGTTACACTTGGTTGGCCAAGCCGTACCGGAATCTTTGATAAACTTTTGGGAGAAAAGATGGAGAGTATTCTGAAAAACATTGATAAAACAGTGCTGGTTTGTCAATTAGTTCACCCCTTAGCATTGCATAAACGAGTGGTCGTAGTTGTGCCGAGAATGGCTGAATACGAGAAAGGTTTTGTTTTGTGGGTGAAGAAGATTGCTATGCTTGCTCAAGAGTTGAGCCTTTCTATAGTTTTCTATTGCTGTGAATCAACAGAGAAAGCGATTAATAAGGTTTTTAATAAATATAAATTTACACCTTCATTAACATATCAATCGATGATAGATTGGGATGACTTTTTAGTGATAGCCAAAGATATCCGTAAGGAGGATTTGTTTGTGTTGATTTCGGCACGCAAAGGCGCAACATCTTATGTTGGAGCAATGGATAATTTACCTTCTAAAATGGAGAAATATTTTGAGTCAAATAACCTGATAGTCATATATCCTCAGGAATATGACAGTGTCCCGATTGAACGATTCAGTGATATTTCCGGTGAACCAATCAATAAGAGTATTGAAGCAGTCCAAAAAATTGGGAAAGAAATTGGTTCTATCTTTAAAAAGCAAGAAAATCAATCATAGCACCCCATCTCAAACCTCTCGCCTCAAGAAGAGGGCGGAATCTCGCGCTAGGATTTTATTTATAAAGGAAATTTTGTTTTTCGTCAATTACAGTAATAACCATGCCGGTCAATAGATATGAAATATCACTGCTTATCGCCAATCAGATTGGAAACAATTTCTTCGGCAGCATTGCCGTTCCCATATAGTCCTTCCTTTGCATTGAAGGGCTTGTGATAGATTAAATTAAAACAGGAAATAATCTTGTCTTTATCAGCACCTGCTATAAAATTAACTTTATTTTCAACCAATTCAACCCATTCTGTTTCATCACGCATTGTAATACAATATTTCTTTTTCAAATAAGCTTCTTTCTGCAAGCCACCGCTATCAGTTAAGACAAATTGACAATTATCCAGAAGTCCCAACATGGTCAGATATCCAACCGGTTCTATGATTTTGAAATGCGCTTGAATTCCGAGAGATTCTAAAATCTTTTTTGTTCGAGGATGTAAGGGTAGGACTACTTGTATTTGTTTAGAAATCTCATTAAGTGCTTCTATGATAGCCTTTAATCTTTCAGGAATATCAGTATTTTCAGCTCTATGAATGGTGCATAGGGCATAATGTTTTGATTCGGTGGTATGACAGATTTCGTCAGGGCTTGGCGCATATTCAGAAAAGAATTTTAAGGCATCGTACATGATATCTCCGGTTTTGATGACTTTACAGTTAAAATAATCAAAGCCTTCATTTTTTAGATTTTTAATTGCACTTTCCGTAGGGCAAAACAAAAAATCAGAGATTCTGTCAGTGAGGATTCTGTTAACTTCCTCAGGCATCTTCATATTGAAACTACGCAAACCTGCTTCAATGTGTGCAACTTTTACATGGAGTTTTTTTGCAGCTAATGCCCCTGCAAGAGTAGAATTTGTATCACCATACACAAGCACACAGTCGGGTTTTTCTTTCAGTATAATTTTTTCAATTTCTTCCAACATGCGACCTGTCATCGCTCCGTGTCCTAAACTGTGAATATCAAGTTTGTATGTGGGAGCAGGGATTTTCATTTCAGAAAAGAAAATGTCACTCATGTTGGAATCAAAGTGTTGCCCCGTATGAACCAATATTTCGGTTATACCATTGGTTTCAACTATTTTTCTGCTTAGAGGAGCAGCCTTTATAAACTGCGGACGTGCTCCGATGATGGTCAAAATCTTCATGAAGGCTGCGAAGTTAATTCAAATACTGCTTTACAGCTTGTCTGAGAGTTTTTTTATGAGTTCTATTAGTTCTTTTGGAAATTGAATGGTTATTGTTGAAAAGTTATGCCCGCAATCAGAGCAGTTGGTAAACTCTTGATTAATTGGGACATCAAAAAACTTAGCCAACGGGATTTCTAATGCGTCTGCTATTTTAGTAAGCTGTTCCACATTTGGAGCTTTGGCGCCTGTTTCGATTTTGCTCATAATGAACTGGCTAATACCTGTTTTGCTGACGAGCCAGTCTTGTGAGATACCTTTTTTCAATCTTTCCTGACGAATTTTCTCTCCTATTTTCATAATGCAAACATAGAATATTTGCAATAATGTAATTGCGTTATTGCGGTATTTATTGCTTGTGAAAAACAAATTGAAGTGGTTGGTTTGTTTCCGTACAATAATAAACATCTAAAAATATGAAAAAATTAATTTTAAAAACAACCGTAGCCACCTTAGTAATAGGGGGCAGTATGATGATGTATTCCTCCTGTAAAAAGGAAAGGAGTGTAGAGTCAGTCTATCAGGTGAATTCAAACAACCCCGAAGCAAGAAACAATGTTGATTACAGTATAATAGACACTGTTAGTGCAAAAACCAGTTCGCTAATATATGCGATTGGTTTACTTGATGAATCTGCATTCTGTTCTTTTAATTCGATAATAAATGGCTCTGATATTTTAGATGAGGTTGTTGGTACTGTGCCATCAGATAGCACCATAGTTGTAACTATACCCAGTTTGCAGCCCACAAGTGTACTCACCCTTACCAACACAGGAACAATGCCACTGCGATTTTGTGGAAGTGATATGCCGGGTATAGATTGCGGAATAGTGGGTATAATACTCGATTCGGGTCAATCTATAACAGTAGCATTGCAGGATATTGCTCCTGCAAGTATAGTGCCCGTAGCCCTTAACGTCAGCCACACCGTAGCCCCTCCAAGTAGTCCTGTCGGAAACTTTTCGGTAGTTTATTCTATTAGTAAAATGGAACAATTATCGTCAATTCCTGAATTTGCGAATGTGGTTGCTGTAATGAATGATATTGATGACTTTATATTTAACAACCCTGATTTTGCAGTTTATATGACAGACCAAGATAATCAGGAATATTTGGGGCATGGTGTATTGGGTAATTTAGGTTATGATGTTGATATGCAAAATATTAACTGTAATGCCTACAATGCCGGGATTAAAAGTTGTGGAGCGGGCTTTGTCGCGTGTGCTGTAAGTGCCGCATTTACAGGACCTGCGTGGGGATTTTTCTTAGGACTTTGTGGAGTACAACTTATGTATTGTGTGGATGCAATGGATGCTGCATATCCCGGCTGCGTTCCCAAAGGTGATAATCCTATTTTTACCAACCTCAAAGAGTTATGGTCGCCCAAAGTAACGTATAATTGTATAGATTAAAAAAATCCTTAATATTGCCCCTATGAAAGAAGCAAAAATAGTATTAAAAATAACAAAAGGAGTGGTTTGGTTTGTGTTTCTCTCCTCAATGGTGCTAATGCTTTTACCTGTAAGCATTAAAGCTAAGTTTTTTGATAGTATTCCTTACATCAGTCTTGTGTTGATTGCGCTTGTATTTGCCGCTTTCAGCATAGGGAAGTTTTATGCCAAAACACTAAACACCACCTTTGAGATAACCGACTTCTTTACAAAGCGGTTTAATATTCCTTACGAAAAAATGAGGTGGGTTGTGATTGGTAACACCTTGTTTGGTGTCATAGTTCTGATTGTTGTCGGGGTTTTCTTTATAAAAAGGTTCTTATAAGGCGTAAGCTGATTACAATAGTAAAAAGTTGGTTGGGTAAGCCCTAACCAGCTTTTTTATTCCCCCCTCAAAAATTCTGACTCAAATCTAATCAAACTCCAAATTCTGCTTTATTTTTACAGCGTTAAAAATTCCCAATGGAACTATTAAATTCACAGGCAAGCCTGACATTTTTCATGTATTAAGAAACAGAATTAACGGATACTTCAAGCAGCATAATAAAGCATGACAGGGAAGTCAAAAATATTCTCAATATATCAATCAGGTGGCAAAATGATTTGCTGCCTGATTTGCTTATGCTGTCTTGTATTTACTGCCAAATCCCACGACTCCTTAGCCAACTACACAGTGAAAAAAGGAAAATACAATCTTATTTGGAGTGCGCTATAAATTTTAAATCGGTTATTTTTATAATTCAAAACTAAACATTCATTACTCAACATTCTTGCCTACATTTGCGCCACTCAATAAAATAATGGCTCAAATTAAATTTACTTCAAAACCGGACTTCTTTCTCATACTCAGAAACAGAATTGACGGATACTTTAAAGATAATAATCTGAATAAAACCGGAGATTTCCGACTGTATTCAAAATCTATCATTTTGTTCAGTGCATTGGTTGCACTCTATGTTGTTTTGGTGTTTTTTACACCCTCGAGTGTCTGGTTGGCACTCTTGCTTTGTGTGTTGATGGGGGTTACTTTAGCAGCCATTGGTTTTAACGTAATGCACGATGGGGCGCATGGGTGTTATTCTTCAAATCCAACGATCAATGCAATCATGGGTTTTTCTTTAAATGTAATGGGGGGGAATGTGTATATCTGGAAACAAAAACATAACGTGAATCACCACTCTTTTACGAATATCGAAGGAATGGATGATGATATTGACATCAAACCTTTTATTCGCGTTCATACTGCGCAAAAGAAGAATTTTCTCCACCCTTTACAACATTTCTATTGGGTTTTGCTTTATGGTACAACTTATATCTTTTGGGTGTTTTATAATGATTTTAAAAAGTATTTCAGTGGTAAAATCTCTGAATATACCCCCATTCCTAAGATGAGTATCAAAGAACAGCTGAATTTCTGGTCCTCAAAAATATTCTATGTTTTCTTGTTCATCGTACTTCCGGGAATAATGGTTGGATGGATTCCAATGTTAGTTGGCTATTTAGTGATTTGTTATGTTACAGGCTTGTTGATTGCTGTTGTCTTTCAATTGGCGCATGTAGTAGAGAAGGCTGACTTTGTTGACCCTGTGTCTTCAGGTTTTAGTGTGGAGGATGAATGGGCAATACATCAATTAAAGACTACTGCAAATTTTGGAACCGGCAGTAAATTTCTGAATTGGTTGTTGGGTGGGTTAAATTTTCAGGTTGAACATCATTTGTTTCCAAGAATCAGTCATGTGCATTATGCTAAGATGAATGAGATTGTGAAAGAAACTTGTAAAGAGTATAATGTTGAATACAAAGAGTATCCTACGATGTTTGAAGCACTAAAGTCACATGTTCTTCATCTGAAAGCTGTAGGTCAAGCTGCTTAATTCTTGCGAGTTCTTTGAACTATCATTTTTGCAACTCGCTCTGACGCTCCTTTATCACCCACTTTGATTTTCAAAGCAGCGTAGCCGGTCAGGACTGCTTTTCTTTTGTCTGTATTCAAGATTTTATCTAATTCATTTTTTGCATTGGATTCGGTTAGTTCGTCTTGAATGAGCTCTTTCACTAATGGACTATCCAAAATCAGATTAACCAATGAGATGTATTTTACCCTCATCAGAGGTTTTACAATCAGGTATGATATTTTAGAAAACTTATAACAAACAACTTGGGGCACGTTCCATAGCCCTGTTTCAAGTGTTGCGGTACCGCTTGTAACAAGTGCTGCTGTAGCTACAGAAAGTATTTCATAAGTTTTTCCTCTAAGAATCTCAATCTGATATTTTTTTGAAAGCAGATTTAATTCTTCTTGTGAAAAAGAATCGGAGCCTGCCATCACAAAACGATAATCTTGGAAATGTTTTGGAACAGAAGCCAAAATGGGCAATATATTGGCAATCTCCATTTTCCTGCTCCCAGGCAAAAGAGCGATTACCGGCTTTCCCGAACATAGATTTTCAACTATATTTGTATCAGGTTGATATTCTGAGATTAAATCAACCAAAGGATTTCCGACATAGTCAGATTCAATTTGATATTTATTAAAAAATGCAGGTTCAAAAGGCAAAATGGTATATAGATAGTCCACATAAGCCTTTATGTCCTTGATGCGCTTTTTATTCCATGCCCAAACTTTGGGAGCAATATAAAAGTGAACCGGAATACCCATATTTTTTGCGATTGGAGCGATACGCAAATTAAATCCCGGATAATCAATCAAGATAAGTGCATCAGGTTTGTATCTGATAAAATCATCCTTAAAGAGTTTAAAATTCCTTTTGATTTTTCGTAGGTTCATTATGACTTCCCAAATACCCATAAAAGCCCGCTCTCTGATGTGAGAAACCTGAGTGCCACCCATGCGCTCCATTTTGTCGCCACCCCAAATTCTAAATTCTGCTTCGGAATCTTCTTGCATGATAATTTGCATGATTTTGGCTCCATACATATCACCGCTTGGCTCTCCGGCAACGATATAGTATTTCATGGCTATTTAAAAAAATGAATGATAAAGACGTAAGCGCCAATTACTAAGGTGCCAATTACAACACCTCTTGAGAATCGTTGGTTCTTATATCGGTTGAGTGCAATTAGAAAAATTGGCAAATTTATCAGCATAGAAGCCTTGATAACCGGAAGGGCGGTTTTGTCATTGCCCAACCATAAGTTTAGAATATAATCAACACTCATGTATTGAGGAAAGCGTGCATATAGAACCACGATACAGCAAAGTAATGGTGCTATGATTCCTGTAATAATTCCAAAAATGAGAGGTTTATTTTTCATTTAAATTCCAATTATTTACAATAGAAATGCTTTTATAATCCGTAAGGTCATATTGGGTAGGAACAATCGAAACATAGTCTTGAGAAAGTGCAAACACATCAGTGTCTTCTCCATTGTCAATGTTAACAAAATTGCCAATCATCCAATAGTATTTGCGCCCGTATGGGTCAATACGTTCTTCAAAACTTTCTTCCCATTTTGCATTTGCTTGACGACATACTTTTATTCCTTTAATATTCTTAGTTGTGGGTATGTTTACATTCAATAGTGAATTGGGTGGGAGAGGGTTTTGTAAAAGGTTATGAATAATTTTTTCAATATATGGAACTGCCGGCTCAAAATCTGCGTGATAACTGTAATCAGTGAGAGAAAAACCGATAGATGGAATCCCGTTGATTGCACCTTCCACAGCAGCACTCATTGTTCCTGAATAAATTACGTTAATAGAAGAGTTGTTGCCGTGATTGATTCCTGATAATAGAAGGTCCGGTTTAGTAATCAAGAGCTTGTCAATAGCAAGTTTCACACAATCCACAGGAGTTCCGGTTGTTTGAAATGCTTCTGCATTTTCAAAGATATCCATCTGTTCTACTCGCAAAGGCTGATTAACGGTTATTGCATGTCCCATTCCACTCTGTGGACCATCGGGAGCAACCACTATTACTCGTCCGATTTTCTTTGCTATTTCCACTAAAACTCTTAAGCCGGGTGCTGTTATCCCGTCATCATTACTCACTAATATCAGAGGCTTTGTCATTGTTGCAAAAGTATGAAAAACTTCGAGCCTTTTAGGGTGCTTTTATTATACTAAATTATTTGCTTGTATATAAAAAAATAGCCCTCTGCATTGTGAACCTTTTTGATTGTATGCAGAGGGCGCAGATAGTTTGTAAGAAAGGTGTTTATTACAAATTACCTCTTCTTTCTTGTTCTTTTTCTAATGAAACAAAGAGTGCTTTGAAATTGCCTTTACCAAAGGATTTAGCACCTTTTCTTTGAATTATTTCATAGAATAGTGTAGGTCTGTCTTGTACCGGCTTTGTAAAGATTTGAAGCAAGTAGCCTTCATCGTCTTTATCAACGAGAATCCCGAGTTTTTTGAGTGGTTCTATATCTTCATCGATTTTACCGACCCTGTCAAGCAAGTCAACATAATAAGAATCAGGGATGGAAAGAAACTCAACCCCTCTGTTTCTGAGGTCTGAAACGGTTTTTACAATATCGTGAGTAGCAAGAGCAACGTGTTGAACCCCTTCACCATGATAGAAGTCAAGATATTCTTCAACTTGTGATTTCTTTTTGCCCTCTGCCGGTTCGTTGATAGGAAATTTTACGTATCCGTTTCCATTGCTCATCACTTTACTCATCAAGGCTGAATATTCGGTTGAAATGTCTTTATCATCAAAAGAAAGAATGTTTTTAAAACCCATCACGGTTTCATAAAATTCAACCCATTTATTCATCTGATTCCATCCGACATTTCCTACACAATGGTCAACATACAATAATCCTGTGGGCTGTGGGTGGTATTCGCTTTCCCATTTTTCATAACCCGGCATAAAAGGCCCGTTGTAATTTTTTCTTTCAACAAAAATGTGAACAGTTTCTCCGTACGTATGAATACCTGAGCGAACTACTTCACCATTGGCATCCTTTTCTACTTTAGGTTCCATAAAAGATTTTCCGCCTCGTTTGGTAGTTTCTTCCCAAGCTTTTCGCGCATCATCAACCCAAAGAGCCAAAACTTTAACACCATCTCCGTGCTGTTTTATATGTTCGGCAATAGGGGAGTCCGGGTGCAATGGTGAGGTTAATACAAAACGAATTTTGTCTTGTTTGATAACATAACTAACCTTGTCTCTAACACCGGTTTCCGGACCTGCATACGCAACTTCTTGAAAACCAAAAGCAGTTTTATAGTAATGAGCGGCTTGTTTGGCATTGCCTACATAAAATTCTACATAGTCTGTTCCATTGATTGGGAGAAAATCCGGTTCTTTTGCTCCCTGAGCGTTTAGTGGATTTGATATCATTTTGCTGAGTATTTTGTTTCTGCAAACTTATATTTTCTATTTGTTTTAGAAAAACAACTCTGAGTGAATATTGGAGTTTTTCTTCTAAAAGTTATTCGAGCGGACGAAGAGAGAAACTGTCAGTGTAGTTATATAATTTCTTTCATCAGATTGTCTAAGTAGTCGGTTTACATTTCTTGAATCTCTAAAAACTTTTGATTTTGATATACGATTAAAATAAAAAAGCCCCGAATGTAGGGGCTTAGTTTTTTTGTAGCGTGGGGGAGACTCGAACTCCCGACCTCAGCATTATGAGTGCTGCGCTCTAGCCAGCTGAGCTACCACGCCTTTGCTCAAACGAGGCGCAAAAATAGTAATATTTTTTATTTTTCAAGTGGCAATAATTTATTTACTGCCTGGCGTATTTTTTCGGGTGGCAAATCATGCATACAACTTTCTCCCAACTTGCATGTACCTAAGTAGAAACATACACATTTTTTATCAGGCTGAATCAAAATTCCTCTGTCAAAAAGGTCAAACTCGTGGGGGTTGAAAATATTATTCATCAGCACAATTTTCTTTTTAAGCCCTAAGGTAAGGTGCATCCCCATTGTTACTTGTGTTACCACTAAATCACATTGGTCAATAAGGCTAATAAATTGATTGAGAGGGAAATATCCGGGATATTTTGTACCTGATTTATTGCTGATTTCCAAATTTCGTTCATTCTCTTGTTCGCCTCCTAAGATGATAACTTCATATCCTTGGATTCGAAGTTCTTTTGCTAATTGTATAAACGATTCAATAGGTAATAATCGCGTTGTCCATCTCCCTCCGCAGCCGGTGTTTAGTCCAACGACTTTTTTGCTTTTGTCTATGAAGGACCAATCATAACCCTTGTCAGCATGATTATCTAAGAGATATTCTTCATGTGCGTATTCAAGACCGCAGATATTAAAAATTTCCTCACAGTAGGATTGTGTATTTTGAAGACTGACATCATCAAAAATGCCGGTTTCAAATTTGTGTTGAGCAAGTGAGTTAATTGGTGCCGGAACATTATCAATAAGTGTAAATCCAAATTTTTCTTTTGCATCAATCTGTTTGAGCAGTGAGCATGCTTCTTTTTCTTTGTCAAGATTGATAGCAATATCAAAACTTGCATTTTGCAGATAGACAACAGAGTTTGCGTTAAATGTGAGAATTTCGTTAATCTCGGTTTGTGGTAAAATATCAGGTGAAAGCGTCAGCCAAGTAATTTTACAGTTTGGGTATAACTGTCTATATCTTCTCACTAAAGGTGTTGTTCGAATAACATCGCCAATGGCACCCAATTTGATAATTAAAATACGTTTGTCTATGGGTTGGTAATAAATGCAGCCATCACAATGAACTCCGTATTTTTTGTGAGGTTTGCATGGGATATCTCCTCGGAAATGAAGGCAATCGGAATGGATAACAAGCAAGGTATAAAACGAATTAATGACGGCACAAATATAGAATTTATCAAATATTGAAAATATCAAGATTGATTATTAATGAAAATGACGTAATTTGCAGTGTTTTTATGGGTGCAAAAAGGCTAATTTTTTTATTGTTTTTTGTACTTTGCTTTGCAAATGAAGCATTTTCTACCCATTTGGTAGGAGGTTATGCAGGCTATGAATATTTAGGTAAGGTTGGTAACACATCCAAATATCGATATAGAATATATTTTAATGTTTATAGGGATTGTAATAGTAAGGTTGATTTTGATCCAACAATTGAGGTTTGCGTATATAGTGGAAATGGGAAGTTTTTTGATAGATATGTTTTGGAAAATGGAAGACCTAAAAGAGTAGATCCTATAGGGAATACATCTTGTCCTGAGAATACAAAGACATGTATTGAAGTGAGTGTTTATGAGATGGTTGTTGAGTTACCTCAAAGTAATTTTGGATATATTCTAAAATGGGAACGCTGTTGTCGAAATACCCAAAATAATTTACCAAATGGTTTTGTTGACGGTGTTTTTCAGCCAACTCAAGGACAAACATATTTATGCAAAATACCACCTACCTCAATTCCTAATAAGTCAGCTTATTTTACAGAAGTACCTGTTCCTTATATCTGTCTTAATGACACCACGCAGATAAGAAGTTATGCGGTTGACCCGGATGGTGATTCGTTAGTATTTCGTTTTGCAAAACCATGGAGTGGTGGCGGCCCTAATGATGCAATACCCGGATGTGAATCTTTCTTTCTCAACGCAAAACCAATTACATATAATAGTGGCTTTGATGAAAGCAAACCCTTTGGTTCTGACGGATATTCTGATATTAACCCTTCAACAGGGACAATGAGTGTCATGGCAAGAAGTTTAGGTGCGTATGCATTGGCAATTGATGTAGAAGAATATCGCAATGGCATTTTAATTAATACAGTTCGTTTGGATATTCAGTTACTTGTGATTAATTGTACTCCAAATAATAAGCCGAAGCTCAATAATTCTTCTTCAATTTTTGTTAGAGAAGTGAATGCCGGAGATAAAATTTGTTTTGATATAACAGCACAAGATATAGATAATCAAAATGTTAAGCTTAGTGCATATGGAGAGATGTTCATGGGTGGAGGTGCATGGGTGGGTCCTACCGCATCCTTTCCAACAAAGAAAGAAAAAACAACCGTTACTTCTACTTTCTGTTGGCAGACCTCATGCGAGCAAGCACGCCCTGCGCCTTATACTTTTGTAATAGAGGCAATTGATGATGGATGTCCTCCAAAGTTTATCAACGAAACTTATTATATTTATGTAAAACCTTTTAAAAGCAAACTTTTAGTTACAGGAGTCAACCCTGTATGTCCGAATGTTAAAGGAGTGAGATACCAAGCACTCAATGTTGCAGCCGGAAATTCAGTATATTGGGAGGTAGATAATGGGTTGATTGTGTCAGGTCAAGGTACCAATGAAATAATGGTTGATTGGGATTTTTCTAAGCCATCAGGTGTTGTTAGGGCTAAAGAGATATCGAAAAGTGGTTGTGAGGATAATGCTAAATCCTACAATGTAACATTTGACGCGATACCACCTTCTCCGGAGATTTTTTCGTATAGTTCTATCTCTCCGCTTATTCCGGCAGATACTATTTGTGTTGGAAATCCTATCTATTTTAAACCTTCTGCAGCAACGCTCAATAATGCTCTGGACTGGACTTGGTATGATCCGGACGGGAATATTATTCATTCATTAAATCAGTTAGAGTTCACTCCGACTGATACCGGACATTTTTCTGTAAATTTTCATTATGTAACGAAAAACAATTGTCCTAGTGATACAGTTCTCAAAACAATAGTTGCAGTAAAATCTTTGGTTGACAGTATATTTGGTCCCAAAACAGCCTGCCCTAACAATGGTGGTTTAGAATTTTATGTAAAAGGTTTCCCAGGCTCAACATATCAATGGATTGCAGATGGAGCTATCATTCAAAAGGGACAAGGAACTGATACAGTTACCTTGGCATTTGGTGACCCAACAACCATTATGCTAAAGGTAATTGAAACTACCGCTCAAGGATGTGTTGGAGATACCTTGTATCACGCTATTAAAGTTACTTACGATTTAATTATTGAGGAACCTTTGGGTGATTATTCTGTGTGTGAATATAGTAAGCGTGAAAAGTATATCCCATATCCTTTTGTTCATAATACAATATATTATTGGAGTGTTACGGGTGGTGTAATTGATGAGATTGATTCAAATTATTTCTTTTTGTATGTCAATTGGGGTGCAGCGGGAATGGGTAAACTCGCTTATTACCAAACTGCATTTGATACTCTAAATAGTAAGCAATGCCTTAGCAATACAGTTGTTAAAGATGTTGTTATTAATCCCATACCGAAAGCTGACATAATTGAAGGTGTCTTCGAGGTATGCCAATATACTTCTCCGATGACTTTCACATTAAATGGATTTGAAAATTCAAGATATCATTGGGAGATTAATGGCGATACATTACTCGATGGACAAGGCTCGAAAACAATAAAATTTCCTACTGATAATGCAGGGAAATTTAATATAAAGGTTTTTGAAATCAGTGAACATGGTTGTTTGGGGAGTATTATTGACAGTGTTTTTGAAATTCACCCTAAGCCCGTAACAACCCCTATTCTAGGAGAAGAAATTCTTTGTTTCCCTGATTTTTTAAATAAGAAATACTCCGTTACAGGGTTTTCCACATCGACTTACCATTGGAAAGTTGATGGAGGAAAGAGAAAAGATACACTTTATATCCCAAATGTTACTGTTGATTGGTCAGGAAAACAATATAATTACATATCTGTATATGAACGTTCTGATTTTGGGTGTATAGGAGATACTTTAACAAAAGAAGTCTTTATTGATAGTATAGGCATTGATATCAAGGTAGTAACTGTTAGTCCTCCTCCTGCAGGTGACAAACAAGTAATCATTAATTGGGAGTTAATTAATGCACCGAGATATAACAGTACATTTAGAATATTAAAGAAAGTAGTTAATCCCGAAGAAGCTTTTAAGCAGATAACCGAGGTGCCCGGAAATGTTTTTAGCTTTACAGAAGATAAGGTAAATACAAGAATATCTCCCTTTGATTATATCATAAAAGGAACAAATCTGTGTGGTACAGAGATTTCTTCACCCATACATAGAACCATTTTGCTGAAAGGTGAAAAGTTTGAAGAATACTCTGCACAAATTGACTTTACAGAATATCAAGGATGGCATCAGGGTGTACTAGATTATGTTGTTTATAGGAAACTCTTAAATAAAAGCCCTTTTGAAGAGTACGATTGGAAAAACTCTCCTGTAAGAATTCAGTATGAGAATGGAATTGATCATTATACACAATGCTATCGAATAAAAGCAAATGAAAACAGTGGTCGAGGTGAAGAATCTTGGTCAAATGAGGTGTGTTTTGATTATCCTCCTTTAATGTATATACCCAATGCATTTTCTCCTGATGGGAATGGATTAAATGATGGTTTTGGACCCACAGCAGCTACAATAAAGAGTTTTAAGATGACAGTATTTAACCGTTGGGGCGAAAAACTTTTTGTTACGGATGATTATATGCAAACATGGGATGGAACATACTTGGGCGCTCCATGCAAACAAGATGTATATGTTTTCTTCATCGAATATACTGATTACGCTGATAGGTACTATAGTACTAAGGGAACATTTACTTTGTTACGCTAAGATATCAGTGCCCTTTCAATAAAAGGCTTTTCATTTAAGTCCATAGCATCCAACTCCCTGAAATAGAACCTCTTCATTTTTTTGAGCAGTTAATTTATTCCATACATTCAGTTCTGATGGATAGGTAACAGTTCTTCAATCTCTTTTTCAACTTTATAACGCCTACTGTAATTTAGCCCTATATCATCTAGAATCTGTTTGTTATCTATTAAATCTTTAACTAGGATATGTTCATTCTCAAGAAGAAAGATTTTCTCATTCTTACTTAAAGTAGTAAGACATGTAATTGGATAGAGTGCCTTTTTGTCAACCAAATTTTTTATACTATTCCTATTGGGATAGTCCCAAGATAGTAATTTTATTTTATAATATTCAGAGAAAGCAATTGAGTCTGAGGTGAAATAAGAATTTGTAATCAGCCATCCATTTGTAAAGTTCCTTTCTTTTCCAAACAACAGATATTCCTTATTAGAAATGTCCTTTATTCTAGAAAGAAAATACATTGGAATCGTTACCGGAATTTTGGTTTCCATTGCATTTCTGAATTTACATTCTATCCAATATAAATCGTTGCTCCTGCATGCAATTACATCAGCCTCATGTGAGACAGAATGCCCCTGTAGGATTAAGTTGTGTTGAGTTTGGTATCCATAGCTTTCAAGAAATTTTGCCACCCATTTTTCAAAATAAAATCCGGTAGGGCCAAGGTCGCGAAGTGCTCTTTTGAGACTATATCTCGCTGCAAATGAATGAGCTAATTTTTTTAACTCTTTGAAGCTAAGTTTATAAATTTCCTTGCTGTGCATCCCATCGTAGATTTTAGGTTTTATGCGTTGTAGCACTATATCTACTTCTTCGTCTGATGCACCGGACTTGGTTAAGGATGTTCTTAACCTTGAAATGTCAAATTCAATTAAATCTCCGGAATATTTGCGAACTTTCATTTTGGTAAATGACTAATACCCAAATAATTCGTCAAGGTTCAATTTTACGACTTTACCATATTTTTTTAACGCTTCATCTGTAACGGAGTTCTTGTTTGCAAGGATGGATAATGTGTAAACCCCTTGTTTTACATAAATATTCTGGAAGTTCACTACATCGGATAACGTTATGTCATTGAGCTTCCCAAAAATTATTTCGTTAGCAGTTTTTGGCAAATCGAGTAATTGAGTTGTTTTCCATGCAAAATAAATTCCTGTTTTTGTTGTTCTGGAAGTTCGGATACTGTTTTCCAACGATGATTTTGCTTGGTCGAATGAAGTCTGATTTTGTGGAAGATTTTGAATCAAATCATCCATACTGCTGATTGCAGAAGGCATTTTGTCGCTTTGGGTACCTACATAAGCCAGCATTTTCCCAAACTCTTTGGGATAATTAGCTTGATAATAATAAGCATAGGTTGAATAGGCTAATGCTTGTGCTTCTCTGATTTCCTGAAACACAATGGAACTCATTCCTCCTCCAAAGTATTCATTGAACATTGATACTATAGGCAATAACTCTTTATTGAAAGTGTGAGTGGGTTTTTGCCATGTAATTTCAGCTTGTACCATATCATAATTTGCAAAATATACCATTGGTTCTTTGGGATGTAACATTGTGAATGATTTCATTTTTGGAGACTTTGCAAATTTCTTGGGTAAGTTGTGATATTTTGTTATCAATCCAAGGATTTCTTCAGAACTACCGGGTCCGTAATAAACTATATCATGTTTGGTTTTCAGAAGTTCTTTGATTGATTTAATCAGTTTATTAGATTTAATCTTTTCTATCTCTTTGTTTTTCAATATGAATCTTTGAGGATTATCTGCCCCGTATAGTGCGTAATAATTAAGAGCTGTTCTGATAGCACCCTTGTTGGATTTGTTGTTTTCTCTTGATTTTAAGAGTCTTCCTTTGAGTTCGAAAAGTGCTTCTTCATCGGGTTTCATATTTGCCAACAGATGCTCAAATAGTTCCAATGCCGGTTCAAAATTTTGTTGTAAACCGGATAAATAAACATAAGATTGTCTGGCTCCTGCACTAACTCCAAAACTACAACCCAATGAATAAAATTTCTCACTGATTTCCGCAGGAGAATATTTGTCTGTGCCCATGTATTCAAGATAGTCCAAGGCAAGAGACAACTCTTTGTTGGAATATGTTCCTGCATCAATTACATAATAAAGAGTGAACAATTCATTGCGTTTGTTTGGAATATAAAAGAATGGCGCAATACCGTAATTACCTTGTGTCATATCTTTTTTGAAATCAGGAAATTGAGGGCTGATGGGATTGATTTTCTCTTCTGAAATATGTTTTACGAAATCAGAAGTTCTGTCTCTATTAACCGGGATTTTGGTTATTTGAGGCTTCTCAATCTTTTTGGTTTGTTCGTTTTCGCCTTGTTTTTTGTATATGATTACATAGTCGTTATTGTAGTATTTTTTTGCAAAGTCCATCAGGTCTTGTTTGGTGATTTTGCTCATTCTGTAGTTTGCGTTAAGAACGTCAATCCATTTTAAGTTTTTCACAAAAGCATCAAGGAGAGTATATGCTGTACCTTGATTGTCTTCAAAGTTTTTGATGTCATTCACTTCTTGGTTAAAGATGATTCCTTTCATCAGGTTTTCGTCAAAATTGCCATTCTGAACTGCTTGAATTTGTTCAAGAATCAGGTTTTTGGCTTCTTCTAAAGATTGACCTTCTTTAGGCATAGCATAGAAATAATGTACAGAGTAGTCTTTTAGAAATTCAGATTCACTTCCGGCACCCAATACTTTTTGACTTTTGTTAAGATTGAGGTCAATCAAACCTGCAGTTGAATTGGAAAGCACCAAATCCATCATTCTCAAGAGGTCAGCTTCTTTGGTGCCGTCTCCGGGAAACCTATAACCCAATACTACCATTTCGGCAGTGGGTCCTGTAATGTTTATAACAGTTGGTTCATTCTTGGTCGTTTCCGGTTTGAATTCAAAACTAGGGATGGGTTTAGGTGTCATGTATGAAAATCTATCATAAACTGCTTGGATTGTCTGGTCAAAATCCAAATCTCCTGCCATTATTACTGCCATGTTATTGGGTACATAATAGGTTTGATAATAGTTTCTGATTGCTTCTAAAGAAGGATTTTTTAAATGTTCTATTGTTCCAATTGTTGTTTGTGTACCATAAGTATGGTTTGGGAAAAGAGCAGCAAACAAAGATTCAAATATTTTGTTCATGTCATTATCCATCGAAATGTTCTTTTCTTCATAAACAGCTTCTAATTCTGTATGGAATATTCTCAGAATCGGATTTCTGAATCTTTCAGCTTCAATCTCTAACCATCTGTTTATTTCGTTTGAAGGAATTTGATTTACATAAACAGTTTGTTCAAAACTGGTGAAAGCATTTGTGCCGGACGCTCCAATGATTTGCATCAATTTGTCATATTCATTGGGTATGGCATAAGCGGCTGCTATCTGTGAAGTTGAGTCAATGGCTTTGTATATGAGTTTTCTTGTTTGTTCATCAGTAGTTTTGTTATAAACATTATAGAGAGAGTCAATTTGAGCAAGATAGATGCTCTCTGTTTTGAAATCAGAAGTTCCGTATTTGTCAGTACCTTTAAACAACAAATGTTCTAAGTAGTGGGCGAGACCTGTATTATTAGAGGGGTCATTTTTACTTCCTGCCTTGGTGGCAATCAGTGTTTGGATTGTTGGTTTTTCAGTATTTCTGGCAAGGATAACCGTTAGTCCGTTAGGTAAAGTGTAAAAACGTGCATTAGCCGGGTCATTTTCAATATAATCATATGGGAACTTTGTGTCAGCAACATGTATAAAATTTGAAAATTTTTGTTGTGCTTGAGAAGTGAGGGCAAACAAGATTGTCGCAACTCCTAATATCAATTTAGTAAGTTTCATAGATGTGCAAAAATAAAACAATTATACTTGCAAAAAATCGTTCAGCTTGTCATAGAATTTTGATAATGGGAACCCCATTACATTATAGTAGCATCCTTCTATTCTATAAATCCCAAAATAGCCCATCATGTCTTGTATTCCATAAGCCCCTGCCTTGTCATATGGGTTGCATTTCTCGATATAAGCTTTGATAAAATCAGAGTTGAGTTTTTTGAAAAAAACCTTGCTTTCTTCTACAAATCCTACATGCTTTTCTGATTGTCTAATGTAAACTCCTGTGAAAACAGAATGTGTTTTTCCGCTTAATTTGCTAAGCATTTCAAACGCTTCATTATCATCTGAAGGTTTGTTTAATATTTCATTCTCCAAACATACAATGGTATCAGCTGAAACAATAAGTTTTTCAGATGTTACTGCAAGATTTTTTTTCTTTGCCAGATAAAGTGGTATTTCGTTTGAAGATAATGAATCAGGATATCTCTCATCTATATTGGGGGTGATAAATTGAACTTCAAAACCCGCATCTTTGAGAAGGAATCTTCTTCTAGGGGAACCTGAAGCAAGCAAAATTGGTGGATATTCCATGCAACAAAAGTAACATGAAATATAGAAAGTATTGGATAAAGTGTGTTTGTCTTGTTGAGTTAAATGAATTAGTATTGTGGCGCGATTGAGCGAACGTGTATAGCCTGCTATGGGGACTTATAGAAGTAAGATTGTTATTTTGATTCTTTTGATTATTTCATTCGTAACGTATAGTATTCTATTATATGAGTCAGATAGTAAGCAATCTGCTCCACCAAATAAACTTGCTCAGAAAGGGCGCGTCCTTTGGCAGGAGAAAAATTGTACTGCTTGCCATCAACTTTATGGATTGGGAGGACATTTAGGTCCTGACCTAACCAATGTATACGAACGAAGAAGTGAAGATTATATTAAATCTATTCTGCATACCGGAACTGTTGTAATGCCTGATTTTAAACTAAACGAGCAGGAAATTGAAGAGTTTGTGGAGTTTTTTAAGTATATAAATTCAACAGGTAATGCAGACCCAAAGTCATATAAAAAACATTTAGATGGAACAATTTCGCAGTAATAGGGATTATACAATTATATTTATTAAAGCAGGATTGCTATTTTTGTTGTCCACACTACTTTTTGGCTTGTTGGGAGCCTTGGAATATGTCATACCCGGTTTTCTTAAGGATGTTTTTACTTTTGAAAAGATTCGTCCTTTACATGTGTCCTCAGCAATTTTTTGGATATTAACTTGTGCAATAGGTGGAGTTTTATTTTATGTAAGAGAGGAGCACAATGGAATTTTTAAGCTCCCTAACTTTCCCAAAATCATTTTCTTTATTCTCGCTATAACGTTCTCCTCAATTTTGGTTTCATATATCTTTGGTATATTTGGGGGGCGTGAATATTGGGAATTTGATCCGATTTTTACAATTCCTATTAGCATTGGATGGGGACTGTTTATTTATGCTTTTATAACAAATATGAAAACACTCAAAAACCAACCGGTTTATATCTGGATGTGGTTTACAGGAGCAGTTTTTTTCCTTTTTACATATTTGGAATCAAATTCGTGGATTCTACCACAGATTAGAAATAACTTAGTGAAAGATATGACAATTCAGTGGAAGTCATACGGTTCATTAGTAGGTGCTTGGAATCAATTGATATATGGTACGTCTATTTATCTTATGGATAAAATTGCCGGAGATAAAAAGTACAGTTTTTCTAAAATTGCATTCGCGCTTTATTTTCTTGGTGTTTTTAATTTAATGTTCAATTGGGGACATCATGTATATCTCTTGCCTACTCATGCCTACGTTAAGCATATCGGATATTTGGTTAGTATGACTGAATTGGTGCTTTTTGGAAGAATAATTTATTTGTGGCGTTCATCACTATCTACTGCAAAGAGAAATTTTCATATTGTTCCGTTCAAGTTTCTTTTTGCGGCAGATGTATGGGTATTTCTAACCCTAGCGCTTGCGATATTAATGTCAATACCCGTTCTGAATTTATATATGCATGGAACTCATATTATTGTTGGGCATACAATGGGTGCAACTATTGGTATCAATACAATGCTCTTATTAGCTTTTGCTTATGATATTATTGGATTTAGAAAGAATGATTCTAAAAAAATTTATTATGGATATTGGACAATAAATCTCTCCCTAATTATTTTTTGGATATCACTAATTGTTGCAGGGGTGATGAAGGCTTATTATCAGTTCAATATGCCTGAAATGTCATATGGAGTTATGATAAATCAATTATGGCCATGGTTTTTACTGTTCCTAACTTCCGGAATTTGTATGATTATTGGATTTGTATTGGTGATTTTCCCTTTATTTAAAAATAAGAACTAGTTAAATTAGCATAGTTAACATTGCCAATGCTGTTCCTATTAATACAGCGATAAGTTTTCTTCTACTAATCTTGTGTTCTTCAGAGTTTTCAAACAAAATCGTAGTACTTATATGTAAGAAAGTTCCTGAAACAAATGCAAGTAAAATCATGAACAAGCGGTCGCCATGTTCAATGTGCTCAACATAATATCCCAAAGTGGCTCCTGCAGGACAGAATAATGCGTATGCAATAATGTAGGGGAGAATATTCTTGTTTGGCATAAGTGCTTTGAGACTGATTGCCAAAACAAAGGCTGCCGGCATCTCATGCAATGCTACGCCATATAAAAGTCCATTGGTTATTCCTGAATTTTGAGACCCTAACGGAATTCCTTCAAGAAAAGCATGAATACCCAGTCCGATAAATATGGGAACTACACTTTTTATGTCGTGAACATGGCTATGTCCGTGCTCGATACCTTTGGTAAATTGTTCAATAAAAATCTGAAAGAAGAAACCCGCCAAAACCCAAATCCCGGCATTGTCTAAATGATGATATACTTCCGGAATGAAATTCAGAAAGGTTATTGCGAATAAAAATGCTCCACTGAAAGCTAAAAATAACTTTATAGCATTTTTCCAATCCTTTCGGGTATACAAAGCCATCAGCCCACCCATCAACGGGAATAAGAATAAAATTGAAATATTAAATAGTGAGGGCATTGTTGTTTTTTATTTTATTCAAGATTTTATTTGTAACAAGTGCGAAAAATAATCCGATTGAAGAACCCAAAATTGCACCGCTAAGAATATCGAAAGGGTAGTGAACGCCAACATATATTCTGGAATATGAAATCATGCCTGCCCAAACCATCCAAAATCCCAATCCGAATCTTTTCCGTGTTCCTATTAACACTGCCATAAAAACAGCAATCCCAAAATGATTGGATGCATGAGAAGATGGGAAACTGTAGCTGTTTCTGCATTCAACTCCTACAACTCTTGAATTTACTGTAGATTCATTACATGGCCTTGTACGCTCAAAAATTGGTTTTAAAACTTTGGCCGAAATAGGGTCTGTTACTCCAAAGGTTACTAACAGTCCTAGGAATGGGATGAAAAAAAGTTTCCGGTATCTGTATACCATGTATATTAATAAGCCAACATATAAGGGAATCCAAGTATTAGCATTGGTTATAATCGGCATAAGCCAATCCAAAAATGTGTTGTGTAGTTTGCCGTTCAAAAACTCAAACAGTACCCGGTCTATTTCCTGCAAAAATTCAAGCATTGTTTAGTTCTTTTTTGATAAAATAATAATCCGTGGGGAATTCTGTCTATCAAACTCAGAGAGTTGATAATTACCAAATATTTTGTAGGGCAAAAGTCCTGCATTTTTATGAGATTCAATCATCTCATCCGGTGTATATGCGGTTAGTTTTTCTTCAAAAGTACCTATTATTTTTTTGTCTTGAATAACCTTGATACTCTTAATGATTTTACGATTTTGGTAAGTACGGTTGATGTCAAAAACAAGGTTTCCGTCAACCTTCTGTTCGTTTACCTTGAGCCGAGGCAAAACGTAATCAGCATTTAGAAAATCTTGTATAAAAATTCCTTCCGGATTAAGAGAAGCATATACACTTTGCAATGCTTTGAAATCTTCTTTTGTATCGTCAAAATAGGCAAAACTGGAAAATAGGTTGAAAATGAAATCAAACTCATTTGCCTTTACTATTTCACGCATATCATGCACCGAAAAGACAGCATTAGGAATTTTGCGTGCAATTGCTTTTTGAATTTGCTCCTGATTGAGGTCAACACCAACAACATTGCCGTATTCTGCCATAGCAATTGAATGTCTTCCGTTACCGCAACACAAATCAAGGATTTTGGGATTTTGTTTGGTTGGAAGTTCACGGAAAATCTTATGAATAAAAGCAATGGCCTCATCTTCATTGCGGTTTTTGTATAACCTGTCATAATATTCAGAACCGAACCAATGTTGAAACCAGGACATATTCGAAAATAGAGCTGCAAAAGTAAGATTAAACTTTTCATTTATATAGTGTTTAAACTAATTTTGTCCGCATGGCAATCAGTGAACGAGAATTAGAATTTAATAAGAATGAAGATAACATGCGCCTATTGGTGGATGATCTCAAATATAAGTTTAAACAAGTTGCAAAAGGAGGAGGAGATAAGGCAGCAGCAAAGCAGCATGAGAAAGGCAAGATGCTTTGTCGTGAGAGAATTGATTATCTCAGAGATGAAAATAGTCATTGGGTGGAAATTGGTGCTTTTGCCGGTGATGACATGTATCATGAATATGGAGGTTGTCAGAGCGGAGGTGTCGTTGCCGGAATCGGATATGTCAAAGGAAGGCAATGTGTGATAGTTGCAAATGATGCAACAGTAAAAGCGGGTGCATGGTTTCCAATAACCGGAAAGAAAAATCTCAGAGCTCAAGAAATAGCCATGGAAAACAGATTACCTATTATCTATTTGGTGGATAGCGCAGGTGTTTTTCTTCCGATGCAGGATGAAATTTTTCCTGATAAAGAGCATTTTGGACGTATTTTCAGAAACAATGCTATTATGAGCAGCAAAGGAATTATTCAAATTGCAGCAGTAATGGGAAGCTGTGTCGCAGGAGGTGCATACTTGCCGATAATGAGTGATGAGGCTTTGATTGTTGACAAAACAGGTTCTATTTTTCTTGCAGGCAGCTATTTGGTCAAAGCTGCAATAGGAGAGGATATTGACAATGAAACGCTTGGAGGCTCTGTATCTCAAACTGAAATTTCGGGAGTAATAGATGACCGTTTCCCCGATGACAAGAGTTGTTTAGACAGAATTAAATTTTTGATTGATAAGATAGGGACATCTGAAAAAGCCGGATTTGACAGGGCTACACCTGCTGAACCTAAGCTCAATCCCAAAGAAATATTTGGAATCAAGCCTTCCGACAATGCGAAACCCTATGATTCATTGGAGGTTATCAAACGATTAGTGGACAATAGTGAGTTTGAACAATACAAAGAAGGTTTTGGTAAAACCATTATCTGCGGATACGGAAGAATCGATGGCTGGGCAGTTGGCATTGTTGCCAATAACCGCTTATTGGTTAAAACAAAGAAAGGAGAGATGCAATTTGGAGGTGTTATTTATTCTGATTCTGCGGACAAAGCAGCGCGTTTTATTATGAATTGCAATCAAAAGAAAATTCCGTTGGTTTTTCTGCAAGATGTAACAGGGTTCATGGTAGGTTCAAAATCTGAACATGGCGGCATTATTAAGGATGGAGCAAAAATGGTAAATGCAATGAGTAACAGCACAGTTCCTAAATTTACAATCATCATTGGAAATAGCTATGGAGCAGGTAATTACGCAATGTGCGGAAAAGCCTATGACCCAAGACTGATATATGCATGGCCATCTGCCGGTATTGCAGTGATGGGAGGGGAGCAAGCTGCTAAAGTGCTTTTGCAAATAGAAAAATCTGCACTCAAAGCCAAAGGCGAAACAATGAGTGAAGAAGAGGAGAAAGCATTGTTGGAAAAAATTGTGTCAAGATACAATAGACAGCTCTCTCCTTATTATGCTGCTGCACGTTTGTGGGTTGACGGTGTCATTGACCCTTTAGAAACAAGAAAAATTATCTCCGAAGGTATTTCTGCCGCAAATCATGCACCCATAGAAAAATTTAATGTGGGAGTATTACAGGTGTAGTGTGTTAGTCGAGAGACGAGCGTAGCAGTTCATTCACTTTCTTAGGGTCGGCTGAGCCTTTGGATAATTTCATTACTTCACCCACAAATAAACCCAAGAGACCTTTTTTGCCGGCTTTATATTCTTCCACTTTGTCAGGATACTTATTAAGTACTTCAGAAATATACCCTGTCAACACATCGGTATCTGAAGTTTGAATCAGATTCAATCTTTTTGCTATCGCTTGAGGATTTTCTTTCGGGTTTGCCAATAACTCTGCTAAAATTTGTCCTGAAGCAGCGGTATGACTAACAGTTCCATTGTCAACCAATGCAATCAGTTCTGACATTTTTTGTGTGGATATTGGAAACTCTGTGATTGTTTTGGCATTCTCATTCATCCATGATTTTATTGGACCTAAAAGCCAATTTGCTGCGGCTTTATGATTAGGACAGTATTGTGTGAATTCTAAATAGTATTCTGCAAGCATTTTCTCGTCTGTAATAACGCCTGCATCGTATTCTGAAAGTCCAAAATCAGTTTGCAACCTTTGAAAAAGCACTTTCGGCAGTTCGGGTAAATCTTGTTTGATTTTTTTTAAAAACTCTTCAGTAACAATAAAAGGGGGCAAGTCCGGTTCGGGAAAGTAGCGATAATCTTGAGCACTTTCTTTTGAACGCATGGATGTGGTATTGCCTTTAGCAGCATTGAATGAACGGGTCTCCGAAACAATGATTTCACCTTTTTCAATACATTCTATTTGTCTTTGAATCTCATACTCAATAGCTCTTTTCACATTGGTCATAGAGTTCATGTTTTTAACTTCCACCTTGGTTCCGTATTCTTTGCTTTCGGCAAGCATAACAGACACGTTGGCATCGCAGCGCATACTGCCTTCTTCCATGTTTCCGTCACAAATATCTAAGTATCTTACAAGTCTTCGTATTTCAGAAAGGTATTGATAGGCTTCTTCACCGCTTGCAACTTCGGGTTCTGAAACGATTTCAACCAATGGCACTCCGGCTCTGTTATAATCAACCAAGGTATCATATATATCTTGGTCGTGCATGCTTTTCCCTGTATCTTCTTCCATGTGAATTCTAATCAGGTGTATTTTCTTAGGTTGTCCGTTTTCACCTGTTATTTCCACATAACCACCTGTGCAAATGGGTGTTTTGTCTTGAGTTATTTGATAACCTTTTGGAAGATCTGCATAGAAATAATTTTTACGGGCATAATGATTAATGCGCGTAATGTTACAGTTCAATGCCAAACCTAATTTTGTTGCGTATTCAATGGCTGCTTTGTTATGTTTTGGGAGTGTACCCGGATGTCCTAAACTGATGGGACTAATTAGTGTATTGGGTGATTCTCCGTATTGGTTTGCGTCTGCGCAAAATGCTTTGGATTTTGTTTTTAACTGAACATGGATTTCCAGTCCAATAACTGCTTTATATTTCATTTCTTAGGCTGAGAGTAACTGTTTGAGTAACTTTGATATTGTTGCTCCGTCTGCTTTTCCTGACATTTTTGCCATTGCTTGAGGCATGATCTTGCCCAAATCTTGCATTCCGCTTGCTCCGGTTGCTGATATCAGTTCTTTTAATACGGATAATATTTCTGCTTCTGAAAGGGGCTGAGGTAAGAATTCTTCCAACACTTTCAGTTCGGTTGTTTCTTTGTCAACCAAGTCCTGACGGTTTTGTTTTGAAAAAATTTCAATACTGTCCTTACGTTGTTTAGCTAATTTCTGGATGGTTTTGAGTGCAATTTCATCAGAAACCTCTCTGTTCCCTGTTTCGGTTGCCGCCAAAAGAAAGGCAGCTTTAATTCCTCTTAAAGCCCTGAGTCTGTCCTCATTTCGGGCTTTCATTGATTCAACAATTTGTTTGTTAATATTATCTGCGATACTCATTTTACTTTACGGTTTTGCATCTTTTGCGCAACTGATTAGCATCAATTAATTCATTAAGCTGCTTTTCCACATTGTCAAAAGCATTTCTGTTTCCGCAGTCGCAAAGTTCGGTCAAAGGATTGATATCTAAAAGCATGCTTTTCATTTCTTCCATGGAAGGAGGGTCAACAAGTTTTGCATACTCCTGATATGTAATATTGAGGAATGCAACATTGGCATTTATTCCTTTATTATCAAGAAGATATCCTCCATTAAGTTGGGTAGGAAGAAGCAGCATATCTGCCGGATATAAGTCTGTTGGATGCGGATAAGAAATAATTTCGGTTTTACTGTCATTCATAATAACTGGAACCAGATTTCCATAATCTTTTTTGGTTTTGTAAATGAAAGTGGGTGGTCCGGCTGAATATTTGGGGGTAAACATATTGGACGTGGATTCGGGTTCGCGTGATGTCTTTTTTCTGGATTTACAACTCACGGATAAAATTAATGATAATGCAAGGAATACGCTCAGTGTTCTCATTTTGATATGATTATTTTCTTTGTTAGAATACCTGTTTGAGAATACAGTTTAACAAAATACATACCATCAGGAATTTCCTGAACAGAAATAGTAACAAGATTGTTATCTGTAAAGGTGTTTTGTGTCAAAATTATTTTACCTGCGATATTGATTATTTCAATTTTGCTAACCTGTTCTGTGGATTTGGTTAAATCAATCTGAAGCAAGTCTTTGGCAGGATTGGGGAATATTGAAATCAAATCTGGAGCTGTCAACTCTGAATAACCTACACTATTTCCTTTGGATACGGTGATGTCCAACAAATAAGTACCTGTTTTCCCTGTAAAGAAAGGAGCTACTCTAAAATAAAAAGTTCCACCATCATTCATGTAAATACCACTGCTCATGAGATCATCATAAGCATCAGACCAAAATGTACCGTCTTTTGAAACAGAGAAAAGTGCATCAACAGTATATGTATTACCGTTGCCGCTATTACTTTGGTCGTGCAATCTGGCATTTACAGTATAGTCTTGTCCATTAGGCAGGTTGATTTTATAAAAGTCATTGTCGGTTCCTATATGAATATTAGAGCCGATGGTATAGACTTTTGCAGTATTGCCACTAAAAGACAAATTCAACAGATACGCATTCTCTTTGGTATTATTGTTCTCATATTGATCGGGTGCCAAAGGCGGTTCTTCCACAATGACATAGATTGGATTTTGAAAATTGGAACTGCCTGCGTAGTACCAACTACTAGTGTTTTTTTTCTTGTAAGCAACAGAAAGCAGGTATGTTCCGGGAGCAAGTGTAACCTTTCCTGAGAAGGTAATCCCGTTGGTATAGTGATATCCTGAGGGTAATCCGTTAGTTTCGGTCAAAGTCTGTATTGTCTGAGCTGTAGAGCCGTCTAATGCAGAAAGATCCAATCTAATATCTCCGTAAAATATTGAGGAACCGGCATTGATAATATCTACACTGATATTCGCATTTTTGCTCTGAATTATTTTATCTCCGACAATTGTAAAAGCGGAATTAACTTCAATGTCTGTGGAATATTCAACTTCAAACTGCTGCAAGTTGTTGAAAGCTCCATCGTCAATGATTGTCCAGTCTGCACTCCCTATTTTATAGAAAAAGGCTAAATAATATGTGCCCGGTACAAACTTCGCACTACCGGGATTTTGAAAAGTAAAAGACCTATAATATGTACTTGAGATTGAACTTGATTGTTTTTCCATGAAATCAACAAAGTTGTAGTCTTTATCAAATATTGCGGCACCTACTTCACCATTAAAATTATCAGGGCCGAAATTAGCAATGTCAACCGAAGCACTAAAAGCAGTGGTGAACCATACGGAAGTGGTTGACATTGAAATATTTGAATAAAGTCTCATGTCAACATTGGAACTGCCGCCACCACCACCACCGCCTGTGTTAGTTGGTTCGATTTTAATGACTGCTTGATGTCCGCTGTTAAAACCACCGGAACCTCCTCCGGTACCAACCCCTTGCGGATTCAATGCGTTGATTGTATAGTATCCGTCATAAGCACCACCCCAACCCCAATTAAAATGGAAATAATTATTGTTGTCGTAGCCGTCAGCTACAAAACAGTGTCCTCCACCGCTGCCAAACCCTGCATAAAGTATAGGCCTACCGGCATCCAATTCGGTTTTTAGCAAATTAATCCATTGTGATTCATTGTATTTCTTCCTTGCTACACCTTGTAATGAGCTTTTATATCCAAAATAGTTTTTAAAAGCATATTCTGAACAATGGGTTACCGGACTCTCAGAAGAAATAACGTAAGCTCCGCTTCCTCCATTGGATGCGATATCATAATTCATATCAACACTAATACCACAGTGATACATGAGTGTCGCAACTGCGTTGTTGTTGCTGTTCACAACGTTTGGCATGGAACTCCATTGATAAGTTGTACTGCCAAAGTTTGCTGAAAGAGTCCCATATTTAGTGTGATTGTATGAGTGAAACCCGGAACCTGTAGCAGGCTGATTCCAAAACTTCATTATTTGAGCCATGGCGGTTGCAACGCATCCGGTAACAGTTCTCTCTGAATTCTGATTGTCATACGGACAAAGTGCATTGTAATAAGGGGATTGATTCCATTTGGTCTGCATCAACGGGCTTACAGAGGCTGCCGGAGCTGCCGGTGTATTTGTATTATTCCCGTTTAGATAGATACTCCAAGCCATCTCTATCTCTTGAGTGGCTTGCATATTGTTTTCTATCGCCTCGCGAATTTGGCTTTTGTAGCCTTCTAACCATTTTTTTACACTGGGTGGAATATTGTTTGGGTCAAAAGAAATCTCATTAGAATAACCTAAAATTGGAATTACATTATCGTCTCCCGATACAATTACAAAACCAAGATTCTGGTTATTAAAAACATAAAAGTATGTTAAGGGAGTAGCAGAAGAGTTAGGGTTACTAAACGAAGCACTTGATGTATAGACCAACTCAAGCGATATTGTACTTCTGCGTGCCTGCATTTTTTCACCGGCTGCAAGGTAGTTTTGTCCAACCCGTTTTGCAGTTTGAACATCGATTTGTTTTGAAAACAACGATGTGAGTGTGAATGAAATGCCTAAAAAAAATAATAATGCCTTTTTCATATTTGATTAATTGATAATTAATTTTTTGTAAATGATTTTGTGGTTAGAATGAATACGAACAAAATAAAGCCCTGAACTAAGGTGTTCCAATAGGATAGGACAGATGCTTTGTTCTTTTTCGATTTGAATCTCTTTAACGACTTGTCCGTTATAATTCAGAATGTCAATCTTATGAAAATCCATATTCGAGTTTGAAAGCTCTATTTGAACTTGATTATCGGCAGGATTTGGATATAGATTAATAAGATTATTGTAGTCAATTTCAGAAACAATTTCGGGAGTCTCTCTTTCAACAGAAATATCGAGCAGATAGGTTCCGTTTTCACCTTCAAAATAAGGAGCAACATGAAAATAAACGGTTCCGCCTTCTTTGTTGTTCAATAGGATTGGGGTAGGTATTATATCATCATAAGCCTGTGACCATGTTATGCTGTCTAAAGAATATGAAATCAAAGCGTCAACATAATAGTCATTTCCGTCATCGCTGCTGTATGAATCTTGTAATCTGGCAGTGATAGTATAGTTGTCTCCGGGAGCTAACTTTATTTTATAGAAATCGTTATCTGTTCCTATATGGATATTGGACTCAGTGGATTTTACTTTTGCCGTATTCGCAGAAAAAACAACAGGCAATAAATATGCAGCTTCAAGTGAGTCGTTATTTTCGTACTTGTCGGGAGAGAGGATAGGGGCAACTACTTTTACATAAACCGGATTAGAAAAATTAGAGCTTCCGGCATAGTACCATTGTGATGTTCCCTGAAATTTGTATGCAATATCCATAAGGTAAGTGCCGGGTGTTACGCTGATTATACCTGAAAAATTAAGATTTCTATTTGCATTGGGGAAAATTCCTGTTTCATTGATAACCCCAATAGTTTGAGCGGGTTTCCCGTCTAATGTTGAAAGTCGGATACTATATGAGCCAACAAATGTTGAATATGAACTGCTGTTTTTAACACTCACCGCAATGTTTGCGTTTTCACTTAAAACAAGGGTTCCACCGTCAATTGTAAAAGCTGAGTTAGTTTCAATATCTTCTGAAGAATATTTGAATAAAATTTGAGCAGAATTCATAAATAGACTGTCCCCCACAATTGACCATCCACCCTCACTTTTTTTATAAAATATTTCTACAAAATACTTCCCGGGAACATAAGCTGCACTACCTTTGTTTTTGAATGTAGCAGAATAGCTGCTATCGGCTTTAATGCTCACGCTTACGCTATCCATAAAATCGATAAATTGCATGTTAACGTCAAAAATAGCCGCACCTAATTTGCCTGAAAAATTACTGATTCCAAAGTTTCTAATATTGGAAGAAACCTGAAATGCATTTAGGAATTTAACTCCAGTATCCGGTACGGTTATCAAAGAATTGATTTCCAATCGAGTGTTTTTGTTAAGTCCTGTTCCATCAGCGGGTTCTACTCCAAGAATAGCCTGATGCCCAGCATTAAAGCCTCCTGTGCCTCCACCGGTGCCAACACCGGCAGGGTTCAGTGCATTTATTGAAAAATAACCGTCATAAGAACCGCCCCAACCCCAATTGAAATGAAAGAATCCTGCTTCATCATAACCGTCACAAATAAAACAATGTCCGCCACCGCTGCCGAATCCGGCATAGATAACCGGACGCCCTTCATCAATTTCTTTTTTAATCGCTGCAATCCATTGAGATTCTGAATAGTTTTTTCTCTCTACTCCTTTTAAAGTGTTTTTGTAGTCAAAATAATTTTTAAGTGCATATTCAGTACAGTTTTGAACGGGACTTTGAGAACTTATAACATAAGCACCACTAGATGAGGGGCTATAATTCATGTTCACACTGACACCACAATCATACATCAATGTTGCTACGGCATTATTAGGGCTGTTTACTAAATATGGCATTGAGTCCCATTGGTAGGTTCTGCTTCCAAAATTGCTTGAGAGTGTACCGTATGATTTGTGATTATATGAGTGAAAACCGGTTCCTGTTGCCGGATAGTTCCAAAATTTCAATACTTGCGCCATGGCTGTTGCTACACAGCCGGTTACTGAACTATTTGGGCATAAATCATTTACATAAGGCCTTTGATTCCATTTGGTTTTTACCAAAGGGTCAACACTTGAACCAATTGGTGAAGCAGGTGCTTTGCTGTTCAAATAATTTTCCCATTCTTGTTTAATCTCTTTTGAGGGTTGTAGGTTGTTTTCGATTGCATAACGAATCTGATTCTTGTATTCATCAAGCCATTTTTGCACACTTTCGGGAATATCGTTTGGATTAAAACTCCCTTCTTTTGAATAACCCAGTATAGGTTTGACAATATCATCAGCGGCAACAATCACAAAACCACTTGTAGAAGCATTAAATACATAAAATAGGTTAGTTGGTTTTTTGTTTGTTTGATTTGCTGTATTAAAATAATTATTGGTAAAAACTAGTGTAAACTCGGAATTACTCTTTCGCAAAGGAGTATTGTCGTATGCCATAGCAAAGTTTTGTCCTATTTTTTTTGCAGTTAGTGCATCAATTTGTTTTGAATAAGAAGTTGTTAAAAAAAATAGGTAACAAAAAAAGTAGAGTAATATTTTTTTCATAATGATTCCTTGTCTTTGTTTATGCAAACATAGTTATCTTTTAAACATAAGAATCAAATAAAAAAATTAGATGAAGAAGTGAAAACTGTCACCTCTTAGCCCAATCCGGAGTGCTTCAAGTGCAATGATATCATTAGGGCTGATATTTCCTAAGTTTACATTTTGCCCTATTTGGTTGATAAACCATACTTGTTGTGCTTTTTGTGGAGCTTCCCAAATAATTTTATCAGCAGGAATTTTTCTGATGATTTCAGCAATCAAGCCTGAACGGACTTCTCCGGTACCTCTGAAAATACCTACAGTTCCACTCTCTCGTGCCTCAGCTATAACTTTCCATGAACCTGCACTGAGTTCTGTTTCCATCATTTCTATCCATTCAAAAGGTGGAATAATTTTTTCTGCATCTTTTGATCCTACTTCACTCAGTACGGTATAGTTTTTTGAAAGGACGTTGATATACTTACACTTTTCTTCATGCGGAATGTTGATAGAGCCATCTGAAACCTCAACAGTATCAATTTTTAATCTGTCAATCAGACGACAGTAGTCATCAAATTGTTTCCGAATTAAATAAGCTTCAAAAAGTGTTCCGCCCAGATATACTTTAAATCCTGCTTTCTGATATAATTCTATTTTCTCTTTGAGACGCGGAGTTACAAAAGATGTCCCAAATCCAAGTTTTATCAGGTCGATAATTTCGTTGCCGTTTTCTGCCAAAGATAGAGCTTCATTAAAGCTTAAACCCTTATCCATCACCATAGTCAGCCCGGAAGTGCGTGGTTTTATGTTGCGTTCAGGTATGTTGGATAGATTAAATAATTCTTGATTACTCATTTGCAGGCGCAAAAGTAAATTTTTCTAAAACAATTCCTTTAAGTTGATAATCTCAGGGTCATGAATCATTCTCGCATCTATCATTTCGAGGTATTCCATAGTCTCTTTTGAATTTAAAGAGAAGCAATTGAGCATTTCTTGCATGTATTGAATATTTTTCCCTTCTGATTTTGCAATGAGTGCCCCAAATATCATAGTCAACAACGAGTCATTGTTTTCTTCAATTTTATTAAATTCATAAACTTCATACATATAGGTAATTTCTTCGGCATGGAAGAATAACCCAAAAAATCGACACGCAAAATAGTCATAATCAACTTTGGAAAGAGGTTTTGCACTTTTAAAACATTCAATCATATCGTCTACCTCTTCAAGAGCGAGTGCAATTTCTGCCCGCAGAATATAATTGTGTATGCTGGGATTTAGATTGATTGCTTTTTCAATATATGGGATAGCTTTGTTTGCATTTCCTTGGCGTAGATATGAGTAAGCCAATTCATAATTTACTTCAGATTGGTTAAAATCAGTATTGGAGAGCAGATTTTGAAGCAAAAATCTTGCTTGAGTGAAATCTTCAAGCCGGTTCATACAAACAGCAGTCTCAATGATACACTCTTCTTTGGAATATCCCGCTTCGGAAGCCTCTCCGAAATATCTTTTGGCTATATTGTATTGCTTTTTTTCTTTGTGGCAAATTCCAAGAAAAAATAAAGGGTTTGGGGATTTTTCGTCTAAGTAATGTGCATATTCAAAAGATTCAATTGCTAAGTCTATGTTGTTAAGAAATAGTAAGGATACATGCCCTTTATAGAACCAATAAAATAAGTTAAAAGGATCATTATTGATAAGTATGTTTACCGCTTCAATAATATGTTCAGGTTCAAATTGTAAAGTTGCATAAGTACTATAATTTTCTCCTGCACATTCATATTTAATGATTTGAGCTATTTTATTAATAGCTTCTTCTTTACGTTCAAAATGTAGTAGAAGTGAAGCTAACCTCACTTGAACATCTTGGTTGTATTCGGGGAAAAGTTGTTCAGCTTCAATTAATAACTCGAATGATTGAGTGTAGTTCTCCATTTCATCAAAGCATTCTGCCATCAATACTAAAATCTCCGGATTCATGGGGTCTAGTAATTTTGCGCTTTGTAAAAATGGAAGTGCTGTTCTGTGTAAATCTCTTTCAATATAAAAATATGCAGAGCAAACGTGAAAAGCACCTGAGTTAGGAAAAGTTTTTAAACCCAATTCTAATATTTTAGTTATTGTTGAATCACTTTCTTCTTCAGTGAAATAAGAAAAATAACTGAATAGAAATTCTAGTTCGTGTTCTGAGAAATATCTTGCATTGCCGGATTCCCAATCAGCAAACCTTTCAAGTAATTCATTCGCCCTGTTACTGCCGGGAGTTATGATTTCATCATCTTCTTCTTCGTCTTCCCACATAGATTCTATATATTATTGTTCAAGTCAAAAGTAACTGAATATTATTTGGATAAGATTTTACTTTTCCATAATTTATTAACTATTATTGCTTATTCAAAATTACGATGCAAAGATACACCTTGTTTTTAGGTTTATTTGTATGTGCCCCAATACTCTTAACCGCACAAAAACCTAGTTTAAACCAATCTGAATGGCAACAAAGAGCAAATCACCAAATTGAGGTCGAATTGTATTATGATTCTGGTCGCGCCTATCTTGAGGGCAATCAACAAATAGAGTATTTCAATAATTCTCCGGATACTATGAATGAAATTTTCTTGCATTTATGGCCCAATGCATATAAAAATAATACTACACCATTTGCCCAACAACAAGCTGCGATGAACAAAAAAGAGTTTCTTTTACCTCATGCTAAGAAAGGTAATATTGAAATCAGCGATGTGAAGGTAAACGGCAATATTGTTGCTATTGCAGATGCTGAGACTGAAATTGCTAAAATAGTGCTTCAACAACCAATTCTCCCGCATAGCTCTGTTAAAATTACAATGAAATTTAATGTTTTAGTGCCCCCTTTTTATTCCAGAATGGGAGCTACTTCTGATTTTATTTCAGCAACCCAATGGTATCCTAAACCCGCAGTATATGATGTTAATGGCTGGAACACTATGCCATATCTTGATCAAGGTGAATTCTACAGCGAGTTTGGTGATTATGATGTGACAATTACTACACCGGCTGATTTTTTGGTGGCAGCAGGTGGAAATCTTACTACAGAAAGTGAAATAGAGTATCTGAAAAATCTCAGTGATTATTATTTAGATAGTATTACGCTTCATGATTTTAATAAATTACCAAAAATGTCCAGACCGGTTTCTCCATGGAAAGACAAAAGAGTTGTAAATTACATTCTTCACAATGCTCATGATTTTGCTTGGTTTGCATCTCCAAAATTCCAATTTATTTCCGACACTGTTAAACTTAGTAGTGATAAGGTAGTTGAAACACAATACTATTCTGTTTCCGGGACAAGTAAAAGTGATTTGATAGCAATATCTGAATCATTAAGACACTACTCCAATCACGTTGGAGATTATCCTTATGATGTTTGCAAAGTTGTTATCGGCCCCCTAATTGCGGGTGGTGGAATGGAATATCCTACTATTACCATTTGTGCTTCTAATGACTTTTCTACCGTAATGCATGAAATTGGACATAATTGGTTCTATGGTGCTTTGGGTTCAAATGAACGCGAATTTCCTTGGATGGACGAGTCTGTCAATTCTTTTTATGAAAATCTCTATACTACAAAAAAGTTGAGTAACTATAAATTGAATTCAATAAAAATGATTGAAGGGAAAGGGAGTTTTGTTTCTCACTATCTTAATCATCTTGATAAGATTTTGGATTTGAACTACCGAAGAATGGGAGAGTCTCAAAGTGGTGATTTGCCTGCGTATGAATATAATTCAAAAAGCTATTATTCAGTTATTTACGGGCGTATGCCTCATGGTTTTGCTTATTTGTATGAATATTTAGGTGAAAATGTTTTTCAGAAAGCGATGCACGATTATTATAATCAATGGAAGTTCAAACACCCGTTGCCTAAGGATATGCAAAACGCTTTTGAGAACTCAACTAATATGGATTTGAGTTGGTTTTTTGAAAATATGTTTCAAGATTATAAAGGAACTGATTTCAAAGTAAACTATGTAAAGAAAATCTCCGAAAATCGTTTTGAAGTTAGTCTATCCAATAGAAGCAATCTGAAGATTCCTCTGCAATACGGTTTTTATCAGAAAATAGGAAACAATTCAGATATTATTGAAACAGGATTCATTCCGGCATTTTCAAAAGATACGACTATTACTATTAATGCCATATATAGCAATATCTATTATTTTCTGCTTGACCCATACCAATTATTGCCTGAAAATAATAGAGAAAATGACCTTGTCCATTTGGCCTCTGACTTCAGAAAATATGGTTCCGGTTCTTATTTGAAATTCAAGTTCTTTCAAGTGATTGAGAATCAATTTCAAAGGCAGTTGATTGTCCAGCCTGCAATTACATACAATCTCTATTCAGGATGGGGTGTTGGGCTAAATATGTATAACAGAGTTTTTCCTTTCAAGAAAGCTGAGTTTAGCATTACCCCGTTCTATGCACTTCATTCGAAGAATGTAGTGGGAACTGCTGATTTGGTATTTAATTTCAGGGTTTATGATTCAAAGATTTTCGGTATTAAAACCGGAGTCGATTTTACACGATTTGATTTTAGACCGGTCTATAGCCCCAATGTTTACAACAAAATCAATCCTTATATTGTTATTAAATTTAAGACCAAGGGAATAGCATCAGAGCGATTTAAAAAAGAACTTAAGATTCAAGGAATCAATGTGTTTTGTGATAATAAGTCTTATTCTGTTTTTAACACTTATCTTGACACATCTTATATAATGCTTTATCCGTCATATACATCAGCTTTGTATCTGAGAACGGATTACAGCCATATTGATTATCATGCAGTAAATCCGCAATCTTTTAATATTGGATTGGAAGGAGGGCTTGCCGGACTTAATCAAGGTGTCACAGACGAATATCTTAAAATGGACTTTAATTATAAAATTGAACAAATATTGAAAGGGAAGGGGCGAGGAATGAAAGCCGAGTTCAATGCCGGATTCTTTTTATATAAAACCCAAGGTATGAGTGGCATCTACTTATTTAGAGGAAGTGGAAATACGGGAACTTATGATTATTTATTCAAAGAAAAACTTATAGGAAGGAATGAAAGACTGAATTCGAATATTTGGGCACAACAGCTTATCACACAAGGAGGAGATATGAGAATCAATGCCCCCTCATTGATGGACAACGCATTTACATCTCTCAAACTAGAAACCAGTCTTCCTCTTTTGCCTATTGTGAGATTATATACAGATATGGCTGTGAATCCATTACGTTCCAAGAGTAAACTGTTCGCAGTTGGTGGCGTTTCGCTTGTGTTAGCAAAAGATATATTAGAAGTTTATTTTCCGCTTGTTTATACTGATAATTTCAAACAATTTTATGACTTGAACAATATTGACTTTGCTCAGAGAATATGTTTCAAAATGAATTTGGATATTGTTTATTTCAGAAAGAACATTGAAAAGAGTAGGAATATTTTAGGCTATTAAGAAGATTTTCCTTTCTTAGACAACGCACTAACTTCATCCCATTTTTCATTAGGTATATCACCCAGCATACTAAATTGGCCTGCACCTTTGAGCCATTGTCCTCCGTCAATTACAATCATTTCTCCTGTAATAAATGAGGAAAAATCTGAAACAAGATAACAAGCAAGGTTGGTCAACTCTGAATGTTCGCCAAATCTACCGAGAGAATTGAATTTGGCAGGATTGTATTGTTGCATGAGTTCCCCCGGCAGTAATCGAGACCAAGCACCTTCGGATTCAAAAGCCCCCGGTGCAATTGCATTTAACCTGATTCCGTATTTTCCCCATTCTACTGCGAGCGATTGTGTCATTGCAAAAGCACCTGCTTTTCCACAAGCAGATGGAACAACAAAAGCCGAACCTGTGAATGCATAAGTAGTCAAAATACTGAGAACAGTGCCCTTAATTTTGTTATCAATCCAATATTTTCCGGCTGCCAACGTGCAGTTGTATGAACCTTTGAGCACAATATCTACTACAACATCAAAAGCCCTATGTGAGAGACGTTCTGTTGGACTGATAAAGTTTCCTGCTGCATTGTTTACCAGCACATTAAAACTGCCAAATCGCTCAATCACTTTGCTCATCATAGATTCAACCTCTTCGTAGTTGCGAATATCACATTGTGTATAGAAAATTTCACCCCCTGTTTCTTTGTTCAGCTCCTCGGCAGTTGCTTTTAATACCTCTAATTTTCTGCTTGTAATACAAACTTTAGCGCCCAATTGTAAAAATACTTTGCTCATTGCTTTCCCTAATCCGGTTCCTCCTCCGGTGACTATGATTATTTTGTCTTTAAGCGAATTGTCTTTTAACATGAGGACAAAAGTAGGCTGAATTTGATTGAAGAAAAATCAAATCATAATTTAGCTACAAGCATTGAAAATCTAACAGTATAACAACATTTGATAGATAATTTGTATATTTGACCCATTATAATTTTCAGCAAAAGCATAATATGACAATAGCGGAGTTTACAAAGAAATTTAGAAAAATCAAAGAACAAGGTTTTGTTCAAACAATGAGAAAAGGACCGACAGGAATTGGTTACACTTTGGAAACTTTACTTGGAATTAAAGAAAATAACGAAGCTCACCCAGACGTTGATGGTGCTGAATTAAAAGCACATAGGACAAAAGGAAATAGTATGATTACTTTGTTTACTTTCAACAACAAAGTTTGGAAAATGCCACCATTGGATGCAGTTAAAAAATATGGTAGTTTAGACAAAGACGGCAGACAAGGACTTTATTATACAATGTCGTTGAAACCTAATAGTGCAGGACTTTTCCTTGATGTGCAGAAAACAGAAATTTCCGTTAGACATATTTCAGGCGAAGTAGTTGCAACTTGGCAACTACAAACTTTGGCTGATAGGTTTATGCAAAAATTACCCGCATTACTATTTGTTTCAGCATTTACAGAAGAAAGAGACGGACTTGAATATTTTCATTTTTATAGAGCCCAACTGATGAAAGGAACTTCACCAGAATTATTGGCTGACCAATTTAGAGAAGAAAATATTTTGGTTGATTTGCGTTTGCACGACAAAGGAACAATGGCAAGAAATCACGGAACAGGTTTTAGAACTTTTGAAGACAAATTACCTTTACTTTTTCAAAGTATTACAGATTTATGAAATATCCGATAGTTAGAAATACAAAATACGATTATGTAGGACAATCTTATGCTTCAAGTTTTCCAAACTTGCATAAATATCCTGCAACAATGTTGCCTCAAATTGGGATAGACATTTTAAAAGAGTTCAATATTTCTAATGGAAAATTACTTGACCCTTATTGTGGTTCAGGTTCTTCATTTGCAAGTGCTTTGGAATGTGGCTTAACAGATTTATATGGTTTTGATATTAACCCTTTGGCTGTTTTAATTTCAAAAGTTAAGTTCACTAAAATTTCAATTAATCAACTACTTGACACAAAGAAAAGTTTTAGAGATAATATTTTTGAATTTCTTAAAAACGAAGAAAACTTAAAAACTTTAAAAACGACAAACATAACAAATATTGAGTTTTGGTTTTCACAACAAGTAATTGAAAACTTAAATTTGCTAAAACATTTTATCTACGAAATTAAAGATGAAAATATTCGTAATTTCTTTTTAGTTCCATTTTCTGAAACAGTTAGAGAATGTTCATACACAAGAAACAATGAATTCAAACTCTACCGTATGAAATCGGAAGACATTTTAAATTTCAATCCCGATGTAGTTGGTGTTTACTTCAAAAAATTAGAAGATACATTATTTAATTATATAAACTTCTATTTTCCAAAACTTGAAAAAGATGTTTCTGTTGATATTCAATATTCTAAATTTCAACCAACGAAAAATTATTTTGACGTTGTATTGACAAGTCCACCTTATGGCGACAGCAGAACGACTGTTGCTTATGGACAATTTTCTACACTTTCAAATGAATGGACAGGAATTGACTATGCTAGAAAAATAGATGGAATGTTGATGGGTGGTACAAAAGCAAAAACAAATATTTCAAAAGGTATAATTGCAGACTACATATCACAAATAAACAAAGAAGATAACAAAAGAGCATTAGAAGTTTCCTCTTTTTACAACGACTTGGATAGTTCAATTAAGAAAGTAGCAGACAGCACAAAAAAAGGTGGAAAAAGTATTTATGTAGTTGGAAATAGAACAGTAAAGAATATTCAGTTACCAACAGACCAGTTTATTGCAGAGAAATTTGAAGAAAATGGATTTAAACATCTAAAAACTTACGAAAGATTATTGAGTAGTAAAGCAATGCCTTCAAAAAATTCACCAACGAACAAGACAGGAAAAACAGTAAATACGATGCTTTATGAATATATTGTAATATGTGAAAAGATTAAATAGTGAAACCCTGTAGCTAACAAATTAATTGACATAAAGCAGATTAAGCTCTATAATTGAAATTTTGTATAAAATTCATAAGTTTTAATTCAAATCAGTTTTTGTGATAAAAATACTTTATATTCAATTTGCAACTAAAAGTAAAAAGAATCAGTGTTGGAAATACTGTCCTAAGAAATAATAAAGCAAAAGCATAATGAGAATGGTCATCGGAACAAAGAAAAGGATGCTGCAACAACCACCCAAGGTTTTTTCATGTGGGTGATAGAAATGCTCTTCATTGTGTTTAGGGGGGACGAATTCTTCTTTTTCCTCTGACATAAAAAAAGGCAAGCAAAGAATCGCACCGCTACAACCGTCTGCCCTTGCTCAGTTCCCTGCCTGGGGGAGTGAGACAGGAGCTGGTCGTTCCCGCTTGCCGCTGCAAAAGTATGATTTCGATTCGCTCTTTCCAAGTCGCTTTTAACCTTTTTTACTTAATCTTGCAGTAGCTTTAAAATGATGCTTAAAAATAAAGCAAAATGGTTGGTTTTATTACTCCTTTTAGGCTGGAGCGTACTGATAATTCAGTGCGGTAAAGGCAATAAACAAACTCATAAAACCGCCCAAGATGTATTTGTCAGTCCTTATCTTAATCTGAATGACACCGTAAAATATGTGGGAAGTCAAGTTTGCAGGGGTTGCCATGAGGATAAATTTGAGAGTTTTTCTCATACTGAAATGGGAATGTCATTTGGAAAAGCCACAAAACAAAAAAGTAGCAGTTTTGGACACGGAAATGGCTATGCTTATGATACCATAAAAGACTTGCACTATATCTCGTTTTGGGAAGGAGGTGAATTTTTTATCAAAGAATTCAGGCTGTATAATGGCGACACTGTTTATCAAAGAAAAGAACATATTGATTATATCATTGGTTCAGGACACCATACCAATTCTCATATCATACAGAGAAACGGATTCCTATTTCAGGCACCCATGACTTTTTATACCCAAAGTGGTTTGTGGGATTTACCACCCGGATTTAGAGAAAATAATCCGAGGTTTGAAAGAAGAATAGAATCCGAATGTATGACATGCCACAATGCTTATCCGAAGCAGGATCCTCTCTCTGAGCATAGGTTTTTTGAAATACCTGAAGGGATAGATTGTGAACGATGCCACGGACCGGGTGAATTGCATGTTGCACAAAGACTCTCCGGCAAACTGTTGAAAGAACCCGGGACTTTGGATTCTACAATTGTAAATCCAAGAAGATTGCCCTACAATCTACAGACCGATGTTTGTCAACGCTGTCATTTGCAGGGAAATAATGTTTTGAAACCTGATAAATCGTTTTATGATTTCAAACCCGGAATGCCTTTGAGCAGTATCTTTACTGTGTTTATGCCTGACTATAGCGAACAAGAAGAATTCAGAATGAGTTCTCATACAGAAAGATTGCAAATGAGCCAATGTTTTATTCAAAGTAACAAAAACAGCACGGAAGCCTATAATCCTAATTTGAATTTTACATGTATAACCTGCCACGATCCTCATGTCAGTGTTCGTTCAATGGGTGACGAGCATTTTAATCTAACTTGTCAGTCTTGTCATACCGCGCCAAAAACGGTATGTTCGGAAAATCCTGAAAAAATTAAGCTACAAAACAATAATTGTGTTTCATGTCACATGCCCCGAAGCGGAACAGTGGATATTCCCCACGTTACAGTTCATGACCATTATATCAGAAAACATTATGACAGAATCGGAAACGAAGGGCAGGGTGAGCTTATGGGTTTAAGAGCCATAAATACAAAGCAGCCTGACCTGATGAGCACATTTGCAGGCTATATTTCTTACTATGAAAAATTTGAACATAACCCTTTCTATTTACAGAAAGCCAAAGAGCTATATACTCAGATTGGAAATTCACAGTATGCACTGCAACTAAAAGTCTATTATCATTATACATCAAATGAATTTACTCAGATTGTCAATTTGTCAAAGAAATTAAATCAAGATTCTATCACTGATGCATGGACTTATTATAGAATTGCCAAAGCATTTGAGAATACTCATCAAAAGTCTCGCGCATTAGAGTGGATGAAAGAAGCTGTGAGAATCAAAACTGATTTCCCTCCATTTTGGGATGCATTAATTTCACTCAAGATTGACATGAAACAATTTAATAAAGCACAGTCAGATTTGAATTTTCTCCTTAAACTTGACCCTCGTGATGATATTGCAATGGGTTTACAAGCCAAACTTTATTATCTGACATCTCAAGTAAAAGAAGCCAATCAGACTGCTTTGCGCACACTAAAACTCAATCCCGATAATGCAATAGCTTTGGAGATATTGATTAAGATAGCTGATAGTGTCGGTACAAAACCGGCTCAATATGATTATTGGAAGCAAAGGTTGAAAATATTAGGTTATAGTCAATCTATTTAATTTTTTATTAGGATGATTTAGGATGCTGCCATTAATATCATTTTTATGGTAGTTATTATTCATCTGAAGGTTTTTACTCGGCAGTTAATAGCCAAGCTGATTTGAACCAATATAGCCGGTTAATATAATATCTCTTATGGCTTTGTCTTTGGTAATCAAGAGATTTTACTCCAGAAATTATCTTTTGAATGTGATAACAAATATCTTTTCAACATTGCATTTTCCGGTTTGCTCAATGTTGGGTCTTCCCTCAATACATAGGCTGCGGCTTGTTTTCCCAAAAAGATAAAATATTCATCTTTTACCAAATCTAAAAATTTGAAATCGGGAAGTCCGCTTTGTTTGGTTCCCAATAAATCACCGGGACCTCGTTGTTTTAAGTCTATTTTGGCAATTTCAAAACCGTCATTGCTTTTAACCATTGCACTCATCCTTTCTTGTGCGGATTTACCAAGCTCATTCTCAGTCATTAGAATACAATAACTTTGTTCCGCACCACGTCCAACCCTGCCTCTAAGTTGATGAAGTTGAGACAAGCCAAATCGGTCTGCATTTTCTATAACCATTACGCTTGCATTTGGAACATTAACACCCACTTCAATTACAGTGGTGGCAACCATAATATGAGAAATCCCATTTTTGAATCGCATCATTTCCTTTTCTTTATCTTCCGGTCGCATTTGTCCATGTACAATGGATATTCGGTATTCAGGAGTAGGAAAAAAACTCTCAACAACATCATATCCATCCATTAAGTTTTTGAATTCCAAACTTGCACTTTCATTAATCAAGGGATACACAAAATAGATTTGTCTTCCTTTTGAGATTTCATTTTTTATGAAAGACATTAACGCAATCCGTTCTTTTTCTTGTTTGTGAGCTGTGATAATAGGTTTTCTCCCGGCAGGCAGTTCATCAATTATACTGTGTTCCGACTCTCCGTGTACTGTCATTGCTAATGTGCGCGGGATAGGTGTGGCGGTCATCACAAGAATATGAGGTGAAGGATTTGATTTTAGCCATAATTTGGCTCTTTGTGCTACGCCAAATCGGTGTTGCTCGTCAATAATAACCAAGCCTAATTTGCTGAATACAACGCGGTCTTCCAAAATAGCATGAGTTCCGGTTATCAGAGATAACTTGCCTGAAGCCAATTCTTCCAACATTTCCGTTCTTTCTTTGTTGGATGTTGAGCCTGTAAGTAATGCTACTTTTAATCCAATAGGTGTAGCCCATTCTTTGAGCGATTCAAAATGTTGTTGGCTAAGAATCTCTGTGGGTGCCAACATACATGCCTGATATCCGTTGTCTATCGCTAAGAGCATAGCGATAAAAGCCACAATGGTTTTGCCGCTCCCTACGTCTCCCTGCAACAAACGGTTCATTTGAACCCCGCTTTTCATATCAGCCCAAATTTCTTTGATTACTCTCTTTTGAGCTTCTGTCAAGGCAAAAGGTAAATGTTTGTTATAAAATTCATTGAAAAAATAACCCGGTTTAACTATTTTGGGTCCTACTGAATTTGTAATTCTGTTGAGACGTGTTCTCTCATTTCTTAATTGGAATAAGAAAACTTCTTCAAACTTAAAACGCTCATAAGATTTCTTTGCATCCCCCAACCTGTCAGGGAAATGGATTGTTTTATATGCAATTGCGCGAGAAGGAAGTTCGAGTTTTTCAATGATTCTTTTAGGAATAAACTCAGGCATATCAAAGTTCACGTGATTGATAGCTGCCTTGGTGAGTTGTGCAATAAATTTTGAGTCAATCTTAGAGGCTTTGAGTTTTTCAGTCAACGGATACACAGGGATATATCCTTTAACCTCTTCTTTTTTCTCTGCATCAAAAACTTGCAACTCGGGGTGTGACATTGAAAAAACATTTTTGAATTCACTCACCCTCCCAAATACGGTATATACCTGACCAATGGATAAAGATTTTTTTACCCATGGAATAGAACGAAACCAAACCAGTTCCATACATCCCGTAAGATCACATAAAGTAGCTTTGAGTCGTTGTGAATTACGTGCACCAATTATTTCTACGGATTCAATCCTGCCTCTAACCTGAACTTGCCCGGAATTGGGTTGCAAATCGGCAATATTTATGTTGGCTGTTTTATCAAGATAACGGATGGGGATGTGATTAAGCAAATCGCCAATCGTAACAATACCAAGTTCTTTCTGCAATAAAGCAACTCGTGAAGGAGGGTAATTACCTAAGGCATTGATGGTTAATTTTTCAAATTCAGACAAAGCCGATTTCACGCCTGAAAATTATAAATAAACTTTGTAATAGAACCTTTCAAACTTATTTATGCTATACACAAAATATCCCTACTTTTGCAGCGCTATTAGAAACTATTATATAGAGCAATAAAACAATGTCATTAGAAATAAAAGTTCCTTCTCCCGGTGAATCTATTAGTGAGGTTACAATATCAAAATTACTTGTTAATGTTGGCGATTATATTGAGCTCGACCAACCGATTATTGAAGTTGAGTCTGAAAAAGCTACACTTGAAATTAATGCTGAGAAAGCCGGTCTTTTAGAGAAATTTACTGCCGCAGAAGGTGATACCGTTAAGGTTGGGGATGTGGTTGCAATGATAGATACCAACGCAAAAGCACCTACAGTAACTGCTAAGAAAGAAGTGAAAGTTGAAGCCCCAAAAATAGAAACCGCGAAGGCTGCTACTGTTGCTACACCAACCAAAACTGAATCAAAATCCGTATCGAGCACAAAAAAAGATGCTTCAACTTTCGAACAAACTTATTCTGCAAGTCCTTTGGCGGAACAATTATTAAAAGAATATGGGTTGAATCCGGCAAAAGTCAAAGGAAGTGGATTGAACGGCAGAATAACCAAGATGGATGTATTGCAGGCGGCTGTTGAACAAGGCGGAGCACATGGAGTGTCATCAGGATATGCCAAAGGAACAGGCAGCAGAGATGAGAAAAGAGAAAAAATGTCCAATTTGCGCAAAACTATTGCAAAACGCTTGGTGATGGCAAAGAATGAAACTGCCATGTTGACAACCTTCAACGAGGTCAATATGAAGCCCATCATGGATTTGAGAGCTAAATACAAAGATAGTTTTAAGGAAAAGCATAATGTGAGTCTTGGCTTCATGTCATTTTTCACAAGAGCTTGCGTGTTGGCATTGCAAAAATGGCCGGCAGTTAATGCTTTCATTGATGGTGATGAAATTGTCTTTAATGATTTTTGTGATATTTCTATTGCAGTTTCCGGACCACGCGGATTGGTTGTGCCCGTAATCAGAAATGCAGAAACACTGTCATTGGCTGAAATAGAAAGTGAAGTAAAAAGACTTGCAATTAAAGCGCGTGACAACAAACTTTCCATTGAAGAAATGACCGGTGGTACTTTTACAATTACCAATGGTGGTGTCTTTGGCTCCATGATGTCAACCCCAATTATCAATCCTCCTCAGTCTGCAATTTTGGGAATGCACAATATTGTTGAGAGACCTTGGGTCGAAAATGGCAAGATTGAGATTAGACCGGTTATGTACATCGCACTTTCCTATGATCACAGAGTGATTGACGGAAGAGAATCCGTTAGTTTCCTTTTTATGGTCAAAACCCTATTGGAAAACCCTGAAATGTTGCTGAATGGCAATAGCCCTTATGCCGACTTACTGAACTTGTAGGATTGGCTCCTTAAATTTTATTTAGCTTTTTTGAGCTATTTTTTACCAATGCTGTTTTGGTGAAAAATTAATTTGTATTGATTATTTGGATTTTATTTCCATACATTTGTTTAGGAAATAAAATGTTATGGCAATTGGGAGGTTTTATATTGCTCGCGTTCTTGTTGTAATATTAATAATATTATTCAATGCGAATTTTTTATTATTGTTTTCCGGAACCCCGTTTATAGCTGAATGGAGGGCTGATAATAATGGAGATATCATTATCCCAACAAGAATAGGAGGTTATAACTTCAAAGTATATTGGGAAGAAATTGGCAATTCCTCCAATAATGGGTGGACGGGTACATATACGGGTAGTGATACAAGTTATACTATATCGACAAGTTCTGCTGATAGATTATATAAAATTGAAATCTGGGGTGAGTTTCCAAGAATATATTTTAATAATTCAGGACAAAAAGATTCTATAAAACTGATTACACAATGGGGAGACAGTATTTGGACTAGTTTTTTGAATGCATTTTACGGTTGTTCTCAATTGGATATCATAGCGACAGACACACCCGTTTTAACTCAGGTTACGACAATGAATTCAATGTTTAGAGGTTGTAAAAATCTAAAAGGTATTGGAGCTAATTGGAACTGGAATACAAATAGTGTTAAAAACATGAGCTATTTATTTGTAGATAATTTGTTGTTTAACCAAAATATTGGAGGGTGGAATGTGTCGTCAGTAACAAATATGACCTATATGTTTAATAATGCAATTAGTTTTAATCAAGATATAGGAAATTGGGATGTGTCTTCTGTTGCCAATATGAGTTACATGTTTTATGATGCTTCATCATTTGACCAAAACCTTAAAAAATGGAATACAGGCAATGTTACCACAATGTCCTCGATGTTTCGCGGAGCATCAAAATTTAATCAAGATATAAGCAAATGGAATATTTCAAATGTTACTCAATTAAATGGGATGTTCAGAGATGCTGTTTTATTTAATTGTGATTTAAGTACTTGGGATACTAAAAATGTTACAACAATGGCGAATATGTTTAATGGTGCAAGTAATTTCAATCAGAATTTAGGTAATTGGGATTTGCTTAGTGTAACAAGCTTAGGCTCAATGTTTAGTAATTCCGGTATGGATTGTGAGCATTATGGTTTAACACTGAAAGGATGGGCAGAAAACTCTAATACACCCAATGCAGCAATAACACTTGGAGCTGCTAATATAAAATTCGGTGCTTTTGCAAAAGGATATAGAGATAAATTAGTTGATATAAATGGTTGGACAATTCCTGACAATAAGGATGTGCTCAATTGTCCTTGTGAGTGGATAGGTTCTGATGATAATGATTGGTCAAATACTGACAATTGGTATATGGGCGGCTTGCCCACATCCGGTGATGATTTTAAATTTCACAGTACTGTAGTCAGGGATTTGGAATTAGACCAAAACAGAACAGTCGGAGTAATAAATATGATTAATTCAGGTAAGAAGATTATTTTAGGAAATTACAATCTGACAGTTACCGGACTTAGCAATATCGGAACAGGTTATGTGAAAACAAGCGGGACGGGCAAACTCAAGATGAATGTGGCTAATGGCACTACTTTGTTGTTCCCTGTAGGTAACAGTGCATACAATCCTGTAGAAATAAAAAACAACACAGGTTCAGGAGATGTTTTTAGTGTCAGGATATTGGATGAAGTGTACTATCATCCAATATCGCCTATAATAGTGGTTGCTCCCCATATAAAACGTACATGGGACATAGACAAATCCACCGCGAATGGTGGCAGTGGGGTAGATTTCAAATTTTATTGGAATTCGGGAGAGGAGTCAGCGTTGTTGACAACACCCACACTCAATCACTACAATTCTGGCATAAGTGCATGGGAGATAGCGACATCGGGCAGTGGCAGTGCAAGTGGGACAATCCTGACACATACGGGCTACATAGGAGCATTTTCACCCTTTGCTATCGGAGACGGACCTATTCCCTTACCTGTCAACCTGCTCAATTTTCAAGCAATCCCAAACTATGAAACAAGTACAGTGCAGCTCACATGGCAAACAGCCCAAGAGGAGAATAACTGCCATTTTGAGGTGCTGAGAAGTGAGTTAGGTGATAGCTGGGAAACAATAGGTGTGATTCAAGGAAATGGCTCAACTTATTCAATGAACAGTTATGAATTAGTGGATTTTAATCCAAATAAAATAAACTATTACCGTTTGCGCCAAGTTGATTATAACGGACAGAGTGAATTAAGTCCAATCCGATTTGTGGAGTTCAAAGAAGTCTTAAACCAAAGGTTTCAAGTATATCCCAATCCAACAGATGGTATAATTACTATCGTTGGTATAGAGGGACAGAGCTTTTTAGTAACAGACATTCAAGGCAGAAAGCTACTAAGAGGCACACTCCAAAACGAAACCCAAGAAATTGACCTGACAGAATTGGCTCAGGGAATTTACTTTGTGAAACAAGGAGAGTTTGTAGCAAAGATTATTAAGGAATAGCACAAAGGTTCTATTTTGGATAAATGTCTTTGTTGATAAAGCCCATATCCTCTATTAGATTTTTTGAATAGGTTTATCTTATAGCTTTCATTCACCCATTTTCTGTCTGTTTCTTTGTATTTTTCATAACTTTGCAATCCCTTTAAAAGCATAAGTAATGGAGTTTATTTTAGTTGAAAAGCATGTCAAACCCTTTGTTTCCCTTATAAGACTGAATCGCCCAAAAGAATTAAACGCACTCAATTTGCAGTTGATGCAAGAAATAAAAGGTGCACTCTTGGACTTGGATGAAGATGAAAATACAAGAGTGATTATCATCACAGGAAACGAGCGTGCATTTGCAGCAGGAGCGGATATCAAGCAAATGGCAGGTAAAGGAGCGGTTGATATGCTCAAAATAGACCAATTTACAACTTGGGATACAATAAAAAAGACTAAGAAGCCAATTATTGCTGCCGTAAGTGGATTTTGTTTAGGTGGAGGAAATGAATTGGCAATGATTTGTGACATGATTATTGCTTCCGAAACTGCACAGTTTGGACAGCCTGAAATCAATATCGGTGTGATGCCCGGTGCCGGTGGAACACAAAGACTTACAAGAGCTGTTGGAAAAGCAAAAGCTATGGAAATGGTTTTGACCGGAAGTTTTATTTCTGCACAAGTAGCACTTGCTTTAGGGTTGGTGAATAAAGTAGTTCCGGTAGAACTCTATTTGGAGGAAGCGTTTAAACTTGCAGCAAAACTTGCAGAAAAATCTCCAATAGCTATACAAATGGCAAAGGAAAGTGTTCTGAAATCTTTTGAGATGCCTTTGCAGGAAGCTCTGTTTTTTGAACGCAAAAACTTCTACATGCTTTTTGCTACAGAGGACCAAAAAGAAGGGATGGCAGCATTTGTCGAAAAGCGCAAAGCTGATTTTAAAGGGAAGTAATAAATAGAA
>JAGFIU010000055.1 GCA_024103355.1 Bacteroidota bacterium
CAGGAGAGCGTATTTTGTTGGATGATGGGAAAATTCATATCAGAATTACTAAGATTTTAAATGACACTCAAGTAGAAGCCGTTGTGCTGGAAGGAGGTATTCTTAAATCCAATAAAGGATTTAACCTACCTGAAACCAAAGTGTCATTCCCTGCATTAACAGAAAAGGATATTAAGGATTTAGAATTCGGAATTCAAAACAATGTGGAGTGGATTGGACTTTCTTTTGTTAGAAACGCTTCAGATATCATTGATTTAAAAAGTAGAATTGAAAAAGCAGGAAGTGACGCTGTTGTGATTGCAAAAATTGAGAAACCGGAAGCAGTCGCTAATATTGATTCCATTATTGATGCAACAGATGGAGTGATGGTTGCGCGCGGTGATTTAGGGGTTGAACTGCCTATTGAAAAAGTACCTTTAATCCAAAAGGAAATTGTAGAAAAATGTTTATCTAAATCTAAACCTGTAATCATTGCAACGCAAATGATGGAAAGTATGATTGAGCGGTCAATCCCTACTCGTGCTGAGGTTACGGATGTGGCAAATGCTGTAATAGACGGAGCTGATGCTGTAATGCTTAGCGGTGAAACTTCAGTTGGCGAACATCCTGTTTTGGTTGTCGAAACAATGGATAAAATCATCAGAGAGTTGGAAAGAGATAAACGTGTGTATTACAAAGGTATTAAACCGGGAGATGATTCTCCAACATTCTTGTCTGATGAAATTTGCTTTACTGCCGTGAGAATGAGTGACCATATTCAAGCTAAAGTCATTGCCGGAATGACTAGGTCCGGATACAATGGTTACAAAGTATCTTCATACAGACCGGAGGCCTCAATTTTCATTTTTACTGACAATAAAGTATTGCTGAATCGAATGAATCTTGTTTGGGGAATAAGAGGTTTTTATTATGATAAATTCCTGAGCACAGATGAAACCTTTGCAGATGTTATAAAAGTACTTAAAAACAGAGGTGTAGTAGTACCCGGTGATAAAGTGATACATACTGCGAGTATGCCAATTCTCAAAAAGGAACGCACAAATACCATTAAAATATCCGTTGTGGATTAATTATTGACAGATAACTTATGATGAGAAAATTTGCAGCTTTAGCCCTTTTTGTTATTAGCACTACCGTTGTATTTGCACAAAATAATGCAGTGGTAAAACTGATTATGCCCTTCAATGGTCTATACTATAATTTAAGTGATGTCATTGTATATAGAATGGAAAACGGGCAATTGTTGATGAATATGTCTGTTAGAACCTTTGGTGAAGAAACATTTATCAATATCCCTTTAAATAATAATGAACCGGAAATGGTGCGTATCCTATATAACACAAAGGATGGCAAATATTTTGACATGATTATTCCCGATGGTGATACAACGGTTGTCCAAATGGAAGTCTATCAGACAGAAGCGAATGAACCCAACATTATTAAAGGAAATATCAACAAAGGCTTTTATGAATTTTTGACCAAAAAAAAACTATACACGGAAAAGAATGAAGAATTAGCGGAACAATATAGTAATGCAAAATCAAAATCTGAGGGAAAATTAATACTCACTAAAATAGAAGAGAATAGAAAACAATTTGAAGAAGTTTGTGTTAAGATTTCTAACAGCAATAAAAGCAATATATTAGGCGCATATATCAGAAGCAATCCGGTAAGAAAAATAAATTATAAATTAACTGAGGATAAAAGGAAAAAAACATTGATTTCGGAATTTTGGGATGGTATAAACCTTTCAGATATCCGGTTGCTGAAAACATTTCTTTTCAGAGATTTATTAGAAGAATATATCTCATTGTATTATGATGAGCACTTATTGCCTTCATCACAGGATTCGGCATTAATTGTAGGTGTAAACAAAGCAATGGATATGTTTTCTCAATCAGAAGAACATAGAAATTTTGCCTACAATTTTCTAATAAATGGTTTTGAAACCCTGCAAAATTCTGAATTAGTCAGTTACATCGTTGTTCATTATGCAGCACCCGAACAATGTGATACAGAAGAACCCAATACGGGCAGGATTAGCGAAGTAGAAGCAAATGAAAGAATGAGACCCGGCAAACCTGCTCCTGAAATAGCACTGCAAAATGAAGATGGTTCTCCGCTTAGTATTAGAAATATTGATGCTGATACTGTTCTGGTTATCTTCTTTTCAAGTACTTGCTCTCATTGTACTAAAGCAATGCCCCAAGTCCTTAATTTAATTAATAAAACAAAAATCAAAGTAGTTGCCGTATCTGCCGACAGAGACAAAAATGAATATGAGAATTATATCAAAAAGTATCCTGATTGGATTCATTATTGCGATTTCAAAGCAGGTGAATCAAAGCCCATTATTGATTATAATATAAAAGGAACACCCACATTTATCTTGTTGGATAAAGAAAGACGAATTATTGACAAGTTCAGAACCGTTGAGCAATTAAAACAATCTTTATTAACTAAATAATAATTTGTATGGTTATTCATCTTGTATCAAAGTGCCGATTAGCAGCAATAAGTATCTCTTTTCTAATATCCATTTTGTCTTCAGATTCAGTATTTGCACAAGGAGATGTGTTTGCCCAAGGCAATATTGAGATGCGAGAAAAGAACTATCAACAAGCAGAGTACTATTACAGGATTGCAGTGGAAAGAGAACCAAACAATGCAGTAATCATCAATGCGCTCGGAAGCAGTATTATGGCGCAAAAACGCTATGCTGATGCCTACAATGTCTTTGTTACAGCAGTAGAAAAAGACACAAATTTTTTTACAACGTTTTGGAATCTTGCCAAGAGTGCAACCTTTCAATACAAAGACAGTCTGGCAATAGAATGGTATGAACGCTATATCCGTGTAGCTGAAAGGCAAAAGATTTCTGTAACACAAGCACATTGGGAGATTATTCTTTTGTATGAACGGCTGCTAAAATCTACCGGAATAACTGAATCTCAGTACTATAACCTTCTGCATCATGCAAACCGTTTCAAAATCCTTTTTCCCGATGCGCCCGAAATCAGACCTTTAGAAGACTTTTTAGAAAAACTTAAAACCAAACTCCCTGATTTCAATACTCCCGGACAACGATTTTATTTTAGGGAATAGTAATAACAATCGATATTATAAAGTTTGGTTAAAACATTATAGGTTGTCTTTTCTGTAAAATTGAGTTTTTGATTTACCTGAAATCCCTACGAATGAATGTGTTGAAGGACAAATAATATATCCAAATGGTCGTACAAGAACTGTTTATAAATGTCTTAATTTTAAAATTGAGATAGAGCTAAAACCTTGCAATGAAAATTGCCCATACTTGATTATAGAGAAGGATATAAAGGTATGTTGTGATTGTATTGATTATGAAAAATGGAATATTAATCCACCACCGTGTAATCCGTGTGAATAATTCTTTATATTTGTATTGATTAACTAAATAAAATCAAAATGAAAAACAAATTTAAGTTACTTCTGATTTTGATTTTGATTAATATAGTGAGTGTTCAGTATTTGACTGCTCAATATCATCCTTATAGAATAATAGATTTGTCAGTCAAGATTCTTACACCGAGTTCGGGTACATATATAAAATCGCCAACAGATATAAATATAAAGTATGCACTATATAACAATGGACCGGATACCATATTTAAAGAAGATTCCTTTAGGGTAAATTTTTTATAAATGTGCTTAATCCGCATAATGATGATAAGGTTATTCCTAATTTTCGTGATTTATTGCCCGGAGATTCAATAGTTTTGGAATATGTCAGAGACGTTGATTATGATGAAGATACTGATAATTTTCACGTAGGCATTACAGCGCATTTAATGAATCGTTCGCCTAATTTTAACTTTCAGTATGAAACCATTGATATACCCACAAGTTCAAATAACAATGACTATATAACCTATCGTCATCGTTGGGAGTATAGTCATATCATTGAACAACAAAATAAAAATCAAGAGCAATTTGATATTTACCCTAACCCGGTAATTAATAATGAGTTTTTTATTAACTCAGAAAATAAAATAAATAGCATAGAGGTATATGACATTGTTGGTAATACTGTCTTTAGGGATAATAATCCTAGCTATAAATCAAGTTCAACTGAGTATGAAATTCAACTACCCAAAACTATCAATAAGGGTTTGTTTATACTTAAAATCGTTTACAATAATGAGAGTAAGATGATGCTGAAGCGTATTGTAATCCAATGATAATCGGGAAATGAAAATCGTGATAAAACATATATCCCTTTTAATAGTATTTACAATCTGTATTTTAAATATGGATGCTCAAAATGTTAAAATTAGGGACATAGATGTAGCAACCATAAAATTATCTCCACAAAATAGAACTAAGATTCATTTAAAAGACGAAATTGAAGTTGAGTATAGTATTAAGAATTTGGGTGTTGACACTATATATGCGTTTGACAGTATTGATATGATTTTTTCTTTTAAAGAAGCAGAGCCCAATATCACTTCTTACGAGAAGATATTAATAGTGCTAAAAAACTCGATTATACCCGGAGATTCTATTATTTTAAAATTAAAGAAAAGGATTGACTTAAATGAACAAACAGGTTTTTACTATGTAACAGGCACCGTATTATTACATAATAATTCTTCATTATTCCCTATTGAACAGGAAATTGGCTTCCCGAAATTTATAAATAATGAATGGACTTTAACTTATAGAGTATTGCCAAAATGGGCAATATCTGAAAGTATTCTATGTCCTGTTTTTAATATTTATCCTAATCCGGCTAAAGATAAATTAAATATTTCTGTACCTAATCGTGGTTTTAATGATTTAACAAAAGTTACCTTGTTAGACATGTATTCCAAAATATGTGTTGTACAAACTATTGATTCATTTGTGAATCTTGAAAACTATATGTTTGAAATTCCAAGCGAACTTAAGAATGGGCTATATTGGATAGTTATTGTAATAAATGATGAAGTATTCACTCGTAAAATATTGATTCAAAAATGAGTAAAGATAAGTACAGAATTCTTTTGTTATTTTTTTTCTTACTTATAACTAATTTGATTGAAGGTCAAAACAGGGTGAGAATTATTGATGCTAAATTAATTATTAGTAAACCAGCTCCTTATGATACTTTCTATAGCGACAATAAATGGCATAAGATGACCTTTTGGATAAAGAACTTAGGGCAGGATACAATCTTTAAAGATGATTACTTTAACTATACTATTTTTATTAATTATACAGCGGGTGCTGGCGGATATTATTTTCAATCTACCTTATTACCCGGAGATTCAACTATTAGTCATACGTCATTTATTACAAAAGGCAGCCCATGGTTTGAAGTGAACAATCTGTGCATTAGATTTAATTCCGGACTTCATTCGAAAGATAATTCACAAATTAAATTTCCTCCTAATGCTAAAGGAGGAGGCAATTGTATTCCTATTATTTTTCACATTCCTGATAGAACCAAGTTCTATGATGATTTACCTTATACGGATACTGTTTATTATGACTCTATAAATAGGTACAGCCTTTCTATTTTCCCTAATCCATTTAATAACTATATTGATTGTCAACTGAAAAATGATTCTTCAGAATTACAATCTGTGAAAATAATGGATATGAAAGGTGAAGTTTGGAGTGTGCAAAATACAAAAATTGGAGAGGCTTTGTATCGGATTGATTTATCAAATCTCGCTAAGGGATTATATGTTGTCGAGATATTCTTTGACAATGAAATAATAAGAACTAAAATGGTGAAGGAATAGCCGGATATTTGTCTTTATTATTTCTTACTCCAATATCCATAATAATATCAACGTCCAATTTATTCTGTTGAAATAAAATAGGATACATTTTTTTATTGAGTAATTTTGCACGTCAAATTTTAAAAATACATTTAAGTGGGAAATATCACAATGATTGGGCAGTTAATTGCCGCATTGGCAATCTTGGTTACACTGCACGAGTTAGGACACTTTTTAGCAGCAAGAGCATTCGGAATTAAAGTAGAAAAGTTTTACCTCTTCTTTGATGCATGGGGAATTAAGCTCTTTAAATTCAAAAAAGGAGAAACAGAATATGGAATTGGTTGGCTACCCTTGGGTGGGTATGTGAAAATTGCCGGGATGATTGATGAATCCTTGGACACAAAACAACTGAAGAGTGAACCACAAAATTGGGAATTTAGAGCCAAACCCGCTTGGCAAAGACTCATTGTAATGGTAGCCGGTGTTTTTGTAAATCTTGTTTTGGGGATTTTCCTTTTCTCTATGGGTATTTTTAGCTATGGTGATGAATATCTTCCCATGAAAGCAATCAATGACAACGGTGGAATTGCTGTTACTGAATTAGGAAAGCAATTTGGCTTCGAAACCGGAGATAAGATTTTGGCAGCAAACGGGAAGCCCGTTGAAAAGATTGAAACACTTTTTGCCTCTGATATTATTTTAGAGGATAAAATTGAGGTGGAAATTGAGAGAAACGGTCATGTCCAAACCCTTGTAATGCCGAAAAATTATGTAAATCTTGTTTCTTCAAATAAAAATGAACCACCCTTTAGCATGCGTTTCCCTTTGTTTGTAGATTCTGTAATGACTGAATCTCCTGCTCATAAAGCCGGATTACAAAAAGGAGATAAAATAAAAGGATTTATTTTAGAACATGATAATGTAGTTTCAGTAAATTATCAAGATGAACTTAGCGATGCCCTTAAGGGGTTTGCCAATAAGCCCATTATGGTTATGATTCAAAGGAACAACAGCGATTTGTCATTACCGATACAAGTGGATACAACACTTAAGCTCGGTTTTTTTGTTCAAAATGTATATGCAGACAAAGTAGCCAAAGTGTATTATAGATTGGGAAAATCCTTTGAACTTGGAACAACTCGTTCTTTTGGTTTAATAATAGCCAATGCAAAAGGCTTGGGACAGGTTATAACCGGAAAAATAAAAGCACAAAATGCACTGCAAGGACCTGTAGCAATTGCCACATATTTCGGAAAAGTTTGGGACTGGCAGAGATTTTGGAATTTAACTGCTATTTTATCATTAATATTAGCTTTTATGAATCTGTTACCTATTCCTGCTCTGGACGGAGGACATGTATTCTTTCTTATTATTGAAATGATCATAGGAAGACCTATTAATGAAAAGATTATGCATGCGGCACAAGTAGCAGGTATGATTCTTCTGTTAGCATTGATGGTTTTTGTTATTGGAAACGATATTTTCAGATTGTTTAAATAAAAACGAAAAATGGATACCGGTAATTATTTCAGATTTTATGGTTTAGAACCAACATTCAACCTTGATGAAAAATTACTCAGACAAAAATATCTTGAGATAAATAAAACATATCACCCTGATTTTTTTGTATTAGACCCGGCAAAACAAGCAGAAGCCTTGCAAATTTCCTCCTATAATAATGACGCATACAAAACACTCGAAAAATTTGACAAAAGAGTTGCTTACTATCTTTCTTTATATGGTTTATATGATAAAGAAAGCAAAGCAGAACTTCCTCCTGATTTTTTGATGGATGTTATTGACCTGAATGAAGAATTGGCTGATGCACAATTTGATGCGGATGAAACCAAAATTTCAATATTAAAATCCAAAATCAATGCGCTAATGCAAGAGCCGATAAATAACCTTAAAAGAATTGGTTTGGAATTAGACAAAACCCAAAATAAAGAAGTGTTGCACAATGAGGCCAAGACCGAATTTCAGAAATACAAATACTTCAGCAGGCTACTTTCAAAAATTGAATGATTTTCACCCTCAATAATTAATTTATTTTTGCTCACTATGTTTACCGGAATAATTGAAGATGTGGGCGAGGTTGTTTCAATAGATAAACACCAAAACAATCTCACCTTCACAATTAAAAGTAAGATATCTGCTGAATTAAAAATTGACCAGAGCATTTCTCATAACGGAGTCTGTTTGACTGTAATAGATATAGATAAAGAACAATACAAGGTCACCGCAATTGCTGAAACATTAAGAAAGTCAAATTTAGGAGAACTAAAGATTGGAAGTAAAGTAAACCTTGAGCGCTCACTATTGGCAACACAGCGAATAGATGGACACTTTGTACAAGGACACATTGATACAACGGGTATTTGTACAGAAATTAAAGATGAAAACGGCAGTTGGTTATTTACAATTCAATATGAGCCAAGCCGTCCCGAATTTTTTACAATAACCAAAGGTTCTATATGTCTTAATGGGGTAAGTTTGACTGTAGTTAAGAGCAGCAAAGGACTCGTTCAAGTTGCAATTATCCCTTATACCTTTCTCAACACTAACTTTAATGAACTTAAAATAGGCGAGAGGGTTAATATCGAATTTGATATTTTGGGGAAGTATCTGATTGCCTTCAATCAAAATAAATAATCCCGAAAAAAGAATTTGTCTTATTTGGTAAAAATATAGTTATTTGCACCCGATAAAATACTTAAAAATTATGTCAGATATTTCAACAAAAGTAAAGTCAATCATCGTTGACAAACTAGGAGTAGAAGAAAGCGAAGTTACTACAGAAGCAAGTTTCACACAGGATTTGGGAGCAGACTCTCTTGATACTGTTGAGTTGATTATGGAGTTTGAAAAAGAGTTCAACATTGCTATTCCTGATGAGCAAGCTGAAAAGATTCAAACAGTTGGCGAAGCTGTAAAGTATATTGAAGCGAATACAAAGTAATCTTCGTAATTAATGGAGAAAAAACTGAAAAGAGTAGTTGTTACAGGTCTGGGAGCATTGACTCCTATTGGAAATGATGTTCAAACATTTTGGGATGGACTTCAGAATGGTATTAGTGGTGCCGGGCCTATAACGCGATTTGATGCTACTCTTTTCAAAACAAAGTTTGCTTGTGAAATTAAAAACTTTGACGCTGCCAACTTTTTGGATAAAAAGGATGCGCGCAGAATGGATTTATTTACACAATATGCTTTGGTGTCAACCCAGGAAGCTATTAATGACTCTGGACTTAACCTTGATAATGTCAACAAAGACAGAGCAGGGGTTATATGGGGCTCAGGTATTGGAGGATTAACTAGTTTCTTTAAAGAAGTAATTGATTATGCAAAAGGAGACGGAACGCCACGTTTCTCTCCTTTCTTTATCCCAATGATGATTGCTGATATAGCTTCAGGTTATATCAGCATTCGATATGGTTTCAGAGGCCCTAACTATACGACCGTTTCTGCATGTGCCTCTTCAAACAATGCCTTGATAGATGCATTTAATTTAATTAGATTAGGAAAAGCGGATCTAATCCTTTCCGGAGGTTCAGAAGCATGTGTTAATGAGCCGGCTATGGGTGGTTTTAACTCCATGAAAGCACTCTCCGAAAGAAATGATGATCCCAAAACTGCATCCCGACCCTTTGACAAAGACCGAGATGGATTCGTACTTGGTGAAGGTTCTGCAGCAATTATCTTAGAGGATTTGGATCACGCACTTGCTCGTGGTGCAAAGATTTATTGCGAAATGGCAGGGGGGGGGCTTACTGCTGATGCCTATCATATTACTGCACCACACCCGGAGGGTCTGGGTGCTCAAATGGTTATGACACATGCATTGGAAGATGCCGGTATGAAACCCGAAGAAATTGATTATATCAATGTTCATGGTACATCAACTCCTTTGGGTGATATCAGCGAAGTAAAAGCCGTGCAAAGAGTCTTTGGAGAACATGCTTATAAATTAAATATCAGTTCTACCAAATCAATGGTTGGACACTTATTAGGTGCTGCCGGTGCTGTGGAAGCGCTTGCAGCAATTTTCGCACTAACAAAAGGCGTTATACCGCCAACCATCAATCATTTTACTGATGATGAATCTTTTGACCCAAAATTGAATTTTACATTTAATAAAGCACAAAAAAGAGAAGTGAATGCAGTGCTTAGCAACACTTTTGGCTTTGGGGGACATAATGTCTCTGTTATCTTTAAAAAGTACAATCCTTGATTAAACTCTTTTGAACATCTTATCCTATTTTGGACTGCAACAAGATAAGAAGTTCGCTAAGCGAATCAAAAAAATTACAGGGTACAAACCCGATAATATTAAACTCTATAAGTTAGCATTAACCCATAAAACTACTGCCGGAAAGATTAGAAACGGTGAGTTTAAAGAAGATAATGAAAGACTTGAATTTCTTGGAGATGCTGTTTTAGATTTAGTTACTGCCGAATTACTCTTTAAGCATTTTCCTTTTAAAAATGAGGGTTTCCTGACCGAAATGCGTTCTAAAATGGTTAGCCGCGAACAGTTAGGAAATATTGCCGGCAAAATAGGATTATTGGAAATTGTCAAATTTGATAAAAGTATGCTGAATAGAAAAGGAGCTATGCATGTAGTGGGTGGCAATGCTCTTGAAGCACTCATAGGTGCGGTGTACCTTGACAAAGGCTATAAGAAAACTTCTAAGTTTATCAAGAAACGCATTGTGGATACGCATTTGGATTTCAAAATATTAGAAGAATCCGAAATCAGCTATAAAGGCAAACTCTATGAGTATGCACAAAAAGAGAAAAAGGAAGTTCGCCTTGATGTGGTAAGTGAATTTAGAAAAGGAGGAGACACCTATTTTGAAATATGTGTTTTAATTGACAATGTTCAAATTGCAAAAGAGGTATATAATTCTAAGAAAAAAGCCGAAGAGTTAGCCAGTGAAAAGGCATACAAGAAGATTATGGAACAATCTGCGCATTAGTTCAATCACCATTCTTCTATTTTTTTGAAAGAAAGGTTTAATTGAAAATTTATTTGGTAACTATTTAATAATTTGAATAAGTGCCGCACACTATAAGGCTTTTTGTAAGTTTGAATATTTCAAATATTGATTTAAAACTGATTTAGTTCTAAATCAGAACTGTCTTTCTTTCTTTTTACAGTTGCAATTGCAGTGTTTTGTTGTAACTTAAAACTAATATCTATGAGAAATTTTATTACAACATCATTGAGCCGGAATATTGCCACATTGGTAGTATTGTTTGTAGCTTTCAATTGTATTCAGTTGAACGCACAAATATTGCCTGACAGCTTCATACTCAAAATTAATTACAGTAAAGTAAAGAATGTCAAATACGAAATGACTGATGCAGGACAACAAGCTTGCCTTACATTACAGGAATTGTCTCAATATCATGACTACAGTCAAATTACCAAAGAAACAGAATTAATTGATCTTGATGGTGACTTACTTACTGAAACTGAGTTTATAGTTGAAGAAAATGTGAGAGATGATTGGATGGAGGGATATCACAAAATAATTATAGGTAAAGATTCTGTTTATATTATAGGTGATAATCAGGTCGTAAGGTATAGCAATGCAAAAGATTCGTCAGATTCTTTATTCTTTACCGAGGAAGAAGCCGCAATGTATGAATATTATAAATTTGGCGATGAGGGTTATTTGGACAATTTGATAGATTTCCTATCTGATAGTGGAATTGTCTATACAAATATTGGCGGTATTGTAACTATGTACTTTGAAGGAGCAACCGTAATGTATGATCATAACACCAAAGTAACCATCGCTACGCAATTCGATTCACTTGGAATAAAAGTTAAAGAGATTACTTGCGAATATTTTTATATAGGAGATGGTGTTTATGAGCCGAGTACAGAAACTGAAATAGAGTGGATTAATACAACAAACAATTGCTGTGTGCGAAAAACTTCTTCTATCCAATATGTCGGCTATTCAAGAGTACTTATGCAAGGAGGTTTGTTAGCCATGTCTAACTCTAATGAAGACCACAATCAGAACAAAGACGATAGGGCACAATTAGGTTTAGAAATATCACTTGTAAATGAAAGCAATCAAATATTTATTCAAGTAAACAAAGAGTTAAACGATGAGGAGTATGAGTTTGTAATATATGATGTTACAGGGAAAAAGATAGGTTCCCAATTTTTCACAGGTAGTCATGTTTTTGACCTGCCTATGTCAGCAAGACAAGGTGTATATCTGATACATATTTACAAAAAAAGAAACAATGAATTTGTACTTGGTAAAGCTGTCTTAAGTGTATCAAAGTAACTTATTTTATACAAAAGAATTTAAAATATTATGAAAAGTCAAATTTTACAACTAAAATTGTGCGTGTTTATTTTGCTAAACATATCTGTAGCTACCCTGCAAGCACAGCCATTCATTCGGTGCGACACGTGTTCTTATTCAGTAAGACAGATAAAACCGTTTGATTATCCTATTGCTATTCAGGTTTTTCCGTATTCTGACACAATTGCCTATTTTCCCTATTGCCATGAAGATTCATTATGGAAAAAGAATGTTGCATTTATTCATGGTTTGGGCGGGTCAAATCAATCGTGGCATAAGCCTTGGTATTATACAGATACCGGATTTGCTCAACCATCATTCAGGGTTACATATAATGGATGGGAAGAGAGCTTTCATTCTGCTGCACAGCAAATGAAAGCTGATTATAATATCAGGATTGTCTCCGGAGCCGATCAGAGTTATCCAACCAGATGCAAAAACGAAGACTATGTGATTGCCCATAGCCAAGGAGGCATTGTCGCCCGTTATTTAGATTACCAGTGGTGGTTATGCGAAAATAATCCTTCCGGATGTTCGGGTACTTTTGGCACACGCGACTATTATGGTATTGTAACCTTTGCTACTCCCAACATGGGCGCACATATTGGGCTGACTCAAAATGAACATGCACAAATGATCCAATCTGTGATTAGAGCAGTTGTGCTTCAACCAGCTTCAAAACTAACTTATGATTTAACTAAAAAATGGTATGTCTCTGCCTCTGCTGCATATAAACTGGAGCAATTAAATGCTTCTATCGATACTATAATAAAAAATTATTTGGTAAAACCAATCATTTTGGGAGGGCTGCACGCTCCCACCCTGAATGAAATGCTGCCCGGTTCTGCAATTATGACACAACTAAGCAATTATGCATCCAAAGTGCATAGGGTGGCTTTCTATGGAGTAGAAGACGCACCGGAGATATGGCGGGTTTTAGATATGGTCATAAATGAGGAACCTTGTGATGCACCCTTATTTGAAGCAAACTATGACGAAACCTTTATGCACACAATGGAAACCGTTAGAGATGAAAATACATCTCAAATCACTTATAATAATAAAGAAATCAAGTATTATGAAAAACGGTTTAATATACCCGTTATAGGTATGTATTACGCCACTACTAAATCAAATTACGTTCTAAAATTGAGGATAGAAAATGTCGAAAGACAGAAAACTCTTGATTTCTTGAACAATGCCAACACACAGTGGCGTTATATCATAGGTTCATATCATAGAGATTCTTTTGATTTTCAGACTACCCAAAAGTATAAAGTTTCTTATAAAATTGGGACTTTCAACCTAAATCAGACTTTTAATAATCAGAATGCCGCAACAGACTTCTGCAATCTTCTTGCAACTTACCCATCAGTCACGCAAGTAACACAATCAGTAGAAGTGGAGATTTACAGAACCCGATCTTTCTTTCCCTCTGACGGAGTTGTGCTGGTAAAAAGTCAGAAAGCTTTCCCGGGCGTGTTGGAAAGCAATACTGATAAAATGAAACACAACAACCATTTTCAGGTGAGAAACAGCAGTGAAACAGAAAGGGTGTTGAACAACTTATATAAAAGAAATGTATACGACCAATTCTTTAGGTTAACAAAAGATTAATGAAAAGGACAATGCTTACCATATTGCCAATTGCCCTAATGCTTTCTTTTGCTGCTTGCAAAAAAGAACCACCCCAACCTACTATACCAATAGCTGAAAAAACTCCCATTGTTTGGATTTATGATACTAAAACTAATGCAGGGCTTGCTACTCAAAATTTTATTTACAAAAATATGATAATTCAGGGTAGTCAACCTTCATCCGGTTCACAAACTGCTATAATAAGGGCTTTGACTATAGATTCTGGTAAAGTGGTATGGGAGACAGGCATATTGCCTGTAAATACTACCGTTTCTAATACTCATGCAGTCAAAGACAATTACTTAGCCGTTACGGGAGACAAGGATTTAATTGTAATTGATATGGATAATGGAAATATATTATGGAATTATACTGATCCCATAGCACAAAGTTCCGTTGGAATTTCTATAATAGACAACGATATCTATTTTAGCATTTCAAAAGGTCGTATACTGCAATTTGATATACAAACAGGCAATCACAAAACCATTTTAACGTTAAGAAGTGAAGATTTAGACGGTTATCGGCCAGCATTAACAGCGCCTGCATTGTGGAGACATCCTTCAGGCGATGAGATTCTGATTATGGGAAACCGTTCTTACAACGGACAGGCTGCCAACTACGACCGTTATGATATGCTTGCCTATAACCTGACTGCCGACACCATGCTGTGGTACAAGAAAGGAACTCCCGGCATTAGAGGAAGTATTTCATCACCTCTTGTGCAAGACAATAAGGCTGTCTTTTATGTAGAAAGAAATGTTGAGTGTGTCAATCCGTTGAACGGAGAGCCTGTCTGGACACATACCCGCCACCTTGCAGATGACTTTAGTGCCTACAAATCAGGCAATATCACTTCATTAGGCAATATTGTGATTGCCAAGCCCGATTCGGACTATATGTACGGAATTGACATCAACACTGGGAATGAACTCTGGTATAACCCAAATACTGCGGCCATGCCATACACTATTCGTATAGCTATGGACAAAGTTTGGTATTGCAGTGGCGGGGTTAACTGCATAGATGCCAAATCAGGAAAAACCCTTATTGACGGCTGGCGTTATCAAAACAGAGGTTCTTGGATCAACCCTATTGCTGTGGGTGAAAAAACAGGGTATATTTATACTTTTGCAGCTGGAATGATTTACTGCTTGGATGCTAATATATTAATGGGAAAATAGAAAGCAATACTGATAAAATGGAACATAACAACCATTTTCAGGTAAGAAACAGCAGCGAGACGAAAAGAGTTTTGGATGAGTTATATGACGGAATTTTGTATGACCAATTCTTCAGACTGACAAAGGATTAATGAAAAGGACAATGCTTAACATACTGCCAATTACCTTGTTGCTTTCGTTCTCGAATTGTAAAAAAGAGCCGCCCAAGCCCGCTGAACCCAAGGTTGAAAAAACTCCTGTTGTGTGGTACTATGATGTGGAAAGAAACGAGGGTAGTGGTATTTATTCAGCTCCCAATTACATTTACAGCAATCAACTCATTCAGTGCATGGATTCCAAGGACGGCAAAACCGTTGTTTATTGCATGACACTTGATTCGGGTAAAATTGTTTGGCAAAATGATGAAATTCCTTTCCCATCGCCTTTTAGAGCAGTAGATACAGACTTGTCTGAAAACTACTTGGTACTTACGAGTAATCAAAAACTCTGTGTATTGGATTTGAACAATGGTAATATTGTATTGTCGGTTGATGTAATTGGAAGCAGAAATATTATCAAGGTTATTAACCATAAGATATACATTTCAACAACTAATCCGAAAGGAGCAATTCTGAAAGTTATAGATATAAATAGCGGGGTAACAAAGGATGTGTTTTCATTGTTGAAAGATGATTTGGACAATTATGCACCGACTTTGACCGCACCTGCATTTTGGCAGCACCCAAACGGAGATGAAATTTTGATTATGGGAAACCGCTCTTATAATGGACAGGTAGCCCAGTACGACCGTTATGATATGCTTGCCTATAACCTGACTGCCGACACCATGCTGTGGTATAAGAAAGGAACACCCGGCATTAGAGGAAGTATTGCATCACCTCTTGTACAAGACAACAAGGCTGTTTTTTATGTGGAGAGGAATGTTGAATGTTTGAATCCCTTGAATGGGGAAACAATTTGGACACATACCCGCCACCTTGCAGATAATTTCAGTGCCTACAAATCAGGTAATATTACTTCATTAGGCAATATTGTGATTGCCAAGCCTGATTCAGACTATATGTATGGCGTGGACATCAACACAGGCAACACCCTTTGGTCAAATCCAAAAACAGCCACTATGCCCTATACCATTCGGATAGCTATGGACAAGGTTTGGTATGGTAGCGGAGGGGTTAATTGCATAGATGCAAGTACAGGAAAAACCCTGATAGATAAATGGCGTTATCAAAACAAAGGTTCATGGATGAATCCTATTACTGTTGATGAAAATACAGGGTATATCTACACTACAGCAGACGGGGTGATTTATTGTTTGGATGCTAATATGTTAATGGAGGAATAGATGAAGAAACTGACAATATTATTTGTTTTTATCTGTATTCTGAGTGTGCAGATAAACGCTCAATCAAGGAGAGTTGGATTTAAAGAGTATTTTGAAAGAGCGTACCCTTGGTATAATTTTACAATTACAATGGGGACGGGAGTTTTTCCTTATGGTTTAAACTTCACTAATGAAATGTATTCAGATGATGAAGATTATACTACTTTTAGAGGTTTTGATGAATCAATGAAGATAGGTATTTCATATAATTTTAAAGAATTACCACTTGGATTTTTTGTTGAAGGGAGTTTGTGGAGTATATACTCAGGAACAAAACAATTACCTTACCCACGGAGTAAAATGGATATTAACTTGAGTCGTTATTTCATAACACATGCTGTAGTTATGTCAAGTGGGTTTAACGCAGGGCTACTGTACGGGGGGGAGGTTGCCAGAGATTTCGAATTGTTTGGCAAGTTAGGATATGGTATTACATGGCATGATTATTTTGTGCTATATAAAGATGGTATTATCAATCAGTCTTACGAAAAAACCGGAATAACAAATTCAAATAACTATCAGTTTGCTGTTGACTTTAGATTTTTTCCGGCAGAAATTATTGGCATATCTACAAGTATTGGAATAGCGCAAAACTTCCCGTTATTCTCAATTTCAGCGGCTTGTAAGTTTGGATATAAAGCTAGAAAAATAGAAGAATAAGGGGCATTTATTTAATTCTCTCCTTGTAATGTTCCAACAACTCTTGTTGTGCTTTAACAAGTTCAGAAAGGTTATGCACCAAGTGGGTTATTTCTTGACTGATGGGGTGATTATTGATGATGTAGCCGGAAATACTATCCTTACTTGAATGATTATTCTGTACAATATTAATTCTGTCGTCAAGAGTATCAACCCATTCTTTGTCTTTCTCCAAAACACCCAAATATTTGTTGAGAATATCCTCTGTCAAGGCTACTTCTCCATTCTCCCATTTAGAAATAGTGCGTTGGCTGCATTGCAGTTTAATTGCCATATATTCTTGACTGTATCCCATGATATTTCTGGCTAAATGTAATTTTCTTCCTGTTATCATAGTGTTTTGTTTTATATTACCGATTAGGGGGCAAAGATAAATTTATTTTATATAGAAAGTGAATATACATGAATATGAGTGTCTAACAGTATGATGAAAGATTGCTGTGCCAAGTCTACGGTAAGGTTTTTATTGAAATATGGCTCAGATGGTTGATCTGCCTCAAAAGTACTCACTATTCAAAAATTTATTGAAATCAAAAGCGGAGTAATGCTGCTTTATTTCTTTGCTTGGCAAAGCTCAATCAAATTCCCTAGTGTGGACTTTGGATGTAAAAATGCAATTTCCATATTATCTGCTCCCGGTACAGGCTGTTCGTTAATCAACACAAACCCTTCTGATTTTAGTCGCTCAATCTCAGCTTGGATGTCATCCACAAGAAATGCGTAGTGATGGATACCTTCGCCATGCTTTTCTATAAACTTGGCAATCGGGCTGTCAGGGCGAGTGGCAGCAAGTAATTCTATCTTGTTTTCTCCAATTTTGAAAAATGCAGTTTTAACACCTTGTGTGGCAACATCTTCTATTTTATAGCATGATGTATTGAGCAAATTCTCATATAATGGTATTGCTGCTTCTATATCTTTCACCGCAATTCCTATGTGTTCTATCCTTTTCATGCTGCACAATCTATTTTAGGGTGCAAAAAAATGTTTTTACTTTAAATAATTACTTAGTTTTGCAGCTTAGAATGAATCTAAATAAATATCATCATGTTAAAATTACCTATATACCTTGATAACAATGCCACCACACAGGTTGACCCACGTGTGTTGGATGAAATGCTCCCTTATTTCACTGAAAAATTCGGCAATGCTGCCAGCCGAAATCACTCTTTTGGATGGGTGGCAGAAGAAGCAGTTGATTATGCACGTGAGCAAGTTGCCAAACTGATTGGAGCCGACTCAAAAGAAATTATTTTTACATCGGGAGCTACAGAGTCTGACAACCTTGCAATCAAAGGAGTATTTGAAATGTATCGTCAGAAAGGAAATCACATCATTACAGTTACTACGGAACACAAAGCAATATTGGACACTTGTAAAGCTGTACAAAAATTGGGTGCCGAGGTAACCTATTTAGAGCCGGGTACTGACGGGCTTATTTCTGTTGAACAAGTGGAACAAGCTATCACACCGCAAACCATTTTAATCAGTGTTATGTTTGGCAATAATGAAATAGGTGTTATACAGCCAATCAGAGAGATTGGTGCTTTAGCCAAGAAAAAAGGAATCTTATTTCATACAGATGCAACACAAGCTGTAGGAAAAGTGCCGGTAAATGTGTTGGAAGATAATATTGATTTGATGTCTTGCAGTGCACACAAACTTTATGGTCCAAAAGGTGTCGGAGCTTTGTATGTGCGCAGAAAAAATCCACGCGTGAAAGTGATTGCGCAAATGGACGGAGGAGGACACGAAAGAGGAATGCGCTCAGGAACACTGAATGTGCCCGGTATTGTAGGATTTGGTAAAGCATGTGAAATCTGCATGAATGAAATGGAGGAAGAAGGAAAGCGTTTAGCTAAGCTTAGAGATAAACTTCAAAATGGACTGAGTGTATTAGAAGAATCCTATGTGAATGGTAATATTGAGCATAAATTACCACATGTACTCAACATGTCTTTCAAATATGTTGAAGGGGAAGGGTTGATAATGGGAATTAAAAACATAGCTGTTTCTTCAGGTTCTGCATGTACCTCTGCTTCATTAGAACCTTCTTATGTATTGAAGGCTTTG
>JAGFIU010000002.1 GCA_024103355.1 Bacteroidota bacterium
TGTCTAGAAAACTTGCGGTTTCAATTACGATGGTTTTGCATAGCAATGAAGCCGCTTTCATATTCTGAAAATTGAAAGCACCAAATACTTTCATCGGATATGAACGGTTTGAATAAATTACATTGGAACTATTTTCTGTGTCTTCGAATTCAAAAGAATCATATTGCTCAAAATGAATTTTACTTTTAAAAAGAGGCTCGTCTGCTACGGTTTTGTGAACAAATAACTTGGCATTGGGCGCAAGACTCCCTGTGAAATTGTTGAATTGAGCAACATATTCAGAATAGGTTTTGAAAACATTGATATGGTCCCAAGCAACACCTGTAATAACGGCAGCATTGGGTTGATAGTGCAGGAACTTTGGTCTTGGGTCTAAAGCAGATGATAAATATTCGTCTCCTTCTATAACCATATAGGGAGCATCGCTTAAGCAAACAATACGTTCAACTCCTTCCAATTGAGACCCTACCAAATAATCAAAAGGGATTTGATGCTTTCTTAAGCTATGCATGACCATTGCGGTTGTGGTTGTTTTTCCGTGACTTCCGGCAATCACAATGCGGGTTTTATTGGCTGCATGTGAAGCTATAAACTCAGGAAAAGATTGAATGGTAAGTCCCAACTCTTTAGCTCTCAAAAGTTCTGGGTTATTGGCTTTCGCATGCATTCCGAGAATCACAAGGTCAATCTCTTGTGTGATTTTATCAGCAAACCATCCGTCCTTTTCGGGGAGCAAGTTTGCATTTTGTAATCTTTCTTTGGCAGGGCTGAAAATGGTATCATCGCTTCCGCTTACCTGATGCCCTCTAAACTTGAGTTCTAAAGCAAGATTGTGCATTACAGCACCCCCAATAGCAATAAGATGTATTCTCATAATAATTTAGTATTGAGCAAGAATTTCTAATTGTGTTCTGAAAGCGTGTACTGAATTTCCAAACTCTGCGGAGGTTTTTTCTCTTAGTATGTCTGCGTGCTCAGCAAGGTATTTTTCAAAGTCTTCGGGTGTGCGATACAAATATTGAATTGCATAAGAAGTCCCATGTTCAATATGTACGGGAGAAATTACTTTGAGTATTTTACATTCTACAAAACAGCCTGTTTGCATCACCTCCGGAATGTGAATTTGCTTCATCCAGGTTAACCATTTTGTTTCAACTGAATGATCTGCATGACAAGTTACATTATAATAAAACATGGGGTAAAAGTAATTTACTGTAACCTATGAATGTGCTATTTTTATAAACACTCGAACTATAAATCGGTCAATCCCTCGTACATCTGTAATGTGATTTCACGCTTGGATTGCTGAATGTTCAAAATCAAACTTTCGTGAATGGGAACTAAAATAGATTTGTCTTCCATTTCAACTTCTAACAAATCATGCATTGGCATTTGTATCCATTCTTTAACAGTTCCTATCTTGTGCTTATCCTGATTGAAAAGGGTATAGCCGATAATGCTTTTATAATCTTGGGTTTCGGTTGAAGTGTTCTCTTGCTCATACACAACAATATCAAGCCCTGAAATGGCGCGTGTATCTTCTTCATTGTGCATGTCTTCCAATTTTATGGATTCATTTTCAAGGTTGTAAGATTCAATTTTATATGGAACCCATCTGCCTTCCCTTACAAGCATTAAAAACCCGGACTTTACTATGTTTTCAAAAACTATTTCAGAGTCAATCGCAACCCTGACAGCTCCTTTGAAGCCATGAGATTTAACAACAAAACCCACCTTTTGAGTGGGTTTTGAATGAATATTTCCAAATAAACGGTTTGACATCCGTTTGACTAATTACTCTGCTGTAGGCTCTTCACCGTTTTGCTCAGTAGTTTCTTCAACAACTTCGTCTTTGGTGCTTTCTTCAACAGTTGTCTCTTCTGCAACAGGTTCTTCAGTTACAACGTTTTCTGTTGTTTCTTCAACATTCTCTTCAGTTGCTGTTTCCGCTACCGGAGTATTTTTAGCAAGAATTTTAGCGGCTCTGGCTTCTTTCTTCTTAGTTTCAGCCTTTAATCTTTCAGCCATAATATCGGCTTTAGATTTAGCAACGCGTGTTGTTTTGCTTTGAATTTTGCTAATTTTCTCTTCTAACCAAGCATTGAATTTAGCATCTGCTTGTTCTTGGGTCAAAGCACCTTTTTTAACACCGCGGTTAAGGTGTGCTTTGTAAATCGCACCTTTGTAAGAAAGGATTGCGCGTGTAGTGTCGGTAGGTTGAGCACCTCTTTCGAGCCATTTTACTGCACTTTCGAGGTTTAGCTCTATGGTTGCAGGGTTTGTGTTAGGATTGTAAATTCCTAATTTTTCAATGGTCTTACTGTCTCTTGGAGCACGTGCATCAACCGCCACAATGTGATAGAAAGCTCTTTTCTTTCTACCATGTCTTTGTAATCTTAATTTTACTGCCATTTTATGTTGTTATTAAATTAACCGCAAATTCTCCTCGTTTGCGGGGGCGCAAAAGTAATATAATTTTTTAAATAAAAACTATTTGTGTCAAGTCTTTTTTATGAGTTTGAATGGTGATTATTGATTCTGTTTTCTTTTTGCAAACGCCACATAAAAAATAAGCCAAGTACAAAGAATAACATCAATAAAATAATACTGTTTCTCATCCCCCCTGTCAGTTGAATCAATATTCCATAGCTGAGTGTGCCAATAAAAATGGCTACTTTTTCAGTTAATTCATAAAAACTAAAGTAAGAGGCATTGTCATTATCACCCGGAATAATACTCGCAAATGCTGAACGCGATTGGCTTTGAATACCGCCCATCACAGTACCGACAGCTATAGCAAGAGCATAAAACTGAATTTCATTCGTAGTGAAATAGGCTCCAATACAAACAAAAATCCATACTAAAAGCATGATGATAATGGAGAAAAACACCCCTTTTATTTTTGATATATAAGCGAAAAAATACGCTCCGCCTATGGCAACCAATTGTATAAGCAATATTACCACAATCAGCTTGTTGCTTTCTAAATGAAGTTCATTGGTACCAAAGAGAGTGGCTATGTACATGATAGTTTGTACTCCCATACTATAGAAGAAAAAAGAGAGTAGAAATTTGGATTGCGAAGAAACTTTCAAAATACTCTTTTGGACATTGAGAGCTTCTCTATAACCTTTTTTGAAGAGCCCTTTGGGAATAAGTGTTATTTGAGCTGCAGGCATTTTAGAAATGGAATAAAACCCAAAAACACCCCACCAAATTCCAACAGTCAAAAATGCAAAACGGGTTGCTTGGTTGGTGTCAGAAAAACCAAAACTGTCGAAGTAGCTAATACAGAGTAGATTGATTATCAGCAATAAAACGCTGCCGATATAGCCCATTGAAAATCCTTGTGCGCTCAATTTGTCAAATTGGTCAGGGGTAGCAATTTCAGGCAAGTACGCGTTGTAAAAAACCAGACTTCCTGCATATCCTATCGTAGAAAGGGCAAATCCGGTAATTCCAATCCAAAGAAATTCTTCAGTGAAGAAATACAGAAAAATACAAGATAAACTGCCCAAGAGTGTGAAGAATCCCATAAACCTCTTTTTTAGTCCTGCCACGTCTGACAGTCCTGATAAGAGCGGGTTTATCAGTGCAACCAACAGAAATGAAAAGGCAAGAATATAGGAGTAAAGAGCGGTGTTTTGCAACTCAACGCCCCAAAAACGCAATATCCCTGCCTTGTTTTCAGTAACAATCTCAAAATAGATTGGGAAAATTGCAGTCGTAATGGTTAGTGAATACGCTGAATTTGCCCAATCATAAAAACTCCATGCCCTTGTCTGGGACTTAATATTTTTTTGAGTTGTCAATGATTATTCAAGCCAAGAGCGGTAGTATTGATTGTCTTCTATATCCAATGCGGCTTGTGTCAAATAACTCGGATTGAAAGTATCAATCATCACCGCAAGTTCATGTGTTTCTTTTTGTCCAATACTCTTTTCGAGTGCACCCGGATGTGGTCCATGCGGAATTCCTTTTGGGTGAATAGTGAACATCCCTTTGTCCACATGCTTTCTGCTCATAAATTCTCCATCTACATAATACAAAACCTCATCACTGTCAACATTGCTGTGGTGATAAGGAGCGGGAATTGCAAGCGGATGATAGTCATACATCCTTGGAACAAAAGAACAGATTACAAAGTTATGTCCTTCAAACTGCTGGTGAATAGGAGGGGGAAGGTGTACTCTGCCGGTAATTGGCTCGTAGTCGTGAATTGAAAATATATAAGGATAAACTAAACCGTCCCAGCCCACTGCATCAAAAGGATGTGTTGCATAAATAAAATCATATTGATAACCGGTCTTTCTCACTTTGATAAGAAAATCTCCGTGTTCATCATGGGTTTTCATGTTTTTGGGGGTTCTCAAATCTCTTTCGCAGAAAGGTGAGTGCTCCAAGAGTTGTCCTTGGTTGTTGGTATATCTTTTTGGAAAAGAAACCGGTGTTACTGATTGAATAATTAAAAGCCTGTTGTCTTCGTCATTAAAGTGCATTTGATAAATAGTGCCTCTTGGAATCACAATATAATCTCCATATTTAAAATCCAATTCGCCATAAATACTCTTCATGGTACCTGTCCCTTTGTGTACAAAAACAATTTCATCCCCTTCGGAGTTTTTGAAAAAATAATTGGTCATACTTTTTCTTGGGGCAGCTACCGCAACATTCACATCTGCATTTCCAAACAACACAACCCGGCTTTCCAGATAGTCGTCTTTGGGCGGAACATTAAAACCTTGCAAACATCTTGGTGTTATGTTGTCGGTCATAACATATTTGGGACTTATATCCACTGACTTGCCAATCTGCTTAATCATTGTGGGAGGATAGTTGTGATAAACGATGGAATAGATACTTGAAAACCCTTCGGTACTAATTAGTTCTTCCGCATATAAACTTCCATCGGGTTTGCGAAACTGTGTGTGCCTTTTAGGTGGCACTTGTCCTATTCGTTGGTAAAATGGCATAATAGTAATTTTTTTAAATTGTGCCAAAATTAAGCATTTTTGCAAGCATGAATGTACTCGCCAAGAAAAAGTTTTTTATTACTTTTTTTACTTTGTTCCTTTTGATTGTTGCCTGCAAAAATGAGATCAAACGTTACATAAACCCCAATGATACAAAATACTCTGAGGATGTTCGTGCCATGAGCCAAATCATCAATAAAAACCCTAAGGATGCTGAACTATATTACAAGAGAGCCAATATTTTCTTTGTTGAACACAAATACAAGGAAGCCATTGCCGATATTAATGTTGCAATCGAACTAAGCCCTAAGTCTGCGTTCTATTTTTTCAAACTTGCTGAATATTATATGGCTGATGATACAGCCTATGCAAAAGGTGCAGAAAAAGCCTATTTGAAATCCATTGAACTTGACCCTAATCAGGAAGAACCACATTTGAAATATGCAATTTTGCTATTGGCAAAACAACGCTACAATGAAACTGCCGAACAGCTTAATGCAATTCTGAACATCAATCCATCCAATCCCGATGCCATGTTCTATTTAGGAATGGTTAACAAAGAAGTGGGAGACACAGCACAAGCAATCAAGAGGTTTCAAGAAGCCGCCAATATTGACAATAACTACTACAATGCCTATATGCAACTTGCTATGTTGTATTTGGAAAAGGAACCCCAATTGGCTCTTTCCTACATTGACAATGCTATCAGAGTAAATGAATTTAGCGATGAAGCTCATTACACAAAAGGTTTAATACTGGAAGATAGAGGGGAGTTTGTGCCGGCAAAAGAATTCTATAAACGCACCATTGAACTCAACCCCCAGCATAGGTTTGCATATTTCAGATTGGCATATATCAACGCAGAAATTGATAAGGATTTTAATAAATCCCTTGATTATCTTGACAAATTGCTCACCGTTGACCCTGATTTTGTTCCCGGATTGCATTTCAGAAGCGCGATATATCAGCATCTCAAAATGTATGACAAAGCTTATGACGACTTGAAAAAAGCCTCTCAACTTGAACCGGATAACCAAGAGATTAAAGCTGAATTGGATGCTTTACAAAAAAGTTAAAAACCTTTAGCCTGATTTTTTTGTTAAGTTTGCCATAAAACAAGGGTGCTATGCGAATACTTGAAAGTGTTGATTTGAAAACTGTTTTGGTGATGGATATCGAAACAGTGTCAGGACTGAAGCAATACAAAGATTTGCCTGAAAAATGGAAATTACTTTGGGACAAAAAAGCGGGAAATATTAAAACTACGGATGAGGAAACTCCGGAAACCCTCTATCCAAGAGCTGCTATATACAGCGAATTTGGGAAAGTGATTTCTATATGTTGCGGTATTTTCACCAAAAAGGAAGGGGAGTGGTTTTTTAAACTAAAAGACTTTTCCGGACATGATGAAGCAGCATTGTTAACAGAGTTTGCCGATATGCTGAACAAGCATTTTACAGGAGGTATGTATCGTTTTTGCACACACAACGGACGTGAGTTTGATATCCCTTATCTCTGTCGAAGGATGGTTATCAATGGAATTAAACTTCCCGAAATGTTGGATATGAGTGGTTTGAAACCATGGGAAGTCCAACATTTGGATACAATGGAATTATGGAAATTTGGAGACTTCAAAGCCTATACTTCTCTCAATGTGCTTGCCGCTGTATTGGATATCCCATCTCCAAAAGATGATATTGACGGAAGTATGGTGGGCAAAGTGTATTGGGAAGATAATGATTTGCAAAGGATTGTAACATATTGCAAAAAAGATGTGGCTACTACCGCAAGGGTCTTGATGAAATTGAAAGGTTTGCAACCTTTTGCTGATTCAAATATTATTGAATAATGTAAGTATCTTGTGAAATAGTTATTAGGGGAAGACCTGATTTAGTCTGTATTATTGAACACAGAACAAGCGGGTAGTGATGAGTGCTAAAACCCTTTATATCATAAGACACGGACAAACGGATTTTAATAAAAGGAACATAGTTCAGGGGAGTGGGATAGATTCCGACCTGAATGTTGTCGGCCGTTTGCAAGCCGAAAGTTTCTACGATTTTTATAAGGATGAAGGTTTTGAACTCGTTTACACTTCTTCCCTCAAACGTGCAATCCAAAGTGTGGAATCATTTATTACCAATGGTATGGAACATCGTGTTCACAGAGGTCTAAATGAAATCAACTGGGGAATAATGGAAGGCAAAGAAAGTACACCGCAACAGCGCAGGATTTTTGACAATATCTTGAATGAATGGCGTAACGGCAACCTCAACACTGCTGTTGAGTCCGGTGAAACTCCATTGCAACTCTTTGAAAGACAGAAACAAAGCATGCAGGATATTCTGAATACAGATGCCAACAAGATTTTGATTTCCTCTCATGGCAGGGCATTGCGTAGTTTTATGTGTCTGCTCACCGGCCAACCACAACAAAATATGCATCTTTTCCCACACACCAACCTTGGTCTCTATGTGTTGGAACAAGTGGATGAAAACCGTTTTGAAATTATTCTCAAAAACAACACAGACCACTTAGCCGAAGCACTGCTGACAAGCTATTATTGAGGAAAACATTACTTAATTAAAGCCTCCCGGATTCAATAAAAGAGATGATGTTTTTGCAATATTCTGCATTGCATTAAATAAGAAAGTGGGTCGCCCTAAAAATTACCACAGCATGAAAAAAGTAAATACACGGGGAATGGCGGGAGCAAACAAGCATGTACTAATGGCTGCACTAACATACAACTTAAAGAAATACCTAAAATTCACGCTCAAAAAGCTAAAAATTATGGCGAAAGCCCTGCACAAAAACAAGGGGAGAACAGAATCTTTTCTAAGCCGTCTTTTCCAAAGCTCCATAGCTGCGATATAAGCTCTCCAAAAAATCAACCCAAATTTACGATAGTGAAAAACAGCCATGCACTAAAGGGCTAAAAATGCTTTATTGGATAGCTGTTTTTGGATGAGTTATGGAATAAATAGAAGTTGTGCAACGGTTACCGCTGTTAGCCGCTGCCGTTTTATCGTCTGTGTCCGCTGTAACTATTAATTTTTACTTGTTTTCTTGTCAGACGAATTGTGTTGTCTTCAAGTCAAAATATTTTGTTGTATCTTCTATTTAATATTGGTTCTTCAAAACAATATCCTTTTAATTCATCTGCTTTCAGGAAGTATCAGATAACCATTTAAGTACCTACGAAAATAGTCATTCTGACTACCTTCCCCACCAATATCATTATCCGTATTGAAATTATCCTTGTTTATAACAATATTACAATACTGTGTAGCGAGCAATTTTCGACTTACTCTTTTCCTGTTGCTGACAAGCTGACTGAAAACACTATCCATTGATTCCTTTCTAATCAATCTAACCAAGGGAAATCCTTGATTGTACATAGACAGGTACAAATCATAGTATGAAGTATGTAAAGAATCTTTAACCTTAAAATCAGCATAATAAGTATTAAATAACTTCTCAAAATTTACACAAGAGCCTTTGTCTGATTCCAACTTTGCAACAACTTGATTAAACAATGAATCTTGCGAATACATTAAAGTATCAACAGGGGTATTGCCAAAATCAAACTTACCAAAACAAAAGATAACCGCTATTAAAATAATATTTTTCATTTAATCTTAAAAATCAAGCGAAACATCTGTTTCACACCTAATGATATTAGTGTCAATAAAACCGAAGTTGTCAGGATAGAGAAAATAAGCTGGAAAATATTTGGGAAAATTTTATTCCAAAAATTTAACGAAAAAACAATATACCCCATTACTTCATATAAGACAGCCGCCAATTCAGTCCTGTTTGTGCGCTCCTCATACCCTATAACAAAAAAACTCATAATGAAATATGCTAAAAATAGAAGTGCGCTAATGGCAATCCAATACGATTTAAAATCCTTGAGAAGCATATGTGTCAGGTATATTATGTATTTAGATTTTGGTACTTCTATTTAGATGTACTATTTTTTCAAGCAACACAGTAATACATATATGAATAAAATACATGACATAAAAAAGAACAAGCAGTAATGAGTATATGTATTTTACTGCATAACCCAAATCATGAAGCCTAACAGATTTATAGGTCATATAACCTCTTGTAATAAGAAAAATAATTATAACCATCAAAAGAGGTAAAAACACCTTACCTCGCTTGTGATAGCAAAAGGTATACACAAAATAAGAAATAATGGAAAATATCCAACCGGAAAGAAGAGCAGAAATTTCCCTCTCATCATTTTCTTGTACAGGGTGTAATACATGGAAGTTTTTTATGAAATAGTTTAAAAGATACTTTTCATATAAGGTTTCATAAATAAATTGGATAGTAAAATAAAAAGCCACCAAGTACAAAATAACATGTATGGAACGTTGAATTATATTGTAATTAAACGGCATGATATTTATTATTTGGATTGTTTATTTCTCTAGTACCTAACGAAAAACTTGAATCACATTTAACGGAGCCTTGGTCATTATGCCTTCCTGCGCCAATAGAACAAAAACCATCGTCAGCTATGAGAAATTTCAAGGGTGTTTTAGTAACAATTTCAGTATGGCTACCCGAAAACGTAACTATATTTCCTCTTTTTAGATTTTTTGATTCTACTGCTTTAAATGGTCCCTTATTATCATGTATCTGTGCTGCTGAATAGTACTTTCCATTGCTTACTGCATTCTTACCTGCCCAATACAATGCTTCGCCAACAAAAATATTGCATGTCCACACACCTCCATATTCATTACCCCAGAATATAGCATATAAATTTTGTGGCCATCTCTTAAAGCCTTCAATAAGTTTATCAAGAGTAGTTTGATTTTCCGGCAAAGTATTAGGGTTAAGCCCTGCCAAATCACATATTACTTGTTTTTGTTGAGTATCTAATGTTTTCCATCCCTTCCATGTTTTTAGGGAAGAAACATTTGAATACTTGCCAACTAAATTAGGATTTTTAGAAAAAAACCATTTAAAATCACCATTCTGAAATTTTTGATAACTTTGCATAATAAGTGAATTGCCTCCAAGTGTTTCAGCAGCTTTAGCAATGTCATCAGGTGTTACCATACTATTATTTGGGATTGTAGAACTTTCAAATAACCTATCCGTATTTGTTATGCTGTCCCATTGTTCTTTCCAAAATTCTATACTGCTCATAACATTACATTTTAGGTTTCGGGATTAGTTGGATTGTCTGTTGAGCCACAATTGCATCCGTATCCTCCGCTTTGCGGCACATCGCAGCAGTCGCCAAACACTTTTTTGTACATGGCTGCCTTTTCAACAGGGTCGGTTATGGCTTCAATAATATCCATGCTCTGCTGCTTAATATCATTGTCAAGCTTGGCATTCAAAATAATATTGTCTTGCGCTTTCAGGTTAAAGCAATCCAAGGCTTCGCCCTGTCCTAAAATGGAATCTACAATAACGCTGTCTGTTGGTAGCACACGGTGTGTTACATTCTTTATAATGCCTCTTACACTAATTGGGGCTGCACCTCCATACGGCACGTAGTTGCTTACAAGATTCGGGGCTTTTCTAAAGCGGGTAGTAGTCATTATTGGTGGATTAGCAGGTGGCCAATTACTGCTTGGAGTATGATTAAAAAAGTCCCAAATATTTTCGGTATATTTTTCAAGGAAGCTCTTTGGGTTGGTGGCATCCTCATAATCATATACGTTACCCAATTGGTTTACAATTTCTTGGAATGTTACCAATGCATCGGCTGGATTGGTCATTACCTCTTCCAACATTTGCAATAAACCATCTATTTTGGTTACAATTTTCTTTTCTTCGTATCCATTAGAAAAAACAAAGGTTACATCGTCAAGATAGGTGATGGTTATTAACTCTTGATTAAGCTGACGGAAAACAAAGTTTAATGTCCTGCTTTTGTTCAGATTTTCTAGTACCCTCGTTACGGTGCTTTCTTCACTTTCTGTACTTGTGGTGCTGGTTTCGGTGTTTACTTCTACCTTTCTATTGCTTACAGATTTTTGCGTTTGTTTGCTCAAAGCTCTGTTGAGGGTTTTGATGCTTTCTTCTCTTTCGCTATTGGTTGTTTTACTGTAACTAGCGGAAGCACTTACAGAAATTTTTGGCAAGGGCAAACTCAATCCACCACTAACTTTTTTGGCAACATTGGTGCTACTTTTTGTATGGGTATTACTTTCCTGTTCTGCAATGGTTTCTAAATCACTTGCACTTTCATCACTAAAGCTGTCTAGCACATTTTGAACATCTCTTTTGTTAGTTACTGTCTGCTTATAAGTTTTGATAGAAATAGTAGTTTTTTCACCAGGTAACAAGGAGAAAGTTTTAACCGTTTCTCCTGCTCCGTATCTACCTAAATAGGTGTTTACTCTGTAATGTTCTACTATGGTAATTTCAGGTTTTACAGTGGCAGGTTTTGGTCTGAATTGGATTACATTGTGTCCTGCCAAGTTGGTTGTAATAACGGGCATTGCATTTTTAGATAGCTCAGCTACCTGATCAACAGGCATTCCTGCCACTTTTATATCAAGCACTGGACCGGTTGGCACTTCGGCAAGTGTTAAGGTAGCTGCATCAGCAATATTTACCAATGGGCTTACAGAAAGCTGGCTTACTTCAGTACCCATACTGGCAGGTGCAGTGGCTACAACGCCTGCAAAGCTGTTGGCAATATTGGCTGTAAGTTGTACTGTGTCAATTGTCTGAACTTTGTCGTAATAGCTTTCGCCACTTGGTGGGTGATTCGTATAATTAGGCTTAAATTTTCCAGCATCAACAGGTACAGGCAGGTACACATTGGCAACAAAACTTGTGGTTTGGGGAAGGTTGTAATTCAAAATGGGCAGATTTTCACCGTTACCAAGCTTAATCATAGGCTTAGGGTCGAGGCAGGATGAATTTTCTGGCATAATTATTTGTTTTAAAATTGTTTAACGGTATTTTATTGTTCAATATTTGATTTCTTGTGTCATTTTTTTGGGTTTAGGTTCTAAGGTTCTGACTAACGTCCGTCATATTTGCAAAGCTTACTTAATAAAATTACTAAACTTCCCATTCACAATGTGCCAAAAATAATGCAAAAGCTTTGAAAACAAATACTTTGTTTTTCTTTTATACACCTGAAAACATTCTCAAACCTTTATCCGTAGCCGGTTGTTGTAATTTTGTGCAACGGGTTGCAGCTACTCGAAGGTTGCGATTTAGAAGCACTTCACTGTCAACCAAGCAGAAATTTGGGTAGTAACACAAAGCTTGATTTAACCACTGAACCGCCACTTTTGGGTAGGTGCTGTTATAGGGCGTTTTTCTTGTTAATTGTTCATTTGTCAATGTCGTTTTGTTGTCAAATTTTATTCTACTTACCAAGTCCGTATTTGTCAACCGCTGGTTGTCCCCATATATTGTCTTTAACTCTGTAGATTGTTTCACAGTCTGTTAATTGTCCGCATATAGGGTCAGGTTGTCCCCAAGCGAAATTACAAGTACCAATTTGTTTCCCGTCTTTGTCGTAAACTGCACCTCCTGCGTCATAAGCATTCTGTCCTGCACTGTAAACTGTCTGCCCGTTGTGTTTACATTCACTAATTTCTCCGTTTTTGTAGGTCTTGTAAAGTTTCTTTAAAGTCTTTTTGTTTTCAAAGTCGTTTTTCTTACAACTCGAAATCCCTATTGACAATATCATTGTTATTGTCAAAATGGTTAAAAGTTTAATTTCCTTTTTCATATTGTCTGTCGTTTTTAAATGCCCTATAACTTCCGTCCTATTTACGAAGGTTGCATAATAAAATTACTAAACTTCCCATTTACAACGTCCCAAAAATAATGCAAAACCATTACAGTTAAAAAACAGAACTGCAACTTTTGCAAATATGACAGTTAGTAATCCGACTTTCTCCTATCGTAATTTAATATTATTACAGATTCTTTAAAAAGTTCTCTTCTGATATAATTTCAAGCGTTGATCCTTTTTCTATAAGTTTTACTGCCTTTTCTTGTTTACTGCTCATTCCGTCATCGCCAACAACCCTATAATCTTGTTGTCCAACAATTAAAAAGTCTGTGTCTTTTGTAACACTATTCCCAATTATTCCACCAATATCAGCAATAGTTTGTTGGGCCTCTGCACGAACCATTGAAGATAACGCACCAGTAAAAACAACTGTCCTACCGTAAAAAATACTGTCAGGATTATGTTTTGTTGGGTCTCCAACAATTTTTGTCAGATCTTTTGCTTTATAAATCCTTTTTGTTTCGGATGGTCTGTAACCACCGTCATAAAGTTGTCCAATTGTTGTTTTGAGTTTTTCAGAAAAGTCGTCAATTGATGAAACACCTGCTATTCCAAACGCCTTTAAAGTTAGTTCAGCAGTTGCTCTACTGTCAGTACCTGCTCTGTGATGTTTTAGATCAATACTATTTACTTTACAAAGCGTTTTTAAGTCGTAAGAAGGAAGTCCTTGCCAAACCTTTTTAGAAAAAATATAACTACAAGAATAGTTTAAGGTCGGAAATGGTAATTGATATGTTTCAAGTGTCCTACGTAAAACACTAATGTCAAATCCTGCATTATGAGCAATTAAAAACTTGTTTTCAATAAGAGGTTTTATTTCAGTCCATAATTCGTTGAACTCTGGTTTGTCCGCTACGTGTTCGGGTCTAATTCCGTGAATTAAAATATTAAAATAGTCAAATTCATCATACTTTGGTTTGATTAACCAAGATCTAGTATCAACTATTTGTCCGCCCTCAACAAATGTCAATCCAATTTCACAAGGACTGTCTCGCTGTGCAGTTGCCGTTTCAAAATCTATTGTAATAAAGTCCATTTTTTATTGTCATTAATTTGTTTACTGTTGTTCTTTACACTCCTCCAGCCATATTCACAAAACTTGCAAAATAAAGTTTCCCAAACTTCCCATTACAAGTGTCAAAAATATTAAATATTTACTCTTTACAACAGGCTAAATCACTCTTTACCGACTTTGGTTTTTATATTTAGAAAAGTGGCGATTGAACTAGTGGGGATCGCGATTATGTTCTTAGCAATTTTTCTTATTTATATTTATTTTAAATAATCAATTTCAATCCATAACTTTGCCACCGTAAATGCGCTGGTACGAAAAACTTCAAAAGAGATGGAAAGTTAATACCCTCTGGGATGTAGTAGCGATTTTGATAGTATTTACTTTGACGGGTTTTAGTGTTGTGTTTATTAAGCATTGGTTGGGAATAGGTTCGATTTCACCTGTTTATTGGAGAATTGTATTTTATATCCTAATACTTCTTCTCTATCAGATACTATTGCTCTTTTGGGGTTTTCTCTTTGGCAAATTCAGGTTTTTTCTTGAGTTTGAAATGAAGATGTTTAGACGCATAGGAAAAATGTTTAAGAAATAAATAAAATGGAAATTACACCAAAAGAAGTCTTACAGGCATTGTCTGTTGTTATAGACCCTGATTTCAAAAAAGATATTGTTACATTGGGTATGGTTCGCCATATCAATATTGATGGGAATAAACTGTCCTTTGATTTGGTATTGACTACACCTGCATGTCCGCTAAAGGATTTGCTTGAAAAAGGCTGTCGAGATGCAATCAGAGAGCGACTTTCCCCTGATTTTATTGTAGATATCAATGTAACATCTGAGGTTCGTAAAAATATCTTTATGCAAGGCACATTGGATGGAGTCAAGAATGTGATTGCCGTGGCATCCGGAAAGGGTGGGGTTGGTAAGTCCACAGTATCATTGTCATTGGCTAAGGTGCTTGCGGATTCCGGTGCTAAAGTCGGGCTGATGGATGCGGATATTTATGGTCCTTCTCAACCGACTCTTACGGGCACAGAATCCTATAAGCCAACAGGAGTTCAAGGAAAAGATAAAAATCTAATGAAAGCAGCCGAGGTAGGTGGTTTGAAAGTGTTTTCAATAGGATATTTAGTTGAACCCGGTGTAGCTGTTGCATGGAGAGGCCCAATGATGTCCACTGCTTTGAGACAGTTTGTAAGTGATGTTGCCTGGGGTGAATTGGATTATCTTATTATTGACTTACCTCCGGGAACAGGAGATGCTCAACTGACTTTGTGTAGTGCCTTAAAAATTACCGGAGCTGTGATTGTTACTACTCCGCAAAAAGTGGCAATGGTTGATGCAGACCGGGCTTTACAGATGTTTAGAATGAAAGGGTTAACAGTACCGGTATTGGGTATCATTGAAAACATGGCTTGGTTTGAGACACCAGAATTGCCGGGAAGAAAATTCTATATTTTTGGTGACAGTGCAGCAAAAAAACTATCCGAACAATCCGGAGTTCCTTTGTTAGGCTCGGTTCCAATTATTGAGAATCTCTCTTCGGATACCCATAAAGGAAGTATTATTGAAAACAATCCTGTACTTCCTTATTTTAAAGAAATAGCAGGAAATTTAGTCCGTAACTTGGCTATACAAACACAGCATTTACAAGAGTCACAAACATCTTAAAAACTTTGAGAATATGAGTAATTTTGAATTAACCGTAAAAGTAGAAGAAGCATTGGATTCCATAAGACCATTCTTACAGATGGATGGGGGAGATGTAGAATTGGTTGAAATTGATGAAGATAATAATGCCAATATTAGATTAATCGGTAATTGTGTATCATGTTCAATGAGCGCAATGACAATGAAAGCTGGAATTGAAGGTGCTATTAGGAAAGTTGCTCCTGAAATTAATAAAGTAGTTGCTGTTAATCTATAGCCTTTGAGAAAATTTCTCAGCAATATTCTTCTTGCGCTATCAGATTTAAGTCTACCTGTTGTCGTGGGTGGCGCAATATGTTTTATGTTTTTTTCTAAATTGCACCATGTAGATTTTTTCTATCCAATTATTTGGATTTGTAGTATTGGCATTTTTGCTATCTATCTTTATGACCATTTTTCAGACCTTAGTTCTGTAGGGGAAGTAAGATATGGTGAGCCATTTTGGATATTATATAAGTTCAAAAAAATATGGTTTGTAATAACCGCGGTGTCGCTGGTTATAGCTTCATATTTGTTTTTTACTAAGATGAGAGTTGTTTATCTAGAACCCGGTGGGGTGGTAGCATTGTTAGTTTTAGGATACTATTTTTTTAGAAAATTAGCACCAAAAAAATGGCAAGGTAAATTTAAAGAATTATGGATTTCTCTTGTTGCTACTATGGCGCTTGGAGGAATACCTGCTTGGATTACCAACACTGAGATTCATTGGATTTTACTCTGTAGTTTCTTTCTGCTTTGTTTTCAAAATATGTTGTTGTTTTCGTGGATTGATTATGAAGCTGACTTGATTAATAACAACCCAACATTAGCGGTGGATTCAGGAATCCCTTTTGTTGTTTGGCTTTTGGATATTTTTGCCCTTATTAATATTGCTTTGCTGGCAGACCTATGGTACTCTAATGGTTATACTATTGCAATTCCGGTTTTCTTTGCGATGCAGATTCAACTCATTACTATTCGAGTTTTTTGTGAATTTAGATATCCAAAACGTATCTATCGATTTTGGACAGATATGATTTTTGTAATACCTTTAATCACGTTATTGTAGAGATTTATTGAAGGGTATTAAATAAAAAACTCATTCCTCGATTATGGGTTTTATGTTAGCCCTTTCTCAAAGAATGAGTTTGATATTATGATAGATTACGTTTTATTACTTCTTCCTACTTTTTGGTGCTTTGTATTCGGGATTTTTTTTTGCATTTTCAATTAATGCATTAAGGGTTGTTATATAGCTTTGAGCATCGGCTTTTTCAGCGTTTGTTTTTGCAAGTTCAGCAGTTACTACAGCATCATAGTATAGTTTGTTTTCAAATTGAATTTTTGCCTTCATCGTTTGAATCCAATATCTACCGGGAGATAGTTCGTCAGCTTTATTAATCCATTCAAGCGCTTTTTTCATATCTTTCTTATTGTTGTAGTAGTAAGAAGCGGCAGCGTAATAAGGGCGTGTGTCCTTTGACATTATTTGTTCTATTTGTGAAACAAGTTCAGCATCGTAATTTGCAGATACTTCAACACTTACCATTGTTTTATCCCATTTAAGGTCAAGAGAAAAAGATATATCAGTAATATTGTTACACTCAATAGCAAAAGTTTCTTGAGTTTCTGCCAATGTCTTAATAGGCGTAGTAACTCTGATTACATCGTTTTCTTGTTTGTAAGCTCCGGCTCCGGTAACATCGAGATCTTTGGTTAAAATGACAGTCCATTCTTTCTCTCCGGGAATAGTTAATAAACCGTATTTGCCTTTTGTAATTGTCTTATCATTAATAATCACATCTTGACCAAACTCGATGGTAGTAGCTGAATTTGCTCCTGTTCTCCAAATTTGTCCATAAGGAACAAGTCCCCCAAATATCACCCTGCCTTTTACGCTCGGTCTTGAATATGACAATTCAACATAAGATGTTGCAAATTGTTGTTTTACAGTCGTTGTTGTGCTTGGACTCGGAAAATTAATCTGTTGTGCAGTTGCATTGTTTCCTGCAAATGCAATTCCGGCAGCTAATAAACTAAATAATACTTTTTTCATTTTTATTGAATTTTAAATTTCCGCAAATTAAAGATGTATTTAGAATAATTCCATGTTATCGGACGAGAAGAACATGTTTTTTAGCCAAATGAGATAATTGAAAATCTTTTGCTTAAGAGAAGTTATTCTTTGTTCAGCACCAATCTCAAGAGATTCAATACACTCAACATTGAATATTCCATGATTCTGTGTCTTTGAGCCGGATAGAAGAGCTTGTTGGTTTGAGTTCCATTGCTACTGCTAATTCCAATATAGACTGTGCCTACAGGTTTTTCATCTGTTCCGCCATCGGGTCCGGCTATTCCGGTTACGGAAAGTGCATAATCAGAATTAAGATGTTTGCGACATCCCTCAGCCATAGCCTTTGCAACTTCAGGACTTACTGCTCCGTAGTTTTTTAGTAAATCATCAGGAACTCCTAAGACTTTATTTTTTACTTCATTGGAGTAAGAAATAACGGCACCTTGATAAACGGCCGATACTCCGGGTATTTGTGTGAAACGGGCGGAGATTAATCCTCCTGTGCAACTTTCAGCAAAAGAGATGGTTTTACCTTTTTCTTTCAATATTTTGAAAATATATTCTTCAAAACTGATATCCTCTTCAGTTATCAAGTCATTTCCCAAAGCAGATTTGATTAGTTTAACAATGTCATCAAACATGGTTCTGTCTTCCTTTGGGTGAATCACATTGCATGTTAACCTCAATCTGACAGTATTGATATGTGGCAGATAAGCGAGTTTGAGATGCTCCGGCAAGTTGTCCTCAATTGATGAAAGCCTTTTCGCAAGAACGGATTCAGCTACATTTATTGTGAGAAAGTGATGAAAAATAACCGGAGAAATTTCAAAATGTTCTTTTATTGAAGGAATAATGGAATCTTCAATCATTCCCTGCATCTCATAGGGAACTCCGGGAAGTGAAAATAGTAATTTCTTGTTTTTTTGAAAAAACATACCCGGTGCGGTACCTCTATCATTAAAAATTGTAATACAGTTATCGGGCAAATAGGCTTGTTGTTTGTTGAGTTCAAATAAGTGTTTACCTCTGTTATTAAATCGTTCTTCCAACATTTTCAGTACGTTATCGTCCCATCGCCAACTGCTGTTGAAATAGGTTGCCAATACATTTTTTGTTAAATCATCTTTCGTAGGGCCCAAGCCACCTGTAATGATTACTACATCAGAACGTTCCAAGGATTGATGTATAATCTCAAGCATTTGTTCTTTGTTATCAGAGAGAGAAATCATTCTGCTGATTTTAATATTCTCTTTTATCAGTCTTGATGCAATCCATGAACTATTGGTATCCACAATTTGACCAATGAGAATTTCATCACCTATGGTAAGTATTTCTGCCTTCACAATGTTATTAATTCTTGTTCTGCGAAATTATAGCATATAAGTACCCAATCTTTGTTTTTTGAAAATTACTGCTAATTCCGCATCTTTGCAGCAATGAAAATCAAATCCGCGATTTTTCTCTTTCTAATTTCGGTATTGTTGCTTTGCTTTTTTAATTCATGTGCCACCAGAAAAAATCACAGCCGAGGTTTTAATAAAAAATGCAACTGCGATTTTTGACAGTGAGTCCACATCCTACTGCAACCAAACAAAAAGAGCTTTTAGAAAAGGCCTATTTACAATATCATCAAGCTGATTTTATCCCCAATGACCCCATTTCCATTCCACATCGTTTTTCTATAAAACAAGATATTGAGATAATGGGTTTGTTTGCCGCTTTATTAGCTTGGGGACAGCGCAAAACAATTGTCAATAAAGGTAGTGAGCTTATTCGATACTTTGAAAATCAACCTTTTGGTTTTATTAAAAATCATTCGGATAAAGATTTGAAACAATTATTAAAATTTGTTCATCGGACCTTTAACAGTACAGACCTTTTGTATCTTATTCATTTTTTGAAGGAAGTTTATCGTGAATTTGATAGTCTTGAAAAAGCGTTTTTTCCTAATCCTGATAATTCTTTATTTGCAGTAGAAAGGGGATTAAATCATTTCAAAAACAGATTTATCTCCTCTGACTTTTTTCCAGAGCGCACAGGTAAACATGTTGCATCTCCTGCCCAAGGGAGTGCATGCAAAAGGTTAAACATGTTTTTGAGATGGATGGTGCGCAAGGATGACAAAGGAATTGATTTTGGAATATGGCAAAATATTTCTCCTGCTCAATTAATTTGTCCTCTCGACCTGCATGTATTGAGATCTGCAAATATTTTAGGTTTATTGAATGACTCAAAATCTGATTGGAAAAATGCAACTGCTTTAACACAAAAGCTAAGAAAATTTGACTCCGATGACCCTGCTAAATATGACTTTGCTTTGTTTGGTCTAAGCGAATCAGGCGTGTTAAATCAATAAATAATATTAAGTTTTAATCTCTTTTTTCTTTGCAGAAGGGAAGAGGATATTATTCAAAATTAATCTGTAACCGGGGGAATTAGGGTGTAGTGCCAATTCTGTAGGTGGTTCTCCCACATAGTGTTGATAATCTTCGGGGTCATGTCCTCCATAAAATGTCCAAGTGCCTTTTCCCATTGTTCCATGAATATAACGCGCCTCACCCAAAGCAGTATTTTCACCCATAATCGTGACATTGGGCTTGATATATTTCTTCTTAAATGCGGTAGTTTGCCCATAAAAACCCTTAATGGTTCGAGTATGGTCTTGAGTAAGAATCGTGGGTATGACATCATATTTTGCTGAAAACTCAAACAAACTAAAGAAATCGTTAGCCTCTGTAACCCCACGTCTTTCATTGGGTTGAACATCGATACTGCTAAATTCATAGATATAGGGATTTGTGACCAAATCAAAATTTTCGAACGAAAAACAATTATCAAAATCCAATTTCTTTTGAGCGTTAGGGTCAATAGGATCCCCATCGAACATACTTTCGCATATATCAACTCCGTCAGCAGCAAGTGCTATATCATAGGAATCAGTAGCAGAGCACATTGCAAAAAGGAATCCCCCTCCTAAAACATAATCCCTTATTTTCTTTGCAACTGCAAGTTTTAGTTGAGACACTTTTGAAAAACCGTATTTTGCTGCTGTTGCTTCATTTACCTTTACTTCCTCTTTATACCAAGGCATATTGCGATAATTTGCCCAAAATTTTCCAAATTGTCCGGTAAAATCCTCATGATGGAGATGTAACCAATCATAGAGAACTAATTTATCATTCATGATTTCATCATCATAAATCACATCATAAGGAATTTCTGCATAGGTCATAACCAATGTAACTGCATCATCCCAAGGTTTTTTTTCTTTTGGGGAGTAAACTGCAATTTTTGGAGCTTTCAATAGTTTAACTCTCTCCATGTTAACCTCAGGATTTGCTATAGTTGCATAGATTGCATTTGCATTGGCATCGGGTACAATCTCATAAGTAACGCCCCTAATGAGACATTCCTTTTCTATGTTTTTTAAATAATCAAACATGAAACTACCTCCGCGATAATTAAGCAACCATTCGCCTTCTCCGCCTTGTGCAAGCACCCAATAAGTTATCCCATACGCCTTGAGATGTTCTTTTTGAACCTCATCCATTGGTATCAACAGTTTTGCAGCAAAACTGTTAAGTATTGAAATTGAAAGAATGAGAAACAAAAAAAATTTTTTCATATCAGTATGGCTCCATTTACCTATTATATGTGCAAATATAATGCTGATTATTTTTAGAAATTTATAGAGCATTTAGGGTCGTTATCTTTATACCATTCTTCAATTTCATTTTTTGTTTTGCTATCAAAATGGTTGTTGTAGAGGCTGAGAATTTCTAGCCATTTTAACTCTTTCATTTCGATGGGTAATTTACTTAAATTGTTATCTCCTAACCATAATTTGGAAAGGAATCGAATTTTCCCGATTTCTTTATCAATATAGGTTATTTGATTACCTCTAAGGTCCAGAATGTTGAGTTTGCGAAGTTTTCCAATTTGAGAAGGAACAACTGTTATTTGATTATAACTTAAGTCAAGTGTAGAAAGGGTTGGAATGGTGAATATTTCTTTAGGGATTGAGTCAAATTTATTATCTTCTAGTGACAGAATCTGTAGTCTTCTCAGTTTGGGAAAACTCTTCGGGAGCTTGTTGATTTGGTTTTTCCCCAAATATATTTCGTCTAATTGATATAAATCCCCAAAATTCTCAGGTAAGTAAGTAAGTAAATTTTCATTTGCTTCAAATGTTCTGAGTTGATATAGTTTTCCAAATTGGTTGGGTAACTTGGTCAATTGATTTTGTGATATTCTGAAGTCTGTCAGTGATGCTAAATCACAGATTTCATCAGGAATGAGTTTGAGATTATTATTTGAAAACCGTAATTGGTAAAGATTCTTGAGTGAACCAATAGAAGGTGGAATTATGTCAATTTTATTTCCACTAAAATCCAGCACCCGTAAATTGATTAAACCTCCAATTTCATTAGGAATAGAAACCAATTTATTATTTCTAAACCAAATTTCTTGTAATTGTTTTAACTGAAAAATTTGATTTGGTAACTCAATGAAATAATTATTTGATAATTCAAGAATCTCAAGGTTCTTTAGTTTATGAAAATTCTTAGGTACTGAATTTAGTTTATTGGTGTTTAAATCAAGTTGTTGAAGATTAGGCATTTTCGCCAAAAACTTTGGTAACTTTGTTATTAAGTTTTCGGAGAGATCTAGTTGTTTAAGATTCTTAAACTTTTTGATTTTGCGAGGTACTTTTCGTAGTTCCTGGCCTGATAGATTCAGATATTGTACTTCCTTCTTGTTTTTTAGAGCATCTTTAATTGATGTATAAACAGTCGAACTTTGACTGATTCCGGTTTGAGCGAGAAGAAAAAAAAGCAGAAAAAAAGTGAGTTTGGAAATATTGGATTTCATGCTGCTATACTACAATATTTTTATTGAAATTGAATACGCTCTCAAATGATTATGAAATGATTTCGACTAAATGATTTTTATGAGTAATTGAAATAAAGTGTATATTTAAAAAATATAAATATACACAATAGTAGGGGAAGTAAACCGGTAAATTGTAATATTGCGTAAAGTAAAAGAATAAGCCTATGAATACATTATTACAATTTAACCTTAAAGAAAAGTTTTTCCTGAATATAAGTTTAATATGCTTAATATCAGCACTCTTCTTTAATCCGCTCAATGCACAATCTCAATCTTGTTCTATCAATGGAGATAGTATTGTTTGTGAAAATCAGGTGAGCACATACTCAACCAATACAATGGGTACTTATTCATATACTTGGAATGCGTATGGAGGAGTAGTGATAGGTGCAGGCACATCCATTTCAGTTACTTGGCAAAACTCAGGTTGGGGCAAGTTGACGTTAATTGTGAGAGATCAACTGAATCAGGTGGTTTGTACATCACTCATAAATGTTTTTATACGTCCAAAACCTCATCCGGTGATTATTCCATCCTATTCAGTAGGCTGTGGTATAGTAGATCCCAAAGGCGGAAATCCGGATAAAAGAGAAGAACTTCCTTGTTTAAAAGCATGTGATTCAACCATGATAACTTACAGTACCGAATATCATGCAGGGAGCACTTATGCATGGGTAGTTACCGGCTCTGCCAATTACACAGCATCAACGACAAATTCAATTAATGTATATTGGACTCAGATTGGCGCAGGTACTATCAAGGTTATAGAAACTGATTCTTTTGGTTGTATCGGAGAGCAAGAGATTTGTATTAAAGTAATTGGGAAGCCCGTTGCACTGTTTACCACACTTCCTGCTCCTACAAGTGGAGTTGTATATGTATGTAAGAATCAGAGTATATTATTTATAAACCAATCAAGTGCTGGACAAGGCACTCCTCTTTACACTTATGAATGGATTTGGGGTGACAATACTAGTACCATTCAAAATGCTCCAGCCCCTAATGCTAGTCATTCATATGCGGTTGCCGGAACCTATAATGTACAATTTGTCGTTCAGAATGAATGTAGGTGTAAAGATACTTTCTCAATAGTAGTGAAAGTGGATAGTATGCCCGGACCTGAAATATTTTGCATAAGTACAGTCTGTCCTGATAATGCTGTAACCTATCACACAAATGCTTCATGTCCAACATTTCAATGGTCGGCTTCTGATGGAACCATAGTAGGAGATAGCACACAATCATCGGTTACTATTCAGTGGGGAGCTGCAAATCCGGGGATTATTACATTAAATACTCCCGGTTGTGGAGGCGTTTGTCCAAGCCCAACATCTGTATTTGTTCCCATCATTTCTCCCGTTGCCCAAATATCTGGACCATCCGTTGTTTGTAAAGGTGAAACTGTTTCGTATTCAATCGATTGTAATATTCCCATCGATAGTATTCAATGGCATCTTCCAACAGGTGTCAATTTACTTTCAGGTGATACAATAAATAGTCATGAGATTACTGTAGAGTATAACTACACATTTGATTCTGGAATAATAACCATTGATTATTATCATCATATTCCCGGAAGTACAACGGGGCTAAGTTGTGGTGGTAGTGCAAGTTTGAAGGTTGTTGCCCGTCCAAAATTGCAATTATTTGGTAATATTCAATTATGTGAAAACGATCCCCTTACTATTAATGCATATCCACCAATATCCGGGAATATTCAATGGTCTATTTATGATGTGAGCAATTCATTAGTGTATTTAACAAATAATCCGGGCAATACCCCATTGTATATACCAAGTTGGAGTATTGGTGCAGGTGTGTTCACAATCTATGCAACCAGCCTTAGTGGTCAATATTGTAATGAACCTCAATTACTTTCAATTAAAGTAAATGCTGCTCCGCCTCCACCTGATTCTATCAAAGGTCCAGGCTCTGTTTGTCCAAATCGCCCTTATACATATCTTGCTTTTCCATCCTCTTCCAACTATGCTATTGTGTGGAGTGTTCAGAATGGTACTCCTACTTCAATGGGAGGTAATACTATAAGTGTTATGTGGGGAAGTTCCGGTCCGTACATTCTTAATGCATATCAAATAGACCCGTTTAGTGGTTGTAAGTCATTAGCTTTGAGTGACACAATAACTAGTATTACTCCGCTCCAAGCATCTATAATCAATGGTTTGACTTCTGTATGTTCAAACACTTCGATTGGTTATAATGTTAATGACCCTGGTGATGATTTCGTTTGGAGTATTTCTCCTTCAATTGCAGGGAGTATTGTATCAGGACAAGGTTCATCTTCAATTGGTGTTGAATGGAATAACTATATAGGTAATGCTACTCTAACCCTTTCAAGAACAGTTTGTGGTCAAACAGTTTCAAGTTCTATTAATGTTTTGATTACCGCACCTCCTGCTCCATTGATGACAATCCCTATATCAGCATGCCAAGGAACATCAGTTACTATGGCTTCTCCCACATTAGCTACCTCGTATAGTTGGGATTTTGGAGATGGTACAACGGGTAGTGGCGCTACAACTTCTCATACCTATACAGATTCTTCCGGAAGTTATTTGGTTACACTTACAGTAACTTATGGAGGTACATGTTCAGGTAGTGCCAGCACGACAAATAGTATTATGATATATCCGGAGCCTAATGTTACAATATCAACTCCAGATCCAAATGTCTTTTGTGGTCCCATTGGAGCCGTAAATATGTATGTTGCAGCACCAGTTACGGGTACCTCGTATTCTTGGTATAGCGTTCCTTCTAATTTTCTTAGTTCAGGTATCTCATATTCATCAAGTAATTTGGGTGAGTATTATGTCGTAGGAACCAACTCGTTTGGATGCCAGAACACAAGTAATAGTATAATAATTGACACCTCTTGCTACAGCTGTACCCCAAATCCGGGCTATACCAATTCTTTCAATATTGTCAATGTTCAATGTGAAAAAGATAGTTTTAGTGGAAACTATACCTCGGGTGCAACCAACCCAACATGGAATTTTGATGATCCATTTAGTACCAATAATTTTGCAAGTGGAGCAAATGTTTCCCATACTTTTAGTGAGCCTGGATTTTATAGAGTTGAATTTTGTGTTGATGTCCCCAATCTAACCGGAACCGGTTATTGTAAAATATGTGAAATGAAGGTCGATACGATTGAGTATATTCCTGATTTCTTTGATTCATTATACTGTTCAGGAAGTAGTTTTAATGTAAAATTCATTAATAACACTAAACGGTTATCAACCCTCCCGATACCCTCATATAGTTGGACAATATCTCCGGGTGGATATACAAGTTCACTTGCCAATCCTACTTTCGGGTTACCATCCGGTTCTTATATTGTAACCCTCATGGTAAATGGAACATGTGTAAAGACTAAAAACATTATTATTCCTTCGTTGCCACAAGCATTATTTACCCTCGCGGATTCTGTTTGCCAAGGTACACCAGTTTCTTTTATTAATAATTCCACTGGATATACACAATTCAAATGGTACTTTGGAGATGGAGCTACCTCTCTTATCAATAATCCCAATAGAACATATTCTATAGCAGGTATTTATTTTACATCGCTCGCAGTTTCAAATAATTATGGCTGTTATGATTCAATTGCCAAAAAAGTAGTTGTAATGCCGAATACACTAAGTGGTATGATTGTTCCGTCAGATAGTACAATTTGCGAAGGTGATAGTATATTTTATTCAGTAATTCCTTCCGGGGGGTATCCTCCATATCAATATTTATGGTCATCAATCTCAAGTACACCAAGTATTTGGGCAAAATATACAGGAAGTTATTATGTTGATATAAGTGATAGTAAAGGATGTATGTTTAAAACATCACCAATCAATGTAATGGTGAATCCTGTTCCAAAACCTGAGATCAGTGGTAGCGAGGATATATGTAAATATTCCTATTCGCAACATACTGTAAATTACCCTACTTCAGGAGGATATGTTATCAAATGGCAACTATTACCGGACAATATTAATATTGTGGGACAAAATTCAATTAATCTGTTTTATAATTCCTCCGGTAATAAGACACTTATTGTTACGGTTTATGGTCCTACAGGATGTATAGGTTCTGATACGTTGATGATGATGGTTCACCCCCAACCAAGCGCATCAATTCTTACGACAGGCAATTTATGTGAAGGGCAAATGAACCAACTCATAGGATACTCAAACTCCCCCGATATAGTCAATGTATTTTGGAACAATGGGTGGAGTAATGATACTCTAAATACAACTATCCCAGACCAATATGTCTACACTGTTGTTGATTCATTTGGTTGTAAAGCCTCTGCTTCTGCTACTGTTCATCCACTACCTGATTTCTGTGGATATCAATCAGGATGTTATGAGATTTGTGATACAATAAAAGAATTGGTTTGGTACGCACCTAAAGGATATCAATATTACCAATGGTATTATAACGGAAATCCAATTTTAGGTGCAATCTATGACACATTACACATACCTCTCTATCAATCTGGTAGTTACCAAGTTGAAGTAACAACAAGTTGGGGTTGTAAAGCATTGTCAAAAGTAGCAGATATTTCATTTGTAGAGTGTGGAAAGTGTAAGTGGGATTTGGGATACTCTGTTATCTGTGGGGAAGTTTCTGCAGATAATGGTATGCAGACATATATTATTACATTATCTGTCAATAATAACCTTGCACCGGGCGCAACTGTTAATGTGATTCCAAGCTCAGGTACAATTTCAGGAATTATGCCGATAACTATGCCTAGTTTGGGCATAAGTACATTCTCATTTACTTACATTCCATCATCTCCATCCGGTGTTGCTTGTTTTAAGCTTATTCAGAAATTTAGGGATATTGTATGTGATACTTTTGCATGTATTGAGCTGCCCAATTGTGAATTAGTCCCTTGTAAGGAGGAAGTAAAGTTTGAAAAGTTTGACTGCGTTGGTTTTGATGCTAATGGGAATCCACAATATTATGCATGTGTGAATGTAAATTGGGGAGGAAACTCAGGTTCTGTTTTTTCAGTTAATACAATTTCCGGAACTGTAGTTCCTAATTCATTCACACTTAATCCGGGCTCTCAGGTCTTTTGTTTCACCTATACAGATTTACCTCCATACGCGAATCATACAACATTCTACTTCAGTTTCTATGACCCCAAAACCAACAAATCCTGTAGAGATTCTTTGGTGATCAAACATCAGCCATGTAAGGCCCCTTGCCAATTTGAGACTTATAATAATTGTGCAAAGTGTTTGCTTCACGAAGGAGGTATTTCAACATATGAATTAGATTTGACAATTAATAATCCATTTGGTAGCAATGCAACTGTTACAATTCTTCCTATTGGTGCCGGCACCTTTGCAAGCGTAGTTCCCAACCCAATTGCTCCGGGAATTCAAAATATTAAGGTTGGATTTACTGATAATTTGCCTCAAGATACATTCATCTGTTTCAAGATTATTTTGACTGATCAAAAAGGAAATAATTGTATTGCTGAAGTGTGTATGTATTTGCCACCGTGTGATTATCTTGGAGTAAATCTTGCCGGAATACAATATGCTAGCATGAAATTAGCTCCAAATCCTGCCAATTCTGATGTTACTATCTTCTACAATGTTACCAATGGTTCTTATCCTCAATTTGAAATAACCGATATGACAGGTAGAAAACTAATTGAAGTACAGACTGATAATGTGAATGGTGCTGTTGTTGTTAATTTGCAAGAATTATCTCCAGGTACCTACTTGGTAAAACTTGTTTCTGAAGGTGAGAGTATTCAGGTACAACGCTTAATTGTTGTGAAATAATTATTAGTTGATTGAATATAAACGGATTGAAAGAAATTTCAATCCGTTTTTTATTTTAATTCTTCAATCTCAAAGGGAGAAGCAGCTATAAATCCTTCTCCATAGGTACACCCGATATACCTTCCCATTAACTGTGCCTTACCGTATAATAAATCCCAAAATTCTTTGCCGGAGATAGGTGTTGAAGGCTCTTTGGATTCCGGGTTATAAAATTGAGTTTTGAATGCAGATATTGCTTTCATTTTTTGCTCATGCCATGCGGTTACATCAATCACAAAATCAGGTTTCATAAAATGGTCTTGGATATAGTGAAAAATATGTTTGGGTCGCCAAACTTGTTGTGATTCACCTTGATGGGTAGTTATAATTTTTGATAATCCGGACAAAAAACATGCGCGAGCAACAATATGTGCCCCATTTCCATGGTCAGGATGCCTATCAGACAGCGCATTGGCAAGGACGATTTCCGGTTGATATTTGCGAATAGCGTAAATGATTTTCAGCAAATTCTCTTTTGTTTCCTCAAAGAAGCCATCATCCATCCCTAAGTTCTCACGAATATCAATTCCTAAAATCTTTGATGAATCTTCTGATTCTTGTTTTCTGGTTTCTGAAGTTCCGCGTGTTCCCAACTCACCACGAGTGAGGTCAATAATGCCGGTTGTATATCCAAGAGATTTGTGCTTTAAGAGTGTTCCTCCGGCAGAAAGCTCAACATCATCTGGGTGGGCTGCAAATGCAAGTAGGTGTATTTTTTGATTATTCAAGTTCAAGTTTTTTAATTATTTCTTCAATTTCTCTATCAACAACAGGGTCAAATGTTTCTTTTGTTGAAGCTCCGTATAGATTAGCCATAGTGTTCCAAAACAAAGGTTCTAAAGTGCCTGAATAGGTTTTTAGTATTTCCCAGGTAGTTTTTCCAGTTTCTCTGTGAATTAATTTCAAGAGAATTTTTCCTTGAGTAACAGTTAAATTCTTTAAATCTGACATAAATTCTTCTTTAACCGCCTTTTCACATTCACTAATGTATTTTTTTCGAGCGCGTTTTGATTTTATCATGCTCAGATTGTCTTCCATCATCTGAAGCCTAAAAGCAGCTAATTTAGCATAGGGTAGGGCAACTTTAACATCCCTTACAAGTTTTTTGTATCTCTTGATTTCTTCGGGACTTTGCAGTGATTGAAGATAAACGTCATTATACAGATAAACAGGTATGGTATCTCCGTCAACTACTTCATATCCTATTTTTACAGCATCGGGTTTGTGGTTTCTAACAATAATAGTATCGTGAGGTGTGATGGGAATACTGACAGAATCCGGTTTTATTCTTTTTGATTTACTTGTACTGTCAGTATTCTGTGTGTGGGCTTTAGAAGTGAATAATAACAAAAAACTCATAAATCCGATTCGGAGTAATACCATTTGATAGTTCATAAATATTTTTTTGCAACAGTTATGCCACATAAAGCATTGCAAATTTATGGAAAGTAAAAGTATCTTTGCACACTCAAAAAAACATGAATACAGAGCAATTTAAAGATTTGAAGGGCAGACAAGAGGCCTTGAGGAGGTATCTTTAACATCGAGGAGAAGTTAGCACTGATTGCAGATGAAGAAAGCCAAACCTTAGACCCAAAATTTTGGGACGATCCTACCAAGGCTGAGAAGCATCTTAAGATTATTCGCGATAAAAAAATATGGACAGATGCTTATGCAGAAGTCGAAAATGCAGTGAATGACCTTGAGGTAATGAATGAGTTTGTTGAGGCAGGAGAAATGACAACCGAAGAGTTAGATAGTGCTTATCATAAAGCAAAAACTTTGGTAGAGTCTTTAGAACTCAAAAATATGTTGCAGAATGAAGAAGACACTCTTCCTGCCATCTTGACCATTAATTCCGGAGCCGGTGGAACCGAAAGTTGTGATTGGGCAGAAATGCTGATGAGAATGTATATTATGTGGGGTGAAAATCACAAGATGAAAGTTATTGAAATGGATAAACAACAAGGGGAGGTTGCCGGGATTAAATCCGCCACTTTGAAGTTTGAAGGTGATTTCCCGTATGGATTTTTGAAAAGTGAAAATGGAGTGCATCGTATGGTGCGTATATCTCCATTTGATTCCAATGCTCGAAGGCATACTTCATTTGCGTCCGTTTATGCATATCCTTTGGTTGATGAAAATATCAATATAGAAATAAAAGACAGTGAAATCGAACTGCAAACATCACGTTCGGGTGGGGCAGGTGGTCAAAATGTAAATAAAGTCGAGACAAAAGTTCAAATCACGCACAAACCTACAGGAATTGTTGTGGTGTGTCAACAAGCACGCTCTCAGTTGGAAAACAGAGAACTTGCTATGCAAATGCTTAAATCTCAACTTTATGAAATGGAATTGAGAAAACGAAATGAAGCCAAACAAGCTATAGAAGATTCTAAACTAAAGATTGAATGGGGTTCGCAAATCAGAAATTACGTTTTTCATCCATATAAGTTAGTTAAAGATGTGCGTACTCAAGAAGAAACATCTGATATTCAAGCGGTTATGGATGGTGAAATTGATGAGTTTATTAAAGCATACTTAATGATGTTTGCCGGGAAGAAGAAATAATCAGCTCTAATTATCGAGCCTTATTTAGGATTGCAAAAGGGTTATTTTTTATTTTCTTCTACAATAATAAAAACGTCTTCATCGTCCTTCTTCATCAAGTATTTTTCTCTGGCAAACTTCTCAAGATTAATTGGGTTAGAGAATAAATATTCACGTTGTTGTTTTGCATTTTCTATTTCAGTCTTATAAAACGAGTTTTCTTTCTTTAAAGCACGTACTTCTTTTGCAATTTTTGCTAAAGAAATAAGGCTGTTTGAATCGAAAAAGGTTATCCAAATACCAAATGCACCCAGAATAAGGAGATAGCGGTATTTGAGCCAAAATGATTTGTCAAATTTCACTTTTGCAAAGCTATAGGACAAAGCGTTCTTTCATATAAATGTTACTCACAACCTAAAATAAATTTCCACTTTCTTTAACAATGCTTGCAAAAAACTATTTTCTATCTTCCATTTTTGAATTTCCAAAACCATATGAAATCCCGAAATAGTAGTTAAATCCTTTGAATGATGACCGGCTGATTGATGTAACTAGGTTATCAGTACCAAAGAAGAAAGGGCCTAATCTGAGGAAAGCACCTAAATTGGCATTTTTATAATCGTTATACAATGACATAGGAACAGAAACCTCAACGCCTTTAATTTCAAATCTGGGAACAAGTGTTATGGAAGATGGTTTTCTGAAACTAACAGATTGCCTGCCTCTCAAACTTTGAATAATTTGAGCTCCAATATAGAATTTTGAAATAATCTTTAAGTCACCATGTAACATTAATGTTGTTGGAAGAGTGGCCGTAATTTCATTTATTTCTGTTACTTGGAACATTGTTCTTGTTAAACTATCCATATAGTGCATACCTCCTCCTAAACCGGTTGACCATGCTTGCGCAAATTCTATACCCGGAACCCAAGTTTTTGGAGAGCTATTCTGAATACTTCTTGCAATTACACCTTCGGTATATTTAATACTACCGATATCTTGTAGTGAAATACCCCCTCTGAAAAAGTACTCAACATCCGGAATTTCAACATAACTTCCTATTTTATGATTCGGTTTTTTTAATTCAACATAGGCGGATAAATCAAATCCGAAACCACTGCCTGCGGGCTTCCCATTCATATAGTTTATAGAATTAAGATTAGAGAAAAAATCCGGTTGTACATAACCGTATTCAAAGTCCATTTTGCCAAAATTAATTGAATCATATCCACTGACTTTAAATGTAGTGCCATTATTTTTAACATATCCGGTGCCCATTCCCATGAGATATTTTACATTAGCACCAACACTAAATTTTATATATTGAGAGTTAATAATAGCTGCTGCTCCTCCTATTCCTATTTCAGAAAATGAGTTGATATTTACTGAAAATGAATTATCAGAAATTTCGTCTCCAAATTTTATCTCATTTGGCGGGTCAAATATTACACTCTTAGAACTGTCTAACCCATATCTGAATATTCTGGCCAAATCCTCACTGATTCCAAATCCCTGTAGTCCGATTCGGGTACGAGAAAAAAAACCGAAAGCAAATTTGCGGTCATAATTATACATAGCACCGGGACCTCTGTTTTCTATATTAAAATCAAAGTTTTTAACCTTTCCATCAAGCGTTTCCTCAAACCAATCGCTTTGAAACGCTACCCTGCCTTCGGAGTCCTTATATCTGCTTGGCACAGTGCCTCTTACCCATTGGGACATAGTAAAAGGGAGTTTATAAGTCAAATAATTGTTATCAAAATTCATACCCATAGCAAATCCGTTTGCGCTTACCATAAATGGGCTTGAAGTAGCCATTGCGGTATTGTAATAAAAGGCATTTGCGCCATTATAGTTACTTTGATTGATTCCCGTCCAATTTTGTGCTGATAAACTTGCACTGCTAAATGTTAAAATAAATAAGGTTGTTCTTAATCTCATTAGTTCATTAAATTTGCGCAAAAGTAATTCTACAGATGAATGAGATTTCAAATAAATATTCACAGTTTCAGAAAGTTGCATTGGTAATTGCATCTCTTGGTTTGGCTGTCTTTGTTATTCTTACCGCTTTGGGTGCACACGCTCTCAAGGAAGTATTGGAAGATACCAATAATAACAGAGTGTTTTCTGCTGCAACAAGACATCTGATGTTAGGCAGTCTGGGTATTTTCTTAATGGTTATTGTTTCTCAATTTTTCTCAATTTACGCCAAAACGCCCTTGCTCTTAATGTTGTTGGGGTTGCTTTTCTTTTCCGTGAATCTTTTGATTTATTTCTTTCTTAAAATAAATGGAATTACCCTTTCTTTTCTTGGTATTCTTGCTCCTGTTGGAGGTGCTATGTTTGTTGCTGCATGGACTTGGTTTGGTATTTTGATAGCTAAGTCAAAAAACTAGTTATTCGTGAAGCAATCCTAATATAAATTGTAATTTCATAAAATCAGGAACTCTGTTAATCTGATAAAAGCAATCAAATCCCTTGTGTTTTTGCCAAAATAGCTGAATTTTGTACCGATGTCTTCACATCATTTTGTAAAAGAAGGTCAGGAGCCGGCATTGGTATTAGCAAACGGGATGCCTTGCAGTATTGAATTACTCAATCAGTTGGTGGCGTGGAGCCCATCCATAATGGTTTTGGATGGTGCGTATTTTAAGGCAATGGAACGCAAAATCCGTTTTGATATTCTTCTTGGAGATTTTGACAGTTTGGGAACCACAACACCTGATTTGCCTTTTCCTGCGGAAATTATTCATACTCCGGATCAAGAAAAAACGGATTTACAAAAAGGTATTGAATTGCTTTTGGAAAGAAAAACAGAGGCAGCTAATCTGCTTTGGGCTACAGGAGCCAGGGCTGACCATTTTATGAGCAATCTCAATGTGATGGCTAAATTCAGAAATGATATTACGCTCAAAATGATTGATGACCATTCTGTGATTTATCCTATTAAAAGTCCTTTTAAAAAATATTTTCAAGCCGGTGAAAATCTTTCTCTTATTCCGCTCAATGCAGTTGCCAATATTAACACTCGCAACCTGCAATATGAGATTTATCAAGGTGTTCTGGAACCGGGAGGTAGATTTGGGTCCAGCAATAAGGTTAAAGAATCAGGATTGGTAGAAATTACCTTTGATCGAGGAATATTACTCTTGATGGAATGTAAAGACTAATGAATAGCAAAGGGTTTATAGAACATCTGAGAAAAAAACTATCTGTGATACCTGATATTTCAGATTACAGCAGAGAATATTTGACCCGCTTGATGAATGAATTACCTTATAGAGTTAAGATTTTTGAGTCTGTTTTTAGCGAACTTCTAAAACACAGCACGGATTCTATTGATAAACTGTCGGTTGTTGATTACGGTGGAGGAACCGGCTTGATGTCCAGCTATGCCAAATGGATAGGAGTGGGTAATGTCATTTATCTCGATATTTTTGAGCAATCCTCCATAGATGCACAAAAGATTGCGGAGCAATTGGAACTAAAGTCAGACCGATATATTGTGGGAGATATTAAAAAGTTGGATTTTACTCCGAATGCTTTATTAAGTACGGATGTAATAGAGCATATATACTCTTTAAGTGAGTTTTTTGATGAATGTCAGCAATTGAATCCCAATCTAATTCAAATTCATGTTACGGGAGCAAATCCATATAATCCGGTAATTCGCAAGCGTTTGATGGCAATTCAGCTTAGAAATGAAAATGAATACCATCCTCCGATTAAAGGTGCAAAGCCTATGGATGACTATCGTGCATACAAAGAGATTAGAAGGATTTGGCTGAAAGAGAATTTTGAAAAATTGCTTAGCAACTATGAAATTGAGCGATTAGCCTATCTTACACGAGGCAAGAACTTCGTTGATATGAAAAAAATCACAGATGAATACTTGATTACAAAGGTTGAACCTAAGCCCATTGCTCATCCTACAAATACCTGCGACCCCAACACCGGTAATTGGTCAGAACATTTGGTCTCAGAAAATGAAATGAATAGGTATTGTAATAAATCCGGATTTATATGCTTGTATGGCTCAATTGGCTTTAATAATCAACAACAAAACACTTTTAAGAATTTTCTTTGGACTATACTGAATATTATCGGGAAAATGATGGGAAAGAAAGCGAAATACCTTTTACCTCTTTTGACAATTACGATAATAAAAAAATAGTTAGGGAATAACTCTCTAAGGCACATTATTACATTCAGCGTAAATATTATACTTTTGCCCAACTTAAAATCCAAACACAATAGATGATAATTGTTACAGGAGCAGCAGGATTTATAGGAAGTTGTTTGATAACCGAACTTCAGCGCAGAGGCTACACAGACCTTGTGGCAGTTGATGATTTTTCTTTCCCGGATAAAGAACCTAATCTGCTTGCAGTTTCCGATGTTAAACGTGTAGAACGCAATGTTTTTCCTGATTGGCTGAGAGAGAATCAACAATTGGTTCAGTTTGTTTTTCATATTGGTGCGAGAACAAATACAGCAGAATTTGATATGGATTTGCTCAATAGATTAAACCTCAATTATACCAAGGAGGTATGGACTATTTGTAGCGAATTTTCAATCCCTTTGATATATGCATCCTCTGCCGCCACTTATGGAATGGGAGAAAAAGGATTTGATGATTATACCTCACCCGAAGAACTTACTCCTTTGAATCCTTATGGTGTTTCAAAGAATGAGTTTGATAAATGGATGATTAAGCAAACAAAAACACCGCCATTTTGGGCAGGATTTAAGTTTTTTAATGTTTACGGGCCAAATGAATACCACAAAGGAAGAATGGCAAGCGTGATTTTACATGCTTTTAATCAAATCAAAGAAACAGGTAAAGTAAAATTATTTCAGAGCCACAATCCTAATTTTAAAGACGGTGAGCAGGAAAGAGATTTTGTTTATGTAAAAGATGTATTGAATGTTTTGATATATATGATGGAACAGCGCAAACATTCAGGATTGTATAATTTGGGAACAGGGAAAACCGGAACTTTCTTAGAGTTGGCTCAGTCTGTTTTTGACGCTTTAAACAAACCACATCAAATTGAATTTATTCCAACGCCCATTGATATAAGAGATAAGTATCAGTATTATACTTGTGCCAACATGGCTAAATTGCACCAAACAGGTTACTCTCAACCGTTTACAAGTCTTAGAGAAGGAGCAATGGAATATGTGAGTAAATACTTGGTAGAAGGTAAACGCTTCTAAGAGTTTACCAAAACCGGCTCAGCTCCGCGATTTTTCAATAATAAAAGACCCAAAAAGGTAATAAAGCCATTCACTATCAAAATCTCAAATCCAAAAGAATAACCATTAAAGAGCATACGGCTGTTGGTGTCTAAGAAATAACAAAGGATAGGAGAGAGGATACACACCACCGGAATCAATTTGTCTTTTACACTAATTTTGGTAAACAGCCCAAATGCAAACATCCCCAATAATGGCCCGTAAGTATAACCTGCAATCTTGAAAAGTTCGTTGATAACCGCATCATTGTTCAGTGCTTTGAAGATGATGATAATAATATATGTGAGAACGGAAACTCCAATATGAACCATCATCCGAGCCTTTTTTGAACCTTTATTTTCTGAAAAACCGAGAAAATCAACACAAAATGAAGTGGTGAGTGCTGTCAGTGAAGAATCTGCGGTGGAATAAGCTGCTGCAATTAAGCCAATAAAGAAGAAAATGGAAGCTATTGCAGGCAGATTGTTTGCAGCCAATAATGGAAATAATTGGTCTGTTTTAATGTATTCAGTAGAACCATTTGCAAAAACATAAGTCAAATGTTTGCCTTGTGACATGAGTTGAGGATTGGTGAAATTTTCAATAATAATTCCGGACTGAGTGCCATACAAATAAAGCAATCCGCCAAGCATTACAAACAGAAAGTTGACAGGGATCAGAAGAGAACTCATCCAATACATGTTTTTCTTTGCATCTTTAAGACTTCGACAGGTTAGATTTTTTTGCATCATATCTTGGTCAAGGCCTGTCATTACTATGGTAATAAACATTCCTCCAAAAAAATGTTTCCAAAAGAAATTCTTTTGAGATGAGTTCCACTCAAAGAACTTTGAATAATGAGAATTTTGAAGTTGTTGCCATACAGAAATTTCGCTGTTCATTCCCAACTGATTCCAGATATAAATGATGGAAATAGCCAATGCAATCAACATAAAAGCTGTTTGCAAAGTGTCAGTATAAACTATAGTCCTGATTCCGCCTTTGAATGAATACAACCAAATGAGAGCAATGGTGATAAAGACTGTAATTTCAAAAGGGATATGAAGATTGTCAAAAATAAAAGTTTGCATTACCACAGCTGCTAAAAATAATCTCAGCGCATTTCCTATAGACCTTGAAAGCAAAAAATAAGCAGCACCGGTCTTGTAGGCAACATTCCCAAATCTTTTTTGTAAATAGGTATAAATTGAGGTGAGGTCTAATTTGTAATAAATAGGCAGCAAAACTCTTGCAATTACCTGATAGCCAAGAAAATAACCAAGCACCATTTGCATGTATGAAAAGCTATCTTTTCCTACAGCTCCGGGAATAGAAAGAAATGTTACACCCGAAAGAGATGCCCCAATCATACCAAAAGCCACTAAGAACCAAGGAGAACTTCTGTTTCCTCTGAAAAATGTTGAGTTGTCGCTATTGCCTTCCGTAATTTTCCCGACTATAATTAATATCAGGAAATACAATGCAAGAATTATTGGAAAAACAAGGGGATTAATCGTATTGGTGGTTAATAAAATCATTGATTATTTGATTTTGTCATACTTAATATATCTTTTAAAATCCTCTATACTCCTTGGAGGATGTGCAAGTGAATTTAAACGTAAAAAGTAAATACTTCCATCACTCAAACCGTATGTTCGCAGGGCATCTCCATCAATATAATGTAGTTGTCCTTTATAATCAGCACATAAGATAAGACTTGTACTTGCAAGGTTAATAGAGGTATTGCCTTTGAAAAACTGATATACATTTCTGTTTGACTTATCAATTAGAAACAAATATTTCACATCAATAGGAATTCCGTTGTTATCAAGGTAGTTTATAAAACAGGTTATTCTTTCAGGCTGATTTTCATCTATGCTCATAAATCCATATACTCCTGTGCTTTTTATAAAAACTGTTTTGAAGTTTCCTTTGCGCTCCCATGAATTTTGACGTGTCTGATAAAATTTGCTGTAATCGTCCAAACGTTGTTTGATGAAATTTTCAAATGCATCACTTCTCTGTGATCGCATCTTATTGAATTTTGAGAATATTAAATTGCTTTTCTTTTCAGAGTATGGTTTTCCATTCTTTCTATAAAATTTTGGTTCAACATCAATTATCTTATATCCTTCATCACTCTTTAGAACAATCTGCCATTTTCCATTTTCTCTATCTTTCTCGACCCTGAAATCAGAGTATCTTTTATTTCTAGTATATGCAGCATTAAACTCCTTGTTGCTAAGTGTGTCAGCAAATTTGAACAAAACGTTTCTCAAAGTTTTTAGTTCATAAAATAAATTCATCTTGTCATTAATCTGCAGAAACATATCTCCTTTTGCTTTGATTTTGGGACTAAATTTGGAAATCTTTAATAGGTTTTTGCCTTCAGATATTTTAATGCTTGATTTCTCTGTATTTTTATTCTTTTCCCATTGATATTCCTTTGTTGTATAAAATTTACCTGATTTAAAATATCGCTCATATTTATCTCCCTCGTCAAATAAAAAATAGGTATCGGGATTTCTAAATCTATCTTCAAATGAGCGTGAATCAAGCATATAATGATGTTTGGCTAAGTCATTTCTAAGCCATTCATCATATCTGATAGGTGTTTGCACAGTTTCTGAGCCGCCATAGAAGGCTGATTTATATAGCTCATAATCCAAGAATCCTTTTGATTCAACATCATAAAAATAAAATGAAGAACTCGTGTCGCTGATTGGCATGTCAAGCCTAATATTCATATTTCCCGAAAATTGAAGAGGAAAAACGCCATCTGATATCTCAATTTCAATCATCACATCTGAACGGTAGAGCGGACTTTCTCTATATTTAGTTACTCTCATGTCAAGTCCTCTGAATGCAGAATTAATAAGATCATCCATATAACGTATGGAAACAAATGCTTTCCCTGAATAAACCGCCCCGTCTTTTCTTACAAGACTTCCTGCAGGAACAAATAAATTGCACCCTGATTCAGTATGAATGATTGAATTTTCTGTTGTATTGATTGTAAATGTTTCTGAACGAGGATAAAGATATTCAAGAAGTGTTGAAATATTGATATCGGAAGGGAAAAGAGGTTTGGGTTTCAAAATGTACAAATTGCGAGTTCCCTTATTACTTGCAAATGCGTCAACAGAAGGGTTGAATATATCGCGTTTCCCGCTCCATATTGATTCTATCCAATGACTCTCTCTGACAGTCAGTCCATAATCTTCAGAATAAAATAACACTGAGAACGATACAGGACGGTCATTCCCTAGTACACCGTTAATATTGAATCGCTCAGGTTGCACTTGGGCTTGATGGTTGTAATTGATTCGGGTTAGATTGTCATATAGTTTTAATATTTGAAGTTCTCCTAACAGGTTCAAGTTTTTGGGTAAGTCTGTAGCATAATCTATACTTAAGCCCAATTCTGTGAGATGAGGAAAATGTATTAATGTTTCAACAATATCATAAAATGATTCAGAAAGGAAGTTCCCATAAATGTGAAGGCTTGTAATATTCTTATAGAAATATAAGAAATCCCATGTTTTTGGCACTTCCTTGAATATTAGAGTTATTTTTTCGAGATTTGGGATTTTATAAATATTTTCTAGATAGTTAGTATCCCCTGATTCATATTCTATGATAATGTGCTCAATGTTTTTGAGATTTGCAAAATCTGTGTCAGAAAGCATAGACCCTGAGTTTTTTAAATACAATTCCGATATATCCTGCCATTGATTAAGCATTGTGAAAATTCTCTTAGGAGATTGCATATTGTCTATTTTAACAGAATATGTTTCAAAAAGATACTTTGGCTTCTTTTGAAGCGTAACATAATCGATTTCTGAGCTGATTAAAATTTTATTTGGTCGGTCTCTTTTACCTATATTTTCAACAGATGTCCAAGTTCCTGAAAATTGTGCAACTATCTTGTAGGGGCTAAGAAATACAAGTATTAAGACAAGAAATAGCAAGTTTCTCATGGGTGTATTTTATATTTAGTGTTGTAAAAAAACGATTTTGGAAGTTATCCTATTGCTTCATTTATCAACCTGTTGTGCAAATTTGAAGCCCGATTTTGACTTTCTTTGCAACCCGTGAATTTTCTGCTGCCAATTATTGAAGGATTTATTACAGGCATTGGTCTTAGCCTCACGCTCGGAACTGTTTTTTTTGCTTTGATACAAAATTCTGTTGTATTCGGTTATAAAAAAGGTATGTTGATTGCTGCAGGCGTAGTATTCAGTGATATTATATTGATTTCACTTGTCCTCTGGAGTAACTCTTTCATTGGTTTTTTAGAAAATTATTCAAAATGGGTGACAATAGTTGGAGCATTATTACTCATAGTGTTTGGGATAGTTCAATTTTTGAAGATAAGCAAAACACGGGATGGACTCAAGGATTATTCCGGCTCAATCATAGGAAATCTTTTTTTTGTAGGAAAAGGTATATTTCTCAATGTAATTAATCCCGTTAATTTTTTTGTTTGGCTATCAATTTCTGTGATGCTCACTGCAAAATTTCATTATGAAATATCCGAAAAGATACTCTTTTTTGCTAGTTCTGTTTTTGCAATTTTTATTACAGAATCATTGTTGTCAATTTTTGCATCCCGCGTACGCAAATTAGTGAATGACAGGAAAATACAGTGGGTTAACAGAATCTCAGGAATGGTCTTTATTGGGATAGGCTTGTATTTATTGCTTTCTTAAATCTGTTCAAACTCATTCGCCCTTAAACTCTGCTTTTCGCTTTTCATTAAAGGCGCTTACCCCTTCTTTATAATCTTCTGACTTTCCTGCAATTTCTTGACAAAAAGCCTCGTATTCAAGCATAGTGTCCAAATCAGAGTGGAAGGACTTGTTTAACATTTTTTTCATCAAACCAATGGCTTTGGTCGGTGCGTTTGCATAGTAATCGGTTATTTTAAGAACTTCATTATCAAGTTCTTCGTGTGGTACGACCCTATTTACCATACCCCATTCCAAAGCTTGTTGTGCACTAACTTTATTTCCCATGGTTGCAAGTTCAAAAGCCCTATTGCTACCAACAATTCTGGGTAAAAAATAAGAAGAACCGCTGTCCAAAACCAATCCAACATTGATAAAAACTTCAATTAAAGAAGCTTTTTCAGAAGCCACAATAAAATCACATGCTAAAGCCAATGAGCAACCTGCACCGGCAGCAACTCCGTTGAGTTTACATACAATAGGCTTTGGCATTTCTCTCATAGCTCTAATAATAGGGTTGTATCTTTTATAGAGAGAATCAGACAGAGAGCGGTTTTCGCTTTTAGCAATGGCTTTCAAATCCTGACCGGAACAAAATGCCTTGCCTGCACCGGTTAATACTATCACCCTGACTTCATTATCTTTTTTTACTTCTTTTAATGCATCTTGAAGTTCATAACTCTGTTCGTCATTAAAGGCATTAAATACGTCTTCACGGTTGAGAGTAATGGTTGCAACACGATTATTTTTTTCTAATTTGATTGCGCTGTATGTCATAGCGCAACACTAAGAAAAATCGTACAAAATCCCAACAAGAAACCCCAATAAATTTCCTTTGTGCTATGTGCTCCTGAGGCTAAACGTGCAGTTGCGCTTAAACCGGCAAGGAAAATAAATGCAATCAGCCAATAAATCATAATTCCTTCATTCAACCCGATGATGGTATATAGCAATAACCCGACAACTCCGGAAATTGCTGCTGCATGCGAACTGATTTTAAACCAAAAATTAATGATGGTTATTAGAAATATTAACAATGATACCCCAAACAAAAAATGATAACTCAGCTCGCCCAAATCCGTATCCATGATTTGCCAAGCAGTTACAAAACAAAGTGCAGAAGTTAATAAATAAGGAAGTGTTCTCTCTTTTTGTTCGTGAAGAAGAATGTTTTTTATCATTTTTAAACGTTGCATTATCAATACCAAAAGTACAGGGAGTAAAAAGGTGTTGATGAAAATAAAGAGCAACAAAAAAGCAATATCTTCATAGTAGAAACGTGCTTTATAATAAGGTAAGAAATAAAAAAGTATTGTAAATGAATAGTTTATGAGTAATAGAGGGTGAAGTAAGATGGATATAAAAAGCCAAAAGTTTTTCATGGAATCTATTACAACTGCTTTCTCATTCTGGAAACAGGGATATTGAGTTGTTCTCTATATTTGGCAATGGTTCTACGTGCAATGTTATAGCCTCTTTTGTTGAGAATATCCATCAACTCTTCATCTGTCAATGGTTTTGACTTGTCCTCTTTTTCAATTTCATCTTTAAGAATAGTCTTTATTTCTCTGTTGGACACTTCTTCACCACCGTCTGTAGCCAATCCTTCGGAGAAGAAGAATTTCAGAGGGTAGATACCAAAAGAGGTTTCAACATATTTGCTGTTGGCGACCCTTGATACAGTTGAAATATCCATTCCGATTTTATCTGCAATATCTTTCATCACCATTGGTTTGAGCAGGGTTTCGTCTCCCTCATAAAAGAACTCTTTTTGTCTTTCAACAATGGCTCTCATTGTTGACAATAGCGTATTCTGCCTTTGCTTGATACTGTCAATGAACCATTTTGCACCATCAATCTTTTGTTTTATATATTGTGCTGATTCTTTGAGTTGTTTGTTTTCTGTATTTGCAGAATAAGCTCTTAATGTATCTTGATAGTTTCTACTCAAACGCAATTCAGGTGCGTTTTTTGAATTTAATAAAACTGTCAACTCACCCTCATTGTCAATCACCGTAAAATCAGGATTTACATATTGTTCTTTATAACTAGAGTTGGAGGTTTGACCCGGTTTGGGATTGAGTTTGGTAATCTCTGATATGGCATCTTTGAGTTCTGAGTCGCTGATTTTGAGGCTTCTGCTGAGTTTGTCATAATGTTTTTTTGTGAACGCTTCTAAATGTTCATTCAAAATTTTGATAGCGAGTTCAATGCTTTTCTTGTTTTCTCTTTCAGATATTTTACGCTTGAGTTGTAGTAATAAACATTCTTTTAAATCCCTTGCACCCACACCCGCAGGATCAAATTTCTGGATTTCATGTAATACTTTCTCTAACTCATCTACTGTGGTAGAAACATTCGCAGTAAACATTAGGTCATTAACGATTGCCTTGAGTTCTCTGCGCAAATAACCGTCATCTTCAAGACTGCCAATCAGATGGTGTGCGAGTTCGAGTTGCTTTTCATCGTAGATATTGGTATCAGCCTGTTCTATAAGATATTCATAGAAAGATTGATAAGTTGGAATGGGTATCTCCTTTCTTTCTTCCTCTGCATAGTCTTCATTAAGTCTGAAACTGCCGTCATCATTAGAATCATTCAAATAGTCGGAAATGTCATCATCAAAAGTATCTTCAGTACTGTCAATGTTGTCGGTCTCAAAATCATCATTTTTATCAAAATCATCATTTGTTTCATTCTCTCCGCCTTTTTCAAGTGCAGGGTTGTCAAGCAATTCTTGTTCTACTCTTTCCAAGAAATCGGCAGTCCCCAGTTGTAACAATTTCATAAACTGAATTTGCTGAGGGGACATCTTTTGTTGTAATTTCTGACTAAGAGTTTGCTTAAGCATAAAATAAGTTGTTTTAAAGCTAGTTATCTATTTGTAATTTCGCTGCCGTTTTAACATCACAAAAATAGGCAATGCAAATTAAAGATTTAGCACAAAATGAAGGGAAAGTTGTTACTCTTAACGGTTGGGTAGCAAACACAAGAGATAGCAAAGGTCTTGTGTTTATTATTTTAAGAGATGGTTCAGGATATTGCCAATGTATCGCAGACCTTAATACCATTGGTGAAGAACTGTTTAATAAAGCAAAAAGCCTTACTCAGGAAAGTTCTGTTTCTTTCACAGGAAAAGTAGTCAAAGATGAAAGACAAATAGGAGGTTATGAACTTCATATCAATGATTTAAAAATATTTCAATTAACCCATGATTATCCGATTACTAACAAAGAACACGGTGTTGAATTTTTGATGGACAACAGACATCTCTGGCTTAGAAGCAAAAGACAATGGGCAATTATGAAAATCAGGAATACGATTATTTATTCAATTCATAATTTTTTCCAACAAAAGGGATTTGTGCAAATGGATGCACCTCTTTTTACCGGAAATGCAGCTGAAGGCACTACTACGTTATTTGAAACAGATTTTTATGGTGAGCCTGCTTATCTGTCACAGTCAGGACAATTGTATGGCGAGGCAATGGCAATGGCTTTGGGTAATATCTATACTTTTGGACCTACATTCAGAGCAGAAAAATCAAAAACAAGAAGACATTTGTCTGAGTTTTGGATGATTGAGCCTGAAATGACCTTTTATGACAATGACCAAAACATGGACTTAATTGAAGAATTTCTGCACTTTGTTGTCAAACAAACTTTGGAAAAAAATCAAGCTGAATTTGAAATATTAGGTAGAGATACAACCAAATTGAAAGATTCACTGAAACCCTATATCCGTGTTACCTATACTGATGCAGTAGAAATACTAAAGTCAAAAAAGGCAGTCAATGGCAAAACAGCAAAAGAAGTTTTGGAAAATGATTTGCAAAATGCAAAGAACAGGCTCTCTGAATGCCAATCACAAATCAAAGATTATGAATCCCAAATGTCTAAACCTGGATTGAAGAAGGGGCAAATCAATTACTTCACATCTAAAATTGCAGGTTTAAAAACCGAGATTAAAGAGTTGGAAGAAGATTTAAGAAATATCCCTCAATGGATGGAGTCAGCAGCAAATTTTGAATATGGAAGTGATTTTGGAGGTAGTGATGAAACTGTTTTGACTAGGCTTTTTGATGTCCCCGTAATGGTTTATAACTGGCCACATGAAATCAAGGCTTTCTATTTCAAACGCACTGAAGATAATAAATTTGCTAAAGGTGTTGATGTGCTTGCTCCGGAGGGTTATGGAGAAATTGTTGGAGGGGGAGAGAGAGAAACAAATATTGAACTTCTTATGGGTAAAATCAACGAACATAAACTGCCAATGGAAGTTTTTGAATGGTATTTAGACCTAAGAAGATATGGCTCCGTTCCTCATTCAGGGTTTGGTCTGGGTTTGGAAAGATTGGTTGCGTGGATATGTAAACTTGACCATGTGAGAGAAACAATTCCTTTTCCTCGCATGTATGGAAGATTGAAACCGTAGAATCTGTTTTTTTATTATAAATCAGTTATAAGTCTTACTGTATGAGTTCTCATGGATTAAAAGAAAAATTAGAGTCGGTAATACGCAATGTCCCTGATTTCCCTAAACCGGGAATACAGTTTAAAGATATTATGCCGATATTCTTAAATGCAGAACTTTGTAATCAAGCTGTTGACAGCATTATCAACGTTTACAACAAGAATCAAACTAAAATAGATGCCGTTTGTTCCATAGAAAGCAGGGGTTTCTTCTTGGGTATTTTGATTGCCAACAAATTGGGTGTACCCATGATTCCGATTCGAAAGAAAGGCAAACTACCTGCTCAAGTTAAGTCCTATACTTATGATTTGGAATACGGTTCGGCAACGGTTGAAATTCAAACGAACATTGTGAAGCCAGAATGGAATGTGTTAATCCATGATGATTTGCTGGCTACGGGCGGAACTGCTAAGGCTGCTGCTGAATTAATTAAAACAGAAGGCGGTATTGTTGCAGGATTTGCATTTATTGCAGAACTTGATTTTCTCAAGGGTAGGGAATTAATCTTGCCTTACTCCAATAAGATTGTTTCTCTTGTTAACTACTGATTCATAAAGAGCAATAAATCAAAATCGGTTCACGCAATCACCAATTTTTGAAATCGCATTGTATTTTGTAATGGATGAATATTAAATTGAAGCGAAATACAATTTCATAATTTCTGTAGAATACACGCTTGCAATGCTTTTAATAAATGATGAAAAATCAAATTTTGCATTTTCATCAGCAGAATCCGAAATAGTTCTGATAATTGTGTAGGGTATTTGATATTCATAGCAAACTTGAGCAACTGCCGCACCCTCCATTTCAACGCATAATACGGAAGGTAAAATATTAAGTAAGCTCTCTTTGTCTTTTTTGTTTGCAAAGAATTTGTCTCCGCTTGCTATAACGCCTATGTGGAGTTTTGGCTCGTGAATTCCGAATCTTTGTAATTCATTGGGGTGAATTACATCTTTAAGATACTTATTTGAAAGCAAATGCCGGATGATTTTTTCTGCATTTAAACGTTGAGTTTCTTTACATTCAAAATAAGTTACACCTAATAAAGGAATCTCATATTGTTTCATCAAAGGTCTTCCATCCATATCGTGCTGGAACAGCTTATGTCCGATAACAATATCTCCAATTTTAAGATTAGGATTGACCGCTCCGGCAACACCGGTAAAAATTAATTCTGTGATTCCAAATTCTAATATTAGTGTGGTTACTGTTGCCGCTGCTGCGACCTTTCCCCATCGTGAAAATACGACAATGGTTTTGACGTTGTTGATCAATCCGCTATAATACTTTCTGCCTCCAATTTCTTTTTCATCTTTGTTTGACAATAAATGTACAATACCGCTGATTTCCTCAGGCATTGCACCCATAATCCCTATTATTTTTTTGTCCATCTGAATATGCTCTTTTAAATCAAATTTTCTATGGTTTTCATTTTCTCCTCTGTTTCTAACCATTCTTTTTCAGGAATACTATCTTGAGTAATTCCGGCTCCTGCATGCAATATTGCTTTGCGCCCATGAATGCTTATGCTGCGAAGATTTACAGATAAATTAAAACTGCCGTCAGCGTTCAAAATACCTGACATCCCCGAATAAAAACCACGTTCCCAACCTTCATTTTGAAGAATAAAATTTACTCCTGCGCTATGAGGATAAACGCCAACTGCAGGGGTGGGGTGTAAGTCAGATAAAAACTTTGAGAGTTCAACACGATTTAGGTTAAAATGATATTTGTTGACTAAATGAGCCAAATGACCTGCTCTCAACAATTGTTTATGGGTCTCCTCGTATTGGATTCCATACTTTTTTAATAGCTCTTGTATGTGTCTGACAATCAAGCCCTGTTCTTCATTTTCCTTGCTGCCAAGGTTTTCTCTTTCTTTCCACCGTGAGGTACCCGCCAATGCAACCGTTTCTGCATTCCCTTCATTATCTTTCTTTAATAACAATTCAGGAGAAGCAGAAATATAGGTTCCATTCTGTCCCTGATATGCAGATATGTAGGCATTTTCATAATTAGTACATAGCAAATAAATCAGTTTGTTGATGTCAAAATTTTCCGGTAATTCAATTTGTTTGCAACGACTTGCAACGACCTTGTCTAATTTTCCTGTTTTTATTTGGAACTGTATTCCTGCAACATATTTAATAAATGCATCCTTGGAAGTGCTTTGAGGAATTTCAACTTTGGCATTGTGATTATTTGAAAATCGGATTGTTTGAGCTTCAATATTCGAAGGTATAAACTGATATTTTTTACCTTCAAAATCAGAAATGATATAACCTTGTTTATTATTTGAAAAAGAAAAAGAAGATTCTTCAAGTCCTTCAAAGAACTTTAGCTCACCAAAGGGGATTCTGTAACATGCTTTAGCCGAATTATCCATTATTCTTTATAGGCCTGATGGCCATGGTTAGCTGTCCTGAGAAAAGTAAATCGCCTTGAGTATTTCTAATTTTGATTTCCCAAACATGGCTGGTGCTGCCAATATGAAGGGCATAGGCATATCCGAAGACTTTTTCTCCTTTTTTAGCCGGTTTAATATGGCTTCCGGTTAGATTTTGCCCAAAAGCAAAAAATGAATTTCTATCCATAACCAAATTTGATGCTACGCTGCCAACATGTTCAGCCAACACAAAAGATGCTCCGCCATGCATCATTTTGAAAGGGTGCATGGTTTTTTCGTTAACCGGCATTTCTGCTTTCACAAAGTCCGGTGCAATTTCGGTGATTCTGATACCAAGAAAATCGGACATTGTATTATTGCAAAAGGCATTTAGCTCTTCAATTGAAGCAGTGATTGAGTTAAAGATATTTTTCATCATGGTGGCGCAAATATCTTGATTAATTGCGAATATCTCTGCTGAATTAAAGATGATTATATCAATGTAGTTTACTGTATTTTTGCGCGCCATCCGGCACCCGTAGTTTAATGGATAGAACATGAGATTCCGGTTCTCAAGATAGGGGTTCGACTCCCTTCGGGTGCGCTTAATTTTTTAAAACAAAAAAGCCTGCTGTAATGCAGGCTTTTTCGATTTATTGAATTTCTATTATGCTTCCAAACGCTTTTTAAGCCTTCTTCTTGGTTTTTTGTCTTCTTCTACCACTTGTGCTTGAATTCCGGTTATGGTTTCATCAACTATAATTCTTCCGCAGTGTTCACAAGCATTAATTTTTAAATGTTGTTTAATATCAGCTTGTTTTTGGGGTGGTATTTTAGCAAAACATCCTCCGCAAGATGAACGAACAATGGGAGCAATCGCAATACCATTATGAGCATTTTTTCTAATTCTTTCATACGAATAGATAAGCCTTTCCTCTATTTCCTTTTTTGCTTCATCTCTTTCTTCTGAATACTTTTTCTCTTCTTCTTCTGTTTCTTGGATGATGGTTATTAATTCTTCCTTTTTAGCTTCAACATCTTTTTTTCCATCTTCAATTTTGGTTCGAGTTTCTTCTATAAGTACCTTCTGTCCTTCAATCGAAATAGCAGCCTCTTTCATTCTTTTTTCAGCAGCTTGTATTTCAAGCTCCATGATTTCTATTTCTTTGCTCAATGCTTCAAACTCTCGATTGTTTTTTACATCATTTAACTGTTGCTTAAATTTGGTTATATACTGCTCACTTTGCTTGATTTTGTTCTTGTACTCACTGATTTGTTCTTCATAGTTAGCAATTTCCTGTTGAATATTTTGCTCTCTTGTTTCTAAACCAGCGATTTCATCTTCAAGGTCTGAAACTTCCATGGGAAGCTCTCCCTTTAGGGCATTTAATTTGTCTAGTTTACTGTCTATCTCTTGTAGTGCCCACAGTGCTTTTAGTTTGTTCTCTATGGATATATCCATCTTTAAAAATAATATTTTATTGGGTTAGTAATTGTTTCCGTGAAACGGGCTGCGAATTTAGGATATTTTTCTCGAATAATTTTCATAAATATTTCTAATGTGAAAATCTCTGATTCGTAATGCCCAATGTCACAAATCATAATGTTTTTATCCCCTTCGAAGAAGTCGTGATATTTAAAATCTGCGCTTATAAATGCGTCTGCTTTTTGCTTCATCGCGGTTTCCAATAAAAATCTACCGCTACCGCCACAAACGGATACTTTATGAATAAACTCCGAATCAGATTCAGTGTATCTCACTACCGATAGTTTCATTTTTCCCTTGAGATATTTCAAAAACTCCTGTTGTGTCAATGCTTCAGGGAGTACTCCAATAATACCGGCACCTTTAGATTGGTTTGTGTTGGCAATTTCATAGATTTCATAAGCAACTTCTTCATAAGGGTGATTCTCTTTCAAAGCTTTGAGTAATTTGTTCTGATTGTATTTTTCAAATAACACTTCTATTCTATCTTCTTCTACTTTTTCTAATTCACCCTTAACACCAATATGCGGGTTTGAATTTTCATTTCCTCTAAAAGTGCCAATGCCTTGGGCTGAAAAACTGCATTGGTCATATTTCCCTATATTACCTGAACCCGCTTTCCACAATGAGTCGCGCAGCATGTCGGAGTATTGTGGCGGGCAATAGGTTACAAGTTTGGCAAGATCTCCTCTTAATGGCTCAAGTATTTCTATATCTGTCAGCCCTAACTTTTCTGCAATTTTCTCATTAACTCCATTGCTCAATACATTGTCCAAATTGGTATGGGCAGCATAGAGATTAATATTCTTTTTGATGGCAGTCATCACTATGCGTTCTACATAATTTTTCCCGTTCAGTTTTTTTAGTCCTTTAAAAACAATGGGGTGGTGTGCAATGATGAGATTGCATCCTGTTTGTACAGCTTCATTCAACACGGCTTCTGTCATGTCTAAACACAAAAGAATTCCCTTTACTTCATCGGAATGGCTGCCAACAATCAAACCGGCATTGTCATAGCTTTCCTGATAGGATAGGGGGGCAATTTTTTCAATCAGGTCTGTAATTTCTTTTACTGTCATGGTGGGCAAAGTTAGTGTGATTGTCAAGAATTTTACCAAATTTGCCTCGTGGGATTTAGATTTCTTTTGTTGCCTTTCGCATGGGTTTTTGGCATAATTGCTAAATTGCGTTGGATAATGTATGAAAAAGGGATTTTCAAACGCACACAATCTTCTGTTCCTTCGATTGTGGTTGGTAATATCAGGGTTGGCGGAACCGGAAAATCACCCATGGTCTTGTTTTTGGCAAAATCTCTAATTGAAAAAGGAATTGAACCTGCAATCTTGTCAAGAGGATATGGAAGAAATACGAAGGGTTTTATTGAAGTATTGCCAAATTCAACAGCATTGCAATGTGGTGATGAACCGCTGATGATTAAAAGAAAAATGCCTGAATTGAAGGTGTTTGTCTGCGAAAATAGGGTGGATGGAATTTCGCGAATTAAACAATTGTTTCCCCAAACAAAATTGGTTTTATTAGATGATGCATTTCAACATTTCAGACTCAAAGCGGATTTTTATATTTTACTTACGGAATGGGCTAAACCGTTTTTTAAAGATTTTCCTCTTCCTGCCGGAATGCTTAGAGAGTTTGCTTCATCTGCAAAAAGAGCCGATTTTGTGATTACTACAAAAACACCTTTTAGCGTTTCAGATTCCGAAAAACAAAATTATTTAAAATCTCTTTCAGCCTACACAAAGTCTCCCCATTGTTTTGCTTCTTTGGAATATGAAAACCCTATACAAATTAGTTCTATGAAACAAATCACTTGGGATGAATTGAAACAAAAGGAATTGATAGTGCTCACCGGAATCGCAAACCCACAGCCCCTTCTCGAATTTCTTAATGCCGGAAATATCCGTTATCATCATTTAAAATATGGAGACCACACTCATTTTTCAGATAAAAAATTAAAGCAAATTTCATCGGAGGCATTACAAAAGGATTGCTTTGTTCTCACTACAGAGAAGGATTTTGCAAGATTCCCCTATGAGATTATCACCGGATGGGAACATTGGTACTATGTTCCCGTTCAAGTTGCGATTGCAAACCCCGATAATCTTCTGAAATCCTTGTATTCTCTTGTTAATCCTTGACTTTTCAGAGCATTCAATTATCACATAATTCAATTCAAACTTCAAACACTTTTAAATTAAATTTGCAGCTATGAGATTCGTCTTACTTATTTCACTTCTAAGCATTACTTTGTTTGCTTGTAACTCCAAAACACTTATTGACGATAAAGCTGAATTACCCTCAACCGGCTGGACTTATGATAATATTCCATCATTTCCATTTGTGATTGAAGATACAAGCATTTGCTATAATGTGTCAGTTAATTTGCAAATTACCGATGAATATTTGTACAGAAACATTTATCTGTTGGTTCATTTGCGTGATCCGGAAGGAAAAGACGTGACCAATAGGGTAGAGCTTGACTTGGCTACAGTGGACGGAAAATGGACAGGAAGCGGCTCCGGAAACTATAAGTCATATTATTTGCCTATCAGCAAGGATTTGTGTTTGAAGAAAACCGGTAGATACATCATTGGTTTTGAACAGAATATGCGTGATACCGTTTTGCAAAATGTAAAATATGTAGGAGCAGAAATCTCTAAAGGAAATCCTGTTTTTTAGCACACTATGCCACTGATTTATAAATCTCAAAATGATAAGTCCAATCTTGGAGTGTGGCGCATAGATGAACCCATATCCTTCTTTCTTGACAAATTAAATCTGAATGATTATCCGGGTGAAAAATTAAATGATAGAAAATTAGAAAAATTGGGTACTCGACACCTTTTGAATCTGTTGGCAGATAAGCCCATACACGAAAAAATTCAATACGATGGTTATGGTAAACCTTACTTGGATGAAATGAATGATTTTATTTCATTTTCACATAAGAAAAGCCATGTAGCAGTCATCATATCCAATCAAAATAAGTTGACCGGCATTGATATAGAAAAGATTGGTGCACTCCCTGTAAAATTGTCTGCCAAGTTTGTTTCACAAGAAGATTTTATGCCGGATTCCCTTTTTTCACAAGAACAAAAATGCACTTTGATTTGGTCTGCAAAAGAGACAATCTATAAATGCTATGGCAAAAAGGAGCTTGATTTCAGGCAAAATCTGAAAGTGTGTTTTGACAAAGAAAATCATCTTACAGGATTCATAAACAAAGGAGATTATTCAAAACAAATTCCTCTAAAATATGAGTTTATAGAAGACTTTGCTTTGGTTTATACTCATTGAATTACTTGCAGGACAAGGAAACTCAATTTTTCTTGTCTTTATTCTTCAGCCAATATCTGAAAATAATAAACATCAAAATAGGAACCCCGATATAGAATAGGATATTGTACCATTTGCTGAAATCCACAGGGCCAAATGCATCAGGTTTTATACCATCAGTAGGAATTTGAAAAAACATTTTATTAGAATTAAATATAGCTTGCAATACTACATCAAATTCTCTCAGAAAATTCAGATATAAAATTATTAAAGCCCTCGTTGTTGAAGTTCATCTAATTCTGTTTCATTCGAAAATTTGAGTTTTATTTCCTTTAGTTCTTTCGTCTCTCCGTTGTTCAAAGTGGTTAATGCCAATTGCTGGATAGTCGCCCCATTTAAAGCGTAAAATCCCGTCTTTGTGTTGCATTTTACTTCTGTCGTACACTTTTTTCATATAGTTCTTTTGTAGGTTGTATAACATTCTCTTTATTTGCAAAATAAAGCCCACAGTTCCATTTTACAACTTGTCAAAAATAATACGAAACGATTACAATAAAAAAATAGAACTACAACTATTGTAATGCGATAATTTGAGAAGTAATATTTAAGGTTGTTTTATAGTCTATCAATAAATGTCATTTGTAAATACTTTGTTTTTCTTTTATACACCTGAAAAATTAACTCGAACCTTTATCTGTAACCGGTTGTTGTAATTTTGTGTAACTGTTTTGCGGCTTGACGCAGGCGGGGATTTCCGCAACCAAACGTCAATCGAAGCCGATACCGTAAATTTACAAAAATATTTCAATCGGAGATGTTAACCCTCGCTTGCGTTCAAACCGCTTGTTATCTGCAGGGTGTTTCATACATCTGTTTTTAGAAAAAAGTTATCAATAGCTTCCTTTAGTTTCTTGTTCTTCAACTTTAATGCTTTGTTCCTTATACTTTTCCCATCCAAATATGTGATTTTGATTTTAGATGTGGAGTTTGATGTTTGTTTTAATTTCTCTTCCGCTTCTGTCTCAAAACCATTAACAGACCAATATTCAAATTCTAGCTCTTTATTTTTCCAAGTTACCTGTTTAGCAGCCCATTTTCTGAACGCAGGGATTTTTACTCCTAGCCATTTGTCAACTTGCTCAATTGTGATTTGTCCTTTGGTTGCTTTGCATTCTGCAAATAATATTTTTTGGTTGTTCATTCCTAAAACATCAATTTCGTGTTTGCCATTTTCAAAAATTTCACGTCCAATTTCAATACTGCAATTGTTTTCTAGCGAATGAATATGCCCAACAACAAACTCAAATAATGCCCCTTTAATATTATTTGCTAGTCCTTGGTTGTATTTTTTAAGTTCAATAATCAAGTCTAAATACTTGTTAGGGTCTTTTTTCAAACTTGCTCCAGCATTATTTAAAACAGTTACAAGTTCTTTCAAGGTTTCTGCATACTTGTTGCCAAAAAGCTCACTTATAAAGCCTACAATTATTCCATTTTTCTTCAATAATTTTAATGCATTTGTATCAATGTCGTCAACTATTAAAAAGGGTAATAGTCTCGAACTCTTTTTAAAATTTTGAATAGTTTTTAGTTTTTCTATATAAAACTGTACGTCTTTTTCGTAAATGGAGTGCCCAAATAAAATGTCTGCTAAAAGGTAGCCAAATTTGTTATTCTCTTTTAAACCTGAAACTGGACAAACACCTTTGAATGCCCATTTAAACTTTCCATACTCAGCAAACCTTTCGCCTGTGTTGTAGGATACTAATCCTATATTTTTTGTTAGCGAACCGAAATTATTAATGATATCTCCCTTAATTAATTCGATAGTTTGGTATTGAGTGAAATTAAGAACTGACTGATTCAATTTAGGTGCAATAAAATAATACCCATCATTAAATATTAGGATGTCATTTTCAACGAATTTTTGCATTACCTTTCTAAAAGGCAAGTGACTTTTTAATGGTAATATTGGATAATTGGTGTAGCACTCTAAATAGTTTTGACTAATCAAGCCACCACTAGCTTTTATTGCATTTAAACAAAACCAATACTTTTTACCATTATCAAACATTGATTTCATTAGGCGATCAAAGAAGTCAAACTCCTTTGTATGTTGTTCTAAGTAACAAAAGGATTGCCCGCTACTAAAGAAGCCTTTGACTTTCAATATGGATTTGTCTCTAACAACTTTTTGGCTTGCTGAGTTTTTCGAAATTTTTAATTTTGTCTCAATAATGCTAGCAAGTTCACTTGACATCATTGGTCCTTTGCTCTTCAATATCTCTTCCAAATTTGTCATATCACGCTATGTATAAACAACTCGTTAGAGTTGTGGTGCATTCTTCTTTTTTTAATATTTCTTTTGATTTTCAGAGGTTTAAGTTTGTTGAATTGCTGAAAAATGTTGTCATATGGCCTTTTATTTGTCATTGGTGGTACTGTTTAATCTTGCTGCCAACGTCCGTCATATTTGCGAAGCTTGCAAAATAAAATTACTAAACTTCCATTTACAACATGTCAAAAATAATACGAAACGATTACAATAAAAAAATAGAACTACAACTATTGTAAATATGACTGTTTACAGCATCACCGCAGAAGTGATGCTATATTGTGTCAAACGCATTTAAAACATAGTAACTAACAAATAGCGATACTTGTTTTTGCATTTTAGATTGAGTTTAGAATGGCAATGATGTCGTTACCGTATTTTAAGATTTTCTGTCCTCCCTTAACAAAACCCTTTACGTTTAAAAGTTCGTCAAATGTTTGAGGTTTTACCTTTGCTATTGACATAAGTTCAGTGTTGTGAGCAACCACATAATTTGGGACATTCATTGCGCTTGCTTTGCCTTGTCGCCACTGTTTAAGAACTGCGTAAATATTTTTCTCTTCGTCTGTAAGATCAGTTTCAGATGTTATAGTGATTTTGGTCGAAATTTTGTCTTGTCGTTCTGCTTTTTGGTCGTCATAAAAAACTAAAATTGACCAAAAATGTGGTTGTCCAGTTATAAGTTCTGTCGCAGTTTTTTTAACAACTACATTTTCCAAAAAACTGTTTAAGATATCTTGGTCATTTTGAAGGTTTTCTTTGTTAAGCCGTATAAAAAAGTGCCTTAATTTCATATTTTCTACTGTTTAAAGTTTCAAGCTACGGTTGTAAAGTGGTTGCAGGTAATGTCATTCCATCTAAAAATCGCCATTTAATGCAACTAAGTTAAGAATGAATAAGACAAGCAAAGCAAGCGGATGATTATCATAAGATATTGATGACAAGATTGCTGTTATAATATCATTGATTGAAGTGTTTTGTATTGTTGTATTGTTTTAATTTGAAAACTGATAAAACAATATGTTTGAGCTGATAGTAAACTATTTAGAAAGCATAAGCCCTGTAACCGCTGCTTTGTATGCCACTCTTTTTACATGGTTTTTAACCGCAGTGGGTGCGGCATTTGTGTTTTTTTTCAAAGAGATGAACCGGAAATTATTTGATGTAATGCTTGGCTTTACAGGGGGAGTTATGGTGGCTGCAAGTTTTTGGAGTTTATTAGTTCCGGCAATCGAAATGAGCGAGGGGGAAAGATTTGTTAAGGTAATTCCAAGTACAATTGGTTTTTGTCTTGGTGCAGGGTTTATATTTGGTTTAGATAAGTTATTGCCGCACTTTCATGTGGAGACAAATCAAACAGAAGGAATAAGAACCTCAATGAAGCGTACTTATTTGCTGGTTTTAGCGATTGTGCTTCATAATATTCCGGAAGGCTTGGCTGTAGGGGTTTTATTTGGTGGAGTTGGAGCGGGAATACCGGAGGCTTCCATTGCTGGAGCTGTTGTTCTAGCTTTGGGAATTGGATTTCAGAACTTGCCTGAAGGAGTAGCGGTTGCAATGCCATTGAGAAGATTGGGGATGAGCAGAAAGAAGAGTTTTTTCTATGGCCAGGCATCTGCTTTGGTTGAACCTGTTGCCGGTGTTATAGGAGCTTTTGCAGTTTCCTTTTTCACACCCATTCTTCCTTATGCTCTTTCTTTCGCAGCCGGAGCTATGATATATGTTGTTGTTGAAGAGGTAATCCCCGAAACGCAGCAACACAAGAATACCAACATTGCAACTTTGGGTTTTTTAGGTGGTTTTATCGTAATGATGATGTTGGATGTAGGTTTGGGCTGAAGCGAAAAGAAATGTTAAATCTACTTATTCCTTCACCAGTTTTCTTACAAATACAAAATCTTCATTGATGATTTTAACAAAATAAATACCGGAAGGTAGATTTGCTGTATTTAATTGAATTTCTGACTCTGTATTAGTAGTAAAAGACATTTCTGATCCTTGAATTTTACCTTCTAAATTAAGAATAAAAATCTTAGTCTTAGGATTGTTAAATAATGGTAGCGTTATTTTTAGCTCATCAGAAAATGGATTTGGATAAATAAGTGGTTCATTATTGATTAGAGTGTTATTTATGATAACCGTTTTATATCCTAAATGATTTTCCTTTCCGTCAACATCAACTTGAATAATTGAGTAATAATTTAGTTTTTCTGATAAAGTATCCAAAAACAAATACGTGTTTGTTTGGTAAGAGTTACCATTGCCTTCTACAGTACCAATTATTTTCCCAATCAACGCCATTATTACTTTTAAGTATATTAAAATGACTGTTGTTTATTTCTTGAGCTGTAGTCCATGTGAGGGTAACTATGTTGTTATTGATATAAAAATAAAAATCCACTAAATCAACGGGCAGAGGACTATAATTTAAAGAAACTGTCTGGTTGGGGATTCCTACGCCATTAATTGTAACAGAAATTACTCCGCAAAAAGATGAGTTATATGCATTGCAATTTCCTTTGATAAAAGAATGTCCTCCTGAAGAGGCTGAACTCGCAGTACCTATACCTCCCGATTTTGGTAAGGAAAAAGACATATTAGAATTATCACATTTTATCCTGCCATTTAATGTGTAAAGCGTAATAGGGCTAATTACCGTTCCAGAACTATTGTGTGAAGAGATATCATAATCAATTTCAGCTCTTGTAAATGTACAGTCGCCTCCCGTTGGTGTAACAACCAAGTTCACTCCGGTTATAGTGATTTGAACATAATCGCCACCGGATGTGTAAACTTTGACACTGCTTTGAGAGTAAATTGAAGTAGAAAATAAGGTAAGTGCAGAAACTAACAATAGTTTTTTCATAAGTTTTTGTTGTTTGATGTTTTAATTAAAGAGTAATGAATGTCTGTTTTATTAATTTGTGCGGCAAGGATATTGTTTCTCAATAAGATGGCAAGAAATATTTTGTCGTTTTTTTTTCATATTTATCAAAATATCAATGCTTGGTAAGAGGGTATTTTTTTGATATATTCCATCAATTATGTGATAATTCAATCGTGAAGAAAAGTGTGTCATCAATTTTTAAAAGTAAATTTGCAGTACTAATATTTTGAAACCATTATGAGCAATCCCATAATCATAAAAGTTGACGGAATGACATGCAGCAATTGTGCGCGTTCTGTTGAAAATGCCGTAGCTGACAAAGGCGGAAGCAATATATCGGTTAATCTTGCTGACAAAGAAGTTGTTTTTGATAATCCGAAAAATATTTCATTAGAAGAAATTGCTGCGGAGATTGAAAGGAGAGGCTATACTGTTATCAAAGATTTGCCTGAAAACAACCAAAATAAAAAAAAAAGCTAAGTTCTCTAGAACTTAAGTTTATTATTAGTTTGTTGTGTGCTTTGCCTTTTTGGGCACACATGATTCTTCCTATTCCATTTTTTCACAATGCATGGATTCAGTTTGCAGTTTCAGTACCCGCACTATTTATAGGATTTAGTTATTTTGGTAAAAGTGCATTCCATTCAGTCAAAGACAGAAATCCCAATATGGATGTATTGGTTAGTTTGGGTGCATTGGCTGCGGTTTTATATAGTTTTACATTAATGGCAGGCGGACATACAGGCCATTTGTATTTTGAAACTGCTGTTACCATAATTACGCTTGTTTTACTCGGTAATAATATAGAAGAACGTGCGTTGTCAAAAACCTCAATACAGATGCATGACACTGCTTCACTTATACCTGCAATGGCAAACAAGGTAAGCAAAGCGTCAGATACAGAAGCAGTTACCATTACTCAGGTTTCTACTGCAATGATTCGTAAAGGAGATGTGTTGGTAGTAAATGAGGGAGAAAAAGTGCCTGCAGACGGGATGATTTTAGAAGGTGAAGTAGAGGTGAGCGAATCTGTTATTACGGGAGAAAGTGCTCCGGTTTTTAAAACAAAGGGAGATTCTGTGTTGGCGGGCAGTGTATTGGTAAGTGGAAATTTTACCTTGCAAGTCAGCAATACCGGACAAGACACGCTTGCAGGTCAAATGCGCAAATGGATTAAGTCTGCTCAAGCTAATAAACCCGACATTCAGAAGATTGGTGACAGAGTTAGCGGCATTTTTGTTCAGGTGGTTGTCAGTATTTCTGTTCTTGCATTTTTACTCAATTACTTTTGGGCAGGTGTTGGGCTTGAGGAGTCAATTCTTCGGGCGATAGCAGTTTTGGTAATTTCGTGTCCATGTGCCATGGGACTTGCAACTCCCACAGCTGTTTCTGTAGGTTTGGGGATGGCAGCCAGAAAAGGAATCTTGGTCAAAGGTGGACAAGCTTTAGAAAAGTTTGCAACAGTAAAAGTACTTGCCTTGGATAAAACGGGAACCATCACCACCGGGGATTTTTTGGCAGATAATTTTACAGCTCTGTTTAGCGATGAATCTTATTATAAAAACATTGTTTGGCAGATAGAACAAAGGTCTTCGCATCCCATTGCAAAGTCTATTGTAAAAAACCATGCTGATTGGTATAGTCAATCTATCGAATGGGAAGAGATATTTGAAAAAAAAGGATACGGGATGACCGCAATGGATAAATTGGGGAACAACTACAAATTTGGGTCTGCAAGGTTTGGTGAGGGCGAGAAATTACCTCAGGCCGATTTGTATTTGTGGGAAAATAATAGGTTGGCAGCATATTTCACAATAAAAGATGAACCTGTTCCTAACTTGAAGAGTATTCTGAGCTATTTTAAACAAGCAGGAATGAAATTGTTTTTGGTGAGTGGTGATTCCAAATCTAAAGTAGCAGCAACTGTTGCGGATTTGCCATTTGACAAGACTTATGCAGAGGTACTTCCCAATGAAAAAATGAGCAAATTAGAAGAATGGAGGAAGATAGGCAAGACAGCAATGACGGGAGACGGTATCAATGATGCCCCTGCGCTTGCTGCTGCTGATGTTGCCATTGTTGTCGGACATGGAAGTGATTTGAGTAAACAACAGGCCGATTTTATTTTAATGGAGAAAGGATTACAAAAACTTCGAGATGCACACAAAGTGTCCCGAATAACGCTGGGAGGTATCAAGCAAAATCTGTTCTGGGCATTTGCATACAACGTAGTTGCAATCCCAATTGCAGCAACAGGAGGATTGAACCCTACATGGGCTGCCTTATTTATGGCAATGTCTGATGTTGTTGTCATTGGAAACGCACTAAGATTAAGACTAGTTAACATGAATAAGTAACAGAACTCTGGATTGAAAATTCACACAATCCTCTCAAACCAAAATGTTTTACATTCGCACATTAGCTGTGGGTGATTTTTTTAGAAAATATAAGCTTTTCTTTTTAATGTTGGTATTGACCGCAATTGGAATGTGGGTCGAAAACATTCCGCTAGATCAACATCAACACCAACAGGAAATTGTAAATAAATTTAAAACCTATATTGATAAATATGAAACAGCTCAATTTGAATTATTGGATTCTCTGAGCCTTCAACAAAGTCATTACCCACTCCAACTCTTTGTTTACAAGAATGATACTGTTATTTTTTGGAGTTCGGATAAAGTGGCATTTAGTCCTTATAAGATATCCGATTCGTTAATGGTTAAGTATCTATCAACTAATGATGGTTTTTATCGGGTGTGTTCTAAGAAAGATAAAGAAGGATTCTCTCATTACTCATTGTTGAAGTTGGTTCATAGATATCCTAATTCTGTTGATGGAATACCACAAAATAAGGCCACAAGACTCACAGAAATTAAAGACGAGATTCATATTCTCGAACACACTAAAGATACTTCGTACTTCCCGGTATCAATAAATGAAGGAAATCCTATATTTTATGTTAAAATACTTGATACTTATATCTCACCAAACTATAGTCTTTGGTTCTATATTCCGGCATTCTTACTTTTAATCTATTTTTTAATTAGGATTCTTGTTTATTCTAAATCAATGAATCTAAGCAGTTACAGATTGTACTCCGGATTTCTTTTTGTATATATGCTCTTGTTGCGAATTGCCCTTTCCGAAGAAGTATTTATACACTTTCTTTCCAAAAGTGCTTTGCTCTCACCCGAACTATTAGCTCATTCTTATTTATCAAGCTCTTATGCGGAAAACTTCTTAAATATCCTCATTCTATGTTTTTTTATAATATTGATAAGGAAGTTTAAGATTTTGCCAAACAAGCCCAACTTTTATATATCACTGTTTATTGTTAATCTGTCAGTTGCGCTTTTTATTTTTTGGGAGCTAACCGAAATTCAACATCTGATTATTGATTCAAATATTAATCTTGATCCAATTATAATTGATAAATTAAATGAATATACACTTTTAGGCATTGTGCTGATTGTGTTATATTTTGCGTTGTTATTTGTTTTCTGCGGATGGTTGCATGAGTTATTTGGTAAGTCTCTTAAAATAAATCGATTTACAATACTTTCTTCATTTCTAATTCAGGTCTTATTCGCAGTTTTTTTAGTACATTTTTTTAGCACTACTGATAATATCAGTCTCACAACTTTGTTTCTTGCATGGATATTTTTATCTCTCATGATGGTATATTTTATCATCTACTTCAAGAGAGATGGAGAAGGGTGGATTCGGATTTTTTTAGTTTTTGCATTTGTCATGTTAAACACAGCTCAAATCAATGGTTTACTTGAGAAAAAAGAAATGGAATACAGAAAGTTGTATGCATACAAGATTCTACATGAACGCGACCTTGAACTTGAAAGAAGATTGCTTGAGGCTGAAAATAAGATTGAACGTAATAATGTCTTTGAGAGTTGTATATATGAAGACTCTGCCTTCAACAGGATAGAGTTTGAAGAAATACTCAAATATAATTATCTTATCGATTTTCTAAGTGATTTTGATATATTCATTGAGTCCTACTCAGGTCTAAGCAAAACATGGAGTGAACAAGAAAAGCAGGGATTTAATAATTTATTTAAAATATACATGGAAACAAGTGAAGATGGGTTAAGTCATAGTTTCCTCAAAGTAAAAGAAAGTAGCGGATTTTCAGGCTATATTTCGGCTCATATTACAGGAGAGTTTGATACTCCAGAGTTCCAATCTGTCTTTATATTATTACGTCAGAAAGTAAGGTCATCACAAAAGGCTTTGTCAGAGTTTGCAGGTGAGTCTGCCGGTATTCCTTTTTCTCCATATCATTATTATCATGCACTTTATATCAATAATAAGCTGAGTCGGGTAAGTCCTGAATTTCCATTTGAAAGATTTAATGAAGAATTTAAAATAAACAAACAGGAAGAATTTATTGAAAAGTCAGGTTTTAGCTTTTATGTTTACAAGCCTGAACCCGAAAGACTCTTAATTTTAGCGATACCACTTCGTACACTCACAAACAAGTTCACAGTCTTTGCAGGTCTGATACTTTCTGTTTTCCTAATTTGGTTTTTTGTTTTGAGCTTGAGATTAATTATTCGATTATGTGTGGTTAACGCAAAAAGAATCTTTAATAAACAAAAGTCCAAATTATACCTTCCGTCTTTCAAAAATATGCTCCTTCAAAGTAAGATTCAGACCGCATTAATGGTAGAGTTGATATTAAGTTTTGTAGCAGGAACCGTAATGGTAGCCAATTTTATATCAAAGAACTATGAAGATACACAACAGCGCCAAATCTTAGAAAAAATAAAGGGGATTTCAGGCGAACTTGAAAAGTCCGGAATGATGGATTTTGGAATAAAGACCGGACCTAAACGCGAGTTTCTGATTGATTTGTCTGAGAGTTATAATATTGATATCAGTTTATTTAATCTTAATGGAACTCTCTGGTTGTCATCAAGTCCTGATTTATATAGGAATGCTGTAATTAATGAGTTTATGAATCCTGTCGCATTTGAGAAACTGTCTGATGAGAGGTTGTATTCTTTTAACCAAAATGAACGACTTTATGGTTATAAATATAGTTCATATTATCAATCATTTTTTAATCGCAACCAACAATTGTCGGGATTTATTCACTTGCCCTTTTTCGCTCGACAACAAGAAACTATAAGAGAACAAACATCATTATTAGTTGATATGCTCAATATCTTTGTTGTTTTCTTTATTATCACGGTTGTATTTTCTGTATTTTTGTCAAAGGTAATTACACGTCCTCTTGCTAGTATTGCGTTGAGTTTGCGGAGGTTGAGAGTTGGTGGCAAAAACGAAGAAATTACATGGCAAAGTAATGATGAAATCGGACAATTAGTAAAAACATATAATGCGGTCTTGCATCAACTAGAGGAAAGCATCCGGAAACTTGCTTCAACAGAGAGGGAAGGAGCTTGGCGAGAGATGGCAAAACAAGTTGCACACGAAATTAAAAACCCGCTAACACCAATGAGATTAAGTGTTCAGCACTTACAAAGGTCTATTTCAGATACAGATGTTGAAGTTCAACAGAAGGTGAAGAAAGTAACTGACCTACTTATCAATCAAATTGATTTAATGTCAAAAATGGCTGAAGAGTTCTCTTCCTTTGCTAAAATGCCGATTGCAATCCCTGAGAATTTGGATATAAGCAGATTACTTAAGGAAACGGTTGAATTATTCGAAAAAACGGATGATTTTATTATACACTTAGATGGTTGTGATAATACAGCTGTTATCAATGCTGATAAAGACCAAATTAAACGTGTTTTTATTAATTTGATTAAAAATGCATATCAAGCAAAGAAAGATAATCATACTTGTGAACTTATCATAACCTCGAAGGCTGATGGCGAAATATTGACGATTTCGTTTTCAGACAACGGAGTGGGTATTGATGCAAGCCTAAGAGAGAAGATTTTTCATCCAAACTTCAGCACCAAAACATCCGGAATGGGGTTGGGCTTGGCTATTTCTAAGAAGATTCTTGAACTTGCCGGAGGTAGCATTCATTTTGAGAGCACTCCGAATGTTGGTTCTATATTTTATATCACTTTGCCTGTCGCTAAAGTTTGAAAGTTTATTTAGTAATAAATAGGTTCATGAGAAATGGGATTTTCTTGGCAGTATTGCTTCTAGGCATTATTTTGAATCTGTGTTCTCAATCAAACCCTCCATATCATTCATATACAACAATTGTTAAGGTACTTAAATCAGACAGTCTTTTTCTTGATAGTAATATTATTTTGGTTCCATCGACAGTGGTAGTTCTAAGCGGAGATTCTATCCTAGTGAATGGCAAAGATTATACAATATCATTAGAGGGTGGGTATATTGTATTTGATTCTGCTTTTATTGGTAATACAATAAAAGTTCAAGGGCGTTTCTTTAGAACGGAAGCATTAGAATTTAATACTTTTCACAAAAATCCGAAATTAATTGAACCGGAATTTTCTCAAAATCCCTTTATATATAATACAAATGAGCACGATGAGTCAGTTGATATTTTTAAACAAAGCGGATTAAATATTCAAGGTAATATATCTCGAGGAGTTGGCGTGGGTAATACTCAAGATCTCTCTCTGAATTCGGATATGAATTTACAGATTAATGGCAAGTTAGGGAATGAAATTGCGGTTGAGGCGGCAATTTCGGATCAAAATAATCCATTGCAACCGGAAGGAAATACTCAACAAATACAAGATTTTGACCGTGTCTATATAAGTTTTTCAAAAGATAGTTCAAAATTAACAGTTGGTGATTTTGCAATGATTGGTAATCATCAGGATTATTTTTTGAAGTTTAATAAAAAATCTAGAGGAATCCAGTTGGCTTATTTAGATTCTATTCGTGGTGGGAAAAGCCTGAGTATTGCAGAACTCGCAGTTTCCAGAGGACGTTTTGCAAGAAATGAAATCCAAGGTCAGGAAGGAAACCAAGGTCCATACAGACTGACCGGTTCAAATAATGAAATTTTTATTATCATCATATCCGGAACAGAAGCAGTGTATATAGACGGAAAGCTCATGCAACGCGGACAACAAAATGATTATGTAATTGATTATAACTCAGGTGAGTTAACCTTTATGCCTAAAACTCTCATAACCCAATATAGTAGGATTGTGGTTGAGTTCCAATATGCGGACAGAAATTATGGGAGGTCTGTATTTCACGGAACAGAGGTTTTCCAAAGAAAAAAATTTACAATCAGAGGAAGTTATTTTATGGAGCAGGATAATAAGAATCAGCCTTTTCAGCAATCATTGGATCTGTATGACTCTATTTCAAATAAAAGTGCCGTTGAGATAATGTCAGAAGCCGGAAACAATCCCGCACTGATGACAATTCCAAATGTTCAGAAATTTTCTTCATTCCAAAATGATCGAATTATGTATAGAATGATAGATTCAATGGGAAGTAAAATTTACCTCTATACAGATAATCCCAACAGCGATACCGTTTTTTATCAAGTGATATTTTCAAGAACAGAACAGGGTGCAGGTAATTATAGACAGAAGATCAGTCTTGCAAATGGGAGAGTATTTGAGTGGGTAGCCCCTATAGGAGGAATACCACAGGGAGATTATGAACCTTTAGTACAACTTGTTGCTCCTCAAAGGATGCAAATGTTGACTATTGGCATTGATTTTAAACCTGACAGCAATACGACTATATCAGCAGAATTTGCTTCGAGCAATAAAGATCAAAATACTTTTTCGTCTATTGACAATAAAGCAAATTCAGGAATTGCGGCTCACCTTAGAGCAGAGAGGACTGATACTTTTAAACTCAACTATGTAAACCGCTTGTATTTACATAATAAACTCTCTATTGAGTGGGCAGACAACAATTTTAGATACGTTGAAAGATATAGAGATGTTGAATTTGAACGATCGTGGAGTAGGCAATACTCAAATCCCTCTGCTATAAGAATTCCAAGAGTAGAAAAGGTCTTAAATTTTAATGGTAAACTAGGAATTGAAGATAAGGTATCATTGAGCTATAAAACCTCATTGTATCAACGTGAAAAGGAGTTTAATGGAATTCAATATGGATATGGTATTTATGGTAGTTTCAAAGGATTTAATCTAACTCAAAGTAGTACATTTATCAATACAAAGAGTGAAGGCATGGGTTCTTTTCAAGTGCCTTATATGAATATCAACTCAGCTTTTGATTCAAAAGGGGTACTGTCAAAGAAGATAGGGAAGAAAAATACAATAAGCGCAGAATATGAAACAGAAAATAGCTTGTTTCAATCAGATACTAATGCAAATCTTGATTTGAGAAGCTATCGATATTTTCAATCAGGGATTGCTTTTGAGAGAAGCGAAAATGAGGTTTTTAGTAGCCGATTAAGCATTAATAGACGCTTAGATTTTATTCCAAAAGGCAATGAGCTAATACAAAATATGGTCTCAAATAATTTCTTATTGAATATAGAAAAATCGGGAAGAAAATGGAAAGACCTTTTAAATTTTACTCTTACCTACAGAGCCATTGAAAATTTTGATTCAATCATCACTGCAAATTTGCCGGATAAAACAGTGCTATCGCGTATAGAATATCAGTTTGGTTTGTTTAAAAGAGCAATTCAATCGAGCACATATTATCAAATAGGAACAGGTCAAGAACAAAAACGTGAGTTTACTTATATTCAAGTGAGAAAAGGGCAAGGGACACATATTTGGAAAGATTATAATGAAAACGGGATACAAGAAATAAACGAATTTGAGCTATCTGTTTTTCAAGACCAAGCAGATTTTATAAAAATTTTGGTTCCAACCAATATTTTTATTCGTTCTAATACTAATGAGTTTAATCAGACTATCCGGATAACACCCCCCATTCAATGGCAGAATTCAAATAAGTTTAAGAAATTTCTTGCACGATTTAGCTCCTTAGTTGTATATCGTGCAGATAGGAAGGTAATTGATAATCGTATTCAAACTCTGCTTAATCCTTTTGTAATGTCTATATCCGATACTGCACTGATTAATTTGAGTTCATCATTCAAAGGAACCTTATTCTTTAACCGTGCTAACCCAAAATTTGGTATGGAATATAATTTTTATGAGAATATGACTAAGCAATTTCTTATACAAGGATTTGATTCTCGTGATATTTTGAAACATTCTCTTAATATTAGAGTGAACTTTACAGCAGATTGGTCACTTATTACCAATTCAGAATTTGGTCAAAAAGGCTTTTCAAGTGATTTTTCACCCTCTCGAAATTATCATTTTGACTATATAGAATCCAATCCTGAATTGTTTTGGCAACCCACTAAATCATTTAGGATAGGCGGTTTTTATCGATATTATGAAGCAAATAATTACCCAATATTTGGAGGAGAGAAAGCCCTATGGAATGAATATGGAACTGAATTGAGGACTTTAGTAAATAATACTACTACGGTTGATGGGAAATTTAGTTTTGTACAAATAAACTATAATGGTGTTTCTTCAAGTTCTGTTGCATACGATATGCTTAAGGGGCTACAGAATGGAAAAAATCTTAGCTGGCAGTTGTTAGTAGGAGGTAAAATTGGAAAAAATATTCAAATTACGTTGAATTATGAAGGAAGAAAGAACCAAACCGCCACTACAGTGCATGTTGGTAGAATAGAAGCAAGATATTTATTTTAATAAATTGCCTGTAATATCAGCTTAATAATAAATTCCAAGGTAAATTATTTCTTCTCAATCTGTGAAGAAATCGGTGTTTTATTACCATTATGACAAGTCATACAACTTATTTGTTCCGGTACAATTTGTTGACCGTCAGGACCCGGAAATGGGACAAAATATTTTTCATTGATTTCTTTTGTCATCCTCATCATATACCTTGCTGCCTCTTTATAGTGATTTTCATCACTAACAAAATCCAAATCCTTTGGATTGTCTTTATCTGCTACGTGACAGAAACTACATTTTACTCCCAAAGCATTTGAAAAGAATTTCATTGTGTCTTTTAATGCTTCCTTGCTAATATCAGGGGAAAGTACTTGTAAGTTTCTTTTAGGTGGTTCCTCGGTATCTTTAGGTTGATAAGATAATGCATAAACATTAAAGCTGAGGAATGCAAACGCTAAGACGGCAATAATTGTAAATTTATGTTTCATGATTGCTATTTTTATAATACAAAGAAAATCAAATATTTTTAAATTGAAAAATCAGATTTGCAAAAGCATGAAAACTTAACTATAAGTTATTGGAAATTAACTGTTTGTATTCTTTATAAAGAAAAAGCATTATTTAATAATTCCGCTTGCTCTTTTTCATGCACTGACTTTAGCCCGGTTGAAGGACTGGCACTTGCTTTTCTTCCTATATAAGAAAGTGGCTGATTAAGCTCATATTGCATTAAAAATGACCAAGCACCCATGTTCTTCGGTTCCTCTTGCACCCAATAGAATTTAGCATTTTTGTAAGATTTCATTATCTCATTGATTTGTTTTTCCGGAAGAGGATATAACTGTTCAACCCTGATAATAGCAACGTCATCTCGTTTGTCCTCCTGCTGCTTTTGTAACAAGTCATAATAAACTTTGCCATTGCAGAACAACACTTTCTTGGCAGTTTTTGGTGTTGCGTAATTATCAGAGAATAATTCATTGAATTTACCCTCGGTAAAATCAACTAATTTGCTAACACACAAAGGATGTCGCAATAAACTCTTAGGTGTCATTATGATTAATGGTATTCTGAAATTACGTTTCATCTGCCTTCTAAAAACGTGGTATAAGTTTGCCGGTGTAGTACAATTTACAACTTGAATATTATAATTAGCACACATTTGCAAAAAGCGCTCAGGTCTGGCAGATGAATGTTCCGGTCCTTGGCCTTCATATCCGTGAGGCAATAACATAACAAGACCATTTTGTCTTCCCCATTTAGCTAACCCTGCGGTTATATATTGGTCAGTAATGATTTGACCTCCGTTTGAGAAGTCACCAAATTGCGCTTCCCATAGAGTTAATGTATTAGGGGTTGCGGAAGCATAACCGAATTCATATCCTAATGCAGCAAATTCACTCAATAAAGTATTATAAACAAAAAAATGACCTTGTTTGTCACTGACATGTCGCAACGGAATATATTTTTCTTCAGAATCTGCTTTTTTTACTACAGCATGCCTATGTGAGAAAGTACCACGCTCAGTATCTTGGCCTGCTAATCTTACAGAATATCCTTCATCAAGTAGAGTTGCATATCCCATCAATTCACCCATTGCCCAATCATAACTGTCAACATCTATCATCTCACGTCTATGAGCATAAACTTGCTCAATCTTTTTGAAAAGTGGATGGTCTTCGGGAATAAATGTAATATTCTTTGCAATTTCTAACCATCTTTTCTTATTGAATTTGGTATCAATAGGAGTGTCAAATGTTTTCGCATTCGGAATAATAAAATTCCCCCATTGGTTTGTAATACCTTCAACCTCCTCTTTAATCGGCTTATTGCTTGCTCTTACAAAGTCCAGTTTTTCCTGTAAGAGATTCTTGAATTTAATTTCCATATCCTTTGCAAGTTGTGCATCTATTTCACCGCGCTTTAAAAGCTTTGCTTTGTATATTTCACGAGGGTTTGGGTGTTTTGCGATAATTTGATAAAGAAGGGGTTGGGTAAAACGTGGTTCATCGCCTTCATTGTGGCCGTATTTTCTATATCCTAAAAGGTCAATAAAAATATCCGAATTAAAATGATTTCGATATGCCATTGCAATTTTGATTGCATGAACAACAGCTTCAACATCATCTCCGTTAACGTGCATTACGGGACAATGTGTTACTTTGGCTACATCTGTACAATATGTACTAGTTCTTCCATCAAGATAATTTGTAGTAAACCCAACCTGATTGTTGGTTACAATATGAATTGTTCCTCCGATTTTGTTTGCTTCAAGTCCGCTCATCTGAACAGTTTCATATACAATTCCTTGTCCGGCAAGTGCAGCATCTCCATGGATAATGATTGGACATATTTTATCAAAATTACCTTGATATCTATTGTCAAGTTTGGCTCTTACCATGCCTCCTACAACCGGAGCAACTGATTCCAGGTGAGATGGATTTGGAGACATACTCAAATGTACTTTCTTACCTGTTTCGGTTACTACATTTGATGAAAATCCAAGATGGTATTTTACATCTCCTTCAAATGGACTGTCATTGAAATCCTCTTCATAAACCTTGCCCTCAAATTCAAAAAAGATTTCTTTGTATGTTTTATGAAAAATATTTGCCAAAACATTCAAACGACCTCTATGCGCCATTCCAATAATAAATTCTTCAACTCCAAGCTCAGAGCCATAATGTATTACAGAATCTAAAGCCGGTATCAGACATTCTAGCCCTTCAATTGAAAATCGTTTTTGACCAATGTACTTTGTATGAAGAAAACTTTCGAAAACAACAGCCTGATTTAGCTTTTCAAGAAGACGCGTCTTTTCTTTTAGGGTCAGGTTAGGTTGATTTTTTGTTGTCTCAAATATGTTTTTTAACCAATCGTGTTTTTCAGTGTTACGGATATAAGAATATTCTACCCCAATAGACTCGCAGTATGTCGTTTGCAAGAATGCAATGATGTCTTTGAGTTTTGCCGGTCCTATGCCAACATCAACCCCTGCGTTGAATGTTGTTTCCAAATCGCCTTCCTCTAATCCGAAGTTCTCAATATCAAGAGTAGGAGTATATTTTCTCCTCTCTCTTACCGGATTGGTACGAGTAAATAAATGACCTCGCTTGCGATAGTCATTTATCAGGTTTAAAACATTGATTTCTTTGATAGCATTTTCAGAAATCCCTTCTGATGCAATGTTCTTCCCTTGACCTAATTCAAATCCTTCAAAGAATTTTTGCCATCCGAAATCTACGGATGTTTTATCACCTTGATACTGTTTATATAGATCGTCAATATAATTAACGTCAGCATTAAATAAATAACTTTTTACGTTCATTTTCTTTATAAATGAGGGTGCAAATATAGCTAAACTATGGATGTCAATGGTATTTGTAACGCTTGAATTCGTATTGTTTTGGATGAAGAAAATCCTTTGTATACAATCATGAAAATATACAATAACAATTTCAAAATAATGTCTTGAGAATTTCTATCCTATCAGTTGTTTTGCTGCTTGTATCAACTGTTCTCTTACTTTACTGTTAACAGCATAAAGCGGAGGTCTGACAACTGATTCACAAATATTCATATAATGCAAGATTTCTTTAATACCTCCCGGGCTACCATCAGCAAAAATCAGGTTCATGCTGTCCAAAAGTTGGTAATGTAGTTTACGTGCTTCTTCAATTTTATTTGCCAAAGCAGCATGCACCATTTGTGAAAATAATTTAGGAAATGAATTACAAATCACAGATATCACACCATCCATTCCCATTGCGATGAAGGGGAAAGTAAAAGCATCATCACCACTGATAACCAAAAATCCCTCCGGTCGGTGTTTGATAATTTCCATACACTGAGAAAAATTTCCGCTCGCCTCTTTTACAGCACATATATTCCGATTCTCTGCAAGTCGCAGTGTGGTTTCAGCTGTAATGTTTGAGCCGGTTCTCCCGGGTACATTATAAAGGATAATGGGGAGTGGCGATGCATCTGCTAAAGCATTATAATGATGAAAGATACCTTCTTGATTAGGCTTGTTGTAATAAGGACTAACACTCAATATTGCGGAAAATCCGCTTAGGTCATAAGTTTTTAGTTTTTGAGAAATAGACATAGTGTTATTTCCTCCTATGCCTAATACTAACGGCAGCCTCTTGTTGTTTGCTTCCTTAATTGTATCAACAATCAGGCGGGTTTCATGCTCTGAAAATACAGGACTTTCGCCTGTAGTACCCAGAACAACAAGATAATCAGTTCCATTGACACATTGGTATTCAACCAATCTTTTAAGTGCATCTGTGTCTATGCTTAAATCTTTTTTAAAGGGAGTTATAAGTGCAACTCCTACACCTTTGATTTGATTCATTTTTCAATTTTGATTTTTGTAATATAGTTACCTGCCATTTTTAGAAAGTCTTCGATTGAATTTTCCCGTTCACTTGAGCCAAATGTTATTCTATATAATGGTTTCCGATGCAATTCTTTTCGACCTATTTTAATTAGTGCCTTACTTTTTCTAATAAAATTTTCTAGTCGAGTATTACGCTTTTCTATGAATGAAAATAGATAATCATATTGCATATTGCATTGTCGCTTAACCATTGATGATGTAGGTTGTTTAAGAAAATTAAAGTCTTTCTTGCATATATGAATATCAAACGATTTTACAAACACACTTTCAGGTACTTTTTTGAATTCATGATAAATCAGAAAGAATACATCTTTTTTTTCTGCCTTAATCTCAGCGGCAAATTCCAAAATCAATTCGATATCTTGTTTGGGTAAAGAAGTTTCATAAATAAATAGAAAGGATCGTGCTTCAGAAAAACCTGACATAGATTATTGGTAATTTAGGCATCAATGTTCGCATAACGTGCGTTTCTTTCAATAAATTCTCTGCGAGGCGGAACTTCATCTCCCATTAACATAGAGAAAGTATGGTCGGCTTCAGCTGCACTTTCAAGCGTAACCACTTTAAGTGTTCTGCGAGCAGGATCCATCGTAGTTTCCCATAACTGCTCTGAGTTCATTTCCCCAAGTCCTTTGTATCGTTGCACTCCAACGGTATCAAGGCTTGCACCCCCTGCAAATTCTCTGATTAGTGCGTCTCTTTGTGCATCTTCCCATGCGTAAGCAACATTGTTCCCTTTTTTAACTTGATAGAGGGGTGGAGTAGCAATGTAGATGTAATGATTCTCAATCAATTTTTTGAAATACCTGAAGAATAAAGTCAAAATGAGAGTTCTAATATGCGAACCATCTACGTCAGCATCGGTCATGATAATAATTTTGTGATAACGAAGGTTGGAAATATCCAACTCCTTATCATCCTCAGTTGTCCCAATTTTTACACCCAAAGCAGTGAAAATGTTTTTGATTTCTTCATTTTCATAAATTTTGTGTTCAAGTGCTTTTTCTACATTGAGGATTTTTCCTCTAAGAGGTAAAATTGCTTGAAAATTTCTGTCTCTACCTTGTTTTGCGGTACCACCGGCAGAATCCCCTTCCACTAAATATATTTCGCATTTGTCAGGTTCTGTCCAAGAGCAATCGGCAAGTTTGCCGGGTAAACCCATTCCGCTCATTGCACCTTTGCGTTGAACCATTTCTCTTGCTTTTCTTGCAGCATGTCGAGCGGTTGCGGCAAGGATTACTTTGTTCACAATGGTTTTTGCATCGCGAGGATGTTCTTCAAGATAATTCTCCAAAAATTCACCTACGGCTTGGTCAACAGCACCCATTACTTCGTTGTTCCCCAATTTTGTTTTTGTTTGACCTTCAAACTGAGGTTCTTGTACTTTTACTGAAATCACGCCCGTTAACCCCTCTCTGAAGTCATCTCCGCTAATTTCAAATTTGAGGTTTTTTAACAAACCCTCTTTTTCGGCATAGCTTTTTAATGTTCTGGTCAATGCTCTGCGAAAACCGGCAATATGAGTTCCGCCTTCAATTGTATTAATATTGTTAACATAGGAGTGAAGATTCTCACTGTATCCTGTGTTGTATTGGAATGCAATTTCTATAGGAATACCTGTCTTCTCAGTTTCCCCATAAATTGGCTCAGAAGTTAGTTTTTCTCTTGTATTATCTAAATATTCTACAAACTCTTTTAATCCGATTTCAGAATAATAAGTATCTGATTTGAAATTCCCATTTTCGTCTTTTTCCCTTTCGTCTATCAAAGCAAGCTTAATCCCTTTGTTTAAATACGATAATTCTCTGAGTCTGTTAGAAAGGGTTTCATATTTATATTCAGGTGCATAGAAAATAGAGGTATCAGGGGTAAAAGTAACGATAGTTCCTCTGTAGTCAGATTCGCCAATTTCCTTTACATCATAAAGTGGTTTTCCTATGCTGTATTCTTGCATATACTTCTTGCCGTCTCTGTGCACCTCAACTGTCATGTGAGAGGAAAGAGCGTTTACACACGATACCCCTACACCATGTAAGCCACCGGAAACTTTATATGAATCTTTGTCGAACTTTCCTCCTGCATGTAGCACAGTCATCACTACTTCCAGAGCAGAACGCTTTTCTTTTTCGTGCATTGCAACAGGGATTCCACGCCCATTGTCTTTTACCGATATAGAATTCCCTTCCAAGATTCTTACTTCAATATTATTGCAATGTCCTGCGAGTGCTTCATCAATAGAGTTGTCAACTACTTCATATACTAAATGATGTAAGCCCTTGGGTCCAACATCGCCAATATACATGGCAGGTCTTTTTCTTACTGCTTCTAATCCTTCTAAAACTTGTATGCTTTGCGCACCATAATCCTTGCTTGATTCGTTCGTCATTTATTTGATTTTTTAACCTTAAAATTTGAGACTGTAAAAGTAGTTTTAATGCTTGATTTGTCAAAGGGTTTAAGGCTATTTATTTCCACAAAATGTGGATAGCTTTTGTCGGGTTTTAATTCTTCTCAAAAGAGTCACGAAAAGGTACTCAGACAGGGGAATTTTTTACATCCAAAATATGGAAATAATGACCAATAGCATAATAAGTTTTGTGTAAAGTGAATTTTTGTGTGCTGTGGAAGCTGTGGGCTTGGTTAAAGCGAGAATTCCAACTCCGATAAAAGATATACCGCTAATCAGTGCAATCATTGTCCATATAGTATGGGATATATCCGTTGCAATAGGGGAGTTTGTTCTGTATATTAATATTCCGCCAAATGCCACACATAGAAAACCGCTTATTATCATGGATTGTTTTGCACCTAATAAAACCGGCAATGTCCTATAACCAGCGTGTGTATCACCTTCAATATCTTCAATGCTTTTAAAATTTTCCCTTAAAAAAGTTGCAGCAGTAGCAAATACGCTCATCCCGGAAGCTAACTGAGAGGGTTCATCTAAAATTAAATTACAGATTATGAAAACTGCTCCCACACATGCGCTTACCAATAAATTGCCGATGATTGCTGTCCTTTTTACATAAAGAGCGTATAGAAATAATACGATATTGATAATGAGAGTGAAAAATAATAATCCTGAAATCTGTGAGAAATAAGCGATAAGCAGAGAGCTTAAAAGAAGTGCTAAATAAAATACAATTGCGTTTGTCTTGGTGATTTTACCTGATACCAAAGGCCTTTCCGGGCGATTAATTGTATCTGACTTGATGTCGTAAATATCGTTTATTACATAGCCCCCTGCAGCACTCAATACCGTGCAAAAGACCAAGAAGAATCCTTGCATAATTTCCCGACTTGAAATCAAATGAAACAATAAAGCAGTTTGACCCAAAAAAATAAATAGCAGATTGACGGGTCTTATCAGTTTCAGTCGGGCTAACATTTAGAGATTATTTGCGTGAGACTTTGATAGGGTAGTCCGCTTTTACTTTGCCTTTGCTCATATCTTTCAGCTTATTTTGAATAAATTTCTTTCTCAGAGGATTTATTTTATCAGTAAATAAAATGCCTTCAATATGGTCATATTCGTGTTGAATCACGCGGGCTGCAACACCTTTAAACTCTTTTTCATGAACTTTGAAATTTACGTCCATAAAACGAATTTTAATTTTTGCATTTCTGCTCACATTTTCTCTTATACCGGGAATACTCAAACATCCTTCTTCAAATTTCCATGGTTCATCCCATTCTTCTAAAATTTGTGCATTGATAAAAACCTGTTTGAATTTTTCATCCGTATCGGCCTCTTCCCATTTGGTAGAGTCAATCACAAACAGCCTTATGGACAAACCTATTTGAGGAGCAGCAAGTCCTACGCCATTAGCGGAATACATGGTTTCAAACATGTTCGCAATCAAGTTTTTTAAGTCCGGGTATCTTTTGAAATGTCGCTTCCTTTTTTTCTTAAAACGTCTTGTCCGTAAGTATAGATTGGTAAAATCATGAATGCCTTTCTAAATAAGATTGCAAAATTAGGGCAGCACTTACGGTATCCAAAATCTTTTTGTCTTTTCTTTTTGACTTTTTAACTCCAAAATCAATCAGACTTTGTTGAGCCATGCGAGAAGTGTAGCGTTCATCTTCAAAGACAACCGGAATATTCGGGAATATTTGTTTGAGTTTATTTACAAATTGTTTTACTTCAATCTGCATCTGTTGCAATTCTCCGCTTTCAGACCTGGGGTCACCTACAACAATGAGTTCCACTTCTTCTTTTTGAAGATAAGATTTCAAAAAATCAAAAATTTTATGGTTGTCAATAGTTTCAAGAGGTTTAGCTATGATTTTAAGTGGGTCGGTAACAGCAATACCAACCCTTTTTAGTCCGTAATCTATAGATAATATTCGTGGCAATTTATTTTATTCTTCTAAAGGTACTTAATGTTATGTCAACAAGTTCTACCAGAGTAGGACTACCG
>JAGFIU010000012.1 GCA_024103355.1 Bacteroidota bacterium
AAGATTTTCATCTGTATAAAATTGAGTATTTGAAGTAACTGAACTTATAAGGCTGAAATATCTCTAACTCGTTTTTTAATTCAACCTTTGCACAATAAAACACTATCAATAATTCAAAAATTTTAATCCTATCATCACTTCGGGACTATTTAAAAGTCGGAATGATTTCGGATTTAAAAATTGATTATCAAAAATATACATAATAATATTGAATTTGGTCGTAGGGGCTGTCTCAAAAGTAAAAACAGCCTCTTTTTTTTATGTTTTTTCTTTGATTTTTTTGTTATTTTTTTGTTGTTTTTCACCTCTATCTCATTGATTTTTAGTATCTTTGCATAAAATTAAAGGGATATGGCAAAAGCAGTATTTAAAGATTACCCTCAAGGACAAGTTCTTCTTTTTCCTCCAAGTTTAGACGAAAAACTTCCAGCAGATTCACCCGCTCGTTTAGTTAATCAAATAATTGATAATTTAGATATCAGTGATATAGTAAACACATACAAAGGTGGAGGTTCGAGTTCTTATCATCCCCGAATGATGCTTAAAGTGATCATTTTCGGCTATTTGAACAACATTTATTCGTGTCGTAAAATAGAAAAAGCCCTTCAAGATCGTATTAGTTTTATGTGGCTTTCAGGTAATCAAGTTCCGGATCATAACACTATCAATCGTTTTCGTTCATCTCGCTTAAAAGATGCTATTCATGATATTTTCACCCAAGTAGTTAAATTACTCGTTGATATGGGTTATCTAAGTTTAGATGTGGCTTACATAGATGGTACAAAAATTGAATCACGTGCTGGTCGCTACACCTTTGTTTGGCGTAAAACTGTTGAAAAAAACAAAGCCAAATTAGAAGAGAAAATAAGAAAGATATTGGAAGAGATCGAAAAAGGAATTGCCGATGATAATGGACCTGATGATGATCCTCCTACGCCAATCAACTCCGAAGAATTACAAAAACGTATTGCCGCTATAAATCGCGAAAATCGAACAAAAAAAGAGCTTAAAGAAATCAAAACGTTGGAAAAAGAGCATCTTCCCAAACTACAAGAATATGAAAATCATTTAGCAATAATGGGTGATCGTAACAGCTATTCTAAGACTGATAAAGCAGCAACTTTTATGCGCATGAAAGATGATCATATAGGTAAAGGGCAACCTAAACCTGCTCATAACCTTCAGATTAGTTCAGAAAATCAATTTTATACACATTATGACCTCTATCATAATCCTGGTGACACATTAACCTTTGTACCATTTCTGAATGGTTTTAAAAAACGGTTCAATAAATATCCTAAAAAAAATGTAGCCGATGGTGCTTACGGGAGTGAGGAAAACTATATGTTTATGGAGGAGAACGAGATTGAAGCGTATGTTAAATATAGTTACTTTCATCAAGAAAACACCAAAAAATTCAAAAATAATCCCTTTCTTGTTCCAAACCTCTACTATAATGAAAAGGAAGATTATTACGTATGTCCAATGGGACAACATATGACAAAAGTTGAAGAAACAACGCGTGAAAGTGAAAGTGGATTCATATCACATATAACTGTTTACATGGCTAAAAACTGCAATGGATGTCCTTTAAGAGGCTTATGTCACTCAGCACAAGGACCTAGGAGAATTGAAGTAAACCACAATTTAAATCGCCTTAGAAATCAAGCACGTAAACTACTTACCTCAGAAGAAGGACTTATGCACCGAAGTCGTCGTCCCATAGAACCGGAAGCAGTCTTCGGGCAAACAAAATCTAATAAAGGGTACGACCGTTTCCGACATTTTGACGAAGAAAAACCTGAAAAAGTGTTAAGTGACTTCGCAATATTTGCTGTTGCTTTTAATATGCAAAAACTATATAACAAAATGAAAAATAAGGAGAAAAATAGACCCGAATCACAAGTAATGGATGTTCTTTTACCTCATTTTGTCGTTTTTATCCCTTTGTCAACAAAATTCACCAGAGTTGAGATAGTATCACCAAAAGTGTGTATGGAATTTTTTCTATCATATTGCAAAGTTGAGAAGTTGGATAGAGAAAAAATGGCGTGTGCCGCATAATAATGAAAAAAGAGGAGCCTCGTTATGAGACAGCCCCGGAACATAATCAATAAAAATAATGAAAATGGTCGTAGAAATCCCTAATTATCCAATTTTGAAACCATAATTTTTAGGATCATATCATCGGTGGCTTGCATTCCTTTGGAGCCGATATTGGTTAGGTTTTTGATGGTTTTTTCGATATCTTTCTCAATAATTCCATCATTGTCGGAGATGCAAATATTATCCATAGCCAATAAAACCGATTGTACTGCGGAAGAGATTCCTGATGCCACTTTGAGAGAACATCCGATTTTGGCTCCGTCACACACCATTCCGGTCATATTACCAATCATGTTTTTAATCGTGAATTCCACTTGTTGCAAATTGCCTCCTGCCAAATAGGCCATCCCGCAAGCAGCCCCAATTGAGGCAACCAATGCTCCGCATAGAGCGGAAAGTCTGCCCAATTGTCCTTTGATGTGGATGGTCATCAGGTGACTCAACATCAACGCGCGAGCCAATTCCTCGTCAGAACTTTCAAAATATTCCGCAGCGGCAACCACCGGCACTGTCGCCGTGATACCCTGATTGCCACTTCCACTATTGCTCATCGCCGGTAACAACGAACCTGCCATTCTTGCATCTGAAGCTGCCGCTGAAAGTGCCATAGAGTGGGTTAATAAACCATATCCCAAAATATTTTTATGAATATTTCTCTGTATTGTTCTTCCAACCTGCAAGCCGTACTCTTTTGATAATCCCTCTTCTGCCAGAGCTTTGTTCATTTTGCCTGATTCCAAAATAAATTCAATATCCTGATATTCAGCCTTTTGTACAAAATTCCAAATGACAGCCACACTCAAACCCACTTCCAATATTGAGTTCATCTGCTCTTCACCATCCAGTACGCAGTGGTTCTCCTCTACGGCATCAGAGTTTTCATTAAAAAGAATGGTCTGATCATAATCGTAATAAACAATGTTATCGTGCATGTCCTGGATAATCGTTGTTGCTTTATGATTATCATTCCTTGCTGTCGCCTTGATGTACAGTTTTTTAGATGTTGTTGCCATCCTCACTCTCACATTCCCTTGAGCTAAAATAGCTTGAGCCATCTCAATTTTCTCCGGTGTTACCTCTTTTAAAACTTCCAGATTATACTCTGTTTTTCCGCACACCATCGACAATGCTGAAGCTATATCCAACCCGATCATATTGGTTCCCGGAATGCCGACTCCCATTCCATTTTTTAAAATGTTGGGACTGACTTCCACCCAAACTTGAGTAGGTACTTCATTGTTGGATCTTAGTATTTCACAAGATTTTGCCACTGCCAAAGCAACCGCTACCGGTTCAGTACAGCCAAGGGCATATTTTACTTCTGATTTGACTAAGTTAATAATTTGGGTAATTTTATCAGGACTCATATTAGTAACTTTCATTAAATTAGACAATTACAATATTTAACAATAGTTTTGTACAACCTACAAAAATACTGAAATTTTTATAACTCAAATTTTGAAGATTTGTTCATTATTTCGTATCTTTGCAGATTGTATTTTTATGTAATTTAAGATCTAATTATTGACAATATGACTATGACTGCATACAGAACACATCATTGTGGCGAACTCAATATGAATTTCGTTGGAAAAGAGGTTACTCTGATTGGATGGATTCAGAAAAACAGAATCATGGGAGGGATGATTTTCATCGACTTACGCGACAGATACGGCATCACCCAATTGGTTTTTAATCACGAAGTAAACGCGGCTTTGGCAGAAAAAGCTGAAAAGCTTGGTCGTGAGTGGATTATCCAGGTTTCCGGCACAGTGATGGAACGCTATAGCAAAAATCCTAACATCCCAACAGGAGATATTGAGATTATGGTGAACCAACTTCAGGTGATCAACCAATCGAAAGTGCCTCCATTCACCATTGAAGATCAAACCGATGGCGGAGATGAGTTGCGTATGAAATATCGCTATCTGGATTTGCGCCGAAACAAAGTGAAAAACAACCTGATTTTCAGAAATAATGTGGGATTGGCTGTGAGAAACTATCTCCAATCTGTGGGATTTCTCGAGATTGAAACTCCATTTTTGATCAAATCGACTCCGGAAGGAGCCCGCGACTTTATTGTTCCTTCCAGAATACATCCGG
>JAGFIU010000013.1 GCA_024103355.1 Bacteroidota bacterium
TAAACCAGGGGAAGTCCCTATATTAGACGGTCTTGCCCCAGGAGGCAGGAGGGAGGCAAGATCAATCAATTTATGGAGCGATTACGATGCGGATATCAGCAACCCATTATGGCACATATCCAACATAAGGGTGTTGGATATGAGTGGTTTTATGGCTGATATAAGTAAGTTGGGGGCAATTTAAAAAAAAACGACAAACTATGACCGAAACAGAGAAATTAATTGTTTTTTTACAGGACAAAATATGAAAGGAATTTTGACTATAGAGCGAGATACCGAAATACTGATTGACAATCAGTTGAGAAACTTAGGTTGGAATAATGACCCTAAAAGCAAGGACAGGAATGTCTATCAACAGCGAGTTAAAACCGAATCTCAAAAAGAAAAACTTCAAGGCAAAAGACCTGATTATGTATTGTACAAATCAGGTTCAAATGAACCCATAGCAGTTATTGAAGCAAAAAAGCCAGGTCAAAACATACAGGAAGCAATAAAACAGGGATTGGATTACGCTTCAAGAATTGACGCACCTGTTGTTTTTGCAACTGACGGGGTTTTTACAAAGTCTGTTCACGCTAAATACAATCGCCCTCTACTTTTAAACGGTGACGAACTTGATGAATTAGTTAGAGAAACCTTAGCCCTTCAGTATCTTAACTCAAATGAAGTCAGCACTTTAAACAAACGAGTAATACAGTCAAGGAGCGACTTAATTTCAATATTTGATACTGTAAATGAACTACTTAGAGAAGAAGGCCTACAGCAAGGACTTGAAAGGTTTACAGAGTTTTCAAACTTGCTTTTCCTCAAAGTATTGAGCGAAATAGAAGACGGAAAAGAAGAAATCGGTGAACAATCTAAAATTGACAAAGCTTTTAGATGGAACTATTTCAGGGAGAAAAAAGGGAACGAGTTATTAAGTTACGTTAGCGATACAGTATTAAAATGGTTCTCGAAGGAATATCAAGACGAGACATTATTTCGTGGACTTAAAATTAAGCACCCAGATAATCTAAAGGAAATAATTGACCTGCTTGATGATTTGCAACTAACTGACATTAACGCTGATATAAAAGGAGATGCTTTTGAGTATTTCATTCGTTCTTACAGTGCCAGTAACCCGTCAGACCTTGGAGAGATTTTCACGCCAAGACACGTTGTAAAAACGTTAGTCAAATTAGTGAATCCCCAAATTGGCGAAAAAATATATGACCCCTTTTCGGGCACAGGCGGAATGTTAATTGTGGCTTTTAAACATATTATGGACAGTATGGCAAGGACTGACTATAATTTGAACACACTTAAAAAGCATACATTGTTTGGTTCTGAATTGACAAGAACAGCAAGTATTGCTAAAATGAATATGATTTTAGCAGGAGACGGCCACAATAACATAATCCGACAAGACAGTTTAGCAAATCCTGTTGACGACAAATATGACGTTGTAATCACAAATTGGCCGTTTGCTCAAAAAACCAGATACGGAGATTTATACACGATTCCTACAAGAAATGGAGACATTATTTGTCCTCAACATTGTTTTAGGTCAGTCAAAGAAGGCGGTAGAATGGCACTAATTGCACCTGATGGATTTTTGACTAATAAAAACAGTAAGGCGTATTCCGATATTCGTAAATACTTAACCGACAACGCAAACTTAGAAAGCGTTATTTCTCTTCCTCGCGGTTCATTTGAGCCTTACAATAGAGCAAAGGCAAGTATTTTATATTTCACCGACATAAAAAAACCAAGAAAGGATAGCCATTATTTTTACTTTCAAGTTCGTAATGACGGTTACACCTTGGACAAAAAAAGAAAACGTGTTGAAGGAGTAAGCGACTTAGAGTTGGTGCTTTCAGAAAAAGATTTAGATAACCAAAAACAGAACTATCTTCTTGATTTAGGAATTTCCAAAATATCCTTTGATGAAATAGCTAAAAATGACTTTGTTTTAAATGCTGCACCTTATTTAAAAGTCCCTAAACTGCTGCAAACTGAATATGAAACAGTTGCTCTTAGTGAAATAATTGAGTTAGGCGGTAAAAACAAAGTTGGCAAGAACAACGACATTCCAGTAATGTCAATCACTATGAAAGACGGTCTAATTGACCAAGCCGACAAATTCAATAAACGGATAGCAAGTACTGATATTTCAAAATATAGAAAAGTTGCTAAAAATGAATTGGTTGTAGGCTTTCCAATAGACGAAGGAGTTTTAGGGTTTCAAAAAAAATACCCTTTTGCTGCTGTAAGTCCAGCATATAAAATTTGGACTTTAAAGACAGAAAATATAGATGTTGACTATTTGGAAATGGTTTTACGTTCAGACAAAATGCGTAGCCTATACAGACTTTTAATGCAAGGAGCTGTAGATAGACGAAGAAGTATTCCAGACGATATATTTTTGAAAATAGAAGTACCTATTCCAACCAAAGACATTCAAAAAAAGATTGTAAAAAAACACTTTGAGACAATTTCTCTGAAAGAAAAGATTAAGCAACTTGAGTCTGAAATTCAGGACGATATAACTGACTTGTGGACTGAAAAATAAAAAACTGCCCCCAACAATGGCTATACGTAATGCGGGGTTAAGTGCTGATATGAAAGTAATTACATTAAACAAACTAAGTGCTAAACCGAAAGTGAAGTGCCTTGAAATCCCGCACTACGCATAGCCGAGACCGTAGGTGAAATTTTAATCAATGAAATCAATACTCATAACTCTCACAATAGTATTTAACACTGTCGTTGCAGTTATCAGAGCACAAAATGATATTTACAATAGTACTGTTCATTTAATTGGCTACACTGATGATGAGGAAGGAAATACTGTTGACACAATAACTGGAACTGCTTTCATCTTTATGTTTTTAGCCGAACACCTTGAAGAATCTAATCTTGTAATCTCATATCCATTTTTGGTAAGTAACTACCATGTAGTAAGTAGAATGGATAGAGCCGAACTCAGATTTACAAAACGTAAAAAATCAGGACATGCATATAAGCCGGATTATGGGAACACATTTACGGTTGCATATGATAACTTTAAATACAACTGGATACGGCACCCAGATCCAAATGTTGATTTGGCAATATCTCCAATGGCGCCAATTCTGGAGGGAGCAAGAAGTAAAAACATAAAGCTCTACTATTATCCTTTGACAAATAATATTTTACCAAGCAATGATGAATGGGGGAGTATTGATCAAGTTGAAAATGCAATAATGATTGGATACCCTAAAGCATTAATGGACACGGTCAACAATCTGCCAATAACTCGAACAGGCACGTTGGCAACACCATTAAACCTGGACTATAATGGGAAAGAAGAATTTTTGTTGGATGTTCCTGTATATCCGGGATCTAGTGGGTCACCCGTCTTTCTAAAACGATTAATAAACCCATCAGCAATGACATACCCACCTCAACCTGCAACATATGAATATAAACTAATAGGTATCGCTTATGGAAGCATGACCTATAAATCGAAAGGGACTATTGAAATAATTAACATTCCAACAATTCCAACACTTGATTTCAAATATGACCTTCCTTTGAACATTGCGGTTTGTATTAAGTCAAATCAATTATTCGATTTTGTTCCAATAATTAAGGAATTACTAAACGAGTAATAAATCCATGAAAGAATTATTAATTTTTCAAATCATCGTAGTTGCATTTCTTAGTTCTATCACAATTTTAATTGTGGTTGATCTATTTCAGTTGCGAGCAATTAAAAGATTAGACCTCACTCAGACCGAATCCGTTTCGATAGATAAATACCATGAGTTAAAATGGCGACTAAATTTGTTTTTATCGGTTGTCACTATTGTAACGGTCTTACTAGGATTTCTGGGCTGGTCACTTAGAGATGCAACCAATACCGAAATTGCGAACATGGAGGATACCCTTAATTCTTACAGTGATTCAATTAAACAGAGCAGAGAAACCCTTATAAATCTAGAAAGTCGAGTATTGTCCATACAAACTCAAATTGACAATGCCAACCTTAGTATTGGTAGAGTAAATGAGTCAATCCGGGCGGTACGACAACAAAATATTCAAAAATGGGAATTCCAAATAATGGAAAACGTTCCTGTCTATATTTCCTCCAGCCACATGATCGATACTGTCTACTTCAAAAACTTGAAAACGTCTGATGGGAGACCTGTCCCAACCTTTGAAGAAATTCCGTTAGTGAACGTCATAAAAAATGATAAAACCAATTTCCTACTTTTTCATACTGGTACTACTCGTGAGTACTTCATCATAGAACAGAGAGGAAATATCAAAGGACAAGAACTTAAATCAATCGACATATGGATCATGTTTAAATAACACTCCAACTTCACCAACGCATGCTAAAAGACACACTTCCCGTAGTCTTTTATCCACCCCCACCGCGCCCTTAAACTGCCAGGTTCAGCTCTCCGATCCGATCTAAAATCCAATAATTGCTAAACGCCATTCTGGGTGCTAGTGGTGCTCCCACTAACCTGTGGTGCGGCTAAGTAGTCACCATTATGTTATAAGCCACTATCTTGGGATATCCAGCACGTCACTTAGCTGTCCCGTTAACCCCATCCCCACCCACCCATCGACCATCGTCCAAAAACCATCGACTACCCCACCACCCATCACCCCACCCCCTGACCACCATCATTGGCGTCAAATTCCAAAACGAACTACCTTGCACCCATGCAACAGATCGAATTTTTCGTAGACAACATCAAGTGCGGCGGATGCGCCAATACGGTCACCAAAAAGCTGAACGCTTATGAGGGCGTTACCGATGTGGCGGTGAACGTGGAGGAAGGCAGGGTGTCGTTCTCCGCACCCGACAACCTGAGTGTGGAGGAAGTGCA
>JAGFIU010000014.1 GCA_024103355.1 Bacteroidota bacterium
CTCCAATGGCATTGCAAACATCTGGGTGTTCACCGAATTTTTCAGCTAATTTCATTCCCAACAAAGCGTGTGGTGTTTCAGCATCATCTTCAGGGACCTTTCCTATATCATGCAACAAGCCGGCTCTTTTGGCAAGTTTAACATTCAAGCCCATTTCGGCAGCCATTGTCGCACAAAGATTTGCAACTTCGCGAGAGTGTTTTAACAAATTCTGACCATAAGAAGAACGGTATCTCATTCTGCCTACCATTCGGACAAGTTCAGGATGCAAACCGCTGATTCCCAAATCTACCACAGTTCTTTGGCCGATCTCTATAACTTCTTGTTCAATGTCTTTGCGTGTTTTTTCAACTACTTCTTCAATTCTTGCCGGGTGCATTCTACCGTCAGCTACTAATCTGTGCAATGCAAGACGAGCAATTTCTCTTCGGATTGGGTCAAAACCGGATAGGATAACTGCTTCAGGAGTGTCATCCACAATGATTTCTATACCGGTTGCTGCTTCCAATGCCCTGATATTTCTGCCTTCTCTACCAATAATCCTTCCTTTTACTTCATCATTTTCAAGGTTGAATACAGTAATGGTGTTTTCGATAGCTTGTTCTGCTGCGGTTCGTTGAATTGTTTGAAGTACAATCCTTTTTGCTTCTTTAGAAGCATTTAACTTGGCTTCTTCTACAATGATTCTACTTTGTGCAATGGCGTCCGTGTGTGCTTCTGCTTTCACAGCTTCAAGCATCTGTGCTTTTGCTTCTGAGATACTTAATCCTGCAATGGTTTCAAGTTGTTTGAGTTGGTTCTTTCTCAGTTTTTCAATCTCCTGATTTTTTACCTTGACTGCTTCGATTTGTTCGTCAAGTTCAACTTTTGCACGGGTGAGTTCTTCTTCTTTTCTTTTGTTGTTGTTGATTTTTGAGTCTAGAGATTGCTCTTTTTGTCTGAGTCGATTCTCATTTTGTGAAATTTCTTGATTTCGTCTTGAAACCTCTTTGTCATGTTCAGATTTGAGTTGGAGAAATTTTTCTTTTGCTTCTAAAATTCTTTGTTGTTTAATTGATTCTCCTTTGTTTTGGGCTTCCTCCAAGATTCTTTCTGCTTCTTTCTGTGTGGCCTTTTTTAACACATTTTGTGCAACAAAATAGCCACCGACCAAACCGACAACTATTCCTACCACGATAAATACTACTTCCATTTTAATTTCTATTTTTATTATCTATGAAAAGTAGCTTTTTGAACTAAATGGCTTTAGGGTTGAGACAAAGAGTGTGTTCCAATGTTGAGATTTCTGAAATGACTTGGTTCAGTAAATTGTCAACTTCGATCTTGGAATTTTTTTCCTCTGTTGCTGAATGACTTTGTTTTATATATAAAGTTGCATATTCCAATGCCACTATTGAAATTAAATCCTGATTATCTCTCACAGACAAATCTGCAGATATCTTTTTTACTTTTTCTGATATCTCTTTTGCTGCTTTTCTAACAATCTCCTCATCTGTACTGTTAATAGTGAGCGGATAGCTGCGATCGGCTATTTGGACTTTAATTTTTATACTCCCTAAGTTATTCGCCATATTGTTTTTAGGCTAATTTTCTTTGTTTGCAAAAGTATGCAAAAAACAAAGATTCACAAATGTGTTTTGAGGATTAAATTATTGAATGGTTAGGGATTATTCTTTGACGTAAAATTTGAAAAAGAGAGTGTCTTTGGTTGTAGATTATTCGAGATAATTTGTTTTGCTTTAAACCAAAAAAGAGGTATTGGTATGAAAAAAAACAAGATTTTTTTAATGAATTACTTTATTACTTTTGCGAAACCAAAAAACGTAGAGAAAAATGTATTGGACATTAGAATTAGTTTCCTATTTAGATGATGCTCCTTGGCCTGCAACCAAGGACGAATTAATTGATTATGCAATCCGTTCCGGTGCTCCTTTGGAGGTGGTAGAGAATCTTCAAGAACTTGAAGATGATGGTGAACCGTATGAGAGTATTGAAGAAATTTGGAGTGATTATCCTACTCAAGATGATTATTTCTTTAATGAGGATGAGTTGTAATACATCAGTTTTTGCATGATTACTCTTCTTAACTTTTATTTTTTAAGTTAATCTGAGTTAATAATTCATTGTGCAAAAAGATTATGCATTGTTGGTTTAAATTCAGTAACAACACTATTTTCTAAAGAGTTTTTAATCATACTTTCTTCCTTGATATCATTGCTCTCATTTTCCTTTTGTGAAACAAGCGCCAATGATAAATTATTATATTTACTGAATTTTAAGGGCTTTGAATTGTATGATATATTGATAACCCATTCTATGTTGCTGTCTTGACTTTTTGTAATAAAACTCTCTGCTTCTAACAACTCAGCTAATAGAAGTGCGCCTTCTTTTTTCAAATCATCCTTTCTCAACCCACCATGGATACACAAAGATTTAAGTAGAGCGTTTGATTTTGAAAAACCATTTTCATAAATCTTGTTGGGAAGTCTAAATTCCCTGTCTATCAGAAAGTTAACCCTGATTTTTGATTCAATGTCTAAAGATTCAAAATGAATCTGTTTTTTGAAGTATGTTACCAAATTTTGGGTATTTCCCTCTATAAGTTTTATGGCAGTTTCCAAAAAAATCTCGCGTGTTATTTCTTCAAAACCCGTTATTGGTGTGCGCCTTCCACTGTATGTTTTTTCTTTGTGTACTTTTGTATTATTATACGCTTCCCACAATAACAAAGGAAAGTTTAGTAAGTTCCTTTCATCATCTTTTAAGATATATTCAGCAAACATACAACCGTGCTTTTTCAAACCCGACTTGCTTTCAGTTAGTTGTTTAAATACCAAAAAAGAAGACCAGATTTTGTCAGCAATGTCTGTTTGTTCTTTTAATTGATTTTCTATTTCTCTGATTGTTATGATGTCTTTTTCTTTGAGATGAAAACTGTTTTCTTCTTTGGAAACACTAAACAAGTTCAGTGTAGAGGCCATATTGCTTTTTTTGCCGAGTGTAAGAAATTCAACAAAAGAGGCGTGTTTGTTTTGGTTGATAAATGTATTAAGATTTCCCAAAATAGTTTCAAAGGACTGACTTTCTCTACTTACCGGGAGCGTTTCTTCTTGATTTGTGTTAAAAGTATATTTTTGGAGACTTTCTCTCAAACCCGGATTATGTAAGGCAATCAGCGACAGAATTTTCTTATCTCTTCTAAGCTCAACCCATTTAGCCTTTTCTTTTTCACTCAAAGGCAAATTTACAAACAAGCGTTTAAGATGTTCAAAGCGTTTGCTGAGTTCTGTATTTGTAGCCGATTCTTGTGCCAAGCCTGAATTTATTTTTTCAGGTAGCGAAAATAATACGGAAAACAATGGTAAGTTTAGAGTCAATCAAGGACTCTGTTAATAGAGTTGTGTTAATAGCAAATAGACGATAAAGGGGTGAAACAAAAATTAATTGATAATCAACAACTTATCTATTTAATAAGGTGTTCTAAATACTATACAATCAATGAATAAACGATGTAAAAGTCAGGTTAAAGAAAGGAATAGATGCGCTCCTTCAGTTCTGCTATATTTTCTTTTTCTGTTGCAGAGATAAGGACAACGGGAGTGTTTTCTTTTGCAATCCAGATTTTTTTGAGTTTTTCTAAATCCATAGGGGGATCAAAGTTCTTATCTCTTGTTTTTTCATATTCGAGAAGAAACTTGTCAACCTTATTGAATACCAAAATAGTGGGTTTGTTTCCCATTCCTATTTCGAGTAAGGTGTTTTTTACAATCTGAATATGCTCAGCGAGTTGAGGGTGAGAAAAATCAGCAACATGAATCAATACATCGGCTTCAACTGCTTCTGCCAAAGTTGATTTGAAACTTTCAATCAACAGTGTAGGCAGTTTTCGGATAAAACCAACGGTATCTGAAAGAAGAAAAGTTTTGCCGTGCAAGTTTTCATCGGAGTTTGGCAGATAGACTTTTCTAACCGTTGCATCAAGTGTAGCAAACAATTTATCTTCAGCAAGAAGTTTCTCTCCTGACAATAGGTTCATTATTGTTGATTTGCCGGCATTAGTGTAACCAACCAATGCAAAACGCTTGAGCGCACCTCTGTTTTTTCTTTGTACAATACCTTGCTTTTCAATGTCCTTGAGTTTTGCTGTTAGTCTTGTAATATTATCACGAATAACCCTTCTGTCAGTTTCAATTTCTTTTTCTCCCGGTCCGCGCATACCCACTCCGCCCTTTTGTTTCTGTAAGTGAGTCCACATTCTTGTTAAGCGTGGTAATAAGTATTTGCATTGTGCCAAATCAACCTGCATCTTAGCTTGTGCAGTTTTTGCATTTTTTGCAAAAATGTCAAGTATCAGTGCACTGCGGTCGATGATTTTGACATCCTTTAATTCATCGCCTAAATTGCGAATTTGAGAAGGAGTTAGTTCTTCATCAAACACAATCATATCGGGTTCATAGATGTCTTTTAGGTTTTTTAATTCTTCTAATTTTCCTTTTCCGATAAAAGTTCTAGGGTCGGGATATTCTAGTTTTTGTTGCACTTTTTCTACTGTCCGCGCACCGGCAGTCATAACCAAAGATTCTAATTCATCAAGATAATTATCACTAAACTGAACTTTCTCACCTATTCCGGTTGGGATTTTATATGAAACACCCACCAATATTGCGGTTTCTTGTTTGGTTGCAGTTGAAAATGTTTTTGATTTCAAAGGAGATTTTTTGGGAGTGCAAAACTCGTTATTTCTTGCAAATAATGACCGGCTTTTGAAATAACATAAATATAAAATCAGAATGCATTAGTATGAAGCAATACAAGGGTGCAGGCTTCTTCGGTCTCAATTCCGTGATTGTTAAGCTTTTTCTCAAAATCAGGGTTTTCAGTTCCCGGATTAAAGATAACACGCTCAGGTTTTAGAGCAATGATTTTATCGTAATACGGCTCTTGATTCTTTTCGGAAAGATAGAGCGTTACAGTATGAACAGATTCGTTTTCAGGAAAATTCTTACGAATAATTGTGCCGTTAACTTCTCCTTCCCGATTTCCAACCGCTATGATGGGGATATTGTGTTTTTGTAACAAACGTATTGCTTTGTTTGAATAGCGTTCTTCTTTGGTACTGGCTCCCAACACCAATGTCCTTTTTTCTTTCATACAACAAAGATAGGATAATATATTACTTGAAAGGGTAATCATTAATAAAGAAAAGGCTCTTATGCGACAAGAATATAAAAGATATGGGACAATCAAAATAACTTTTGGAGTTTTTATGAATTAAGATAAGTTTGTTGCCTGATTGCTGAGGTTGTATTGTAAGAGTATGAAAAGAAAAATCCTTCGATTTTTGAAAAGAATACCATTGTTGCATTTTTTAAGAAGGGTATTTGTGGCATTAAAATATCCATGCAGACAATTTAAAGAAGTTATTAAATGGGGTTTTACTTCTCGAGAAGACACGAATTATACCTACGATTTGTCTGCTGACAACATATTGTATATGGCTCATTTTATTGCAACTGTAACCGGGAAATCTCATAAAGAAATCCTGAATTATTTTGATGAAATTCAGAACAACCAAGAACTCAAAGAGCATATCCAAAAAGAAACTGCCAAGAGTCCTTTGGGAAGATTTGCAGACAAGAAAGTACGTTTTGGAAGAAGATTAGGTTGGTATGCCTTCGTTCGCGTATTAAAACCTAAGGTAGTAATAGAAACCGGAATTGACAAAGGTTTGGGGTCTGTTTTGCTTTGTTCGGCTTTGTTAAAAAATAAAGAAGAAGGTTTCGTAGGGAAATACTACGGAACAGACATTAACCCACAAGCAGGGTATTTGCTGACCGGAAAGTACAAGGAATCGGGTGAAATTCTTTACGGTGATTCTATTGAGAGTCTTAGAAAATTTAATGAACCCATTGATTTGTTTATTAATGACAGCGACCATTCACACGAGTATGAATATCAAGAATACAAGACAATCTTGCCTCTGCTCAACGACCAATCTGTTTTGCTGAGTGATAATGCCGAAATCTCAAATAAATTGGCTTTGTTTTCTCAAGAAACCAATCGTAAATTTTTGTTCTTTAAAGAAGAACCAATCAAACACTGGTACCCCGGTAGCGGAATTGGTGTATCTTTCAAATAAATCAATAAAGCACACCGGTTTTACACAATATTTTTGCTTTAAACTTCAAAAAAGGTGAGGCAAGAATTCATTATATCCAACACAAGTTGAGAGAGGAAATTTTGTTAAAAAGAAAAAATCTATATTTGTATGACTATGAAAACAACTAAAAAACTTTTTCTGTATTTACCGGTATTTCTGCTTTTAAGCATTTCTTCCGTGCAAGCACAGCCTTATGTAAAAATAGATACGGTATTAAATAATCAAATTGAATATACAGGAGATAATTCAATTGAAATTAGCTTGAAATTGGTTTCAAAAACATATAAAAATGATTTATATGTTGCTTATGTGAAAAATAAGAAACTGATAATTGAAAAATTTACTAATGATAAGTCAATTGTTAAGAGCAATCTGTCTATTGTAAAGTTGAAAGGTAAATTTAAAAACTTGGGTAGTTATTCTTTAAAGGATATTGCAATTGATATGGAGAACAATGAAGCCTATATTTTGACATTTGGTTATGTTATGGTTATTTCATTGACAGAGAACAGAGTAAAAGATTATTTCCCAATTTCAGATTTTGGTTATTTATTTTCGGATAACGAACATTTATATCTTGGACGCTATTACGACTACCACCCAAATGATTCCAAAAACAAAGCAGGGTTGTTTAAATATACAAAGCAGGGTAAGGTATTAGACTCCATCTTATTGGAAGTTCCGTTTATTGAATATACTCATTATATCCCCAATCAATTATTTACATTTAATGGTCAAAGTTTTGTTATGCCTCTTTTTGATTCATACACGCTTTTGGCTATCAATAAAGATTTTAAATCAATTGATACTTTCAGTTTTGCCAAAGAAAATTGGGTTTCTCCATCAATAGAGGTAAGCAATTCGTTTAAGGCAAACTTTGACCAGAAAGACCGGTTTTATAGAATTTTGGACAATGAAAACTATAAACGAATTTCGAGAATAGAGTTTGTAGAGTTCACAGACAACAACGAACTTATGGTCAGATATTTTCAGTTTGATCCCTCAAATACACTTTCGTCAAATCAACGTTATATTGACAGATACAAATTTACTAAAGGTAATTTTGTAAAACTCCAAGAAACACAGATAGAAACACCAAAATTAGACCCTAATCTGCCAATGAAGCAAGGGCATGTTAATTTAAATTCTAATTCGATTGTGAGCCACTATTTCAATGATGGATTTATCTATTTTAGATTTGATGTACCGGTGGAGATAACTTCTGCAATGACAGAAGTAGAATATAAGGAGATAAAAAACGAACAAGTTGCAAAAAATAACCCTGCAATCAACATCTGGTTTTTTAGGTATGAGTAGTATTCTGGTTCTCGGGAAAATATAAAAAATATATAGAAGCTCATTCACTCAATTACGAGAACATTGTAATGAAAGTAGAAGGTAGTCTTGTCGAAATAAATAACAAGCAAAATCCGCAATTACTACTGGTTAATAAAGGAAAAGTAAAATTGATTAAATATCAAGAACTCTTTAATGAAACAGCAGTAAATAAAGGAGTGAAAAAAACATTGAGAGAATTTGTCATTCATTGAGTTTCACATTGTTTTAAGCATATTTAAAAAACGGTAAAACAATTTCAATACTTTCTGCCTTTCCACTCAATTTTGGTGGGTAACATATAAAAGACCGCCATGATTGGTATGGCAAAATACAAGTATAGGTCATACAATAGCAGATTCAGAAATGAAGGAGGTTTCTGCTCCACAAGGTGGCTTGTTGTAATTAGCTGCAAACTCTGCAAAATGAATTTTACAAACCAGACAGCAATCCATATTTTGGGAGCAAAAATAAGAAGCCAAATCATGGCAATGTAATAAACCGCCAACACCAACATAAGAGATTTCCAAACCAAAGGCAACTCCATTCCCCCACGCATCCAGCGTTTTCTTTGGTGCAACCAATCATAGAAAGTATGGATAGGGTCACAAGCCAAAAGTGTTTCCGAATTGATAGGATTCTTGATTTTGTAACCCATATTGTGAATAATCTTAAAAAGCTTGTAGTCTTCTGTTATTGAAAATGGCAGGTTTTCATAGCCACCGGAATTTTTATAAGCCTCAGCTGTGATTGCCATATTGTTGCCCACAGCAGTTACATTGGTTCCAATATTTGAGAAACTGTTATTAAGACTCATAAAATACATCCAATCCAAGGAAAGCAGATTAGCAAAAAAACCTCCGCTTTCGCTCATAGTCATGCCGGAAACAATGGCTGTGTTTTTATCAAATGCAGCCAACAATCCCTTCATCCACGACCGATTCATATTTATATCAGCATCTGTAATAAAAAAGTATTCGCCTTTTGCTTGATTTGCTAAAAATGCCAAAACCCTTGCTTTTCCTTTGGTTTGCGCATACTCACTCCCGTCAAGGTGGAAAACCCTGATGTGGGAATGCTCGGCTGCAAAACGCTCTGCAATCTCACCCGTACGGTCCTCTGAACAATCGTTGCCAACCAAAATCTCAAGTTTCTCCTTGGGATAATCAAGCTCAACAAGACTTTCCAAACAACGGAGAAGGTTTTTTTCTTCATTTCTCACAGCCAACAACAGACTGACAAATGGCAATGCTTCTTCTTCAGGGTCTTCTGTCTCTCGTACAGGAGTTTTAAAGAGTGCATAATAACCCACAAGCTGAACGGCAATATGTGCAATTGCAACAAGGAGAAAAAAGACAGTAATGGCTTGGATAAGCATTTGGTTTGGCTGCAAAAATAGGGTTATAAATGGATAAAATTTGCTGTGCAAAATGACCGCTACCCACACTTTTAATGGCGCAGAACAAAGCTAATGTTCATTAATATTTAAGCGTGGTATTAGTGCTAAGCAAACAATTTTTCCGAACTTTGAAACCATTCAATGGCTGCTTTAAAACTGCATAACGGCAATATGATTGATATCTTTTCCGCAGATACAGAGACAGAACTCAAACTGCCTTTTGTAGATAGTGGAATCAGTGCAGGTTTCCCTTCTCCGGCACTTGATTTTATTGATGTATCCATTGATTTGAATCGCCATTTGATAAAACACCCTTCTGCCACTTTTTACGGTAGAGTCAAAGGTGATTCACTCAAGAATGCGGGTATTAGTAACGGTGATTTGCTCGTTATTGACCGAAGTTTAGAACCAAAAAACGGCAAAATCGCAGTGTGTTTCATTGACGGAGAATTTACCGCTAAAAGAATACAAATAGCCAAAGATGAAATATGGCTCATCCCGGAAAATGAAGCTTACAAACCAATAAGAGTAACAGAAGAAAATAATTTTTTGGTTTGGGGAATTGTAACACACGTCATTAAAGATGTTTGAAAACTCCGGCAAAAGGTTGAGTATATTATAAGTTTATTATTAGGAATTAAGCACTATTTTAAGGTTTGGTTTTGAGTGTTTTTTGTGCGAAGTCTAATTACAGAACCAATTTATAAAGCCGCCAAAAGCAATTTGTAATTTACAACAGAATTTTTTCAAAACATCATGGTTTGTTGCAGAAAGAGAATAGATAAAAGGCACAAGGTTTATATATATTGTTCTTCATATTTATCAAGATATTATTTTCATCTCTTACTCTATCTGCTAAAATGGTACGATTACTTTCATTACAAAATTTCTTCCCATATTGTATATTCCATATTGTTCGTTGGGTGATTGTTCGTAATATTCAAAGTATTTCAAACGGTTAAGGTGTGATTGATAGGCATTGTCAAACAGATTATTTATTTGAAATACAACTTGAATGTTTTTATCTTCCGAATAATTGATTTCAGCAGTTAAGCCAAGATTAAAAAGAGTGTAAGATGGCGTTACAGTTTCAGTTCCGTTTAAACCTAAGTACCTGTTTTGGGTAGCAGCGTATTCCACCTCAAATTTTGGAGTTATGGAGATGAACCATTTGGATTTTGGTTCAAATTTTTGAGATAAGCTACTATTGAGGGTCATTGGTGGAATGAGCGGTAAATATTCTCCTTGCGTTCCTTTCTCTTTTAAATCTGATTTTCGATTAAAGCCATAAACCATGCTCATGCTGTTATCCCATCGAAAACCTTTCCATTTTCTCGGATGAACAGCCAACCAAAATTCGCCACCATATAATTGGGCTTTTGACTGTTGGTATTGATATGTTCGGTTGCCTTGAGCATCTAAAATCGGATTTCCTTGAGGGTCAGCTAAAGCAGTCATAAAAATAAAATTCTGAATGTTGTTGTTGAATACACTCACTTCTCCTGAAACATCATTAAATTTCAGGTTAATGCCCAAATCTTCCTGCAATGAAAATTCCGGTTTAAAAGTTCTGTTTCCTAAATAAATAATATGCGCCCCGGGGTCTAATCCATTACTTCCAATTTCTGTAATATTAGGAGAACGGTAAGCCCGACCAATATTGGCTTTTAGGCTGATATTTTTATTTGCTTGAAAAGTCGCTCCAATACTTCCGCTTATTCCGTGATAGGTTTTCTTAAAAGCCTCAAATTGTAAATCGGCATCGGGATTATTTGCATCGGTTTGTTTATTAAAACCTGATAAAACATCTTCGGCTACATAAAAATCGTTCCATTGAACATGCCTTATATCGTAGCGAAAACCACCGCTGATGCTCCATTTGTCTTTTTTCCATTTTCCATATAAATAAATTCCACCATCGTATAAATTGTAGTCAGGAATAGGGAAATCGGTAGCGTCTTTGTTTTTATTGTTTTGAAACATTCCGTTGATACCAATAGATGTTTCTATATTAGCAAATCGGGGCGCATTGTATCTAATTCCATAATTCAAAGTATTCAATCTCATATACATTCCTGCCTGTTTAGGAGCAGTGGGGTGTGTAAACTCACGTCTAATATTTTGTTGACCTCCTAATAGAATATCAATATCTCCTTCCCCTACTTCATAAAAGCTGTGGAGATAAGCTCTGTAATGTTGAATATGTTGAGCTAAATCAGGGATTTTATAAGAATGTAATCCTTTATCCGAAACGATTGGACGGTTTTTTATATCATCCTCATCTTCCTCATAAATTTGTTGGGTAAATTTTCTGGTTAGAGAATCCCGGCTACCATCAGGTATTCCCTGATGATTATCGTAAAGAGTTAAGTTTAAGTGAGTATATCCTTTTGAAGATTTAAAGCCTGCCAAAGCCGCAATATTTTTTTCATTAAAGTTGGTTAGATAAACTCTTCCGTCAATCGGATTGCGATAGTTTTTTGCTATTCGGTAAGAACCATTCAGGGCAAATAAAAATCGTTCATTAGAATAATCCAAACGCAATCCGTTACCTATAAGATTGTTGTTGCTTTGGTATTCAGTTAAATATTTTCCGTGTAATTTACCATCATTGTTTTTAGGGATATAGGGGAATAGACTAATAACCCCTGCAATAGCATCTGAGCCATACAAAAGGCTTGCAGGACCTTTGATGATTTCAGCTCGCTCCATATTATAATTGTCAATTTCAATACCATGTTCATCACCATATTGTTGTCCTTCTTGTCGGATACCATCGTATAATGTCAGAACTCGGTTGTAGCCCAAACCATGAATGAATGGCTTGGAAATATTAGGACCCGTTTTAACTGCTTTTAATCCCGGAACATTTTTTACCAAAACATCAATAATGTTGCTTTCGGCAGTTCTATCAATTTGTTTGGCAGAAACCGGACTTATAGCAATTGGATTTTCTTTAAGTAAAGTTGCTCTTGTGGTTCCTGTAATTACTATTTCTTCCAGATTAGTGGAATTTGGCTTTAAATAAAAAATGTAGCTATTTTGATTAGGAAGAATTTTCAAAGTGTCTGTATCATATCCCATACTTTGAAAAATGAGTTTACTACTACCATTACTTTGAACAAGTATAATCTTAAAATTACCTTTCCCGTCTGTTAAAGTGCCATTCTCTGTATTTTCTTGAAGGACAGCACAGAACTCAATGGGCTGTTTGGTGTCATAATCCTTTACAAAACCTTTAATAGTGCGTTGCTGTGCATGAGAGAATATTGCAATTGTCATTAATAAAGCTGTACTGACTAATCTTTTCATCTTCAAATATTTCATTTGCAAAACTAACGAAGTTAGATTAATCTAACAAATTTTATTTGACAAATCATTTTATATTTGCAATATGATTTCGCAAGCAGAAGAAAATTATTTAAAAGCCTTGTTTCATTTAACCAATGAAATGCAGGGAAAAATAGAAGCTGGAACTAATGAATTAGCAGAAATTTTAGATGTTAAGCCAGCTACAGCGAATAATATGCTTAAAAAACTCAAGGAAAAAGAATGGGTATCTTATGAAAAATATGGGAAAATAACATTGACCGATAAAGGAAAAAGTCTTGCTGTAGAAACGGTGAGGAAACACCGTCTTTGGGAAACATTTTTGTATGAAAAGCTAAACTTTACCTGGGACGAAGTTCACGAAGTTGCAGAACAATTAGAACATATCAAGTCGGATAAATTGGTACAACAGTTAGAACGTTTTTTAGATTTTCCTGAAACAGATCCACATGGCGACCCAATACCCAATGCCAAAGGCGAAATTAAATTTGTAAATCGAAAAACTTTAGCAGAAGTTGAAGTGGGAAAAACATGTAAATTAATTTCAGTAAAAGACAATAGTTCTTCATTTCTACAGTATGTTGTCAAACTTGGTTTAGGTTTAAGTAGTAAAATAAAAATTATCAGCCGTCAGGATTTTGATGGGTCAATGGAAATCGAAGTTAACAAAGTGCGTTCTTCTATCAGTAAAAAAGTTGCTCAAAATTTGTTTGTAGTTTGATGGATAAATTATTACACTAAGATTCTGAGAGGGTCTTGTTAAACTCTATCAAAATTTAGCATTGCATTATGAGCTCGTGTCGAAAGTTTTATTAAGATTTTGGATGCTTGTTCAATGTATTTTTGCTCTTTGGTTTTGTTGACTTGCATAAACAAATTCGAAACCACTGAACACAGAATTACAATAACAATAAATTCTATTTGAGCTTGCTTAATAATTTTAATCTTAGAAAGCTCATAACTCTTTTGGAGAAAATCTCAGTATAAATTTCTAAATAGTGCTCCACCGGTTCTTGCATTTTCCATCAGCATTGCACTTGTTTCACAATGTTGCCCAATAAATGGTTTTGAATCCTCATTATTTTTACTTCTTGGGTTTGGAAGTGTTTTCCCCAAATGGGATAGTGTGATTTATAGAATTGTTCAAGATTTTGAAACCTTAATTACGGTTTTCCGTGCTTAAAATCTTTTTAATAATAACCCAAATATTTTTCTATTCAGACTCCTAACTCTCAGCGTCAAACTGAATTTAAGGGTAAACATTCAATGAAAGATAATTAAATTTAATAGTGATAAATCCTTTCTCCATAAAATCATCTTTCAAATTCAACTCCATATCACTTAGATTTGCGCTTCGAAACATAAAAATTATACTATGAAAAAAACTAAGAAAGCCGGCATGATATTACTTTCGGGTTCTTTGATTGGGCTTGGAGTTTGGTCAGGTTGCACAGGAAACAAAACACAAAAGAAAATGGAAGAAAAGACAGAAACAACAATGAAGGACAGCACTTTTAATGTGAATGCTGAATCCTTCGCAGACTTACAATTATTGCGTTATCAAGTTCCGGGATGGGAACAGCTTACTCTAAAACAAAAAGAATTTGCATATTATCTTTATGAAGCAGCACTTTGTGGTAGAGACATTATCTATGACCAAAGAGGAAAATATAATTTGACCGTAAGAAAAGTAATCGAAGCAATTTGGGCTAACGATAAAATTAACAAACAAGGTGAAGATTGGGATAACTTCAGAACCTATGCAGGGCAAGTATGGTTCAGCAATGGTATTTATCACCATTATTCAAATGACAAATTTATTCCTGCCTTTTCTTTTGAATATCTCAAAAGCCTTGTTGAATCCTGCGACTCGAGCAAACTTCCTTTGGCTGAAGGGCAAACCGTAGAAAACCTTCTTACACTTCTAAATCAAGTAATTTTTGACCCATCATTTATGCCTAAAATGGTTAATCTGAAAGAGGGAATAGACCATGTAACAGGCTCTGCAAATAATTTTTATGAGGGAGTTACTGAAAAAGAAGTTGAGCAATTTTACAATAAATTTCCTCATACAGGAAAAGACCCCGAATGGGGATTGAACAGCAAAACCACAAAAGAAAATGGCAAAGTGGTTGAAATCGTTTGGAAATCCGGAGGAATGTATGGTGCAGCCATTGATAAGATGATTTATTGGATTGAAAAAGCAATTCCGCTTTCTGAGAATGAACATCAGAAAAAAGCACTTGAAACATTGGTAGAATATTACAAAACCGGTGATTTAAAACTATGGGATAAATATAGTATTGAATGGGCTGCCAACACAGAGAGCATCATTGACTTTACAACCGGATTTATTGAAGTTTATGGTGATGCTCTTGGCAAAAAAGGAAGTTTCGAATCTGTGCTTTCACTCAAGGATTTTGAAGCAACCAAGAGAATTAAAGCTATATCTGACCAAGCTCAATGGTTTGAAGACAACTCACCATTAATGCCTGAACATAAGAAAAAAGAAGTAAAAGGAATCAGTGCAAAAGTAATTACAACCATTGTTGAATCAGGAGATGCTGCACCCAGCACACCTATTGGAATCAACCTTCCTAACTCCGATTGGATTAGAAAGGATTATGGGTCAAAATCTGTTTCCTTAGGTAATATCGTTGATGCGTATGATTTGAGCAGCAAAAGCAGTGGTTTTCTAGAGGAATTTGTGATTGATACAGCAGAAATTGCCAGAGCAAAAAAATGGGGAACATTGGCAAGCAATCTCCATACTGACATGCACGAGTGTATAGGACATGCTTCAGGACAAATCAATCCCGGTGTTGGAACCCCCGACAAAACATTGAAGAGCTATGCCTCAACATTGGAAGAAGCGCGTGCTGACTTGGTTGGGCTATATTATGCTATTGACCCAAAACTGGTTGAAATCGGTGTGATGGAAAGTACTGAAGTCGGCAAAGCAGAATATGATTCTTACATGAGAAATGGATTGATGACTCAACTTACCCGAATCAAATTAGGAGATGATATTGAAGAAGCTCACATGCGTAACAGAGCATTAGTTGCTTATTGGTGTTACGAAAAAGGAAAAGCCGATAATGTTGTCGAAATGTACAAGCAAAACGGAAAGACTTATGTGAGAATCAATGATTACAACAAACTCAGAGATTTGTTCGGACAATTGTTGCGTGAAATCCAAAGAATAAAATCAGAAGGCGACTATATCGCAGGAAAAAATCTTGTTGAAACATACGGGGTTAAAGTAAACCAAGAATTGCATAAAGAAGTTTTGGAAAGATATGCAAAGCTTAACCTTAAACCTTACAAAGGATTCATACAACCCAGATTGGTTCCTGTTATGGAAAACGGGAAAATCATTGATGTAAAAGTTGAATATCCTGAGTCATTCTTTGAACAGATGATGGAATATGGTAAAAACTATTCTATTTTGCCAACAATAAACTAAGTACTAAGAACATGATATAGAAAGGGTTTTCAATGGTTTTGAAAACCCTTTTTTATTTTTTGAAGATGAAATAAACTGCCAATACCAAAAAAACAAAGCCAATCAAATGATTGATTCGCAACGTCTCTCCTTTGAAAACCAATAATGTAAAACCTGTAAAAACAAGCAGTGTAATCACTTCCTGAATAACCTTGAGTTGCCAAATTGAAAAAGGTCCTCCATTACCGTTAAAACCAATTCTATTTGCCGGTATTTGTGCAGAATACTCAAACAATGCAATCATCCAGCTAAAAAGAATTACCTTGACCAAACCCATATTGGCAAACCATGAATACTCCTTTAATTTCAAATGCCCATACCAAGCAATTGTCATAAAGATATTGGATAGTATTAACAGCAGAATTGTATAAAGACCTCGCATAACTATCATTATTATTTTCGGCAAAAATATCAGATTATTAAATGCTTTATAAGTTACTGAATCCAATTAATAAAGCTGTCAAATACTATCTTTGCCCTATGCAAAATCTTGAGAATACGGCTGAATTCAAGACCTCTCCTCAGTTGGTTGAAAAACTATATCAATACGGAATTATCAAAACATACAAAGCAGGGGAAGTGGTTTTGAATGAAAATTCACATATTAATTCTATTCCTATTGTAACAAAGGGTATTTTGAAGGTATTTCGTGAGGAAGAAGACGGAAGAGAGATTTTGCTTTATTATATCAAAGCAGGAGAAAGTTGCATTATGTCCTTTTTGGGAGGGTTGCACAATGAGACAAGTAAAGTACGTGCCGAGGTAGAAGAAGATGCGGAAATTTTGTTTGTGCCCATAGAGAAAATATCTTTCTTTATCAGAGAATATCCTCAATGGTTAGACTATATTTTCAGGCTATACCACAAGCGTTTTGAAGAACTACTCGAAGTTGTCAATGACATTGCTTTTAAGAAGGTGGATGAGAGGTTGTTGGATTTACTGAAAAAAACTTCAGATGTTACCGGTTCAAAAACAATCACAATTACACATGAACAATTAGCAAACAAATTAGGTACGGCAAGGGTTGTAGTTTCTAGGCTTTTGAAACAACTCGAAGATTCCGGAAAGGTTAAATTGGGAAGAAATAAAATAGAATTACTCGCTTAGTTTTCAAAAGAAAATCATGTTGAAATGATAAACAGAGAGCACTAAAAGGGTTATCAATTGACCATCAACAAATTATTTAAGAAACAAATTGATAAAACGCTTCTTACAACATCTCTTCTTTGATATATTTAACCGGGGCATTGCCAAAGCTCAGGAATTTTTCATGAAATGATTTCAAATCAAATTGGCTTCCTAACTTTTGTTTGATTTGTTCACGCAGGTCGTGGATTTCTTTATAACCGGTGTAATAACTCATTAACTGTACACTGCTGACACTCACGCGAGTCCATTTACCAAGGGCTTCAGCTTTTTGCTGAAAAGCTTCATCCATAAGCAAATGCAGAGCTTCATCTTCTGTCATTCCATTCACATGGACACTATAATCCAAAATGGTATTACAAACCGTTCTCAAATGCCATTTATACCACATAAGCCACATTTCGGGCTCATTATTTCCATACCCATTTTCCAACATCATTTGTTCGGTATAAACCGCCCAACCTTCAATCATTGCACCATTGGCAAAAATACTCTTAACAAGACTCGGATTTTGGTTGGCATAAACCAATTGTGTGTAATGGCCGGGAATGGCTTCGTGTATGTTGAGTATTTGCATAATATAGTGGTTGTATTCTCTCAAATGGCTTTCAGCTAATTCTGCCGTTAAATTTTCAATATTACCCACATTATAATAGGTATTCCCGGATTTGTCATAAGGTCCGGGAGCACTGATGGACGCAATAGAGACTCCGGCCATATATGCCGGCTCTCTTCTGACAATCAATGGTTTGGATTCATCTATATACAACAAATTCTTTTTCTTGATAAATGCAATCAGTTGGGGCAACTGTGCTGCAATTGCATCTTGATACTCTGCCGGTGTAACATGATTTACGGAAAGGGTATCTATCATCTCTCTAATGGCTTTGAGTTTGTCATCGGGAATAGGCTTACTGCCAAAATATTGAGGCCACAATTGTGTTGTTATCTTATACATCTGCTCATGCAAATAGGATTTTCTTGCCAATGCTGAATCATAAATCTGCTGAGCCGTATAGATTGACTGAATATCAAATTCAAATTTCTTTTCATACAAATCAGAACCTAAACGAAAATCTCGAGGTGTTGGATTGGATAATGTATCTAAAAATTTGACATAATCTTGAATCGCTGCTACAGTATTGCTTATTTCAAGCAATATTTCCTGTTTTTTCTCCGGTAAAAGGTTGGAATTTTGAATGGAATCTTTCAAATCTTTTTCAAAGGTTGTCAAGCCACCAATGTTTTGATTTTTGGCAAGATCAGTTAGGATAACCACAGGGTTTTTAATATTCTGTTTTGCGGCTTCATAATAGGATGGAATTTTTTTCATCCTCAGATGAATGTCATGCAGTCTTTTTTCAATAGGCGCATAATTTTCAGAGAGCATAACAGCAATAAGCCCGCTAACATTGTATTGGGATGGATCCCATTGATATGATTTTTCTTCATCAATCATCCAAAGGATTTTGTTAAGTTGATTTTCTATAAGGTGATAATCGATTTTTTGAGAGTTATTAAGAGATTTGAACTCAAAAAGATGCAGTTTATTCAAACTGTTAATGGCAAACTCTTTTTGAGCATTACGCGCTTCATCATTCGGTATTATCATCATCGAATCATTTTTATGATATCCGATATTGGTAGCCCAATCAGGATAATAAGACCAAAGTTGCTCAATAAACTGGTTTTGGTAGGTATCAAAATCTTGATTATTCATTTTTACCTGCTTTGAAGATTTATTATTACATGCACTAAGTATGCATATGCAAAAGATAATGAGTATTTTGAATGATATATCCTTTTCCATGCTGACAAAACTATTAAAATATAATTAATGAGTCATAGTGATACTTGAAATACTGTGATAATCATACCAACATATTTTAAATTTGCATGATTATATTAACCACTATTGAAAAAAGCCATATTCTCATTATACTGTTTTTTAACTATTGGAATATCGCACGCACAATACAACAATGATGCATGGTTTAAAGTTATTGTTTCAAAGCCTATAACCAAACAATGGGGTTTAGATGCAGAATTTCAGAACAGGCGACAAAACGGTTGGGATAATAAAAATCCATTGGATAAAAATTTGGTTCTTTCATCACGGCTTTGGGTTCATTATCAAAAAAGCCAGCATTTGAAGTTTTCTTTAGCACCATTTGCATACTATACAAACTATAAAACTATCAGAACTATTGCAGATGAAACAGCAAATCCAACCGGAGAGTATCGGTTTTCTTTTGCAGCAGAACTCAAATACAAAATAAAGGTGAAAATTATTTTATTCAATCGCTCTGCCCTTGAATATCGTTTTTTTGACACACCAAAGCCCAATTTTTTTCGGGTTCGTGACCGTCTTACTGCTAAATATGTTTTTTCAAACAAACTCAAGTTTTCGGTATTTGATGAATTATTTGTTCATTTGGTCAAAAACAAAGACTATAAATCCATAGAACACAATCGTTTAGGCGGGGGTATGGAATATTATATTTTACCCAAGCTCAAATCAGAGCTTGGGTATATCTATATTGTCAGACTTCCTTTCTCTCAAGCAAAGAAATCTAAGGAACATATAGTGTTCTTGAACTTAGGTTATGAATTATAAAGAAATTCAATATCAGTTTATCTGTTGTATATGACCTCCTGAGAGACATTCGATTAATTTGTGCATTTTTGCCCAAAATTAAAAATCATTGCAAATGAACTTACGTTTTTCACATCGAATGACATTGAGTATTGCAATAGCATTGAATATGCTGATTGCATCAAATTCACAAGCTCAGTTTTTCAAAAAGAAAAAACCAAAACCAACAACAGAGGCTCCTTCACCTACCCGACCCGGTTATGAAGACTATGACAAAAAGGTTAAGGGAATGAAAAGAATCGAAGGATTATTTACCTTCTATACAGATACAACTACCGGCTCTATGTATTTATCAATCAACAAGAATCAGATTGGAGAAAAGTATATCTATTTTAGTTATACAGAAAATGGTCTTGCAAGTATAGGAGCAATAAGAGGTATGTATAGGGAAACAAAGGTTTTTAAGATTGAGCAATACTATAATAAGATTGAATTTAATACACAAAACAACTCTTTTTACTTTGATACCTTATCTGCTCTTAGTCACGCTAGAAATGCCAATGTGGTTCCCGGAATGATGTTGAGTGAGAAAATTATAGCTGCCAACAAGGATTTTAGCAAGTTTCTAATTTCTGCCGACAATATATTTTTGAAAGAAACCCTACAGCAAATCAAATCCACACCCGGAGCGGGCTATTCACTCGGTTCACTGAATCCATCTAAAACACGTTATGTAAACATTAAAAGCTATCCTGAGAACAGCGATGTAATTGTGAAATATGTCTATGATGACCCGTTTCCAAAATACTCAGGTGGAGCAGGGTCAACTGAAAGAAGGTTTGTTGAAGTTGAGATTCAACACAGCTTTATTCAAGTTCCAAAAAATAATTTCAAACCACGCAGAGATGACCAAAGAGTTGGCTATTTTACAACCCAAACCAATGACATGACTACTTTTGAGGCAGTCAATTACCGCGATTTTATTCATCGTTGGAATTTAGAGAAAAAGAATCCGGAAGAAGCACTTTCAGAGCCTGTAAAACCTATTGTATGGTGGATTGAGAATACCACTCCGGTTGAATACAGAGAAACCATCAAAGAAGCTATTTTGCAATGGAATATTGCATTTGAAGCAGCCGGGTTTAAAAACGCAGTAGAAGTATATGAGCAGCCGGATACAGCAAGTTGGGATGCAGGCGATATTCGCTACAATGTTATGCGTTGGACAAGTTCGCCAAGCCCTGCCTTTGGAGGCTATGGACCTAGTTTTGTAAATCCTTTGACAGGTGAAATCTTGGGTGCTGATATCATGTTTGAATTTGTATTTATGACCAATAGACTCAGCAATGAAAAATTGTTTAAACTAACGGCAATGCCGAATAACAACCCTACCGAGTATCTGGAAATACTCATGGACTCATTGCATGATACCTATCATGTTCATAATCACGGAAATACTAATTGTAATCTTGGTGCTGAGTTGCAACAACAAACTTTGTTTGGTATTACTGCTCTCAGAGCCTTGGGTGGTACACAAGCTCAGGTGGACCGATTTACCAAAGAAGCGTTGTATTATCTTGTTCTTCATGAAGTTGGGCACACGCTTGGTTTGACACATAATATGAGGGCTTCTCAAATGTTGTCACCGGAAGAATTGCAAAACATCAATATCACAAGTGTAAAAGGAACGGCAGCTTCTGTAATGGATTATCCTTCCATGAATTTTGCCAATATAAAAGGTTTGGAGGTTCAACAGTATAATACCAAGCCCGGACCTTATGATATTTGGGCAATTACCTATGGTTATTCAGAAGCATTGGCTGATGAAGTTGCAGAAGAAGCCAGATTAGAGAAAATCCTTTCACGCTCAGTAGAAAAAGAACTTGCTTATGGCAATGATGCCGATGATATGCGCTCTCCCGGCAAAGGGATTGACCCCCGTGTCAATATTTTTGACCAAAGCAATGATGCCATGTTGTATGCAGAAAACAGGATGAAATTGGTGAATAAAGTTTTTGAAAATGTAAAACAAAAGTATGTGTCAGATGGCAAGAGTTATCAGGAGTTGCGCAATGCTTATTTGTTGCTGACAGGTGAATATGCACGCCAAGGAGATGTGATTTCAAGATATATTGGAGGAGTTTATGCAGAAAGATTTATGGCAGGTCAAAAACCCGGAGTGAAACCCTTGACACCAGTATCGTTGCAAGACCAAAAACGCGCAATGAAACTTCTCACTGATTATGTATTTGCTCCCAATGCGATGTATGTTCCGGATTCTTTGTTACCATTTTTACAACCCCAAAGACGCGGATTTGGTTTCTTCTCTAACACTGAAGACCCAAAACTATTGGACAGACAACTTACCATGCAGGCACTACCTTTACAACATCTTCTCGCTTTTACTACCCTCAAAAGAATTTCCGACTCAAAGCTTTATGGCAACGAATACTCTCTTAATGACTTATTCAATGATTTGAACAATGCTATTTTCAAAGCTGATATCAATGGGAATGTCAATGCTCAAAGACAAAACCTTCAGATTTATTATATTAATTTGATTGACAGAAATCTAAATTCGCCCTTCAAAATGTTTTATGACAATCTTGCGATTGCACGAATGACCGTAGCTTTACAAGATATCAAAAAAATGGTTCAGGCCGGACTTAATTCAGGCAATGAAGAGAGTAAAAATCACAAAAAATATTTGTTGTTTAGGATTGACCAAATACAAACATACAACAAGTAGAATGAAACATTTTCTGTTTTTATTTTCTGTTTTTTTATCTGCAAATCCAATGACATCCTTGGCACAAGAGATTATCTATCGTGTTACTATCGAAAATCCTCAGACACATTATGCTAATGTTGAAATAGAAGTTAAAAACTGCAATAGCAACGAAACTCATATCAAAATGCCGGTATGGACACCCGGCTCATACATGGTAAGAGAGTTTTCGAGAAATGTAGAGAGCTTTGAAGTCTATGATAACAAAGGGAATAAAATGCCTTGGCAGAAAGATAGAAAAAATGCATGGTTGGTAAAAAATGGTAAAAACAAGAATTATGTAGTGCGATACAGTGTTTATGCAAATGAAGTGACCGTTAGAACTTCCTTTATTAATAGCGAAACTGCTTTTTTGCTTGGTACCAGTCTTCTGATGTCAGTTGAAGGATATGAAAAAACAGAAGGGAAAATCATTGTTACAGCACCAAAAAAATGGAAAAGTATCGCCAGTGGTTTGGGTGAGATAAAAGGAGAACCCTTTAGCTTTTCATTTTCAGACTATGATGAATTAGCAGATTGTCCAATTCAGATTGGAGATTTTGATACATTGCAATTTGATGTTCATGGGATACCGCATTATGTAGCCATGGTAGGAGCAAACAATGCAGAAAAGAAAATCCTAAAGAGGGATATGCAACGTATTTGCAACTCAGCTTATGATGTAGTCGATAAGTCTGATATGAAAAAGTATTGGTTTTTTGTTCAACATGTAGACAATGCCGGAGGCGGATTGGAACATAGAAATTCAGTATCGGTGGGGATGTCGCCTAATAATTACTCGGATTCTGTTAAATACAAAGGCTTTTTGGGCTTGGTTGCACACGAATATTTTCATGTTTGGAATGTAAAAAGAATACGCCCCATTGAGCTGGGACCTTTTGATTATGATAATGAAGTATATACCCGTATGCTTTGGGTGGCAGAAGGATTCACAACTTACTATGATAAACTTCTTCCGTACAGAGCAGGCTTTTTGAACCAAGAAGAGTTTTTAGGCCGTATCTCTAGTATGATTTCATATTCAGAAAATACACCGGGCGCTAAGTATCAATCCATAGCAGAATCTTCTTTTGATGCATGGATAAAAGCATACAGACCCGATGAAAACAGCATTAACTCTTCTATTTCTTATTATACCAAAGGTTCTCTTGCAGGAGCATTATTGGATTTAATTATCATCAAAGCTACCAATGGTCAGAAAAACCTGGATGATTTGTTTAAATACTTATATAACGAATATTATCTGAACAAAAGAAGAGGTTATACAGAAACAGAATTCAAACAAGCATCCGAAATGATTGCCGGTATTTCGCTGGATTCTTATTTCCAACAAATTGTTTATGGTACATCAAGCTTTGATTATACAACATTGTTTGCTTCTTTTGGAATTGATTATAGTGCAACACCAAGCAGCGACCCCTATATTGGTTTGGTAGTTTCAAAAAAAGGAAACAAAACCGTTATCAGTAGTATTCTGAGAGATTCAAAATCTTCTCTCTCCGGTTTGGATGCAGGCGATGTTATTGTATCGATCAATGAACTTGAACCAACAGAAAACTTTTCTGAGTTTCTAAAATCATTTCCTTCCAATAAATCTCTGACAATAAAGGTAAACAGAGATGGAAAAGAATTGGAGTTTAAGACAGAAATTGAAAGAAATCCAAACAATGTATTTAAACTTACACCTTCGGCACAACTCAATCCATCGCAACAAAAGCTGTTTGATAAATGGCTCTTTCGTTAGCTCTCTGGTCGCTAAATAGAACAGAAATACATTCTTCTCCTTGTATATTTTCAATAAGAGTAAAAAATTACTTTATAATTAGTTGAATATCAGAGTTATTAAAGATTTTATTATCTGTTTGTAACCTTCCGTATTCATGTTTACTCTATTCGGATACAAAACAAAAAATTAAATTAAAAATGAAAAAGACAGTAATTATCTTGAGTTTGATTGCAGCAATAGCAACCATAAGTTTTTGGACAGTAAAAAATGTAAAAGCCGAAAGCAAAACAGAAAGTCATGTTAATATGATTAACCATTCTGTTACTATTCCTGCTGATTTGATGAAAAATCACAAGTTCACGCAATTTAACAAAGCAATGCGTGATTTGTGGTATGCGCACATGTACTGGACATTAATCACAGTAGATGCATACTATAATGACCCTAAAGGCTTAGAAGCAAAATTAACCCGTCTTCTACAAAACCAAAAAGACATAGGAGCTGCAATTGTACCATACTACGGACAAGCTGCCGGAGATACATTGGCCAAATTGTTGACAGAACACATTCAAGAAGCAGTTCCCGTTTTGCAAGCTGCAAAAGAAAATAACAGCAAAAATTTGGATAAAGCAGTGAAAGATTGGTATGCAAATGCAAAAGAAATCGGAGTCTTCTTGCACAATGCCAACCCTAATAACTGGACTGCAGAACAAACCGGAGGTGCTTTGGAAATGCATATTACCCATACTATAGATTATTCTGTTAGTATCTTAAAAGGAAATTACTCTCAATCTTTTGGCGGATTTGAAGAAGCTCTTCACCACATGGTTACTCTTGCAGATGTTTTATCTGTGGGTATTGCAAGACAATTTCCTAATCAGTTTAAGTAAAAATTAAATATTAGTTATTTATTTTGCGGTTAATCAAGATGTCGTCTCAAAATCTGAGGCGACATCCGTTTGTAATAAAAAAATAATGACAAACAAAGCAGAAAAATTTGACGATATTCAAGTAATTGAACGTGTTGTAAAAGGTGAAAGAGCACTCTATGAAGTTTTGGTTAGAAAATACAATCCGTATCTTTATAAAGTAGGGATGTCTTACGGTTATAATCATGATGACACCCAAGATCTAATGCAAGACACCTATATTGATGCGTTCAAGAGTTTATCGCAATTTGAAAACAAAGCCAATTTCAAAACCTGGTTAGTAAGGATAATGTTAAACAACTGTTACAGAAAGAAACAAAAACTCAGTTTTCAGAATGAAATTGCAAAAGATGAAATAAAAGAAGGAGCAACACCTATGTTTGAATATCAAAATCATGACACCTATTCTAAAGTTCACAATCGTGAATTAGGCTACATTATTGACAAAGCCCTGCATAGTATTCCTGAGGAGTATCGCATGGTATTTTCATTAAGAGAAATGAATCAGTTTAATGTAGCAGAGACTGCAGAACTTTTAGGATTGAGCGAAGCCAACGTAAAAGTAAGACTGAACAGAGCCAAAACAATGCTCAAAGCTCATTTACTCAAATCACACAATGTGCAAGAGCTTTATGCATTCCATGCAGTTTATTGCGACCCTTTTACTGAAAAATTAATGAAAAAAATCAACGCGCTTTAATGTCAAAACCTAAGAAAATAAAGCGTGATACCGATGGAATTGTTTATTCCACCGAGCCAAATTTTGCTTTTGAAAATCTATTTGAAAAATTAGATTTGGATAATGCCCTCAAACCAAATCAGCAGAAACTCAATATACGCATGGAAAACAAAGGTCGTGGAGGCAAGACCGCTACATTGATAGAAGGCTTCCATGGTAGTGAAGAGGAACTGAAAGATTTAGAGAAAAAACTTAAAACCCATTGCGGAACCGGTGGCAGTATTGTAGATGGTGAGATTCTGATACAAGGAGACCAAAGAAAAAAAGTAATGGATTTTCTTCAAAAACTCGGATACAAAACAAACAAGGCTATTTGAGAATTTTTTTACTTTTCTCTAATAAGAGTAATAACACCGGACTCCCTATAATTTTTGCCGTTGGCAGGGTCAGAATAAAATAACAAAAAATAATATGTGCCATCCGGACATGGTTGGTTTGGATCGTTGGAAACACAGCCATTCCAAGGTTTATCTACTTTGGGATTATAGTTATATAATTCCAGTCCCCAACGATTGTAGATAACGCATTTTGCTTTCTCATAAACATCTATCGTTATTTCAAAAAAATCATTAACACCATCCTTTCCCGGAGTAAATACATTGGGAAATTCTATTTTCTTTTTCAGACATTCATCAAATGTAATAAAGATGGAATCTGTTGCTTTGCAACCATTTTCATCGGTAACGGTTAGTTTTACAAGTTCGTTTTGAGAACTGAGATAATTTTTGGCATGAGAGCCATTTTGCCATTCAAACTCATAATCAGGATTGGTTTTTGGAACAACCAAATAATCCGGCTTTTTACAGATAACGGTATCATTACCTAAATCCACTTCGGGCGGGGTAAAAAGTGTAATAAATTTGGAAACAGTATCCTTAGGACAATCACTATCTGCTTTTGTTCCAATCAATTTAACCTCAAACCTGCCTGATTTAGTAAAAGTATGAGATGTGCTATTTCCAACAGCATTGTTTCCGTCATCAAAATCCCATTTTAGATTTGAGTATCCTTTGTTAATTGCGGTAAAGTCAAATTTCTGATTTGTGTTGCAATAGCTAAAATCGCTTGGAATGAGTGTATAATTGAGTTCCAAATTCTCATAAGCAGAACCCATTGATAATGTATAGCTCTCAGAATTTCCATAACCGTACATATATGCAGTAAACGGGTTTTTAGATTCCAAAAAATGATATTGAGACAAAACCGGAACAGTCACAACCTGTTTACCGGTACATGCAGGGGTAATTGTAGCTCCGGATATTGTGTTAATTGCCACTCCATCTAAAAGCACATCTGATGGCAGAGTGCAAACAATACTGAGAAAAGCAAAAGAAATATTGGTGGTTAGCGGTACTCTGAAATAGCTGGATTTTACTTCCTGCCCTTCCGGAATAAGCCTGAACATTGATGGGTCAGAGAGGTTTTGTGGATGACCATTACACTCACCCGATTTGATTAGTTGAACAACAGAAATAGGCTTATCTGCTTTAATACATCTGATATTGTTGTTGTTGTTGTTTTGTGTAACATGTTGTCCTGCGTTTAATAAAAACGCAGGTACTCCATCTATGCTGATAGAGGTATTGTTTTCTTTTGCAACAAAACTGAGAACAAACCCGGAATTCATCCCGATCAAAGGGACACTGTAAAAGTCCGTACCCCAAAAAGTAATGGGCAATTCTTGCTCCCACAAGTGGTCACAACCGGAGCAACCTACATTGTAATTGACCTGAGAGCATCTGGAACCGGAAAAAACAACAATCTTTTTACAGCCATTATCAACCCTTACCTTGCTTCCTGCCATGCTAACACTGTCTTTGCTTTGTACCTGATAAACCTGACCACGTTGCAGCATTACACTGAATGGTGTTCCGGCAGCTTTTCCCAAGCGGGTATCATGTGCAGGGGTGATCTCAACGGAAGTATTGTTTTCTGTTGCAATTATCATAAACTCAGAAGAAAATGAATTTGAACCTCTGAATGTATTGATAATATATCTCCCACCTTTGGGTAAATATTCCAATGGTACAAGGCTGATTGCATCAGTACTAAACGGAGAGTTATTCATGGCAAGTACACCAATGGCTGTATCGGCACTGATAAAAATTCCCTTGTCTTGTGCATTCTCTGAGCCTGTAACATAGACCAATGCTGTGGGTATAGTAATCAAAGTGTCTTTGCCGGCTCCAAGTGAAAAATTGATATTTCCAAAAACCGGTACTTCAATGTTAATCTTTGCCGGATAGCGACTTGCAAAATGTAGATTCAAGGCTAGAGGAGTAGATGAATTTTCCATAAAACCAACCCAAAAAGTCTTGCCGGTATTTGATGTCTGATTTTGAGCAACTATAATATTGCTTGTCAATAAGAAAAGCGAGGTAAGATAGAAATATCTTAATGTTTCAAACACGTTGCAAAGATAATCTGCTAAAATCTTTTTTAAATTTATTTATAAATTTTCTCTCCGGCTTCTACAGCAATCTGCAAGTAATTTTCTTTAGGAACTATAGGACATGAATAACCTGTATCATAATGACAGTATGGGTTATATGCAGTATTAAAATCCAGCCAAACAGAGTCTTTGCCTTGTTCCAAATCAATATCCATATACCTGCCACCACCGTATGTAGTAGTTCCATTGGTGAAATCTTTAAATGGAACAAAAATCCTATTCGGTGATTTATTATTGATATAGCCCCACAACGAATCCCTATGCCCGGAAAGAGTAAAGTCAAATAGGTATTTTTTTAAATAAACAGGCATTCTTTCAGTGTTGGTTTGAAACTGAATTATTTCAGGATCGATTTGCGATGCGACCTTTACCAATACACGATACTGAGAATTTGGCTCAAAATAGTTGAGCTTTGTAAAATTCTTATGCTTATAAAAAGGAGATTCTTTGCTTATTCTAAATAAGGAGTCCTGAGTATTTCTGAAAGACTGTATTGATTGAATATAATTAATATCTTCGGTACTTAGTCCAAATTGTGAACTTGATTGACTGCACGAGCCAAAAGCAAATCCTAAAAAAATAAAGAAAACATAAGAGCCGAAAATATTTTTCATAAGAACTTTATTTGCGTCTGGCTAGTGCCTGTTTCTGAGAAGCAGACATAGAATTAATTCTCTTATACTCAGCAATTTTATCACCGGGAACATAGAACTTTATGCGAGTACCGGCATAGATTACATTCCCTCTCAGATGATTCCATTTTTTGATTTCACTTATTGTACAATCAAATAGTTTTGAGAGTAATCCAAGATTGTCTCCACTTTTTATTGTATAATAAATAATTTTAGGCTCCGAAGAAACATCCGAATTAATTGGTACTCCGGTTGGTGTTTTGATAGTACCCGGTGTAATTATTGGAATAGAATCATGTACTGTTGAATCTTGAGATAATGCTTTCACCTCGATACTATCACGCATCTCCCTATAAGTTTGAATCTGATTCGAAGGAAGTCTAAAGCATGTACAATTAGGAATTTCGGGTACAATCCCCTCAATAAAATCAGGATTAAGAGTTGAAATAATGCTCTTTTTTATTTCAAGTTTGTCTGCAACATAATCCAGGCTTAAGGCAACAGCTGTACAAACCGTATCACTCTGAGGAATAGAAAAAGTAGTCACATTGAGTTTATGCTCATTATGATAATTATAAATATACCAAAGTGCAAAGAACTTCTCCAAACATTGTCTTTGATTGGGCTCTAGAGCCTCGTGTACCAATGAGTAGTCGAGCGTATTACCTGCTTTTCGAATAGCCATATTCAAATTAATTGGTCCGGCTGAAAAGGCAGAAATTACAAAGTGCCAATCTTGATAAATTTGTTCAAGGTCGTAGATATAGTTGGCAGCCGCTCTGCTCGAAAGCCACATATTTCTTCTCTGATCAACATAAGAATTGGTAATAAGTCGATAGCGTTTTGCAGTAGAATATGTGAGTGGCCAAATACCGGATGCTCCGGTTGACGGATCTATATAATTAGTATTAAATCTACTGGTAACCACAGATAATAATGCAAGTTGAGGTGGTAATCCCATGCTGTCAAAATATGGCCCTAAGTTTTTGATAGCATAAGATGCTTTCCCTAATAATTCTGAGGTCTTATGACCTTGGTTCCTTAATAAATCTAATATCTCGGCTCGAACAGTATTGTTAAAAAATACAGGAATTTCAGAATCAAGTTTTGCGAGCTTAATATAATAAGCGTCTTTAGAATATATATTGTTACTTGTGTCAGATTGTGATTTTAAAGCACCTGCTGCAAAAAAGAGCAAGAGAAACAGAAAGAAAGAAATAGACTTTTGCATGGTGTGGGTTTACAACGCACAAAACAAATGATTTATTGAGTTAATAACAACATACATCAATAGAGTTTTCAACGAAGTTTACCATAAGTTTAAGATAGACACCACAAAGTACAAGTGCTACGAATGTAAGAATGAGGGATGATTGTTATTGAGAAAAGGGCTCTTAGGAACAATTAATAATTATGACAAGAGTGCGAGTGTCCTTTGAATCAAATTTAACCGTTTTCATTCGTGTATTAGTGGCAACCAACCTAAAAGGTCTGAAATTATTTTTTGAGTTCTTTGAGTGCAATCATTTTGCCGTTATTGAAACATACGTAAATCAAGCCATAACCCTTGGCAAATTTGATTTCTTTAAAATCTCCGTTGCGCTTGGTCTTGAGTTGCCATACTTCTTCATAAGCAATACCATTCAAGGTGTCTGCACCTAAATTTTTGATTTCATCATTATTTTCTGCATAGAACCTATGTGATTGTGACCATAAAAAAGCAGAAACCGTTTTCTGACTGCCTTCTTCAACAGTAAATGCAATTCTGTCTGCAAATTGAGAGGGACCTACCTCACATCTGACATTAATCTTGTATTCGTTGTTGAGTACAAGGTCATACGAAACAAATTCGGAGTTTTCATCATCTCGAATACCTCTGATTTTGTTTTTTAAAGTATAGGTCTCGCTTAATTTTGTTGAATCTGAAATGACATCATAGATCCATTGTGTGTTTTCGGTAAAACTAAAGAATTGGTTAGTTCTCGGAATCAGTAAGGCTGCATCTTGTTCTTTGTCTTTACATCCGCTAAATGCAATAAATCCGAGTAAGATTACCCCAAAAAAGTACTTCGAAAAAGTCATAAGATTTTTAGTGCAACAAAAGTCGTTATTTTGTCGCAAATAAAAAGACAAAGATTTCAAGGCTGTTTTTTATGATAATAGAACAAATAAAATCTGAATCAGATGCTCTGTTTGAGCGTTTGGTCAGTATCAGAAGACATATACACTCCAATCCCGAGTTGTCTTTTGAAGAATACAATACCGCAAAGTTTGTAGAGTCCTTTCTCAATGAATGGGGCATACCAAACCAAAGAATGGCAACAACCGGTGTAATCGGTTTGATTGAAGGAGGTCAACCGGGCAAAACCATTGCACTTAGAGCAGATTTGGACGCATTGCCGATTATTGAAAAAAACAATGTTTCTTACAAATCACAAAATGAAGGTGTGATGCATGCTTGCGGACATGATGTGCATACTACTTGTTTGCTTGGTGCCGCTTATATTCTCAACCAAAATAGAGATAAAATCAAAGGTAGAATCAAATTGGTTTTCCAACCCGGAGAAGAAAAACTACCGGGAGGTGCCAGTCTGTTGATTAAAGAAGGTGTTTTAGAAAACCCCAAAGTCGATATGATTGTGGGGCAGCACGTGATGCCTTTGATTGATGTAGGCGGAGTTGGTTTCAGAGAAGGGTTGTACATGGCAAGTACTGATGAAATCTATCTCACCATCAAAGGAAAAGGAGGACATGGTGCAATGCCTCACATGGGAATAGACCCCATTACCATTGCAGCAACCTTGATTGTGGAGTTACAGCAAGTTGTAAGCAGATTCTGTCCCCCGCATATACCTTGTGTGCTGTCTTTTGGAAAAATACAGGCAAATGGGGCTACCAATGTAATTCCGGATGAGGTTTATCTCGAAGGTACTTTTAGAACGCTTGATGAAGAATGGCGAGCAAAAGCACACGAACTTATCAGCAACTTTATTAAGAGTACTGTGGAAGCTCGTGGTGCCGGTTGTGACTTGGATATTAAACATGGTTATCCGTTTCTAAAAAATAATCCCGAACTTACCCGAAAATGTAGGAATTCAGCTCTCAAATACATGGGGGAAAACAAAGTTGAAGAGTTGGGAATCTGGATGGCTGCCGAGGACTTTGCTTGGTATTCTCATCAGGTGCCGGCTTGTTTTTACCGCTTAGGTATCCGCAATACAGAAAAGGGGATTGTAAACAACGTGCACAACCCTCAATTTGATATAGATGAACAAGCCATAAAAACCGGAGCAGGACTTATGGCATTTATTGCAATGGATGTGTTGGAAGCATCAATGTAATTGTATCGTAATGATATCATCCAACTTAGTTGTATAGCGAGGAGACAATCTCTCTTGCTTCATTTTCCAAACCCTTTTTAAGTCTTGTGACGCAAGCCTAACTTTCTGCTGACCATAAGTTTTATTGATAAAATCAACAGCTTTCATCAGTGGAATATGTCTTAAATCTCTGTTGTCAAATAGTGATAACTGCTCCTCTCCTTCGGGCACAAAATCCTGAATAATCACACCCGCTTTTTTGTATCTATATCCGTGTCTGAAAATCTGCCTGAGCGCAAGCAACGCAAAGTTTGAAAGCTCTATGCCTGAATTGGATGCAAAAGGCATCTGTATTACAATACTTCTATGGTACTGCGGTAAATTGTCTTTGTGGATATTGCTTCTGACAAAAACCATCAAAGATTTGCAACACGAGCCCTGCTTTCGCAGTTTTTCTGAACACGTAAAGGCAAATGTGCTTATCCGCTCCGAGAGTTGTTCTAATTCTGTATAATCTTCTTCGAAAGTTCTTGTGGTTGCAATACTTTTCTTTGATTGTACTTCTTCTAAGTCGAGGGTCGGGATTCCCTGCAAATCATGTTTCAAACGCAAACCGATAACAGACATGTGCTTTTTCACCCATTCATCAGGAAGCATAGTAAAATCATAAGCTGTACTTACTTTCTGTGCAAACAGTCTTTTTGCATGCTGTCTGCCTATACCCCACACATCTTCAATCTTGAGCCATTTCAATGCTTTGATGCGTTTTTCCTCTGAGTCAATTACATAAGCACCTTGGGTTTGTTTGGGAAATTTCTTGGCGATTCTATTTGCCACCTTTGCAAGAGCTTTTGTAGGAGCAATCCCCACACTGATTGGAATCCCCGTCCATTTCTTCACTTTTTTACCCATACCCTCCCCGTATTCTTGCAGGTTAAAATATCTGTCAAAACCTTCCAATTTCAAAAAAGCTTCATCAATGCTGTAAATCTCAATTTCAGGAGAATATTCTCCCAAGATTGACATTACACGGTGCGACATATCACCATACAAAGAAAAGTTGGCAGAAAACACCTGCACCCCGTGTTCCATAAAGAGTTTTTCAAATTGAAAAGCCGGTGCCCCCATTGGAATTCCAAGAGTTTTTGCCTCATTGCTCCTGGCTATAACACAACCGTCATTGTTTGACAAAACAACAATGGGAACTCCGTTCAAATCAGGACGAAAAACCCTTTCGCAAGAAGCATAAAAATTATTGCAGTCGATAAGAGCAAACATGTTAAATCCACGGTTACAAATCTGAGCAAAGATAAAAAAGCAATGCGGTTCTATAAGGTTAAATGATGTAATTTTTATTGGATGAAAGGCTTATGATTGAATTGTGTGTATAACTCCGAAATTTTGTATTGTTTTTGAAATAATGAGGGGAAAGGATGTTGTAGGGTAAGTATGTTTAACACTTACTAATATTCCGGCTGTTTCCTCTTCACCTAAGCCATTCTGCTTTTATTTAGAAAAACGTAGAATATAGTTTAATATACAATTCAACTTTCTTCGCTCAGATTAAGTACAAAGGGTGGTGGGCGGTTCTTTAGTAGAATTTTATTTACAGCACCGCAATTTTCAATATAGAGCCAAAGGTATCTCTGAGGCGGTTGAGTTCCATGATTTGTTGCACTATTATGCGCTTTTCATCTATATCTGATTTGTCTTTCAGGGTTTCTAAATTTTGTTGCGAAAGGATTTTCAATCGCATGATTTTCAGGTGCATGGCAGTTTCATAAGCTGCTGCTTTATAACCTTCTTCTTCACGCGGAACATAGATTTCCTCTTCTTCCCATTTAACACTGAGCGAATATTGGTCTTCCAAGCTGTCAGCAATAAAACTCGAGATATCAGGATTTGATTTTAGCATCAGTTCCTTAAAGTTTATCTCTTCTCCGGTTTCAATACAATTTAAAACGTAGTTGTATATAAATTTGTATTTGGGAATCTGAAATGGAAAATCATCTTTTTCAAGTTGCTCGATGATAAACGCAGCAACAGATTTGTTGTCTTCATAATCATGGTTGCCGTATTTAATTAACATTCTTGCAACTCCTTCCTCTTTAAATTCTGTGCTCAATTGGATTTTTTCTTGCCGGACTGAGGGTAATTGCTTTTGCAGCATCGCCAACTCTTCATTGAGGTCCTTGAGGTTTTTGCCTATCTCTTGGTTTCTGGCTTTGATAACCTCTGCCTGAATGATATCATCTTGGAGTTGGGATATTTTGGCAAATTCCTGAACATATTGGGCGCGTTTTAGCGGGTCAGGGATGATGGCAATGGATCTGATAATTTCGGCATTGGCTTCCGCTTTTTTGATGGGGTCTGTGCCGGCATCTTTGTACAAGAGGTTTGATTTGAAAATAATAAAATCCTCAACATGTTCTTCCAGGTAATGCTTGATTTCTTCCAAAGAGTGAGTTGAAGCAAATGAATCAGGGTCTTCGCCTTCGTCCAACAATACCACGCGCACATTGAGACCTTGTTCCAACAGAATATTAATACCTCTGAGCGAGGCTTTAACCCCGGCCGCGTCTCCGTCATAAAGCAGGGTTACGTTTTGAGAAAACCGGGCTATCAGTCGCGCTTGTTCTACTGTCAGCGAGGTTCCGGATGATGCAACAACATTTTCTATTCCCGATTGATGCATTGAGATTACATCTGCATAACCTTCTACCAAATAGCATGAATCTGCTTTTTTGATGGCATTTTTTGCCTGAAAAATACCATACAAAATGTTGGATTTTATATAAACCAATGATTCAGGACTGTTCAGGTATTTGGGTGCTTTCAGGTCTTTCTTTAGAATTCTGCCGCCAAAGGCTATGATTTTTCCTGCTACGTTATAAAACGGGAATATTACCCTCTCTCTGAAAAAATCGTAGTAGCCGCCCTTGTCAGAGGTTTTTATCAAGCCAACTTCGGTCAATATTTCTTCTTTAAATCCGGTTTTAATTGCAAGGTCGCTGAATGTGGAATAAGAGGTTGGGGCATAACCCAAACCAAATTTTTCTATGGTTTCTGTTGTAAAACCTCTTTCTTTCAAATAACTCAAACCGGCTATTTTGCCTTCTTCGGTTTGGAGTTGGTCTTTAAAGAAGTGTTGTGCAAAATCAATGGCAGCGTATAAAGACTCTTTTTTCCGGCTGATTTCGTCATATTCTTCGCTTTTTTGAGAACTATCCTCAATCACGGTAATACTGTATTTCTTTGCTAAATAACGAATGGCATCGGGAAAGCTCATCCCTTCATGTTCCATAACAAATTGAACAGCTCCACCTGCCTTACCACAACCAAAACATTTGTACAGACCTTTCACAGGATTCACTTTGAATGATGGAGTTTTTTCATTGTGAAAAGGGCAGAGACCTTCATAATTAGCCCCCTTTTTTTTCAATGTCATGAAATCAGAAATAACCTCATCCACTTGAGCAATTGCATAGACATCATCAATTGTTTTTCTGGAGATTATTGCCATGACAATTTATTTTTGGGATTGCAAATATAGAATTTAGTGTTGAGTTAAGATGTTCTATCTTCTGATATCTATATCAGGATGATTTGGGTGAGACTTTGGATATTTCATGTATTAATCTCGTTCTACAAACATCCGATTGGTTCGGAAAATTCAAAACCAAAAGTAATTTTGCAGCCATATTTCGGAAGGTGAGTATGCTATCTCAAGAATTAAAGGAAGAAAAGGAAAGATTAGTGGAGTTGCTGGGAGTCTATTTTGAGAATGACAAACAAACGCCTCCTCTTGCAGGCAGAATAAAAGCTACTTTGGTTATCAATGGTGAAGGAGGGACAACATTTGAGCAACTTGTTAAAGATTTAGGTGCTGGTAAGAGTACGGTTTCTACCCATTTGAATAGTTTGATAGCTCAAGGAGATGTGTATTATTTTACTAAAAGTGGAGATCGAAAACGATATTTTGCAATGACTCCCGGATATATTTCGCGCAAAATCCAATCGTTTATCTGTGTTTGGAAAAATGAAATCCAATTACACAATCAAATTTTGGAATTTAAAACCAAGTTCAACAAAGCCTTTCCCGATGAACGGAAATCATTGAAAAAACATGAGCAGTCAGTCAAATTTCTGACCGATTCCATTGTGTTTTTTGAAAAAGAAAACACGAAGTATACAGAATAATGAAAATTAAAGAAATGAAAATAACATATTCAGCATTTTTGTCGCTCTCAGTCTTGTTAGTAGCAGCATGTAGCAATCCCAAAGAACAACATCAATCTAAGGGAAATCAATTACACACTTTGCCTGTGATTGAAGTTCCGAGTAAAAATATTGAAGGAATAAGTTCATATCCTGTAAGTTTAGAGGGCATTGTAAATGCTGAGATAAGAGCAAAAATATCAGGATATATCACGGAGGTATTGGTAGATGAGGGTCAATTTGTAAATCAGGGACAGAACCTATTTCGATTAGAGACAGATGCATTAACAGAAGATGCACAAGCTGCAAAGGCAAATATGGAAGCAGCACAAGTTGGAGTTGACCAACTAAAGCCCTTGGTAGATAAGCAAATTGTAAGTCCTATTCAATTACAAACAGCAGAAGCAAAGCTTGCTCAAGCTAGAGCGACCTACAAAAGTATTGTTGCCAATATCGGTTATGCTAATATTAGTAGTCCTGTTTCAGGATATGTGGGCAGAATTACCTATCGACAAGGTTCTTTAGTCAACCCTTCAAGCCCCTCGCCATTAACAGTTGTGTCTAATACAAAAGAAGTGTATGCATATTTTGCAATGAATGAATCTGATTATCTTAATTTTTTGCAAAAAACCAAAGGGAAAACACTACAAGAAAAAATTGCTCATTTTCCTAAAGTAAGACTTAAAATGGCGAATGGAGAGTTTTATGCTCATGAAGGAAGTATTCAAACAGTTACAGCACAAGTGGACCCTTTGACCGGTTCTGTTAATTTTAGAGCGGTTTTTCCTAATCCAGAACACCTATTGGCTAATGGGAGCAGCGGTACGATTATAATTCCCAGAGAATACACAAATGTTATTTTGGTACCGGAAGAAGCAACATTTGAAATGCAAGGGTTAACCTATATTTTCACCGTAAAAGAAGACAACACTGTCGAACAACATATTATTGAGATTCAGGATAAAATTGGCAATATTTTAGTAGTAAAGTCAGGGATTAAAAACGGAGATAAGATTGTTGGTCAAGGTGCGGACAAACTTCAACACGGAATGAAAATCAATCCAGTAAACAAATCCTTTGAATCTCTAATTGAAGAACTCAAGCCCACCTTCAGATAACCATTAAGATAGAAGAGAGATGTTTAAGAATTTTATTGAAAGGCCTGTATTATCAACGGTTATATCAATTATAATAACCATACTTGGAATTTTGGGAATTTTTGTATTACCAATAGCCCAATATCCCGACATAGCCCCACCAACTGTACAAATCTCAGCAAATTTTCCCGGAGCAAATGCCCAAACTGTTTTGGAAAGCGTAATAATACCAATTGAAGAGCAAGTAAACGGGGTTGAACACATGAAATATATTACATCAACCGCGAGCAACAACGGGAGCGCATCAATCCAAGTTTTCTTTGACCAAGGGGTCGACCCTGACATAGCAGCGGTACATGTACAGAACAGAGTATCACGTGCGCTACCCTTGCTGCCTGCTGATGTAACTCGTTCGGGTGTAACCACACAGAAACAATCTACAGACGCTTTAATGTGGATTTCATTTTACTCTACAAACCCGGACTATAATGCGACTTTTATTCAAAACTATTTGAATATTAATATTATACCTGAGGTCAAAAGAATTTCAGGTGTAGGAGATGTTAGGTCTGCGGCTGTAAGAAATTACGCTATGAGGATTTGGATTGATCCGGTTAAATTAGCTTCTTACAAACTCGAACCGGCAGATGTTGTAGCAGCAATTAACGAACAAAGCCAAGAGGCAGCAGCCGGAACATTGGGACAAAACGATGCCAATGCTTTTGAATACGTAATCAGATATAGCGGTCGATATAGAACTCCTGAGGAATACAAATCAATTGTGATTAAAGCACTTGGAGATGGAAGATATTTGAAGTTAGGAGATGTTGCAAATATTGAAATGGATGCACAAGGATATGATGTAGTTTCAACTGCAAATGGAAATCCGGCAGTAAGCATGGGTGTTTTTCAAACACCGGGATCCAATGCAAGAGAGATTATTCAGAACATTCATAAAAATCTTGAAGAACTCAGACAATCCTTCCCTCCGGGTATTGACTATCTGGTTAATTATGATACAAACCTTTTTCTTGATGCCTCTATTTCTAAAGTAATAACCACTCTTATAGAAGCTTTTGTGCTTGTTTTCATTGTTGTTTTTATATTTCTTCAAGATTTTCGTTCAACGTTAATTCCGGCAATAGCCGTACCTGTCTCAATCATTGGGACATTCTTTTTTATTAGTTTGTTTGGATTTTCTATCAATCTATTGACACTCTTTGCATTGGTATTAGCTATTGGGATTGTGGTGGATGATGCTATTGTTGTTGTAGAAGCAGTTCATGCAAAACTGGAAGGAGGCGCCAAATCAGGGGTAGAGGCCAGCTATTCTGCCATGAACGAAATTACCGGTGCAATCATCTCTATTACCCTTGTGATGGCATCTGTGTTTATCCCCATTACATTTATTTCTGGTCCTGCAGGTGTATTTTACAAACAATTTGGTGTTACATTGATTGTAGCAATTGCAATATCTGCACTCAATGCACTTACCCTAAGTCCTGCATTGTGTGCTTTGGTTCTAAAACCTCATCAGAACGATAAGAATAGTAACAACAGCTTTGTACAACGATTCTATACCGCGTTTAATATTGGATTTAAGCATCTTACAAATAGATATGTTGCCGGGCTTAAATTTTTATTTAGATACAAATGGATAACTGCGTTCATTCTGATATCTTCAATAGGCTTAATCTTGTGGGCAGCAAACACAACCTCAAAAGGATTTGTTCCCAAAGAAGATAGAGCGGTGATTATGACCAACATTGAGCTTCCGGCTGGTGCATCACTTGACCGAACTACAGCCATCATTGATAAACTGAGTGCGGAAGTTAAGAAAATCAAAGGGATAAAGGGGATGTCGTTTACTGCTGGTTCTAGCCTATTGGGTGGTGCAGGCAGCAACTTTGGGTTGGGTTTTATTATACTTGATGAATGGGGAAAACGAAAAGCAGATTCTCTTTCATCCGGAGCAATTATTGGTAAACTATTTAGGACGGCAGCTACCATACCCGGAGCAAAAATGCTCTTCTTTGAACCGCCTAGTATTAGAGGATATGGAGTAGCTGAAGGCTTTCAACTAGAGTTACTCGATAAGTTTGGAGGAAGTTTTGAAGACTTAGATGCACAAGCGAAAGAATATTTGGACGAACTTTCCAAAAAACCGGAGATACTTTATGCACAGACATCATTCAATACTGAATATCCTCAGTATCAATTGGACATAAACGTACCAAGAGCCAAAGAGGCTGGGGTTTCTATCAACAGTATTTTTTCCACTCTTCAAGGATACATAGGAGGAATTTATGCTGCTGATTTTTCTCGTTTCGGTAAACAGTATAGGGTATTTGTGCAGTCTCTTCCTGACACTAGAGCAGATAAGGATGATCTGAACTCAATATTTGTAAAAAATAAGAACGGAGATATGGCGCCAATAACTGAATTTATTGAATTAAGAAGAATTTATGGTCCTCAGTCTGTAAATAGATTTAACTTATTTAATTCAGTTCGCGTAACCGGAGCAACAAACCCAGGTTACTCAACAGGTGACGCAATTAAGGCGGTTTTGGAAGTAACTAAAAATTTACCGGCAAACTATGATATAGCTTTTTCTGGATTAACCAAAGAAGAAATTGAAGCAGGGAATCAAACATTGTTTATACTATTCCTTGTTATCTTGTTTGTATATTTTATTTTAGCAGGACAATACGAAAGTTATTTGTTGCCCTTGGCTGTTATGCTGTCACTCCCCGTTGGAATGATGGGTGCTTATCTTACCACCAAGTTTGCAGGCTTAGAAATTAATATATATTTCCAAATAGCTTTGATAATGCTGATTGGCTTATTAGCTAAAAATGCTATCTTGATTGTAGAGTTATCTATCCAGAAAAGAAGAGCAGGGGAAACAATATTAAAAGCTGCCATTGATGGGGCAAAAGTCCGTTTCAGACCCATTTTAATGACTTCATTTGCTTTCGTTTTCGGCTTACTTCCATTGGTGTTTGCAAATGGTGTTGGTGCTGTTGGTGACCGCTCGATAGGTACTGCCGCTGTAGGGGGATTATTTGTTGGGACTGTTTTGGGAGTTTTTGTTGTTCCTCCACTATTTATATTTTTTGAATGGTTGCAGGAGAAAGTTAGTAGAAAGAAAATTATTACTAAAGATTTTTGAGAAATACGATGTTTAAGATAATAAAAATACACCGGTTTGGACTTTTTTTGATGACAGTTGTGTTGTCCTCTTGTATGGTAATAAAAAAGTATGAAACTCCTGAAGTAAAGACAGACAATCTCTTCAGAACAGATTATATTCATGACAACTCCTTTGATGGGATGGATACTTCTTCGATTGCAGAAGTTTCGTGGAAGAATTTTTTCTCTGATGAGTTACTCAAAGGATATATCCAAACAGCTTTGGATAATAATTTAGATATAAGAATTGCTGTGCAAAACATTGAAGCAGCTGAAGCATATGTTAAACAAAGTAATGCAGGATTTTATCCATCAGTTGGAGCAAATCTGGAATATGGTTTCTCCAAAACATCAGGCAGCAGCCGCTTTGGTGCATTGAGTTTTAATCAGTTTCAAATGGGAGCAAGCCTTAATTGGGAAGCAGATATTTGGGGGAGAATTAAAAGCCAAAAACGAGCCTATAACGCAAGTTATCTCATGTCGCTCGAAGCACACAAAGCCGTAAAAACTCATCTTGTTGCAGCAATCGCAACCTCATATTATCAGTTGATGGCTTTAAGTGCACAAATCGAAATTGCTAGAAAAAGTGTTTTAACCAGAGACAGTAGCTTGACAACAACCAAAGCTCTCAAAGAAGCAGGACAGCTTACCGAAGTTGCAGTTCAACAGTCAGAATCTCAACTCTATGATGCCAAAATCATTTTATTAACCCTACAAAACCAAGAAAAATTCTTAGAAAATGCTTTTTGTTTACTGCTAAATGAACCACCACATACAATTAAACGAAACAAGTTCAAAGAGCAACAATTTATTCCAAAACTTAGTATTGGTGTACCGGCAAAATTATTGGCAAACCGCCCGGATGTGCGACAAGCGGAATTTGCATTTATGCAAGCATTCGAAATGACAAATATTGCTCGTACTAATTTTTATCCCGCATTTACAATAACGGCAACCGGAGGGCTTCAAAGCATGGAATTAGCAAAATGGTTTGACCCAAGTTCTGCTTTTGCCAATATAGCTGCCGGATTTCTACAACCTGTTTTTAACCGTAGACAAATCAAAACTGCGTATGAAATAGCTAAGACAGTACAAGAAAAAGCTTATTTTGGATATCAACTTGCTATTCTGAATGCAGGAATTGATGTTTCAAATGCACTGATAAACTACCAAACGCAAACAGAAGCTATTGAACTTCAACAGAAAAAATTTGAAGCAAACCGCAATGCTGTGATAATCTCAAACCAATTATTGCAAAATGGACTTGCTACCTATCTGGAAGTTCTTACTGCACAGCAAAACGAATTAACTGCGGAGTTGAGTGTTGTAAACGCACAATTAGGCCAACTCACTGCAATTGTTAGCCTATATGAATCTTTAGGCGGAGGTTGGAGATAATATTTTTTAAGATATTATTGCACAGCACTCTTCGTGCAGGAATAATATGTTGCATTATGATACCATTATTGTAGGAGGCGGAGCAGCAGGCTTTTTTGCAGCAATCCGTTTAGCAGAACTTAAACCCAATGCTTCTATTTTAATTCTTGAAAAAAGCAACAAACTCCTTTCCAAAGTCGAAATCTCAGGTGGCGGAAGGTGTAACGTTACCAATGCATGTTTTGACAATAAATTGTTGGCAGATAATTATCCGCGAGGAAACAAAGAATTGCTGGGATGTTTTCATCGTTTCAACCCTGCCGATACGGTCAAATGGTTTCAATCAAAAGGTGTCAGACTCAAAACCGAAATTGATGGAAGAATGTTCCCGATTACGGATGATTCTCAAACTATCATCGATTGTTTTACCAAAGAAACAGAAAGACTTGGGATAGAAATCAGTATCCGAACAAGGGTTGAAAAAATTGAAAAAACAGCAGACGGTTTTTTATTGCATTTGGATGAGTCTGACAAAGTAGCTTGCAAAACCTTGCTAATAGCCACCGGAGGACATCCTAAAAAAGAACACTTTTACTATCTCTCCGAATTAAAACATAAAATTGAAAATCCTGTACCGTCTCTATTTACCTTTAACCTCCACCGTCATGCAATTTGTAAAATGCCGGGGGTTTCTGTTGCCGATACCATAGTCAGACTACCTGAACACAAAGAGCAATTCAGAGGTCCCTTGCTTATTACCCACTGGGGATTGAGCGGTCCTGCTGTATTAAAGTTATCTGCTTTTGCCGCAAGAAAACTGAATGATTGCGGATATCGTTATTCGGTTGAGATAAACTGGTTACCTGATTTGTCCCTCAAGGAACTGACGGATTTACTCATAAATCAAAAAAACACTAAATCAAATATTAGAAAAAACCCTTTTGACCATATACCCCAACGATTATGGGAATATTTTTTGGAAAACGTCAATATCAAACAAGAAGTCAAATGGGCGGATTGCCCTAACGGTAAATTGACAGAGCTTGCACAAAAACTACATCAATCTATGTTTGAAGCACAAGGAAAAACCACCTTCAAAGAGGAATTTGTTACTTGTGGAGGTGTTAGCCGCAAAGAAATTGACTTCAGAACAATGGAAAGCAAGTTGCATCCCAACTTGTGCTTTGCAGGTGAAGTAATAGATATTGACGGAATCACCGGAGGGTTTAATTTTCAGGCAGCATGGACTTGTGCTTATATTGCAGCCGAATCAATAGCAAATAAAATTTAAGAAAATAAGTCTCTTATAGAAAGAGGTGCTCGAAGGACAACCGCTTTTGTACCTGATTTCTTCTCTATTTTTTTTACCTTTGCGCAACTTTTAATAAAACAAAAAAATGCCGTATTTATTTACCTCAGAGTCCGTTTCAGAAGGACATCCGGACAAAGTAGCCGATCAGATTTCTGATGCTCTACTTGATAATTTTCTTGCCTGGGACCCAAAATCCAAGGTAGCATGTGAAACCTTAGTAACTACCGGTCAAGTTGTTCTAGCCGGAGAAGTAAAATCTGATACTTATATTGATGTTCAAAAAATATCGAGAGATGTGATTGCAAAAATTGGATACACAAAGTCAGAATATATGTTTGAAGCAAATGGCTGTGGGGTTTTTTCTTCAATCCATGAACAGTCTCCCGATATCAATAGGGGAGTCGATACAAAAAAGCCCGAAGACCAAGGTGCAGGTGATCAAGGAATTATGTTTGGGTATGCTACCAACGAAACTGAGCACTATATGCCATTGAGTCTGGATTTGTCTCATTGTTTGTTGATAGAACTTGCAGCTATCAGAAAAGAAGGAAAGAAAATGACATATTTACGCCCTGATTCCAAGTCTCAGGTAACGGTAGAGTATGGTGATGACAACAAGCCAAAACGCATTGAAACCATTGTTCTTTCTACCCAGCATGATGAATTCGTTCAGTCAAAGTCCGATAAAGCTGCCGATATTGCAAAAGCTGAAAAAGAAATGCAAAACAAAATCAAAGATGATGTTATCAATATTCTGATTCCAAGAGTTCTTAAAAAGCATCCTTATTTTAAACCTTTCTTTGATAAAAATATAAAATACCTTGTAAACCCTACGGGAAAGTTTGTAATTGGCGGACCTCACGGAGATACCGGTTTGACCGGAAGAAAAATAATTGTAGATACTTATGGGGGCAAAGGTGCTCACGGTGGTGGTGCATTTAGTGGTAAAGATCCTTCAAAAGTTGATAGATCCGCTGCTTATGCTATGAGATATATTGCCAAGAATATGGTTGCTGCAGGAATTGCTGATGAAATCCTGGTACAAGTAGGATATGCCATTGGTGAAAAAGACCCTGTAGGATTGTATGTGAATACTTATGGAACTGCAAAAGTGAAAATGAGTGACGGAAAGATTGCTGAAAAAATTATGAAAATCATGGATTTGAGACCCTATAGTATTGAAAAAATGTTCAACCTCAGAACTCCTATCTATTCTGAAACAGCATCATACGGACATATGGGAAGAGAAACACAAATAGTAGAAAAAGTATTTGAACGTCCGGCATTTGGAAAAATAGAAACGAAAAAGGTGAAAGTAAAACTTTTTCCATGGGAGGAACTGAACCACGTTAAGATTTTCAAAAAAGAATTTAATATAAAATAAAAATATCATGTGTGGAATTGTTGGATACTACGGACATAGAGAAGCCCTCCCAATTATTATAAAAGGACTTAAACGCCTTGAATACAGAGGATATGACAGTGCCGGAGTTGCATTGTTGGGTAACAAACTTGAAGTGTTTAAAACTAAAGGAAAAGTATCTGACCTTGAAAATATTATTCCTCAAAGAATGCCTCAAAATGTTGGGATGGGACACACTCGTTGGGCAACACATGGTGAACCGAATGATGTCAATGCACACCCACATTTGAGTCAAAGCGGTAATTTGGCAGTTATTCATAATGGCATTATTGAAAATTACGGTTCGCTCAAAGAAGCTTTGATTCAAAATGGTCATGTCTTTACGAGTGATACGGATTCCGAAGTACTGATTCATTTGGTTGAGGAAATCAAAAACATAGAAGGTTGTTCATTGGAGGAAGCGGTTAGATTAGCTCTCAATCAGGTTGTGGGTGCTTATGCTATCGTAATTCTTTCAAGAGATGAACCCAGCAAATTGATAGCTGCCAGAAAAGGTAGTCCATTGGTGGTTGGATTTGGAGAAAAAGGCGAATATTTCTTAGCTTCTGATGCAACTCCCATCGTAGAGTACACACGGAAAGTAACTTATCTTGATGATGGCGAGATGGTTTTTATTAAAGATGGAATTCTCACAATTAAAACCATTGAAGATGTTGAAAAGTCTCCCTATATTCAAAACTTGGAAATCAGTTTGGATGCAATAGAAAAAGGTGGATTTGAGCATTTTATGTTAAAAGAAATCTTTGAACAACCCAAATCCATTTTAGATTCATTCAGAGGAAGAATCAATTCAACAACCGGTGCTTTCATGATGCGAAGCCTTGAGGAATATGAAGAAAAACTCAGAAACATCAGGAGAATCGTAATGTTGGGATGCGGAACAAGTTGGCATGCCGGTCTTGTAGGTGAATATTTATTTGAGGAATTAGCACGCATTCAGGTTGAAGTTGAGTATGCTTCAGAATTTAGATATAGAAATCCTGTTATCAGCGAAGATGATTTGTATATTGCAATTTCCCAGAGTGGAGAAACAGCGGATACATTGGCAGCTATGTCATTGGCAAAAGAACATAAAGCAACCGTCTTTGGTATATGTAATGTGGTAGGCTCGTCTATCCCCAGAATGAGTGATGCCGGTGCTTATACACATGCCGGACCCGAAATAGGAGTAGCTTCTACCAAGGCATTTACTTCACAAGTTACAGTGTTGTCTTTATTAGCATTAGCTTTGGCTAAAATCAGAGGTACCATCAGCAATTCGCAGTTGAAATTCTATATGGCCGAGTTGGAAAATATTCCGGATAAGGTTGAAAAAACACTTAAATTAGATAAGCAAATCATTGAACTGTCAGAGAGGTTCAAAGACTCTAAAAATTTTCTCTATCTTGGAAGAGGCGTAAACTTTCCTGTAGCATTGGAAGGTGCTCTTAAGCTAAAAGAAATTTCATACATACATGCTGAAGGTTATCCTGCTGCGGAAATGAAGCACGGTCCTATTGCTTTGATAGATGAACAAATGCCCGTTGTATTCATTGCCACAAGAAGTCCGCATTACGAAAAAGTTATCAGTAATATTCAGGAAGTTAAAGCACGAAAAGGAATTGTGATTGCAATTGTTACGGAAGGGGATGCTCAAGTTAAAAAAATGGCTGATTACATCATAGAAGTTCCTGATACCGAAGAAATATTCTCCCCTTTGCTGACAACGATTCCGCTCCAACTGCTTTCTTATCATATAGCTGTTCTGCGCGGTTGCAATGTTGACCAGCCCAGAAACTTGGCTAAAAGTGTTACAGTTGAATAAATTAAATATTGTACAAATCATTTCTCTCAAACACTCCTTTAAGTTCGATAATATTAAATTTACATACAATAAAAAATCATATGAAAAATCAAATTATTACCCTCATTTTGTTCATTGGATTATTCCATATCTCATACTCACAACCAATATGCCATCAGTTTGAAAAAACAATTAATGCCGGAGGTACAGGGAATGATATTGCTCACAAAATAACTTTAGATAAGGATGGGAATACCTATATGATAGGGGCATTTACCAGTCCTATTGCTTATTTTGGAAATAAGTCGGTTAGTAATACTGGTAATTTTGATGTGTTTATTGCCAAGTTTGATAATGATGGAAATTGTAAATGGGTAACAAAAGCAGGTGGAAAATTAGAGGATATTGGAAATGGAATCGCGGTTGATGGAAATGGCAATAGCTTTGTTACAGGTTATTTTAGAGATACAGCGATTTTTGGTTCTACAACATTGATTAGCAAAGGCGATGAAGATATTTTTATTGCAAAATTGGACAGCTTGGGGAACTTTGTTTGGGCAAAGCAGTTAGGAAGCAAAAAGAGTGATATTGGTTTGAAAATATCTTCGGACCCTGAAGGAAACAGCTTTATTGTTGGAAGATTTATGGATACGATATCCTTAGGTTCAAAAACCTATATAAGTAATGGAAATTCAGATGCTCTTTTTGCTAAGATAAACAGTTCTGGAAATTTTATATGGGTAGAAACAGTTGGTGGAATTGGAAGTGATAATGCAGAAGATATCGTTATGGATGAGGAAGGAAACAATTATGCAATTGGAACGGTCGTTGGAACTGTTTCGTTTGGAAATATATTATTAAACCAAACAGGCAGTCATTTTTTTATATCTAAATTTGATTCACTAGGAAATTTTTTATGGGTGAGAACCAATGATTCTGGCCTTGTTATTTCTTCGAGTAATACTTCCTCTTCTTCAATCAGCTTGGATAGTGAGAGTAATTGCTATATTTCAGGTACTTATGTAGGAAAGATACGATTTGGTTCATTTTCTTATAGTGGTTATGGAAACTTTGATATATTTATTATCAAAATGGATAGTTCCGGAAACCCTATTTGGGTAAATCGTGCAGGTGGAATAAAAAGAGATAGAGCATTTGGGGTTGCAACAAATTCAAGAGGAGAAAGTTATATTGCCGGTTCCTTTGAAGAAAACTCAATATTTGATTCTTTGTCGTTATCATCAGGACCTAATAATTATAATATTTTTATTGCAAAACTTGATGCTTCCGGGAAGTTTTTATGGGCGAGACAAGCAGGCAGTAATATTACAATTGATGAGGCACGTTCACTAACTTCTGATTCGGTCGGAAATTGCTTCGTAACCGGTTCCTTTTCTAATACTGTTACCGTTGATGATACTACTATTACAACTTTCGGTAGTTATGATGCTTTTATAATCAAAATAAGCGATCAATACGTTAGACTAAGCCCAATCAGTGATACTACTATCCATTGTGGTAATACCATTCATTTAACTCCTTCAGCAAAATTTGAAACCTCTGCTAAGTGGACTCCTTCATTGGGAGTTAGTATCGATACGGTATTGAACCCCGAATTTTCTCCAAAAGAAACCACTACTTATACCCTTACACTGAAAGATAAATGCAATTTTTCTGTTTCCGAACAAGTTACAATATCTGTTCAATATGAAGTTACAACGCAAGATATCAATATATGTCAAGGCGATAGTCTGATTATGGGAAGCAATGTCTATAAGGTTGCAGGTACATATACAGATACTGTTTCTAATATTATCGGATGTGACAGTATTGTTATTACAAATTTATCAATTGTAGTTGACAGCTCATTGAATAATGTGGTTGTGGTTGATGCAAATTCACTAACTGCTTCTGAATCAGGTAACGTTTCATACCAATGGATTGACTGCGATAATAATAATAGCCCAATCTCAGGTGAAACAAACCGCATTTTTTCACCCTCAACAACCGGAAATTATGCTGTTATAATAACTTCAAAGGATTGTCCGGGTATTTCAACTACCTCTGACTGCGTTCATTTTGAGCATAGTACTATTCAAAACAATCCGGTTAATTCTTTTCTCGTTTATCCTAATCCTTCTTCTTCAATAGTTTCTATTAGCGGTAATGTCCTCATCCTTTCCGTTCGCGTTATTAGTCATTTTGGTCAAACTGTCTTGCAACATAGAGTGGATTCAAATTATACGGATATCAATATGTCAACCTTTGCAAACGGCTTTTACACTGTACTTATTGAAACTACACAAGGTACTGTAAGTAAGAAGGTGGCTCTGATAAAATAATTTGTTAGACAATTGTTAGCAGTATTGATGATTTTAATTCTCGAGTGAAACGAGGTCTTAATTGTTCAGCTTTATATGCAGTTATTTTTTTAAAGTATATTTTTGTGCCATGCAAACAAGAATCATTGCACTGCTTTTTACTGCTTCAATATTCTTCTTCTCATGCAAAGAAGAGGACCACGGTATTCTAAACACAAAAGACAAACCGGTTGCACTCAAAGATACTTCTTATATATCATCTGATAATATCCCTTCTGTTTATAAGAAGATACTTCTTGAAGACATCACCGGAGTTAGATGTGTAAATTGTCCAAAAGCTGCGGAGGAATCCGTTAGACTAAAGGCAAAGTATGGAGATACCATTGTTCCTATGGCAATTTATATCCGTTCACTTCCTTTTAATTCTGACCCTTGGGCAGGCTATGCTGATTTGAGAACAGATGTGGCAGAAGAAGTAGCAAATGCAATCGGAATGCCCGTTGGACTGCCCGGAGGATATGTTGACAGGTATAAGTTCGGTGCTAATGCAGCTTTGGTTATCAACCAATGGGAAAATTCATATAAACAAAGAAGAGGTGTTTCGCCAGTCAGCATTGCACTTAGCTTTGAAAACAGCAGTAACAACAAAATAATTATCAGAACAAAACTCACCTACACCGAAGACAAGAGTAATGAAAGCCATAAATTGGCACTATACATTATAGAAGATGGTATAGTTGGCAAACAATCTACTAATGGAGCAGGTGCGCCTTATATTGAGAATTATGAATTTAACCATGTTTTGAGGGGTTCAATTGGAAATGCATTGGGTAGCAGGTTAGGAGAACCTTTGGTTAAAGGCAGAATTTTTGAAAAAGATTTTGAGTTTGACTGGAATAACGAATGGATCCAAAATTCTTGCAGTTTGATTGCTGTTGTTTTGGATGAGAGCGACAATTCTGTTGTTCAGGTTGAAGAAATACCACTTCATTAATTAACATGAGTTGGGCTTCGCTCCATAAAGGCTTTTCGCATTATCTAACATTAGAAAAATCGCTTTCAAAAAATTCAGTTGAGGCTTATTTGCAGGATGTAAACAAATTGATTCAGTTTGTTGACGAACGCAAGAGTGCAGAAAAACTTACAGCAAAAGATCTCAAGGATTTCATTTCCTTTTTAAATGAAATAGGGATAAGTGGAACAAGCCAGTCGCGTATAATCTCCGGTCTCAGGCAATTCTATAAATATTTGCTTTTGGAAAATCTTGTTACGATAAATCCTATGGACAGTATTGAATTGCCCAAAAATCCCAGAAAACTTCCTACAGTGCTTTCCTATGAAGAAATAGTAAGCATGTTGGATTGGATTGACAGAAGCAAAAAAGACGGGGAACGCAATCTGGCAATGATTGAAACGCTGTATGCCTGCGGATTAAGGGTTAGTGAATTGACCGGACTCAAAATCTCTGATATTTTCTTTACGGATGAATTTATTCGTGTCAGAGGAAAAGGCAACAAGGAAAGATTGGTTCCTATTGATCCGCATACCCTCGAACAGATTTCCTTTTTCATTCACCATGACAGAACTCATTGGAAAGTGGCAAAAGAAGCAGAAGATATTGTATTTATAAATCAAGGCAGAGGTACTCAAATAAGCAGAGTAGCTGTTTTTTCTTTAATAAAAGACCTTGCTGCAAAAGCCGGAATAAAAAAAAATATAAGCCCACACACTTTTAGACATTCATTTGCTACTCATTTGGTAGAAAACGGTGCTGATTTAAGAGCAGTGCAGCAAATGCTCGGTCATGAAAGTATTACCACTACCGAGATTTATACTCACTTGGACCGCTCATTTTTGCGAAAAACCATCGAAGAATTTCACCCGCGCGCTAAAAGAAAGTAACTTCGCCCCAAATGAAACGGCTGTTTCTTATACTCAAAACCATTATTTCCAATCCCAAAACACTGTTGAGGGTTCTAAACCCCAATGATGATGAAGCGAAAGAAACGGTAATTAAAAAGTATAATCTCCCCAATGGCTTGCCAATTGTACTTTTACAGGATTTTATCACAAACCCTGAGCATCAGGTTTCACCCTACTTCTTTTTGGAAGGAGGTTCTTTGCCGACCGATTTGTTTCTTTTAGCTCAATTAGCTCAACGACCGGAGGTTAAAACTTATTTTGAAATCGGAACTTGGCGCGGAGAAAGTGTAATGAATGTTGCTCCCTTTGTGGACAAGGCTTTTACTATGAATTTATCTAATGAAGAATTGCAAAGAAGAGGAGCAAATCCTGAATATATCAGGCAGTCCGGCATGTTGTTGCCCAAAGAACAAAGTAAAATTATACAACTCTATGGTGACAGTTTGCATTTTGATTTCTCAGAGTGGAGTAGAAAATGTGATTTAATATTTGTGGACGGAGATCATCATTATTCCAATGTTGTGTCGGACAGCACAAATGCACTTGCAATGCGAAGGGATGAAAATAGTATCATTGTGTGGCATGACTACGGCTACTCACCCGAGGAAATCCGTTGGGAGATATTACAGGCGATTTTAGATGCCGTTCCGGCAAATGAACACAAGCATTTATATCATGTTGCCAATACCAAATGTGTCATTTATACAAAAAAACAGCTCAATGCAAAGTACCATCCAAGACCTACAAAACCCGAATCAGTTTTTGAAATAGGTCTGAAAATAAAGAAATTACACTATGATAAATAATGATGAAACCTACAAATAAGAATACCCCGACTTTTTCAATTGCACAAAACGCTGATGCACTTGAACTTGCTCATAAGATTAGCAAGGAAACCCCGGGTCCATTCGATATTGTTTTGAGTGGAGATAACCCTGATTGGCTGATTAGTTCTTTTATTAATCTCAAGACACATTTTCAGAACATGAAGGTCTTTTATCTATCTTCCAATACAAACAATAAGAAACTGATTGACAGTCTTATAAAAGCGGGTATTGATGGGATTGTCTTTAATGAAAGTATCTCAGAAAAAGAAATGGAAGAAATTGCGCTCAAGATATCCAAGAGAGATGAAACTGTTCTTCCCAAAAATGAAGAAGAATTAATTCAGTCACTGAGAACACAAATAGATATTTTGGACAACAAACTGATGACTCTTGCTTGTGAACGTCTTGAAATTGTAACTCAAATCAATAAAATCAAAAGTAAATATAATCTGCCTGTATTTCAGCCTCAGCGATATCATGAAATTGAAAAATCAGTATCAAACTTTGCAACGGAAAACCACAGCGACAACAAATACCTCCAAAAACTAATAAATGCGCTTCATTCCGCCTCTGTAATTGCTCAGGTAAACGAATGAATTGTTATTCCCGGTTTAATACCAGGGCATAACCTACACCTCCGTTGCTGATTACTTGCACAACATAATAACCTGATTTGAGCACGCTTAAATCTATCTGATTGGTATTGTCTTGAGTTAAGACCAAGCGACCATGTGCATCATATAACGAAACAACATATTGATTCCAATACTGTGGAATATCAATGGTAATGATTCCTTTGTTGGCGGGGTTTGGATAAACATTCAGACTCAAGTTGCTATAAGGATTATTACTAATTGAAGTTATATGTCCTGTTGTGTCTTGATTATCGGGTTGTGTAGGAATGCTGTCTCTGTAGCGAATGTTGGAAATTATCTCATTGTTAGCGACAATATTGCCTGAAATCCAAACGGCAGGATAGTGTTCACCATTAACTAAAAATTTGTATTCTACTGTTTTTCTGGGAATTCCAATTTTAATAAATGTAGTAAGAAAAGAATCGATTTCAATTACTTCACTTCTCACTCTAAGGCAATTAACGGGAGTTTTGAAATATGGAGTAGTAATATTGCCCCAACCATCTACTTTAGTAATTCTTGTTCCGGCCATTTTCAGGCTGCCAATGGAGGGGATGGGGACATTAAGATTGAAAGTGCTAAAAGAACTGTCGCCATAATTGAGAGGGAAGAAATAGATTTCATCTTCATCAGAGTAATTTATAGGAGTAGGAATTCCGGAAATCTTAGCTGCAAAACCCTCAATGATAAATCGTGAAGGAGAATTTTTCTTATTGAAAAAATTATAAATATCATTAATGCTAACAGGCAAAACTCCTCCCATCCCGGGAATTGAATCACTCACTTTGTAACCATAAGCAGAGGGAGAAATGGTCAGTCCATAAATAATATTTACTTTGGATGCTTTCTGATAAACATCGAATCCTGTGGTAATTTTATTAAGTCCGCTAAAATCCCATGTAACAGAAGCGCCACTGTCCCCCGCATTAAACCCACTTCCGATAGGGTTTGCATTGGCAAAATACAGCGTGTCATCAGCAACCGGCATATCGGATGCAGTGATGGTAATTTGAGCTGAGATCCTTGTTGTTGTCAAACAAGCAATCGCGATAAATAGTAATTTTTTCATTTGACTTTGGTTTTGTTAAGAAAAATCAGTTTCAAAAATAGTTTAAATTAGAGAAAATAAATTTTATAAATAAAAAAAGCCTTTCCCGCTTGGAGAAAGGCTTTGAGAGTGGCGGTCTGGACGGGACTCGAACCCGCGACCCCGTGCGTGACAGGCACGTATTCTAACCAGCTGAACTACCAGACCTTTAATCTATAAGAACTACTCTTGTAAGAGGGCGCAAAGATATGAATTGAATAAAACTATGCAACCCGGATTTTAAAATATTTTTTAAATCAGATTTTGACTGATTTTGCAAAGTCCGGACGTTTGCCAATAAGGCTTGACAAGGAATATATGTCTTCTGTGATTTTATCAAATTGGTCAAAATAGATAGATTGAACTCCGTCAGAAAGAGCTTCTTGAGGTTGATTATGCACTTCAACCATGATACCGTCTGCACCTGCTGCCATCGCAGCCAAACACATCGGATGAACAATGTTTCGAACTCCTGTTGCTTGGCTTGGGTCAACAAAAACCGGCAAATGAGAAAGTGTTTTTACTAAGCCAACCGCATTCAAATCCAGAGTGTTTCGGGTAGAATTCTCAAATGTTCTGATTCCTCGTTCACAAAGAATAACATTGGAATTACCGCCTAATAAAAGGTATTCTGCTGCCAACAGCCATTCTTCAATTGTGCTGCTCCAACCTCTTTTGAGCATAACAGGCTTGTCACTTTTTGACAATGCTTTTAGCAATTGAAAGTTTTGCATATTGCGTGTTCCAACCTGAAAGATATCGGTGTATTCATATACCTTATCAACCAAATTAGTATCCATCACCTCTGTAATAACAGCCATATTATTCCGGTCTGCGGCTTCTTTCAAGTATTTAAGACCCTCTTCTTTTAAACCTTGAAAAGAGTATGGGGAAGTACGAGGTTTATATGCTCCTCCTCGAAGTATTTTAACTCCTTTTTTTGATAAGTATGAAGCGATGGTATGAATCTGTTCTTCGGTTTCTACTGCACAAGGTCCGGCAATTAAGTTAAAGTTATCTCCGCCAATTTCGACTCCTTTAACAGAAAATACAGTTCGTTCCTGTTTCCAGTCCAAACTTACCAATTGATAAGGTTTACGGGTGTTTTCCATGAGTCTTATTTAGAGTTTTGAGTATATAATAACCAATCTGAGTCTTTGTTCAATAGGATTTGATTTTCGTGTATCTATCAAAATACGAGAGGCAGTTATAGGCAGGTCAATGGTATTGGTTAGATACAAACCAAAATTAAAGTTGTCTCCGTCATTAAGATATGAACTAAATAAATCTTGGATATGTCTGGTAATTGTAAACTTATACTGACCCAACGCCACATCATACTTTCCTCCGTATGTAGATTCAGAGGAAATTAAATCTATCAGGGGTAGGTTTCTGCCGGTAAGTTCGTCCGGTTGATTTAACAGCAAACGGGTGGGTGCTTTGTATTGGGAACTAATGACATCTTTGTATACCGGTATGATTAATTCTGCTTTGTGAATAAAGATTTTATTGTCTTTTGCCAAAGAAAAAAGATTGGGAAAACGGAAAAATGTTTTTGCACCGGTCAAAGCCTGAACATAAGTTGTATCAAAGTTTAGTAAAGGGTTGTTTTTTTGAATTGTAATATTAGCAGGCTGTTGAGAGAATTTATATTGAGAGAACTTAACAGCAGCAGAGTCAAGTAAGAAGTTAATATGTTTATCTCCATCATAATAAACATGAATTTGTGTAGAAACGGCTTTGAAATTAAATCCAACCACAGCACCTTCACCCGAAGCGGGATTTCCGGTTGGTTTAATGCACAATCCCTTTATATAGTTTGCAAAAGAAGACTGTGTATTCACATCACCGGGACCTGCATTTATCAATTTATTAGCAAAATCTTTTGTAAGTGCAATCTTGATACCCGGAGCTGTATTGCTAAAGGTAGAATCCTTAACCCTGACACTGTCAACAAGGTTAAAAGAACCGCTATAAGAACCAATTTCAGTTTGATTGTATGAGATACTGTCAGTTGAATAATAAGTTTTTGAAGCGTCTAAATCTGCATTTAATTCATATACAGAGAAATGTTGAGTAGAATTGAGATTTCCATAAGAGGCAATTTCGGATGTGAATGTCAGATAAATAAATGCTGAATCTGCACCGGTAACGGGGCTTATAGGGTTGTTAAGTATTGCTAATCTCACTTGAGAAAAGATTGAGGATTCACTGATTCCAAACAAAAGGTCATTCATTTTGCCTGCAAGTTGCTGGTTGCTTGACATTCTGGTTGGGATTGAATCTTCTCTTACGGTTGAACTCAAGACCGTAATTGTGTCGGTATAAAACAAATCAGTTGGCTCAATAGTGCCGGTATTCAGAGAGATAAGATCATCTCTTTTTTTACAACCTGATTGAAATACAATCAAAAAGGTCTGCAATAAGCAGACCCATAATAGTGATTGTTTACTAAAATATTGTTTCAAAGTTCTCTGATTGATTATGAGTTTTGAAGGACAGAATCATAAAATTCGACATACTTTTCTGTATAATGCTCTATATCCTCAGAGGGATGAGATATGTTAAGTTTGTCTTGAACATATTTATTAACTTCGGGGTCGAGACAATCGGAGCAAGTGATTACAGCATCTGAATAGTTGATACCGCCAATATGCATCCCTTTAAAATCAGCTTTTCCAAAGCATTCTAAGTGTTTGTCCTCCAACTCATTAAGGCTTGCCTTCTGTGCAAACTCTTCGCCTAAGCATGCGTTGTCTGACTCTTTGAATACTGAATAAATCACTTTAGAGTTTTTGAATACAGGCTCATCTTTATAGATGGTTTTAACATATAAAGGAATGAGACTGGTCATCCATCCTTGACAGTGAATAATATCAGGAGCCCAACCTAATTTCTTTACAGTTTCCAATACCCCTTTACAGAAAAAGATGGTTCTCTCATCGTTGTCATCAAAGAACTCTCTGTTCTCATCATGGTACAGGTGTTTGCGATGGAAGAAATCTTCGTTGTCAAGAAAATATACTTGAATCCTTGTACCGGGGATAGAAGCTACTTTAATTACCAAAGGATTGTCATTATCTCCAATTGAGATATTGATACCGGAAAGTCTGACAACTTCATGAAGTCTGTTTCTTCTCTCATTGATTAACCCAAACCGCGGAACCAATACCCTGATTTCGTTGTTATGCTCTTGGATCGCCTGTGGAAGACGTCTTGCGATTGTTGAAACGGGAGATTCTTCTAAGAATGGACTCATCTCCGATGATACAAATAAGATTTTTTTTCCTGTAATTGCCATATTTATTTGTTTGGTTGTTTTTAAAAGCACTGCAAAGATAATATATTTTTTCGGGTAATTTGCCAAATAACCTTTTAGAACTTTTCTTTGCCACTTCAAAAAATCATCCTGAAATTTTGAGAATTGCCAAGACAATCAATGAATTATCACAATTTATTTCTGAGAATATCGGAAACAAAATCGGATTTGTTCCCACTATGGGCGCATTGCATCAAGGACATTTATCTTTAATCAAAGCTGCCGGCAAAAGCACCGATTTTGTTGTGGTATCACTTTTTGTTAACCCACTTCAGTTTAATAATCCTGAGGATTTAGAAAAGTATCCCAGAGATTTGGAAAATGATATACTGCTTTTGGAAAAGTCAGGTTGTGATTTACTTTTTGCACCTTCTGTTGAAGAAATGTATCCTGAAAACACTCCTAAGATTGAACTTGATATCAAGAATTTAGATTCAATCATGGAAGGAAAGATGAGAAAAGGGCATTTTGATGGTGTTGTACAGGTGTTGTACAGATTGTTTTCTGTGGTTAAGCCCGATGAGGTTTTTTTCGGTCTGAAAGACTATCAGCAGTGCATGGTTGTTAAATGTGTTTTGAAAGCTTATTTTCCGGAAATCAAACTATCATTGGAGCCTACAGTTCGTGAAACATCAGGACTAGCCATGAGCTCTCGCAATCAAAGACTCAGCAAAGAAGGACAGGAGAAAGCAGCTGAAATTTTTAAAACACTTTCCTATTGCAAGTCTTTGTATCCATTATATACTCCACAAGAGATTATTTCAAGAGGAAAGGAAATGTTCAAGAAGAGTAATATTGAAACAGAATATTTGGAAATTGCTGATTCAGACAACTTAAATTTCCCTGTTTCGTGGGAAAAGAACAAAAACTATATTATTTTAGCTGCGGTATATATAGAGTCTGTGAGGCTCATCGACAATTTGTTTATTAACTGATTTGGAATTACGTCCGGAAATATTGCAAGAAGAGATTTTGACCTTTGAGGATTTCAAAGACAAGTTGCGATATGCGCTGAGTTATTTTGAAAAACTCGAATTGGCTAAAAAGCGATTAAGTTTTTACCGTTGGAAAACAACAGAGGGACTTGAAAAAAATATTCTGGAATTTGAAAATGCAGTTAAAAGAACCGGTGGGAATATCTTGTGGGGAAATGAGGTTGAGGATTCAATCAATGCTATAAAATCAATTGTTGAGATTAATCCAAAGTCTGCATATGTCCCCTCTAAGATTGCCTCTGAGATTGCTATTGACACTGAACTTAATATTCCGGCTCTGGAGAAATATCAAAAAAACACAAAAGGTGGTTTCCCTGACCTGATTATTGCACAAGCAAAGTTTTTAGTTTCAAACTCGGGGCATATATGTTATTGTACTAATAACCGCAACGCATTTGATTCATTGATAAATGCAAAAACAATCTTATTTGTTGCCGGAATTGAGAGCTTAGTGCACAATGGAGTGGAGTTGGAATTGGCAAAAAACCTTTACAGTACCTATGAACTGGGAGAGTTTGGTTATCCCTTGGAGTTGACACTAAAGCCCGGAAAACCTGACAATCGTATTGTTCAGCAAGTCTATTTACTTTTGGTTGACCACAAACGCTCTAATCTGCTTGGAAACAAACTGAATAGAAGGTTTCTCCCTTTACTAAACTTTGATTTACCACGAGAAGTGGCTCAATTATTTTGGAAACAAAAAGTAAGCAACGCGGTTGAATATCCCTTTCAAGACTTTATTATTGACCCTATGAGGAGCGATAGTAGTTTTAATAAAAAATTCCTTTTCTCAAATAATGGCTATAACCGTTTGTCTGAGTTCTTGCCCATACAATTGGATATTCATGACTATTTTATCCAATCCAGATTGGCTCATTCTGGAATTAAGAAATCAAATTTATTGAGGAAAATTATAAATAAAGATTACGTCAAACCTTTCTTACAGCCGAAAACGAAAATGACTACAAAGAAATTTGTGGCATTTATGAAAGACAAGATTATGACACAGAGTTATAATCCCAATCATGTACCTGAAATATCTTTTATTGAACAATACTGCTATAATAAGAGAAAGATTTAACTCTCTTATTTTTTATCGGTTATTGTAATGCTCAGACTCAATTCATTCAATTGCTCTTGAGAAATAGTAGAAGGTGCATCGATCATCATATCTCGACCTTTGTTGTTTTTAGGAAATGCAATGTAATCTCTGATTGAATCAGAACCGCCAAAGAGTGAACAAAGCCTGTCAAAACCAAAAGCAATGCCGGCATGAGGAGGTGCTCCATACTCAAATGCGTTCATCAGGAATCCGAATTGTTTTTGAGCCTCATCGGGTGTGAAACCAAGTATTTTGAACATCTTTGATTGAAGTGATTTGTCAAATATTCTAACCGAACCGCCACCCACCTCCACTCCGTTAATTACAAGGTCGTATGCATTGGCATTGACACTCGCGGGGTTAGAATCCAGTTTTGAAATATCTTCAGGGTTGGGAGATGTAAACGGATGGTGCATAGCAAAGAAACGCTGTGCTTCCTCATCCCATTCCAACAAAGGAAAATCAATAACCCACAACGGACTATAAACGGAATTATCCCTTAAACCAAGCTGTGTCCCAAGGTATAAACGCAATTCGTTCATCTGTTTTTGTGTTGCTGTTGTGTCACCGCTCAAAACCAATATTAAATCACCCACCTGTGCACTGCACTTTTCAGCCCATTTCTGCAAATCAGTTGTACTGAAAAATTTGTCAACGGATGATTTCAGACCGTCTTCTGCATAGCGGCACCAAATCAGACCTTTTGCCCCGATTTGAGGACGCTTTACATAGTCAGTCAGCTCGTCTATTTGTTTGCGGGTATAGTTTGCAGCTCCTTTTGCACAGATTGCTATAATGCTCTGTGAATTGTCAAAAATTCCAAATCCTTTGCCTTTGGCAATATCATCCAAATAGTGAAAAGTCATCCCAAAGCGAATGTCAGGTTTGTCTGAACCATAGTTGTACATTGCATCCGCGTAGGACATTCTCGGAATCTGTGTAATTTCAAGACCTTTTTCTTCTTTGAAAAGATGTTTAACCAAACCTTCAAAAGTCTGAAGCACATCTTCCCTTTCCACAAAAGACATTTCACAATCAATTTGAGTAAACTCAGGCTGTCTGTCTGCCCTCAAATCCTCATCTCTAAAACATTTTACTATCTGAAAATACTTGTCAAAACCTGCCACCATTAATAATTGCTTAAAGGTCTGAGGAGATTGTGGCAAAGCATAGAACTCTCCTTCATTCATCCTGCTTGGAACCACAAAATCCCTTGCTCCTTCGGGAGTTGATTTAATCAATACAGGGGTTTCTACTTCTAAAAAGCCGTTTTTAGATAAATATTCGCGTGTAAATTGTGCTACACGGTGTCTCAATTCCAACTTTTTCCGCACTGATTCTCTTCTCAAATCCAAATAACGGTACTGCATACGCAAATCTTCACCACCGTCAGTATTTTCTTCAATCGTAAAAGGAGGAATTTTAGAAACATTCAACACCTTGATTTCATTTGCAATAATCTCAATGTCACCCGTAGGTATTTTTGTGTTTTTATTACTTCTTTCAGCGACTTTTCCTTTGACCTGTATCACATATTCTCGTCCCAATTCACGTGCTTGCAAAAGCAATTCTTTGTTTATCTCTTCATTAAAAGCAAGTTGGGTAATTCCATAACGGTCACGCAGGTCAACAAAAGTTAGTGAGCCGAAATCTCTCGAACCGGCAACCCAGCCGCTTAATATGACCTCTGTATTTACATCCGACAATCTCAACTCTCCGCAGGTATGTGTTCTGAACATGTTTTTTGTTTTGAATTTGGGCGTGCGAATTTAGTTCTTTTTAAACTATGAGAAAATCGGTTGAGTAGGATTGTTTTTGAGGAAGGGTAGAGGGAGAAAGGCTACTTTAAAAATATATTACCATAATTGTTGGAGTAAATCTGTATAAACAAATTAATTACCTTAGCAAAGGTATGGGTTTATTTTTTAGGTTCAAATCCTTTTCAAAATTATGGATAAGTATGCTCATTTTGGGAAAAAATGACCCACAAAATGTTTGGATGATTGATATCTCGATGAATCAATAGATTTAATGCACTTTAATCCAAATTATAGAACACTCACTATGTGCTTTTAATACTTTTGCGGTGCTGAAAAAATCAGTATCAAAAAACGATTCAATTATGTCAATCAATTATATTTCAACTCCGGAGGCCATTGGTAAAGTTGAAAGAGCGCATCATATCTATCAAAAAAACCTTAGTTCATATACTCAACAACCGGTAGAAAAAATCAGAAAAGCAGGTGAAATCTTGCTTGCGAGAAAGGAAGAGTTTGCGAAGATAATTTCAACAGAAATGGGTAAGCCGGTTTCGGAATCAAGAGCAGAAATAGAAAAATGCGCTCTCAACTGCGATTATTATGCTGAAAACTGCAAGCAATTTCTGGCAGAAAGAAAATATTCTACCGAAAATTATGATGCCATTGTTCGCTATGAACCACTTGGAGTAGTTTTGGGGATAATGCCATGGAATTTTCCCTTTTGGCAGGTTTTTCGTTTTGCGGTACCTACTATTCTTGCGGGAAATACTGTTTTGCTCAAACATGCGGACAATGTACCGCAATGCGCCTCAATTCTGGAAGAAGTTTTTCTGAAAGCAGGATTTGAGGAGGGGGTGTATCAAAATTTGCCTTTGCAAGAAAAGAATGTTGTGAAAATAATAGAACATCCGTTTGTCAAGGCTGTGTCTTTGACAGGGAGCGAGAAAGCAGGTTCTATTGTGGCTTCTCAGGCTGCCAAAGTAATCAAAAAATCTGTGTTGGAGTTAGGAGGCAGCAATGCCTTCATAGTGTTGGATGATGCGGATTTGGACAATACTATTGAAAAAGCTATTAATGCCCGTTACCGAAATGCAGGACAAAGTTGTATTGCCGCCAAAAGGTTTTTGATTCAGCAAGGGATTTACAATACTTTTTTGGAAAAATTTACCCAAAAAGTAAAAGCACTCAAAATGGGCGATCCTCTCGACCCGGCAACGGATATAGGTCCTTTGGCAAGATTAGACCTTGCAGAAAAATTGGAAATGCAGGTCAATCAATCAATCAAGATGGGAGGAAAAGTAATTTTGGGTGGCCACAGAGGTGACCGTTTTTATGAACCTACGGTTATCACAGAAGTTACACCGGATATGCCGATTTTCAAAGAAGAAGTGTTTGGACCTGTTGCTGCCGTGATGAAGTTTAGAAATTTTGATGATGCAGTAAAATTGAGTAATCAAACCAATTTCGGACTGGGTGTCTCTATTTTTACTAATAATGTGAAAGAAATCTCTTCAAAATCATATCTCTTTGAAGAAGGAGCCGTGTTTTTTAATCAGTTGGTGCGTTCAGACCCCAGACTGCCTTTTGGAGGAGTAAAACACTCAGGATATGGCAGGGAACTATCGGAGGATGGAATCAGAGAATTTGTCAATACAAAGACAATTTTTATTTCAAAAACATGAACTTAAAAAAATGACTATATAGAATCTTTTTAATTTATCATTACAACCAAATCAACCCTGCAAACACAACAAAATTCAATACATTTGCACCCCTAAAAAGAAATTAAATCGTAAATGAAATGAGTAATAATAAACCCCAATCAGTCAAAACAATCAGTATTAACGGGAAAAGTTATAACTATTGTTCGCTAAAGGATTTGCCCGGAGGTAAAAACATCGAGCATCTGCCTTTCAGCATTAGAATTCTTTTAGAAAACGCTCTCAGAAACCACGATGGTTTTACAATAACAGATGAGCATATCAATACCTTGATAAATTGGACACCCGAAGCGACAGACAAGGATATTCCTTTTATGCCGGCTCGTGTTCTCATGCAAGATTTCACCGGTGTTCCGGCAGTTGTGGATATGGCCTCTCTGCGTTCTGAGTTTATCAGACATGGCAAAGACGGTCAAAAAATAAATCCTGCTATACCTGTTGACCTTGTAATTGACCACTCAGTTCAGGTTGATTACTATGGAACAGATTACTCTTATGACAAGAATGTGGAGCTTGAGTTTCACAGAAACAAAGAGAGATATGAGCTTTTGAAGTGGGCTCAAAAAGGTTTGAAAAATTTTACGGTAGTACCTCCCGGAATGGGAATTTGTCACCAAGTTAACCTTGAATACTTGTCCAAAGGAGTTATTTCCAGAGACGGATGGTTGTTCCCCGACACATTGGTTGGTACAGACTCTCATACTCCGATGGTAAATGGTATTGGTGTTATTGCATGGGGAGTTGGCGGTATTGAGGCGGAAGCTGCAATGCTCGGACAACCCAGCTTTTTCACTTGTCCTGAAGTTATCGGTTTGAAACTTACCGGAAAAATTCCTGCTGCTTGTACCGCTACAGACCTTGTGCTTTCTATTACCAGATTATTGAGAGACACCGGTGTAGTAGGCAAGTTTGTGGAAGTATTTGGTGACGGATTAAAAAATCTTTCTGTTACAGACAGGGCAACTATCGGAAATATGTCTCCTGAGTTTGGATGTACTGTAACTTATTTCCCGATTGATGAGCGTACGCTTGAGTATATGCACAAGACAAACAGAAGCGAAGAGCAAATCAGGATTGTTGAAGAATACAGCAAACAAAACCTTTTGTGGAGAACAGGAAATGAGAATATTAAATATTCCAAAGTTGTAGAACTTGATTTGGCAACGCTTGAGCCTACTGTTGCAGGTCCAAAACGTCCGCAAGACAAGATTTTTGTGAAAGACCTTAAAACACAGTTCTCAAAATCATTGAAAGACGAATTTTCAAGAGACTATACTGAACTTGACCAAAGAAAAGAATGTGCATGGTTAGGTGAAGGAGGTTCAGGAACAGAATTTACATACAATGAAATTCATGATCACAGTCACAAAGAGGTAATCAAAGATGGGCTGAAATCAATAAGAATTAAATTCAGAAACGAAGAATACCTGTTAAGTGACGGAAGCATTGTTATTGCTGCTATCACCAGTTGTACCAATACCTCAAACCCTGCCGTAATGGTGGGAGCCGGTTTGTTGGCAAGAAATGCTATTGAAAAGGGATTGAGAACAAAACCATGGGTCAAAACTTCATTGGCACCCGGTTCAAAAGTGGTAACACACTATCTCGAGCGTTCCGGTTTGAACCAGTCATTGGATGCTTTGAGATTCCATACCGTAGGATACGGATGTACATCTTGTATAGGAAACTCAGGTCCATTGCCTCCACATATTGCAGAAGCTGTTGACAAAGGCAATCTTGTTACTGCTTCTGTTTTGTCAGGAAACAGAAACTTTGAAGCCAGAGTTCACCCACAGGTTAAAATGAATTTCCTTATGTCTCCGATGCTTGTGGTTGCTTATGCATTGGTAGGAAGAGTGGATATTGACTTGATTCATGAACCTCTTGGATATGACCCCAATGGGGAAGAGGTGTATTTGAAAGATATTTGGCCAAGCACAGAAGAAATTACCGACACTATCAATATGTGTGTGAAACAAAGTGATTTCAAGGAAGTATATGACGTGATTTTTGACGGTGCAGAAGACTGGCAAAATTTGGAAGTCTCTTTGGATGAAAACTTCAAATGGGGTGAAAATTCAACTTATATCAAAGAAGCACCATTCTTTGAGAATATCAGTGTAGAAACCAAAAAGATTCAGGATATTATGGGTGCAAAAGCCTTGTTATTCCTTGGTAACTCCGTTACAACAGACCATATTTCACCTGCAGGAGGTTTCAAACCGACAAGCGCTGCCGGCAAATACCTGATTGATAATGGAATTGAGCAATCTGAGTTTAACTCTTATGGCTCAAGAAGAGGAAACCACGAAGTGATGATGCGCGGTACTTTTGCTAATGTGCGTATCAAAAATATGATTCCAAATGTTAACAAAGAAGGAGGTTACAGTATCTATCAGCCCACCGGAGAGGTAAAAACAGTATATGAAGTGGCAATGGATTACAAAAAAGACAACACTCCTTTGGTTGTTCTTGCAGGAAAAGAATACGGTTCAGGCTCTTCTCGTGACTGGGCTGCAAAAGGAACTTATTTGTTGGGTATTCATGCAGTTATCGCAGAAAGTTTTGAAAGAATTCACAGAAGTAACCTTGTTGGAATGGGTATCGCCCCATTGACTTTTGTTGATGGACAAAATGCTCAAAGCCTTGGACTTGATGGTTCTGAAACTTTTGATATCAAAGGTTTGGCGGATAATCTAACTCCACACAAATTGCTTGATGTTACTGCTACTCATTCTAATGGAAAAGTGACCAATTTCAAAGTGTTGAACAGAATGGATTCTGATATTGAAATAGAGTACTATAAAAATGACGGTATTCTTCAATATGTTTTGAGAAGCTATCTCAAAGAGAATTAATTCTTTTTAAAATAACAATCAAAAAACCCGGCATCAAGTCGGGTTTTTTTATGCCGATTATTTCATGTTGTGGGTTATAGAATCCTCAGCAGTTCTGTCATACACATAAGTTGGTATATCTGTCTTTAGTATCTTAACAGATGCTTTTTCTGCTTTTGCAAAGAGCTGTGCATCACTGCCGTATTTTATCTTTTCAAAACCACCTAATTCGATAAATTTTTCCTTTTTGAAAAAGAAAGATGCTCCTATAACACATTCTGAAAGATGGATTTTGTTTTCAGGATTATGCATGTCCGGTACATATTCATTGCCGATAATTCTTACACCGCCATGCAAAAGTTCTTTGTTGGGATTATCTAAAAGAATCTTTTTTCTACTTGCCAAATGCTCGGGTTCATAGTAATCGTCAGAATCGAGAAATGTGATAAATCTGCCTGAGGAATATGATACACCGGTGTTTTTTGCAGTTGCATCTCCGCTGTTTTCTTGGTAGTAATAATGTATTTTTTCACTCAAAAAGGATTTTATTGTATCTTTTGTATGATCAATACTTCCATCATCAATAATGACAGCTTCCCAATCGGTTTCGGTTTGGGCTATGAGTGAATGCAATGCCCTGAGGAGCAGTTGAGAACGGTTATAAGTAGTGATAATTACAGAGAAGAATACTTGGTCTTTCATTGATAATCAAAGGATTTTAAGGAGTATAAGGTTGCGTCATATCATATTCTTTTTCAATAATCTTGCTCGGAATATTTCCGGCACTTAGAATGGTATGAAATAGAAAATCAGTTCTGTAGCGGTTGTTTTTATTGGCTTTCAATGCATCAAATTTTTCAGGATAATTTTGAATATAGCTATCCGAACACCAAATAACACAAGCCGGATTTCTCAGAGCCTTGTTATCATTTGCATGAAGCCAGTTTCCACCTTCACCCAATGCTTCGCCATGGTCTGAAAGAAAAATAACAATGGCATTTTTTGATACCAATGTGGAAATAACACTGTCAATAAAAAAATCAGTGTACAATACTGTGTTGTCATAAGAATTAACAATAGATTCTTGAGAATTTTGTGAAACTATCTTACTGCGGGTAACCGGTTTGAATTTTTCGAATGAAGGAGAAAAATGATTGTTATAATACCAATGACTGCCAATAGTATGAAGAATGAATAATTTATCCTGTTTGGCTAAGTCATTGACAAAATGGTATGCAGGCAGCAAATCTTCATCCAGCCATGCAGAATAAGTATAAACCGATTTTTCGGGATGAGCATAAATTAGAGTATCACATTCCTTCATGAATGATATATAACTCTTTGCCGGCTCTTGGTTTGCTATCCATGCGGTATAGAAACCGGAAGCCTTAAACAACGGAACAAAAGAGGTTTCTTTGTTTGCTCGCTCCTTGTTTGCACTGTCTGCTCTTGTCATAATATGAGCCACGCTCGGATTGGTATAGGTGTATTCTGAATAAATATTTGGAAATGAAATTAGATTTTCTCTTTTGCTGAGTCTTGGTGTGGTTTCTCTTGCATATCCGTTCAAAGACAGATGGTCGGCACGCAATGTTTCACCTATGATAAATACAATAGTCAACCCCTCTTTGGATTGATAATTGCGGATAGTGTCCGGCATGATTCGTTCACTGTCAAAAGGACTGTTGAGTTTGTTGTATTGATTGATATTGTAGTACAAAGAGAATGGAAAGTGTTGATAGAATGAAGTTTTTATTCTGTCATTTACTGAGAACAACACATACAATATTAATGATAGAGCTACCAAATAGACAGCAGCACTTCTGATTTCAATTTTTTTGAATCGATATCTTACCGCAATGATAGAAACAATAAGGCTTATTAAAACATATACAAACAATTGCACAGGCATGACATCTAATGAAGTTCTAAAATCATTATTGAGTGTGGCATCCAATATCATGGGAGTGAGTGTTGCTTTGTAAAAATAACTGTAAAACCCAATGGTGCTTCCCAATACAATGAATACAGGGAAAAAGACTGCAAACACATATTTATTAAGCATAAGCAGGTATAAAACCAAAACTAAGGGAATACAGTTCAAAGCCCAATGCGCTACCGTATATAAAAACCCTTTAAGTCCCGTAGTCGGATAAATAAAGAAATCGGGTAGAACAAAAAATAATCCACTCCATAAACTGATAAGAATAAGGAATAAATTAAGATTGCTTTTTTTGTTTCCCTGCAATTGAAGTGCGATTTGATTAGTGCGAATTTAGTTGATAATAGACAAATCACTATCAAGAACATGGGTAGTAATAAAAAGAATGAAATACAGCTGACTTTCCGCTATAAATTATAGTTTACCTTTGCCCTTGAATGAAAGCACTATTTTTTATTTTGATGCAACTCAGTACAGACCCTCACAGTAAAGAGTTTAAGGTTCTTTTGATTGTATCAGAGATTGTGGTGACACTGATTGTGTTTTATGGGTTTTATTTGGTATTTAATAAGCTAAGCAATAATCTGAAAACACACAAGAAAGAAAATCCGGAACTATACAGAAAGAAAAAATCGCAGGACTTGAACAAAGATGAAGAAAAATAAATGAAACTCGGCACAAAGGATATCGTGTATGTGAGTTTGCAGTTTATTCTATTTGTTTTATACCTGTTTAATCCGATTATATTAAAAATTGTTTTTCCGTTTTGGCTTCACTATTTGGGAATCATATTGTCAATACTCGGATTATTGATTGCTGTTTTTGCTGTATTGCAACTGAATAAAAATCTGTCTCCATTTCCTACGCCCGTTGATGGCTCTAAGTTAATCAAAACGGGATTATACAAATACATTCGACATCCCATCTATACGGGGATTATTGTTGGAGCTTATGGATTCGCATTATACACTGATTCAGGTTCAAGGCTTTCAATTGCTATCCTGCTTTATATTCTGTTTCATTATAAATCAAATTATGAGGAGGGACGATTAATCTCAGCCTTTGCAGAGTACCCTCAATACATGCAAAGCACCGGAAAGTTTTTTCCAAAGAAAGGGAAGTGAAAATTTATGATGAGCCAAGGTCAAACAACTCTATTGCTTGATTAATTTTCCGGACTCAAGTTTTCCATTGATATAAATCCTATAAAGATAAGCACCGGTTACCCAGCCATTAAATCCGGGAAATTCTAATGTATGAATACCTTTGCTAAAATAGTCGGTTGAAGTGGAAGCAATTTTTTTGCCCATAAAATCATAAACTTCTAAATACACGTTAGAACTCTCGGGAAGATTAAGAAAAATGATTGCCTTTTCGTTGTTGTAACGCAATTCATGGTATTTATTAATTTTCTTAACCTGACTAACCCCCATCGAATTACACTCGAATCCGATGGATAGTTTAGAATAATCACTTCCAAGGATAGTATCCGAAGTCAGTTCATTAACACAAAACCAATCCTGCAAAACGGAAGAATAAACTTCTCTAAAATCAATTTTGTGTTTAAGATTTCCGATATTATCGAGGTCATTGAGATTAACATCTTCACCAATAAACCCATTCCCATTGACAGCGGGACCAAACATCATCAAAGGAGCTGCAGTACCATGGTCAGTACCTCGAGATCCGTTATCATTGACACGTCTTCCGAACTCGGAAAAGGTCATGGTCAGTACATGATTATCTTTTCCTGTCATTGACAGATCTTCATAAAATGCTTTTATAGAATCACCCAATTCTATGATGAGTTCGGGGTGTCGAGTATCTTGCTGTGCATGTGTATCAAACCCATCAAGAGTGAGCATAAAAATCTTTGTTCCTAAACCACCTTTAATCAATCGTGATACTAACATGAGAGATTCTCCGAGACCTTTAGGAAAGGTGACTGAATTAGAGCCTGCATCATATGCGTTTTTTATGGTTTGAGTTTGATAAAAAGTGTTGTTTATCATACTCTTCATGAAATCTAACTGGTCCTTATAATAGCATGCTTCATTACCACCAACACTATATAAATTTCCGGTTTTGGCAATGTTATACAAAGAAGTTGGATCAATTACATTCATAGCCATATTGATATTGTTTTCATTGAAGAAAAGAATATTGCCATCGCCACCAATTTGAATGGCTAGAGGCTCTGGAGATGGATTGGTAATAAAGTCCGGGTTTTGGTTCCATAGATATCTACCCATCCAACCTGACTTGTCTCCACTACCTGTTTGAGCAGAATCCCAAATGTCGGTTGACTTAAAGTGTGACATATCGGAGTTAGTATATCCTACATTCTGTATTACTTTCATCTTGCCATCATCCCACATATTCTTAAAAGATGTGGCATACTTTGGAACAGAATATTTGCTGTTGAGTGTTGTTAAGTCGGAAGTGGCAATTTTCAGAGTTGGGCGTAAACTTGCATACTTACTATAATCAAATACCGGAACAAAAGTATTAAGACCGTCATTTCCACCTTTAAGTCTGATGATAACCAATATTCGATCACCTGCTCCTGCCAATGCTTTTGTTATCATAGGTGAAGCGAGTAATTGGTTGAATGGAATATTTGCAAATGCAATGCTCCCTGCACTAATAAGTCCAAGATTTTTCAAGAAATCCCGTCTACCGATTCCTTGTTCATGTTGTTCATCGTGTGCACATCCATCATGCAAACAACTTCCTTTGGGTAGATTTTTATTCTTTTTCATAGTCTATTTGGTTAGTAAATTACATTAACTGAAATTCCGGTCTTCTGATAATCCATAACATTAAGTTATATACTTGTTCGGGTACATATTGAAATTGCAAGTCCCATATCCCGTTATCAAAATAATTTTGGGGGACAGAAGCTTTGAGCGCAATGGTAGCCTTGTTATAATCAGTTGCATCTTCCAAACCTTTAGGAATAAAATGGTCCGTTATTTTCTTTGCAACTACCGCCACGTCCTTTGAATTTCCTGAAACATCAATGGCAAATTGTCGCATAGTTTGCTTGTCTAATTTTGTAAGAACATATCCAAAATAATTACCTAAGATGTCCCATCGTTTGGTAATAGCGGTGCTGTTTATCCATGAACGATTACCATTCCATCCCGAAACATCAATTGGACTGAACAATTGCTGTCCCATATCTACAGTAACATAGGCAGTGGCTGTAATTAATTGGTCATCATAGGGCATACCACTTTCCTTCATTGCTGATACAAATAAATCAATTGGACTTTTAATTACCACACTGATAGCATCGTCTTCAAAAAAATGGTCACTCTTAAATAATTCCAACAAGACAGGCTCTATTTCAAAATTACTATTTCGAAAGGTTTGTGCCATCCCATCAACAATCAACTCATTTGGAATAGGGTGAACAAAATGAGTGTATATTTTTGTACAAATAAATTTGGAAACCTCTACTGCTCTTTCTTGAAAAATCAAGTCGTGGACATCATCAAAATCAAAATTTCCGGTCTTTCCATAAATGGTTTTGGGGTCGGAATCAAATTTGCTTGCATCAAAGCTAATACTACCACAATCTTCAGAAATTGAAACCCAACCCGTGAATGCACGAGCTGCTTCTGTTATATCTTGTTGGGTATAGCCATTATTTATTCCCATGGTAAAAAGCTCCATTAATTCTCGCGCATAGTTTTCATTTGGATGACCTTTGACGTTGTGTCGAGCATCAAGAAAAGTCAGCATTGCCGGTGTTTTACCCATTTCTTTCAAAAACATCTTAAAATCTCCAAAGGCATATTGTTGTAGTAACTTGTGGTATTCGTACATATAACTTGGACACAAATAATCAAGATAGCGAGTTACAAAATGATTGTGCCAAAACAATGCTAGTTTTTCTCTTGCACCGGTATTCAACATGTCTTTTATCCATTGCAAATACCACTCAACATATTGGGATGTGGATTGATTATTGAAGTCAGAATAGTCTGAGGCTGACCAATTGTACCATGTAGGTGCTGTGGGTAAGGGTGCTGCTTTTGCATCATTTATGATTTTATCTACCAATTGTCCCGGACTCATCAATAAGCCGGATTGGATTTCAGAAAAAGATGCACCAAATGAGAGACGCTTATATAAGTGAGAGACTCTCAATGTGTTCCATGGTTTGCTTGCACTTGGAATATATGCTGCAAGCGTTCCTCCTGCGCAATTATCTGCCATAAGCTTAAATTTTGTTATACAAATGTATTTGTTTTTGACATACCAAAATCGTACGCATATAATTTTATCTGTTTATAAAAGTGAAATAATGGGTTTGGAATGGTACTGTTGAATGGTTTTGTTCAATGCTCTATACATTGTTTATAATACACTCAAAGAGTAAAAAATTAGCAACTCGAACCGTTTCCGACAAACAAATAATAATAACTTTGCTTTTGAAAATCAATAAGAAAAAAGAAATGGAATTTAGAATAGAAAGCGATTTGTTGGGCGAACTGCAAGTGCCCAAAACTGCCTATTATGGAGTGCAGACTCAGAGAGCAATACATAATTTCAAAATATCCAATCAATATTTATATTCATTTCCTGCTTTGGTAAAAGCCTTGGGTTATGTAAAAAAAGCTGCTGCTCACACCAATTATGAATTGGGGATTTTAGACAAATCAATATATGAGGCAATGATAAGAGCCTGTGATGAAGTAATAGAAGGCAAATTGGATAAAGAGTTCCCCGTAGATATGATTCAGGGTGGAGCCGGAACATCTGTCAACATGAATGCGAATGAGGTGATTGCGAACAGGGCTTTGGAGATTATGGGGCACAATCTCGGGGAATATCAATATTGCTCGCCAAATGACCATGTGAATTTGTCACAATCCACCAATGATGCTTATCCCACAGCCATCAAAACAGCCTTAATTTTGATGAACAAAAATCTTGTTGAGAATCTTAGTTTGTTGGTGAATGCCTTTAGAAAAAAAGGAGAAGAGTTTGCTGATGTAATCAAAATGGGAAGAACACAGTTGCAGGATGCTGTTCCAATGACCTTGGGTCAAGAATTTGAAGCATTTGCGGACAATTTGGAAGAAGATATTGAGAAACTGAATAACAATTCAAAACTCTTTGTTGAAATCAATATGGGAGCTACAGCCATTGGTACCGGCCTCAATGCTCCTGAAGGCTATGCAGACCTTTGTGCTCATAAATTGGCTGCATTAACGGGTTTTCCGTTTGTTTCCGCACCCAATCTCGTTGAAGCAACTCCGGACACCGGTTCTTATGTAATATATTCCTCTGCCATCAAAAGATTGGCGGTTAAACTCTCAAAAATATGCAATGATTTGAGATTGCTCTCATCTGGACCGAGGGCAGGACTCTATGAAATAAACCTTCCTCCCATGCAACCCGGATCTTCTATTATGCCAGGAAAAGTAAACCCTGTTATACCTGAAGTTGTTAATCAGGTATGTTATAAGGTAATCGGGAATGACCTGACTGTAACTTTCGCGGCAGAAGCCGGACAACTACAACTCAATGTGATGGAACCTGTTTTGTGTCATGCCATAATGGAAAATATCAATTTTATGTGCAATGCCATGATAACATTGAAAGAGAAGTGTGTGGAGGGAATTACAGCAAACAAAGAGGTATGTCTGAACAAGGTTAAACACAGTATTGGAATTGTTACTGCTCTCAATCCTTATATTGGTTATAAACAGTCAACATTGATTGCGAAAGAAGCCTTGGAAACCGGGGAAAGTGTCTATAACCTTGTGCTTGAACACAAATTACTTACACAAGAAAAATTAGATGAAATATTAGACCCGAAGAACATGCTTCAGCCTAAGAGAAAATTATAGAACTCCGGGAATCAGTCTAAGGTTGTTTGTTCAATACAATCCCTTTTATATCTCCTCCTCATCGGTTGGCAATGACTCAAATTCGTAGTTTTTTCCTTCCAAAACCTTCTTTTCAAAATTGCACCAATGACAATCTTTGTCACCGCAACCTTTTCTAAATTCTTTGGATTTGATGCCGGCATTAGCTTTTTTGATTTGATTTTTTACAATTTCTATATCTTCGGGGTTAATCATCATTGCGATAGAAATTTTATCAAACTTATCAGCTTCAATACATTCAATTGTTGCAGTGTCAATATGCCAGTCATAATTTGCACCCTCAACAAGAATTTTATAGAAGACCATTTGTCTCCAATAATCGCCTCCATAACGAGATTCAAAAGAGGTAGTTTCTAACGCACCAGGAACGGGTTTGTTCATTTTTTTGTTTATCCCGTCCAATTTACCTGTTTTATAATCAATCAAATGAGCAGTTCTTCCGCTAAAATCTAATCTGTCTGCAATACCATTGATTTTGATTCCTTCCATTTCAGTGTAAATGCGTTGTTCTGTGAGTATCTTAGGTATGCTGAGTATATAATCTATTTTGTAGTTATAATACTGCTTCAACTTTTCTTTTCCATAATTCATCAGTTGTGCAAAATCGGATTCAGTAAAAGCATCTCGTTGATTTCCCATCTGTTTTTCAAATTCTTGACAGAGACGATCTGCATCCCAGAAATTGCCGTGGGTTTCTTTGTTTTCATTAGCTGCTTTAATCCATGCATCCAATGTGTCATGGATGGCGCTTCCAAAACCCATGTATTTGTTTTTTGCAGTCGGTATTTTGAGTACGGTTTCATAGTAAAATGAAACAGGGCAACGCAAGTATTTATTCAGGTGAGAAACCGACATGTTGTAATTATTCACAAAATTGTTAAGCCAATCATCCTCTACAGTATTTGAATTGATGTCTTCATTACGGATAAACTGAGATGCAATAAAATCAACGGTCAACGCCTCTTCGTTCTTGATTATATCTGTTGTCCTTTCGCCCTGCAATTTCTCGCAGGTACCGGAATTTAATAACTCGGTTACATATTGTGAGGCATTATCGTCTTCAATCGAATAACTTACTTGAACAAATTTCTTAGCCCTTGTCAACGCAACAAAAAACAATCTTCTGCCTTCTTCAATTCCGGCATCTTTGTCATCCTTCACATTCCCGTATTGGTTATTATCCCTCATGATTCGGCTCATATCAAAAGGAAGTGAGGAGTTTTTGAAATTCCATTCTTTCTGTGTGCAACCGATGATAAACACATAATCAAATTCGAGCCCTTTTGATGCGTGTGCTGTTAGCATATTCACACCTTCGTCACTTCCGTAAACTCTCTTAACCTCAATGCCGAGTTTAATTTCTTTCATTAGTTTTATACTATCTAAGAAGTCAGCGAGTTTTAAATAAGGCGTGCGCTCTACCTCATCTTTGATATAATCAAAGAAGGTTTTGAGAACCTGCATATTCCAATTTTTTTGCTCAGATTGTAGAGCATAGGTCAAGAATCCGCCTTTGGCAATAATTCTTTCAACCAACTGAGCAATTGTGAGATTGTGAGATTGTCTTATCCAATATTCAAGATTTTCATGCACCCTTCTGAGCTTAGTGATAAAATCATTGTTCTCAAACAATTCAGTCTGTGATGGTTTTTGAGTTTTTTCTGCAATCACAGACCTCCAATTTGATAATTTCTTACCGGAGATTTCATGAGCAAATTTGGCAATATCAATCGGTTCAAAGCCAAAAAAGTCATAATGCAGAATTTCAAACAGAAGATAATCTGCAGAAAAAGGCTTCTTACTCTCCATATTGATATAGTTCAAAAGGGTAAGCATATTTTGTATCATGGACTCTTCCAAAATATTTACCGGGCGCGCGGTGATTATGGGAATCCCTTTAGAAGCAAGATATTTAGAGATTTCAATTGCTTGAGCATGTTTCCGGTATATTACCGCAATGTCTTTGGGTTTTACATTCTGTTCTTTTATAAGATTTTCAATTTCACCGGCTATTACCACCGCTTCTTGATTGTTAACAGAATATTCTACAATCTTTGGAGGGTTAGGCAGGTCTTTGTATTCGTCATTTCCTGCAGTCAGTTCTTTGGTCAACCCCTTTTTTTTTTCTACCAATCTTTGCGTGTTGTTTTCTATCAATGCTTTTGAAGCATCTAAAATCTTTTGGGATGAACGATAATTGATATCCAAAACAACAGTAAAAGGATTGTAATCTTTGTCAAAGTCTAACATTCGCTCATAGTTTGCACCTTGAAAACTATAGATACTCTGGTCGTCATCTCCAACGATAAAAACATTAGGCTCTTCCTCTACTTTGGCAAGTTGATTGAGAATCTGAGCTTGAATCCCGTTTGTGTCTTGAAACTCATCAACCAAAATATAGAGATATTTTTCTCTGTAAGACAGAAGCAGATAAGGATATTTTTCAAACGCATCCCTAACCCACAGAAGCATGTCAGCGTAATCATAGCGCCCCTTTTTCTCCATTTTCTTAAGATAGTTTTCGTATTGCTGAATCGCTTCTTTCAGGTTCTCAAGTTTTTTTCTAACTTCCTCAATCTTACCGTCTTTGGGATCACCCTTTTTTTTATTGCCACGGTTAGTTTTGTATATAAACTCATCCATTTGTGGCATTTCTTTGATGTATGTATCAATGTCCTTGAGAAAATTTGTGATTTTGATACCTTGCTCTTTTATTGCTTTAAAAATTTTTTTCAGGTTATCAGCATGATACAAGTATTCTTTGCCGGATTTTAGCATGCTATTTTCAGGCATTTCTTCTAAGATTTCTCTAATAATCTGTTCTGATTCAAGTTCCGACAGTGGTTTTAATTCTCGATTGCTAAACAGACCTTCATTTTCTCTTATCACTTCTGCGCCAAAGGAGTGAAAGGTTCTGATACTCACATTATATGCCTCTGTGCCAATCATATCAACCAATCTTTTTTGCATGGCTCTTGCACCTGCATCGGTATAAGTTAAACACAAAATACTTTTTGCATCCGTGTCTGTGTTAGCAAGAATATTGGCAATCCTTGCAGCCAGAATTTGGGTTTTCCCTGTACCCGGACCGGCAATCACCATCACGGGCCCGTCAATTTTTTCAACCGCAAGGCGCTGTTTGGAATTTAACTTCCCTAAAATTTGATTGATATTCTCTTTGAAGTTGTTCTGCATCTTTATCTAATTTATTTCACAAGATTTGTGCAAACATAGAAAATAATGTGAGTATTGATGAAGTCGCTTTTTAATAATGGAAAATGACCTAAATGACATTCAAAGAATACAATAACTATGAGGACAAAACTTATTTCAACAACTGACCATTGTTCTAAATAAATGATAATCATATTGTTGTCTATTGAATCAAAAAATAAAGTAAACGAAATGTTTTTTGTTATAAATTTGCAAGTCAAAATCTATTCGTAAAATCAAGAAGTCGAATAGCATAAAATCAACAATATATGGACCCCGGCCCTTCGTATTATAGTACAATGCTCGTGGTGGATTCAGTTTCTACACACGAGCCAATCTCAATCGCATTATTACTTCTTACTGTATTTTTAGTATTTCTCAATGGTTTTTTTGTGGCTGCTGAGTTTGCTATTGTGAAAGTAAGAGCTTCGCAAATCCAAGTTAAGTCTAAATCAAATAAACGTATTTCTAATACAGCAAAAAATATTGTTAATCACTTAGATTCGTATCTTGCTGCAACTCAATTAGGTATTACGCTTGCAAGTTTGGGTCTTGGATGGGTTGGAGAAGGTGCATTGACACCGGTAATCATCAAATTGTTTGGATTATTTGGTTTAAATGACCCAAGTTGGAATGAAATTGCACATAAGATTTCTTTCCCTACGGCCTTTATAATAATTACCGTACTGCATATTGTTTTTGGTGAATTAGCACCCAAATCCATAGCAATTCGTAAACCAACATCCACTACCTTTTTTGTTGCCATTCCACTCAAAGTATTTCATTTTATATTCCAACCGATAATTTGGACAATGAATGGTTTTGCAAATCTAATGCTGAAGGCAATTGGAATCAATATCGTTCAAGGAATTCATGATGTTCATTCGGAGGAAGAGTTGAAGATGATTATTTCAGAAAGCCAAGAAGGCGGAGCTATTGAGGAAACTGAACGTAATCTTATTCAGAATGTGTTTAAGTTTGATGACAGAACCGTTGCTCAAATTCAAACCCAAAGAAAGAATGTTTCTGCTATTGAGATTCATTCAAATGTTAAAGAAGCATTAGAATATGCAATAAAAGAGGGTTATTCAAGGTATCCGGTCTATGAAGATGATTTAGATGATATTAAAGGAATTCTTTATACCAAAGACCTTGTAAAATATGTATTAAATAAACCGGAGACTATTAAAATAAAAGACATAGTGCGTGAACCTGAATTTGTGTCGGAAAATTCAAAAATTAAAAACGTATTGAAGTCTTTTCAGCAGAAACGTACCCAGATGGCGATTGTTACCAATGAGGTTGGGGAGCTAACAGGGATTGTTTCAATGGAAGATATTTTGGAAGAGTTGGTTGGAGAAATTCAAGATGAATATGATAATGAAGACCCGGGAGTTATTAAGATAGGAGAAAATGCTTATGTCGTAAATGCACATTTCAATATATCAGATATCAATCGAAGCCTTCCTATTCAATTTAGTGAGAGTGAAGAATATGAGACCTTAGCCGGATTAATAGCATACCAATACCCTGATATTGAAATTAAGCAAGGGGATATACTTACATTGAGTGACTATCAAATCAAAATTCTTAAGATGTATAGGAATTCTGTTGAGAAAGTGAAGTTAAGTGTGGATATTGCTATTGATGCAAAAGAATCAGAGTAAACTTACTCTGTAAAAATGCTATGGGGCAATTTATTTATGCCCATTTAGACCAAATTAATACTTTTAATTTATTTTCTTGACATTGATGGCAGCCATGCCTTTCGGGGTTTTCTCTTTTTCATAGCTTACCTTATCGTTTTCGCTAATTTGTTCAAGAAAATTGTTGCTATGAACAAAAACACTTTCCTTGCTTTTATCTTCGGTAATAAACCCGTATGCTTTTTCAGAAAAAAACAGAGCAAGAGTTCCTGTGAATACCTTCGATGTTTCTTTTATTATAGGTGCTGCACCTAACTGAATATCATCAATGTTTATTTCTGTTCTTATTTGTTTGTCAGGAGGAACATCTGTGATATTACCAAACTCATCAATATAGGCAATCATATCATCGAGGTTCTTTCCTTTCTCTTTGTTTGCTTTTCTTTCCTCTTTTCTTTCGAGTTTCTCTTTCTTTTTCTTTGCTTTCTTTTGTTCTAGATTCTTTTTGTTAAATGTATCTGCCATGTTATGTTTGGAATGTTACTATGTATAAATCTCTTTTTATTAAAAGATTTGGAACTACTGAAAAGAAAGCAAAAACTGAAATAGAAAAAGTGATTGTCAACTTATACGAGGCAGCCCTTAATTTTTAATGCTGCGAATATAGATTAATAATACTGACTCTAATATCAAAAAAAACCATGTATTTAATAATGGCTTTGAAGTTATTGTGCAAATCTGAAACTTACTTTTTTTCAGAAGAGCAGCAAGATTTTTTGTTTTTCTTTTTAGCTTTCTTGCTACTGCAGCATCCATCTTACTTAGTATTGTCGTCTTTATTGCAATGTGTATTGTTCGTTTTGTATTCTTTTTTTACATTGCTTTCTCCGTTAGGGGATGTGGTAGCTTCAACTTTTACATCTTTTTTATTGTCTTTGGGAGGCTCTTGTGCGTTAACAGCTACGGCAAAAAACATTTCATACATAAATGGGTCAAACGGGAAGTCCTTTCTATCTGAAAATTCTTTCCAATATTTTCTATATCTATGAAAGTGTTCGTCAAACTGTCTTAGTCTTCTGTGTCTGTCTTGCTCCAATGTGTCCACAAGGAAATTAAAAGCATAAATACTTATTATATGCTGTTTCAAGGTCGGTAAGGAATGTTGTTACTTCGGGAATTGTCCCAAGCCTTTCAGCTTTTATTCTTAGTGATGTTAATTCTGTTTCCATATTTCTATATTTTGTCTGTCGTTGGGGGGCAGTTTTGGTTGCAGCTAACGGTTTGCAAATTGGCGAAGTTTTTTTTGTGTTGCGCCTGCGGCAGAAAAAATCTTGCCAAACTGCTTGTTATGCATCGTGTAATGTTCTATATATTTCCATTTAATTTCTGCCATATTCGTTTATAATCTTCTCCTGACAATCTTGAATCAATAGGCTTCACATTATTCCACGTTTCTGTTGATTGTTCAGAAATCCAATTGTTTACAGCATCAGAAGGTTGATTGAAAATTTCTCCATTTACAGAAGCATTGTATAGTTCGCCCAAACGATTTGCTATACTCCTCGGAACATTATTTTTTCTCATAAGTACACCTTCGTCCGTATTTACACCATAATGTAAATATGCTGGAAGATTTGCCATCTTTTTCTTCTCAATTTCTGACATATTTTCCCAATCCACACCACTTGTTGGCATTTTCTGTAAGGCTGAAAGTCCCCAAGTAGCTGAATTGGCTACAATTTTATATAGAGCCTTTGTTGCTTTTTGAATAGCTGTGATAGTTTCTACATCAGGATACATTCTTGATGCTATGCTGGCTAAGTTTTTACCATTTACCCAATCAATAATTAAACGGGCTACACTAGTACGGTCTAATGGCTGTCCTCCTTCGTTTAAGTCTTGAATTGACTTTTTGATTTCGTAGGTGTTTAGCATTATTCCTACAAGGTTTTGCATGGTCTGATTGTTTTCGGAAAACAACTGATTTCGTTGCCAATCTTGTGGACTAATGTTAGAAGATGCTAATCTACCTATCATCTGACGTACAGAAATAGAGGAAAAGCCAGTCTCGTCCGCTCTTTTTGCATCTGCTAAAGACAAAGTGCTTACATATCTACGTAAATTGTCTCGTAAGAAGCTTTTCTTCTCACCAGAAAGCTGATTATACCCAAAAGTAGCTTGCAACTTTAGTTCAAGTTGAGCGAGAAAGGCATCTTGTTGTTGAGTTTGTCTTCTTAAATGTGAGATATACTGCAAAATGGCTGACCATCTCTCATCTATAAAAAGCCATCGGTCAAAATCTTCTTCTGCGTGTCGTAAGGCATTGTCAATAGCATTAACTAACTGGGAATGTAAATCATCAGATGCTTTTTTCACATAATTTCCAACTTCTAAAAGATCTGCTTCGTTTTTTACTGCTATTCCAACCCAACCCATACTATCTTGTCCTGCTCGTCCAACTCTTCCTGCTAAATTCCAAAAGTCACGTACAGGCATTGCTCCAGAATAAGGATAATTATATGCACCCATTATGACTGCTGAAACAGGAAAATTAATACCTTGTGCAATGGTTGTTGTAGCTACTAAAGCTTGCAGTTTTTCATTCGACATCAAATCTTCAATCAGAAAACGTATTTCATCAGGTAGGGCTGAACTATGAACAGCAATTCTTCTTTTTAAATATTTGCCTAACGGAAAGTCTTCCCCCAATTCACTTTGAACAAGTTTAACAACCAATTCTACATCTTCGTCTGTTTCTATATCATTTCCTACGCTTTCATACAAGCTTTCAGCTATTTCATATGTTTGATTTGGACTTGAAGCAAGAACTATTATAGGTGATTCTAAACTCAATACACCAGATGCAACCTGAGATGCTATTTTCTCTTTTGAACCTCTTGCCTGAGATGCTGTCTGGTCAGAATTCTGAATACTACTCAACGGTATTGTACTTCCAATATCATAAGTACCTTTGTCCGTGTGAAGTGTCCTTAAAGTATAATCATAGTTTCTTGCACGTCCCTCAATTTCTATAGCTCCTACAATTCTTTCATTAGGTTGCCACCAGTCTAACTCTAAGTTGATTACATTTCCTCTATCTCCTGCAAGCCATCTCGATACGTCTGCTGAATTAGAAATATCAGGCGTCATCAATAAGAAGTTAGCTTCTTCGCAATCATTTTTAATCGTACTAAGTAAAAACTCCAAGTTTAATCCCCTTTGTTTTTCTTCAATATTGTGAGCTTCATCTACTACTGTTAGCACCAATGGTCTTTCCGTCGTTGTGCCAAGACCTTGACGTACAAGCAGGTTCATTTTTTCATAGGTGGTTATCAGAATATCAAAATCTGTATGATTACCATTGTTTTCCACCAAATGTTGTTCAAAACCATCTAAATCAATTGCTCCACTTGCTTTTTCTATTCGGATTTCAATACTGGATAAATCTTTCTTAAGTTGTATGTAAATCTGGTTTACTAAAGCTTTCGTTGGGACAACATAAGCTACCCATCCACCTCGTTCTCTAAACTGGTTGAGAGCCTGTAATATTCTATATTCAGCAATTAACGTTTTGCCACTGGATGTCGGCAAATTAACGACAACAGCCCTATGTGCAGGATTCAATAATTCACCTTCGATAATGGATTCTCTTTGAGGATATAACAACTCAAACAATCCTTTTTCTTCCCGATGGGAGACAAATTGATTGAAACGTGTTACCCAGTTATTGATACCACGAGTAGTGTACCAAATGGTATTTCTAATCATTTTGACTGCAAATGCTTCAAAAAATTGATATAACAATCCAAGGCTTATATTTCCTGATTTCTGAGCATATTCTAATGCTATACCTGTGTGATATTGTAACTCATTTTCGGGTTCTAATGGTCGCCCTTCCATTAGATAATTCCCCAGCACATCAACACATTTTGCAAAATGATACAATGATACTAACTCAGCAGCACCATAAGGACGGCTTTCTTCATTTACCTGATTGAGAAATGTGTTTTCAAAATCATTTTGTTCTTGTCGGAGTTGATTTATCAATGTTATTGATTGATTAATCTCCTGCCAATTTTCTTTTCTGATTAGATGTACAATTGCTTTAAACGAAATAGCCAAAATTCGTTGATTCCAGTTATCACCCATTTGGATAGCATCAAACAGATTGCTATGACTTTTAAGATATTGCTTTACAAAATGCCAATGTTCCCCAAGATAGCCAAATGCAATTAATTTGAACTGTTCATAAATAAACAACTCACTGTCTAAATGGATAGGTAATTGACTGGCTATGTCAAAATAAGTAGAACATAACCCCTTAAATTCGGATTGATCTCTATTACTCCAAAGTTCTACTATCTTAAGTTCGCAGAGTTCTTTGGCCTTTTGAAGTTGTTCATTTTCTTCTTCTAAAAGTTGTATGCTATCAAAACGCCCCGACAGTTTTGCTTTTTGAATAAGCCCACCAATTCCTTCAAGCATATCAGGATACGCTTGTTCTAAGTAATTGTATTTTATTTGTATGCTCATTCTACGGTTTCATTTATTATCGTTTGCCACTCTTCTTTTTGTATAGGCAGGTACAATGCTAATAGTTTAATTCCATAAGGTTCTAATATATGTTGTGATAATCTACCGTAGCTTAATGAAACATCTCTTTCATCGCAATCTACATCCCGAACTAAAACACCTATTAATTGGAATTGACAATTGTTATCATAATAAGCTCTTAAACTTGCGTTGTAATCCGTTTTAAAAGGGTGTTCTTCAGCATAATGCCTTGCCTTACTCTGGAGATAAGTTATTAGTATTTGTCTTTTTGCCCTATCATCATACAAATCTCTAAGCTGTTTTTCAATTCCGTCTGCACTGGTCATTACTTGCGGTGGTCTGTTTGCTGTTTCTGAAGAGGTCTTAACCTCTCCAAATAAAAACAAAACTTGTCCATCCACTTCTATAAACCCAACCAAGTCAGCTCCTGTTTTGTTTCCTTTGGGGTTTCTAGCATCTCTGTTCTCATTCCAATGGAAACGACACACAAATGACTCTTCTAAGATAACCTCCGCATAGGCCTCACCCACTCGAAATTGTTGCAATTCCAATTGTTCATTTTCTAACGCTTGAATATCAGCAATAAGTTCATGAGTTGCATTAAAGCCTGTTTCTTGTTGTAGGGTACTTAGTGCTTCCAACATGTCTAGTCTTTCTTCACGGTCTAGTAAATTATCCTTTACCGCACCTTGCAAATGTGTACGACATTCTTTAATATCAACCTCAATCCCTTGATAACTTCTTACATTTGAATCTATATGTTCGTATCTAATTATCACTTTTGGTTTTTAAATACATGATGCATAACGTCCGTCATATTTGCGAAGGTTGCAAAATAAAATTACTCAACTTCCCATTTACAACGTGCCAAAAATAATGCAAAACCATTACAGTTAAAAAACAGAACTGCAACTTTTGCAAATATGACAGTTGTACGAAGTTACAAAGCGGGCTACACTGATAAAGAACCTTATAAGTTATTTTGCAAATTGATGATTTGCGAAGTAATCTTTAAGGTTGTTTGAGTGAATTTTTTTCAGGTGTTTATATACGAAATTATCCACAAAACTTGACTTTGTGAGTTTTGACAGATAAATTCGCAAAGCTTTTTCAGCGATTAGCTACGAAAGCAAGCCTTTCAGCAAATCTCATTTGCAAAAGCTTTGAAAACAAATACTTTGTTTTTCTTTTATACACCTGAAAAAAATTCTCTCAAACCTTTATCTGTAACCGGTTGTCGTAATTTTGTGCAACG
>JAGFIU010000045.1 GCA_024103355.1 Bacteroidota bacterium
CGAAGCACAATATAGAGTTGGCAAATGTCCCTTTTGCTTGGCAATAAAAAGCACAACAGTTGCAGGGCTTGGGTTGTGTGGCAAATTTAACTGCTAGAAAACCATAAATTAATCAGAAGTCTTGACTTTTTGGTTCTTTTGTGTCAAGACAAAAGAAAGGCAAAATTAATAACCGCAAAGATGCTAAGTTTTACGCAAAGGTCGCAAAACCTCTCGCAAAGACGCAGTTGGAGTTGAAAGTTAATTTGTTAAAGGTTTAAAGTAAGCTCCAACGGAGCGATATTTAAAAGCATTGAGTGAAGCTCAATGCAAATTGTAATTAACTGAAAAGGGTAAATCAGCAAAACACATTTCTATTTCAAGCATTTGCTTGGAATAATTGATGTAGATTTCTTTTTAAAAATCATATTTCATGGTAACTACTTTTTTGCTCTTTCTATCAATGAAAAGGCTAATAGGAGTATTCTCATTCTCTCTTATCATTATTCCTGCGATGTGTGCTAAAGGTCTATTGTCTGTTTCTCCTTCGAAAAATGAGTATCCTTGAAATTGAGTATTGTCAACTCTTCCGTATGCAGAGTCGTAAGGAACACAATATGCTTTCAGCTGCTCCGAAGTGAGATTTGAAGCTATATTCTTATCAAACTGAGATATAAGCCCTTCATAATCTTGTGCTTTAATTTTATCAGTTATTGATTGTAATAATGGTGTCAAGCTTTCTATTTCTTTCAAATCCCTTGCTGAATATGAATATTCATGTGATTGCCCATTTGACAAATTGATTTTAACTTTTACATAAGTGTAATTATCTTGCTCGTCATTTAGGTTTGAATAAAACAGATAAGCAATGTTTGAAGCAGGTAGTTCAAGCATATTTGAATAACTTTCAACCAGCTCACTTTGACTCATCTCTAGTTCAAAGTATGTGTCGGTTTCACCATTTTTAGCTTCAAAGCCTTTATGTCTGTTGCAAATTCCACCGTAAAAATCCAAAACACTTTGAACCGCTTGAACTTCAGTTTCTGTTACTCCAACATTATTACAGGCAGTCAATACTCCAATTAGAAGAATTCCAATTATTTTCCTCATTGTGTCATTTTTTTGAACGTGCTACAATAATTAGCTAAACTGAGTACCATCATTCTTAAAAGCACTAATTCCGGTAATATCCATACCTGTAATTAACAAGTGAATATCGTGTGTGCCTTCATAAGTAATTACCGACTCTAAGTTAGCCAAGTGTAGCATAATAGAGTATTCGCTGGTAATACCCATTGCTCCGTGTATTTGGCGAGCTTCTCTGGCAATTTTAAGTGCCATATCCACATTGTTTCTTTTTGCCATAGAAATTTGTGCTGAAGTAGCTTTACCTTCATTTCTTAACACTCCCAAACGCCAAGTTAATAACTGAGCTTTGGTAATTTCTGTAAGCATTTCAGCTAATTTCTTTTGCGTTAACTGAAAAGAAGCAATCGGCACTCCAAATTGTTCACGCTCTTTAGAATAGCGAAGTGCTGAATCATAACAATCCATTGCTGCACCTATAGCCCCCCAAGCAATACCATAGCGAGCTGAATCTAAACAACCAAGCGGTGCTCCTAATCCAGATTTGTTAGGTAATAAGTTTTCTTTAGGCACTTTTACGTTATCAAAAACTAACTCTCCGGTAATAGATGCTCTCAACGACCATTTATCATGTGTTTCGGGAGTAGTAAAACCTTCCATTCCTCTTTCTACCAATAATCCGTGAATTCTGCCTTCTTCATTTTTTGCCCAAACTACTGCTACATCAGCAATAGGAGCATTGGTAATCCACATTTTAGCTCCATTTAATAAATAATGGTCGCCCATATCTTTAAAATTGG
>JAGFIU010000034.1 GCA_024103355.1 Bacteroidota bacterium
AGTAACAAAGATATAGCTATTCAGACATTAATGACCCATATCAAAGCAACCGATTGCCCTACAGGAGGTATTAGCTATGGTATGGAAGGTGACAGAAGTGTCTATGAAACCGGGAGAGGAAGGGTAGTGATGCGCGGAAGAGCCGAATTTGAAACTACCTCAACGGGTAAAGAAATGATTGTTGTTACTGAAGTTCCCTATATGGTAAGTCCGTCTCAGATTATTGTTAAAGCTGTTGATTTGGTTAATGAAAAAGTAATTGATGGTATCAGCGGAATCAGAGATGAGTCAGGCAGGCAAGGGATGAGAATTGTGTTTGATTTAAAACGTGATGCAATTCCAAATGTGGTATTAAATCAATTGTACAAATACACAGCACTTCAAAGTTCTTTCAGCATCAACAATATTGCTCTTGTAAACGGCCGTCCGGAAGTACTTAATCTAAAGAGTCTAATCAAGCATTTTGTAGAACACAGACACGAGGTAGTTACGCGTAGAACTGAGTTTTTGCTTGATGAAGCACAAAAAAGAGCGCATATCTTGGAAGGCTTGCTCATTGCATTGGATAATCTTGATGCAGTTATCAAATTGATTAGAGAATCAAAGAATCCAAATGATGCTAAAGATGGTTTGATGGCTAATTTCAACTTAAGCGAAATTCAGGCAAAAGCCATCCTTGATATGAGATTGCAAAGACTTACCGGTCTTGAAAGAGATAAAATTCGTGAAGAGTACAAGGAAATCATGGAACTTATTAATTATTACAATGAAGTTCTTGCTTCTTTTGAATTGCGAATGAAAATTATCAAAGATGAATTGTTGGAAGTAAAAGAGAAATTTAATGACAAGCGCAGGTCTGAGATAGTACTCTCTGCTGATGATATTAGCATAGAAGACCTTATTCCGGACGAGAATGTTGTGGTCACAATTTCTCACATGGGATATGTTAAGAGAACAACATTAGATGAATACAGAGAACAGAATAGAGGTGGAAGAGGCAACAGAGGGGTGATTCATCGAGATGAAGATTTTGTAGAACATTTGATGATTTCTTCTACTCATAATTACATATTGTTTTTTACCGAACAAGGCAGATGCTTTTGGCTCAAAGTATATGAAATCCCCGAAGGTGGTAAAGCTACCAAAGGAAGACCTATTCAAAATCTGATACAAATCCCGTCAGATGATAAGGTCAAAGCGTTTATCAATGTACGCAACCTTGATGACAAAGAGTACACTGAAAATAATTATGTAATCCTTTGTACCAAGAAAGGGATTATTAAGAAAACCTCACTTGAAGCATACTCAAGACCAAGGGCCAATGGTATCAATGCTATTACCGTTAGAGAAGGGGACGAACTACTTGAAGGAAAATTGACTAACGGAACTTGTGAAGTTGTATTGGCAAAGAAATCAGGAAGAGCAATCAGATTTAATGAAAGCCTTGTAAGACCTATGGGTAGAACTGCATCGGGTGTAAAGGGTATTACATTAGAGTCAGCCAAAGATGAAGTGGTTGGAATGGTTTGCGTAGATACAAAATCTGACATTGATACCACCATATTGGTTGTTTCTGAAAATGGATATGGAAAACGTACCGATTTGGACGATTACAGAATTACCGGAAGGGGAGGAAAAGGAGTAAAAACCCTTAATATTACTGACAAGACCGGAGATTTAATTGCCATTAAGTCTGTTGAAGAAAAAGATGGTTTAATGATTATCAATCGTTCAGGAATGACCATTAGAATCAGGGTTTCTGATATGCGTGTTATGGGACGAGCAACTCAAGGTGTCAGACTTATCAATATCAAGAATAGTGACAGTATCGCTTCTGTTGCAAGAATAAAGTATGACCCGGATGCAGAAGAAGATGAGATTGTTAATGATACCGAGAATAATATCAACGAAACTGATATTAAGGATAATTCAGAAAACTTCACTGAGGAAAATTCAGAAGATAATACAGAAGAATAACATAAAAATTGCCGTTCCATTATTTTAATGGAACGGCACAATAATTGAATAATGAGTATTTACAACCAAATATCAATATAATGAAGAAACTATTTATAACCACCATTTTATTAGCTTCTTTTGCTTTTACAGGCAATCTGTTTGCACAATCACAAAATCTCACAGATGCGTGGTTTGCGCTCAAAAACAATGATTTGCCTCGTGCAAAACAATCAGTAGATGAGGCTTATGTGCATGAAACAACAAAGGGTACCGCTAAGATGTATTACTACAGAGGCTTGGTTTATATGCAGATTGCAGCCAATGCACAAGACGATCCTAAATATGTAGCTCTGGACTCCGAAGCGTCAATAAAATCTGCGGAATCATTTTATCAGTATCTGATTTCAAGTGAGAAAAAGAAAAAAAGTGATATAGAAGATGTTTATAGCAATATGTTATACTCCGCAAATTTCTGTTTAATTGATGCAGGGAAGCTGGCAGACAAAGGCTTATACAAACTTGCCGTTAAATACGCAGAAGCTGCATATAATCTTACCCTTCATGACGAAAGACAGAATCTTAAACAAAATGGTATTACAACAAATAAAACTCTTTTGAGTATGTATTATTATGCCAACGAAGCCGGTGATAAGGTTAATTCTCGTAAATACTTGAATATGCTTATAGAAAACAAGTACGATGAGCCACAGTTATATATCTTTCTTGCCAATTCATACTTTGCAGAAAGTGATTCAGCGAACGGAATTGCTACGTTGGAAAAGGGACGTGAAATCTACCCTGAGAATAAAGAATTACTCATTGAAGAGATTAATTACTATTTAGCTCAAGGAAAGACCGAAGAGTTATTAGTACGTTTTAACCAAGCGATAGAATCTGACCCTGAAAATTCAAATTATTACTTTTATAGAGGTACTTTGTATCATCAAAAAAAGGACTACGCCTTGGCTGAAGCTGATTATAAGAAAGCAATTGAATTGAATGATAATAATATGGATGCAAAGTACAATTTGGGAGCAATGTATATTGAACAGACTGTTCCCATCATTGAGAAAATGAATGCAAATGCATCTAATTTTGCTCTATACGATGATTTAGAAATTAAGAAATTTGCTTTATACGAAAAGGCTCTTCCATTTTTAAAGGAAGCTTATGAATCAGGTGATATAAAAGATAAACAAGAGAAACTCAACTTACTCACTATCTTACGTGACTTCTATAAATTCAAGAAAGATAGAACCAATATGATTTATTATCAAGATGAAATTGATAAAGTAACAGCCGGAAAATAAATTGTTTTTTAAGTAGAAAATAAGTAGATAAAAGGTTGAGGAATGATTCTTCAACCTTTTTTTATTCCGGTTGATAAAACTCTGTTAAAGCACCCCAATACTCATCGTCCCAACCTTCTACAATATCTTCAAAATCTTCATCGGGAATGTTTGTGTGAATTAATTCAACCGATGTTCCTTTGTTGTGCGGATGTAGCTTGATAGTAACAACTGAATCTTCATTTTCTTCCCCAAAATACCAATGCTGTACAATTTTCTTACCTTCCTCAAATTCAATGTTCCTGCCACATATTGCACCATCCCACAATGAGAATTCCGAATTAGGAGTTGTATTCATTTCAGCTTTCTCACCGCTCCAAAGCTGAATAATATGCGGAAGCGTGAGTGCTTTATATAAATCTTCGGGAGATGTATTAATCAGATAATATTTTTTGAATGATTTCATTTAGTATCCGAGAATCTTGAGCATGCTCTTGTAGCTTTGTTCCTTGCTGAATAATTTACTAACCCAATTACCTTCTTCATCTTTTGAAATAAGAATTTGTTTTGGTGCAGGTGTTAAGCAATGTTGAATTCCGCCATAGCCGCCAATACTATCTTGGTATGCTCCGGTGTGAAAAAAACCGATATAAAGCGGTTCTTCATTATCAAATCGCGGTAAGTAAATGGCGTTTGAGTGTTGGTCTGAATTATAATAATCATCAGAATCACAAGTGATACCGCCTAAAAGCACTCTTTCATAAGTGTCCTCCCATTTGTTCAAGGGTAACATAATAAATTTTTTGTTGATTGCCCATGAGTCGGGTAGGGTGGTCATAAAGGAGCTATCAATCATATTCCATTTTTCTCGGTCATTTTGAATTTTTTGTTCTTCTATTTTGTAAATAATACCACCGCTTTCTCCTACAGTGAAAGAACCGAACTCTGTAAAGATGTCAGGCTCCGGAATGCCTTGAGAATCACAGACTGATTTTACTTGTGCAATAATTTCGGTAGCCATGTATTCATAATCAAAATCAAACTTTAATGAATTCTTAATAGGAAAACCACCTCCGATATTCAAACATGTTAGCTCAGGTTCGAATCGTTTTAAATCACAATAAACCCTAAGGCATTTATGCAGTTCATTCCAATAGTATGCGTCATCTTCAATGCCGGTATTGATAAAGAAATGAAGCATCTTTAGTTTAACATTTTTTCTTGGTCTGATTTTTTGTTTAAAAAATGGAACAATGTCTTTGTATCCTATTCCAAGTCTTGATGTATAAAAGGGAAATTTGGGTTCCTCTTCTGCAGCTATTCTGATTCCTACATTTAAAGGTCCTGTTATTCTTTCGAGTATGGCATCTGCTTCTTTAAAGTTATCAATCACTGGTATTACATTGGTATAGCCGGTCTCGATAAGTTCGGCTATATTTTCAATGTATTGAGGAAGTTTAAATCCATTACAAATGATAAACTTATCTTTCTTGATGAGTCCTTTTTCATATAAGGATTGAATTAGATTGACATCAAATGCAGATGAAGTTTCAAGATGGATATCATTCTTCAATGCTTCTTCAATAACATGGATAAAATGAGAACTTTTGGTGCAGTAACAGTAGTTGTATTCACCTTGATAATCTGCTTTTGCCATTGCAACATTAAACCATTTTTTTGCCTTTTTTATGTTTTCAGATATCTTTGGAAGGTATGTAAATTTAAGTGGAGTTCCATACTGGGCAACAACTTCCATTAAGTTTATATTGTGAAAAAGAAGCTCCCCGTTCTCAACATCAAATTCATCTTGAGGCCATTCAAAGGTCTGTTCAATTAAGTCTATGTATTTATTTTTCATTAATCCGTGTGAGTTAGTTTTGAATAAAGTTGCAAATGTAACAACTTTGGATTATTGGGTTATTCACATTTTGATAAAAAAAAAGACGATTATTAATCGTCTTTTTAAACTTTTGTCGATGTAGGATTTATTTAATTCCGTGCATCCAGCGACTAATAATCGGCCCTAATGCAAATAGAATAACAGCACAACCAATCGCAATGTACCCCAAATATTTGAATACTTTCATTCCTAATGCAAGTGAATCAATTCTCAAAGACGAAATAACAGTACCGCTTATACTTTCATTAATTAACTTATCAGCTTCAGCTTCGGGTATTTGTCCCAAAACTTTATCATCGTTGCCATATATTAAGAATCTTATGGTGCTTTCGTCAATTGCTTTTTGCTTTTCAGCTTCTGTTTCCAATTGAATTGCTTTCTCATATTTTTCTTTAATAAACAATGTTGCCACAGCGTACATGTTTGAGTCTGCCATTGTGTTGAGAGCCGTAACGGTACTTTCGTCAATCAAAGATTTATCAACAGAACTTTCTTCCATTAATTTATGAAATGATTCGCTTTCAATTACTTTCACAATATTCTTATCTTCTATTCTGCTTTTAAATTGTTCGTCTTGGATGATTTTTGCTTCATCCACTGTGGTGAATTCTGCAATATGCTTTCCGCCTTGATGAGCAATTGATGAAGAAAGAAACCATATCCCCATCATCAATCCTACAATTTTGGCAGGAGATAGTTTGGTTACCAAAGAAAGCCCGACCGGAGAGAGCGTTAACTCTCCGATTGTGTGCAGCATATACAGCATGATTAGGAAAAATGCGGGTACTAATCCTGAAACAGCATAAGCATTTCCGGTAGTTAGCACTAAATAACCTGAACCTAATAATATTAATCCCGTTGCAAATTTATAGGGAGCAGCGGGTTCTTTACCTGCATTCCCAAGTTTAATCCATATCCATGAAAAAATGGGAGCAAACAGCATAATAAAAAGAGGATTTACTGATTGAAAGAATGTTGTTGGAGCGTTGAAACTACCTATATGCCTATTTACATTCCTTTCAGTAAAAAGATTGAGGGCAGAACCTGCAAGTTCAAAGAATGTCCAAAAAACAGTAGTGAACAACAGCAGGATTACAATTACCCATATTCTTTGTTTCTGAATCTTGTCATATTTTCCTGATTGAATCAACAGATAAATAATAACAGAACTTGCTAAGAATCCTAACATGATATCTACTATACCATTAAAGTTGATAAGAAGCCAAACTACAGGAATCAATCCTAAAGTTATGAGGTACGGAATCATTGGTCTAATTTTTTTAGCACTTTCCGTCTTGGCTGTATTCTCAGGAGGGTAGCCGTATTCTTGAAGCCAACCACTCTTTTGGGCAAGTATAAAAATAAAATATCCCAACATCATTCCGATACCTGCTGTCAAAAAGCCATATTTCCATCCTTCGATTTCGCCAATTGCACCACAGGTAAGTGGTGTAAGGAATGCGCCAATATTAATTCCCATGTAAAAGATAGTGAAAGCGCCATCTCGCTTTGGATCACCTTCTTTGTAGAATTTTCCTATTAAACTAGAAATATTGGGTTTGAAAAATCCGTTTCCTATCACAAGGAACGTAAGTCCAAGATAGAAAGTGGTTTGGTTGTCCAAAAATAAGGTAAACTGACCTAAAGCCATCAGCAATGCACCCCAAACAATGGCTTTTCTGAAACCCATTAATTTATCTGCAAGCACACCACCTATAAGAGGAGTAAGGTAAACCAAGGCCCCATAAGCTGCATAAATACCATAGGCTTTTGCATCTGTAAATCCGAATCCTCCTTTAATAATTTCAGAAGTCATGTAGAGCACGAGCAATGCCCTCATTCCGTAATAGCTGAAACGTTCCCAGAGTTCGACCATAAACAAAGCAAAAAGTGCCTTGGGATGAATCTTTCGATTTAATAAAATTACAAATCCAACCCAAATTGCTACGGCAACCCAGGCGATTAACATTAATGAGTAAGGATGCATATTAGTTTTGTTTAATTTAGACTGCGAATGTAAAAATAAAACTACAAGTTAGTTAGTATAAAATTTGTTATTCGGGTAAACAAATGAAGTCTTGTCATTCCTCCGTAGATACCATGATTTTTGTTTGGATAAAACTCGGATTCAAAAGGAATGTTTTTTTCAACCATTGCTCGTACCATTTCCATTGACTGTTGTACATGCACATTGTCATCTGCGGTTCCGTGGATAAGGAGATATTTCCCCTTGATTTTATCTACTTGTGCCAAAGGAGCATTGGATTCATAGCCATTTTGGTTTTCGGCAGGTGTACGCATGTACCTTTCTGTATAAATATTATCATAAAATTTCCAGTTAGTCACAGGAGCCACGGCAACGGCAGTTTTAAAAATATCATTGCCGACAGTAATCCCCAAAGAACTCATAAAACCGCCATAACTCCAACCCCAGATTCCTATTCTGTTTGCATCCACATAAGGTTGTGTTGCCATCCATATTGCGGATAAAATTTGATCTTCTATTTCGAATTTACCCAAGTTTAAATAAGTGCATTTTTTGAATTGTTCTCCTCTGAACCCTGTTCCTCTATTATCCACACTCATAATGATATAACCCTTTTGTGCCATATACCTGAACCACATATAATTTGCACCGGCCCATTGATTTTTGACAGTTTGTGAACCGGGGCCCCCATATACATAGAATAACACCGGATATTTTTTGTTGGCATCAAAATCGGGAGGAAGAATTTGCCAATAGTTTAGCTTGCTTCCATTGGTGGTTGTTAATTGACCAAATGAATATTTCCCGAAATTCTCAATGTTGAGCTTGTTCACAAGAGATTGGTTGTTCTCTAATTCACGAATTTGCTTGCCATTGTTATCTTTCAACCAATAAACGGGTGGTGTGGTAAAATTTGAATACACTTCAAGAAAGTAATTCCCGCCTTTGGTAAAAGTTGCGTTGTGCCATCCGGGCAGAGTTGTGATTTTTGTTTTTTTCTTGTTCTTGAGTTCTATTTTGTAAAGTTGTCTCTCTGTTGGAGATTCTTCTGCAGAGGTGTAATAAACTACTCCTTTGTCAGAATCAAAGTATTTAATTTCATCTACATCGTATCCGGGATAAGTGATTTCCCTCAATTCCTTAGTAATAGTATTGAATTGAAAAATCTGGTTGTAACCATTGCGCTCACTCAAAAATACAAATACAGTTCCTGATTTGTTAAAGTAATATTTATCATTTATGTCTATGTAATAAGAATTGGTTTCGTCATAAATCTTTTGTGTTTGCTTCTTGCTAATACTGTATTGGATGATTTCTAAGTGGTTTTGATGTCTGTTTAGTTTTTGAAAATATAATAAATCAGAGTTACCCCATTGTATTCTCGGCAAGTATGAATCATCATTCTCTGTGGTAGCAATTGTGACTGATTTGAAGTTTGATAAGTCATAAACATTGACTGTTACAATGGAATTAGGTTCTCCTGCTTTTGGATATTTGTATGTTTCTAATTCAGGATAGCTTGCCCCTTTGTATAATTCTATTGTAAATTCGGGAACTTTTCTTTCATCAAAACGAAAGTATGCGATATTCTTACCATCAGGACTCCATTCAAAACCTCTGCTCATTGAAAATTCTTCTTCATAAACCCAGTCAACAGCACCATTGATTATTTCATTTGCCTTGCCGTCTCCGCCAATTGCTATGACACTGCCATTGTTGAGGTCTTCAACAATGATATTGTTATGTAATACAGCCGCTACTTTGTTTCCATCCGGTGAAAAAGTTGGATACCTGCACGGTTCACCAAAGACCTGTTTGAGTTCTTTTGTTTGAAGGTTCAAAACAAATGCTTTGGCTTCATAGGAATGTCTGTAGATAGGTTGTATATCTGTTTCAATCAGCACTTTGCGTTCATCGTTGCTAAACTCAAATGATGCAATGGTGATTTCTTTTCCTTTAAAAACTAATTCTGATTTGCTGACAAGTGTTGCAAGTTTAGTTCCGGTTTTGAAATCATAAGTTATAATCTCATTGTCTTCTAATTTAACAAAGCGTTTGCCGTCATTCATTGCAATAAAATTAGGAACTCCCTTTGCACCGTATTTTGGCGAAGCCCAAATGTCCCTTAATTCAAGATTTTGTGCGTTTGTGGATTGGTAAAAACTCAGGATAACAATTCCGGAAAGCAGGATGATTTTACTAATTGTTTTTCTCATTTTTGTTGTCTTATTCAGAAGTCAAAAGTATTTAATTTTTAGCAATGCAATATCACAAAGTAACAGAGGAGCATATTCGTAAACTTCAGACTATATTAACAACAGAACAAGTTCTGATTGAAGCAAGCCAAACCAAACCTTATGGAAGCGATTATACCGAAGACTTATTTTATCCTCCCGAGGTTGTTGTCATGCCGTTCACAGCTAAGCAAGTAGCTGATGTATTGTTATTTTGCAATGAAAACTTAATTCCTGTTACACCTCGAGGAGCAGGTACCGGTTTAAGTGGAGGAAGTCTGCCATTGTTGGGCGGAATCTCACTTACATTGGAAAAAATGAATAAGATAATTGAAATTGATTTGAAGAACCTTCAAGCACGAGTGCAACCGGGTGTTATCAATCAAGAACTGCGAGATGCAGTTGAACCTTTGGGATTATTTTATCCTCCTGACCCTGCGAGTAAAGGCTCGTGCTTTTTGGGCGGAAATATTGCTCATGCATCCGGTGGCCCAAGAGCTGTAAAATATGGTACTACCAAAGATTATGTTCTTAACTTGCAAGTAGCTTTGCCTAATGGAGAATTAATCTGGACAGGCGCTGACACACTCAATTTCAGTACAGGATATAATCTTACACAATTAATGGTTGGCAGCGAAGGTACATTAGGCGTTGTTACAGAAATTGTGTTGAAATTAATTCCTTTCCCTTCACAAAGGCTGTTAATGCTTACTAGATTTGAAAATGCAGATTCAGCATGTGCTTTTATTCCCGAAATGATGAGAAAAGGGATTACTCCCTCAGCTATGGAGTTTATGGAAACAAAAGCCATGCAAATAGCCTCCGAAGTAACCGGTATCCCTATGAGTACTGATGGAGTGGGGGCTTTCGTATTAATTGAACTTGATGGAAATAATCAGGAAACATTAATGTCCGATTGCGAACAGGTTTATGAAACCTTGGAAAAGTTTGGTGCCGGAGAGACTGAGGTTGCAGAAACGACCGAACAACAAGAAAAATTCTGGAAATTGCGCAGAATAATGGGGGAGGCTGTCAAACAAAATTCTATCTACAAAGAAGAAGATACCGTTGTGCCGCGCTATGAACTGCCAAAACTTTTTACAAAAGTGAAAGAACTCGAAAAAAAATACGGGTTCCAAAGTGTTTGCTACGGACATGCCGGAGATGGAAACTTACATGTTAATATTTTAAAGAATAATTTGTCCGAACATGAATGGAAGGAGATGATTCCTCTTGCTGTTACAGAGCTTTTTGAAACATGCAAGATTTTGGGAGGTACAATTTCCGGTGAACATGGTATTGGTTTAGTTCAAAAAAGCTATTTACCGATTGTGTACAGCCCAACGCATATTGCTTTGATGAAAGGAATTAAGCAGGTTTTTGACCCTAAGGGGATATTAAACCCCGGAAAAATCTTTGGTTAATTTATAAGGAATTACAACACACCGAATTTTCCGTTATTGAAATCTTCAATAGCATCTATGATTTCGTTGCGTGTGTTCATTACAAAAGGTCCATGTGCAAAAATAGGCTCTCTCAAAGGTTTGCCTGCTAAAATTAACACAATAGAATCTTCAACTGCTTCTATTTCAAATGTTTCTTCATCAGTATCAAAAAGAACAAAATGGTCAGTAGGTACATTTGCTTCTCCGTTCACTTTGATACTCCCTTTAATGACTAAGGCTGCTGCTGTATAATAAGTAGGGAAGGAGAATGTTGCTTTCCCTCCTTTGTTCAGTTTGGCATTTTGTAATTCAACGGGCGAGAATGTATATGCAGGACCTTTTACTCCTTTGTATTCACCTGCAATAACTTCAATAATTCCCGCATTGTTCTCTAACCCGAATTTACCTATTTGCTCCTTGGTAATGCTTTGATACTTGGGTTTTTGTTTTTTGTTTTCAGAAGAAAGATTGACCCATAATTGAACCATTTGAAGATTACCTCCTTCTTTGCTCAACGTCACTTCATGAAACTCTTTATGCAGAATCCCTGAACCGCCCGTCATCCATTGCACATCACCTTCACCAGTTACCCCGCCCCCGCCTGAATTGTCATTGTGTCTGATTCTTCCTTTGTAAGCAATTGTAACTGTTTCAAATTCTTTGTCCGGTTGACACTCGACTCC
>JAGFIU010000015.1 GCA_024103355.1 Bacteroidota bacterium
GAAAGATTGTTTTCCAAAGACACATAGTACAATAGCTTTCGTAATATAGCTTGTTTTTTATTATTCTTTTATCCTTTTTATGGTGGCTGTATCACTTTCGCAATGTTACCGAAACTGTCATAAATAAATCTATTAGTGAGCTACGCGAGAGAAAAATGCCTCATTGAAAGGTTAAAGTGTAGGCAGCATAAACGGGTTTCCTACACCCTTTTATGTCAAGGCTAACAGAGATTTCTGAAAAGCAAGAAAAATCATGTTTTCTATTGCACCTTATACTTTTTATGATGCAGACGAGATTTATGGTCTATTTTGATGATGTTCTTTGGAGTGCGTTTAAAACCTACCAACCCGTTAAATGGGAAAATATTTATTTAAATGAAAATGAGATAGGATAAATTGCTTTTTCGTTGCATTAAAGTTCAAGAGTATATTCTTCTACCATATTCATTTTTTGATTGAATTTGTGTGTTGCTTATCAAAACTTTGTAAATCGTTGTGAGTGTAGGTGAGGTTTAGTTTATTTCTAAGGGCTGTCGGCTTGTTGTTCTCAAGGAGTTTCACCGGAGTTTGGATAACACCAAAATGCTCATGAGGGTTAATCTTTCTGTAATACATTCCATTCAACTAACTCCCAGATAGCAGAAGGTTCAGTGGTGCCTTGGGAATAAAATACTTTTTTAATCACACCGAAATGTTTGACATGATAGAATCTTGCTTCACCGGAGGCAGGATAACAAAAGTTGTCATGAGTACAAACAATGCTGTCAAAACTTGTATCGGCAACACTCAACTGAGGGATGATACTTTCTATTGTAAAAAAAGACCTTGAGCCGTATCGTTTGCTTTTGCCCTCTTGGATTGGGAACAGCATATAGGTGGAATAGAGGGTACGTTCTGCTTTTTTCCTGAAAATAATTTCTCCATTTGGTTTTTCAGGGTTGCTATCTTCATAGATTCCATAGAATTCATAATTTGAAGGGTTGGGAATCGAGTCTTCAGTATAATTCAAGTATAGTTCCTGCTGCTTTCGCACAGGGCATTTGCTTTTTTCAGGTGTTGTTTCCAAAATTTTATTTTGAATATCATAGATTGAAATAGTGTCAAATAGCCCTGAAATAGAATCTTTGTATATCCAATAACTGCCCGGTAAAAACTCGCACCAATCCTTCATTTCTTGCTGAATAGGAACCGTTTTAATATAAGGGCAACTTTTGTTACAAGAAGAAATATAGAAAGGACACAATAAGAGAAGGGTTCTATAAGCAGTTTTAAACCACATGGTTATTTGGAATTAACCTTTTTGTGGTCTTCCATAAATTTGGCTAAACCTATATCCGTCAAGGGGTGATTAAGTAACCCCATGATAGAGCTGAGAGGACATGTAACCACATTTGCTCCTGCTTCGGCAGATTTGATTATATGCAAGGGATTGCGTATAGATGCTGCAAGTATTTGGGTCTTAAACCCTTGTACAGCATATATTCCTGCTATTTGTGAAATCAGTTCAATACCGTCAAACCCAATATCGTCCAAGCGTCCAATAAAGGGGGAAACATAGGTTGCACCGGCTTTGGCTGCCAATATAGCTTGTCCGGCACTAAATACCAATGTGCAATTGGTTCTGATTCTTTTTTTGTTGAGATAGCTCATTGCCTTAACTCCATCTTTTATCATCGGGATTTTTACAACAATATTTTTATGAATCTTTGATAGTTCAACTCCCTCTTTTATCATTCCGTCAAAGTCAGTGGAAATAACCTCTGCACTGATATCTCCGTTTACTATCTCGCAAATTGTTTTATAGTGTTTTTTTACGTTTGCATTCCCTTTGATTCCTTCTTTTGCCATTAATGAAGGATTGGTGGTTACACCATCTAAGATTCCAAGTTCGTTAGCTTCTCTGATTTGGTCAAGGTTTGCAGTGTCTAAAAAGAATTTCATAAGTGTTGATTTTGTGAGTGCAAAGCTATTTTTAGTGTCTTGTATTGACTTAACAACTTGTAAACAATTATTAAGAATTCACAGCAGCCTGATACAATTATACATTGTCAAAAGTAGGGTTGATTGATTTTAGTTAATTTTGCATTTTCAAAAAAAAGACTTTGATATGATTGATTTAAAAAAAAGGAGAGAGATAAGTATCAATTCATGTCCGTCAGATTTGGCAGCGGGGAAGAGAGGAAGTGCGTTTGGAGTGAGTCTTTTAGCCAATCATTTTCAACAAGACAGTCGATTTAAAGATGCTGAGTTTGTATTTGCCCCAATTCAAAATTGTATTTCAGAAGGAAGAACATTTCCTAAAGCTAAGTATATTGAACAAAACTACCATAATCTTGCTGCCACATATCATACGGTCAAGGAAGTAATACATAACGGAAGGTTTTGTTTGAACCTGCTTGGAGACCATAGCAATGCTATTTCCACTGTCTCAGCCGCTTCAGATGTGTTAGGAAGTCATGAAATTGGATTGCTGTGGGTAGATGCTCATGCAGATATGCATTCTCCTTATACAACTCCTTCGGGAAATATGCATGGAATGCCCCTTGCCGCACTGATGGGTTTTGATAATAAAGAGAATATGGTGAATCCAATTGGGGTAGAAGAAGATGCTTGGTGGAATAGGTTCAAAAACATAGGCTTAACAGCAAAAAGTTCTAAATTATTCCCACAAAACCTTGTAATTATTGGTTTGCGAGATTATGAATCACAAGAGATTCAACTTATAAAAAAATACGGGATTAAATATTTTACTCCAAATGATATTTCAGAATACGGAATCGAAGAAATCGTTCGTTTATCATTAGAACATCTGTCACATTGCAGACATTTGTTATGTTCTTTTGATATTGACTCAATGGATGAAGTGTTTGTGAAAGGAACCGGAACACCTGTAAAAGATGGACTTACGCCCACTCAAGCAAAATATATTATTGATTTTGTCTTAGGACATAATCAATTCTGTTCCTTAGATATCACAGAATTTAATCCGACCTTGGACAATACGAATAGTACATTCGAGTGTGTAGTTTCTTTATTTGAATAGTGATCACACTCCGGCTTTGTTCTTGTGAATAGAAATATTCAAATTTCAAAACACGCTCTTTATTATTTTTAGACAGCATGAGGAATAAATTTTTTATGTTACATTATGATATTTTCCTTTTTAGTAAATCTAAAATTGATTTAACTTGCACCCTAAATTTCAAGCGGTAACATGGCGATTGTAAACTCACTTATAAATTGGTATTTTAAAAACAGACTCCAGACACTCGAGGACTCGGTCAGCAATGCAGTCGCAGTACAAAAGCGAACATTAGTTGAATTGATAGAAAGAGCAAAGTTTACCGAATATGGGAAAAAGTATGGATTTAGTTCTATTCGAGATTACAAAGATTTTGCAGGAAATGTTCCTGTTTCGAGCTATGAAGATTTGCATCCATATATTGAGCGGATGATGAAAGGAGAGCAATACATTCTTTGGCCAACTGAGATAAAATGGTTTGCAAAGTCATCCGGTACTACTAATGACAAGAGTAAATTTATTCCTGTGAGTGCTGAAACTATTGAGACTTGCCACTTTGAAGGGGGAAGAGATGTGATATCTGTTTACCTTAAACACAATCCACAGAGTAACCTGTTTTCAGGAAAAGGGTTGTTAATTGGTGGCAGCCAAAATATTAATCCCCTTAATGAGTATTCTCACTACGGAGATTTATCTGCACTGATGATCAAGCACCTGCCTATCTGGGTTCATCTTTTTAAAACTCCAAATTCAAGCATTGCGTTAATGGCAGATTGGGAACAAAAATCAACTAAGATTGCAGAATTTACGGTAAACGAAAATGTTACAAGTATTTCCGGAGTCCCAACATGGACCTTGGTCCTTTTTGAAAAACTACTCAAAATGACAGGAAAGTCCAATATGCTGGAAGTTTGGCCTAACATGGAACTGTATATTCATGGTGGGGTTGGATTTAACCCATACAGAGAACAGTTTAAAAGATATTTCCCTTCGGATAAAGTTAAATATTTAGAAACCTATAATGCGTCAGAAGGTTTCTTTGGTATTCAAACGGATTTGTCTCAAAATGACATGACACTTATGGTTAATTATGGAATTTTCTTTGAATTTATTCCTATGGATGAGTTTGGAAATTCAGATGCTAAAGTTCTGCCATTGTGGGATGTTGAAATAGGAGTAAATTACGCTGTTGTTATCTCTACAAACTCCGGACTGTGGCGCTATCAGCTGGGAGATACCATTCGATTTACATCAACCAACCCATTCAAATTTTATATTACCGGGAGGACACGCTTGTTTATCAATGCTTTTGGCGAAGAACTAATGATTGATAATGCAGATCGTGCAATGGAACATGCATGCAAGCAAACCAACGCTATACTAAAAGATTATACTGCAGCACCCATATACTTAGATGACCCGGATAATGCCGGACATCAGTGGCTGATTGAATTTGAAAAGGAACCGGAAGATATTTCAATGTTTACGGTTGCTTTAGATAATAGGCTCAAAGAACTCAACTCGGATTATGAAGCAAAAAGGCACAAAGATGTAGCCCTTAAAATGCCAAAAGTCCTTATACTCCCTTCTAATTCATTTCATAAATGGCTTGAGAAAAAAAATAAACTCGGAGGACAAAATAAGGTGCCAAGATTATGGAATGACAGGGTGATTGTGGATGAAATGTTGAGCATGATTTATGGTAATCAATAATCATTCAAACCGATAAAATGATACTTTGGAACAAGTTTTGAGAAATTCTTGAAACTTGTTTTATTTATTTACCTACTTAATCTATACTTGCAGCACATGAAACTTATTCTGAATATGATAAAAAAATATCGGTGGATGTGGTTTGTTATTCCCACTTCCCTTGTTTTTTTGGGTTTTTGTTTCAAAAAACACAAGGACGGAGAAACTATCCTACCTAGACTTGTACTCCAAACCCTTAATTCGACTCACTACAAACCTGTTGAGATTGACGACTCCTTCTCCAACAAGGTTTTTGAACTTTATTTAAAACGACTGGATGCCGGCAAAAGATTTTTTCTAAACTCTGATTATGAAAAATTTTCTAAGTACCGATACCAAATTGATGACGAAGCTAAAAAAGGAACCTATGAATTTATCGGTTTAGTTCACTCTACCTTTGAGCAAAGGGTGGATAGCTTGGAAGTAATTTTTGAAAAGGTACTTTCAAATAAATTTGAATTTGAAACAGAAGAACAATACGTTTTTGATGAGGATAATCGCCAATATCTTAATAGCATGGATGAGTTAGCAGAAGATTGGCGAAGATACCTGAAGTTAAATGTACTCGAAAAGTATTATTCAAAAGTTACAGCACAAGAGAAGAAAATAGAGAAGAAAGAAGCCGATTTTGTACCAAAACCTCTTGATTCACTTGAATATGAAGCAAGACAAGAAGTATTAAAAAGCCAAAGAAATTGGTTTAAAAGGTTGCAAAAGTTCAACAGAGATGACCAAATAGATATGTATATCAACTGTATGACTTCGGTGTATGACCCCCATACAAATTATTTTCCTCCTAAAGAAAAAGAAGATTTTGATATCAGAATGTCAGGAAGGCTCGAAGGGATTGGTGCCCAACTGAGCTCAAGAGACGGTGATTTAAAGGTAGAAATGATTGTTCCCGGCAGCCCAAGTTATCTTCAAGGAGAATTGCAAGCAGGTGATATCATCATTAAGGTTGCTCAGAAAGATAGTACGCCTGTCAATGTTTCAAATATGGAAATTGATGAAGCGGTACAACTGATTAGAGGTAAGAAAGGAACAACTGTGGTTTTGACAGTAAGAAAGCCCGATGGCACAATAAAAGATATTCCCATTGTTAGAGATGTAGTAATTATGGAAGAAGGGTATGTAAAATCTGCCATTATTCAAAAAGGAAAAGATAAATATGGGTTTATTTACTTGCCACAATTTTATACAGATATGAATAACAAAGGCGGAAAGACTTGTTCAGATGATGTTAAAGCAGAAGTTATAAAATTGATGGACGAAAAGGTTAAAGGAATAGTATTTGATTTAAGAAATAATGGAGGCGGCTCGCTTCAAGATGTAGTAGATATGACCGGGCTATTTGTTGGACATAATCCCATTGTTCAAGTCAAATACCGTGATAGAAGTGCAACAGTATTGACCAGTGGTGAGAGAAAAGTCACATACAAAGGTCCGTTAGTGGTTATGGTTAACAAATACAGCGCAAGTGCTTCAGAAATTATGGCTGCTTCTTTACAAGACTATCACAGGGCATTGATATTAGGTACAGATGACAGAACTTTTGGAAAGGGAACAGTACAAAGGTTCTTGGACTTAGACCGTTATGCTCCTCCGGGAAGCAACTACGGACTTGGGTCTCTAAAAGTAACTATACAGAAATTCTACAGAGTCAATGGTGGAACAACACAATTCACCGGAGTTATACCCGATGTGGTGATGCCAAGCAGGTATTCTTCTGTTAAAGTTGGTGAAGAAACAGAAGACTATCCGCTTCAATGGAGCGAAATTGAGCCTCTTCCTCTAACCTTGAGCATGAGTTCGCAACAAAAACAGATTAAAGGCGCAATTCTCAAATCAAAAAAACGAATTGAAGAAAGCCCAATTTTTAAACTCATTGCTGATGATAGCAAAAGAATTGAAAAAAATAACAAAAGAACAACCTTTTCGCTGCGATTTAATGATTATAAAAATGAGCAAGAGAATTGGGATAAGCAGAATAAAGAGTATGATGAGCAGTTTAAGTCCTACTTGACAGAGAATAATCTTTTTGCGCTCAAATCAGACTTGGAGCAGATAGGCAGTGATTCGGTTAAGCTTAAAATTAAAAATGATTGGTTGAATAGCTATAAAAAAGATGTGTATCTGGGTGAAGCAGTGGAAATACTTCAGGACTTGTAATTCTTTTTAGTTTTATTATGTTAAGACCTGACAGTTTTATGCTGTTGGGTCTTTTTTTTTCAATATCTATCCAATCTCTCTGTTTGCTTATATGACACTTAATATTATGCGAATAAGACAATGTCGCCACTTTTTTAATTTGTCATGAGAATGTCATATTTCCGCCATCGAAGCTGATTGTTGATGCAGCATTGATATGTGTTATTACTTTTGCCGCACAAAAATTACAAATCATGAAAAGAAATTTATTAATCTTATTAGCAATGGGTTTTGGATTTGCTGCCAACTCACAAAGTTGGATTACGGATTCAGTTACATTGGAAAATAAATCCGTAAAACAAATCTATTATTCATTTGAGACTCAATCACAACATGTAGTAGATGCAGTTAATTGGGATTTGGCATTCTCTGTTCAAAACGTTGCTATTCCTAATTCCACATTACAAGCAACCACAATTCGTGTGAATAATGGCAAGAGTGTGAAAGTATATAGGGCACCAGGCTCTATTGGTATTGCTGACTTTGCTACACTTGATACAACCAACTTCAAATCAACATGGACAGAGTTGTTAGATTCTGATTCCTCATGGGATGTTGGAGCATTTAACGAGGGCTTGGATTTGACCGTACCGCCAAGCATGGGTGGACCTTACTACGGCTGGGGAAACTACGATGAGAGTTCTCACAATATTAAATCTCAAGGATATGTTTATTTAATCGTTAGAGATACTTTTTATAGAAAGTTGTATTTCGGAGATTTAGTAGGGGATAATGTATATCACTTCACCTTTGCTAATCTTGATAATAGCAACGAAGTAACTGATTCAATCAGAAAAAGTGATTACCCGAACAGATATTTTGTATATTATGATTTGAAATCAGCGTCTGTTAAAAACCTTGAACCATCAAAATCTGATTGGGATGTTGTATTCACCAGTTATTGGACATTGGTTCACAGCCCCATGGGTACAAGAATGATGTCTAACCCCGGAACACTATCTAAAAAAGGAGTTAAAGTTGCGCGAATTGAAGATATCCATCCTGATTCTGCTTGGAATGCAACTCGTAATTTCTCTGAACAAATTAATACCATTGGCGGAGAATGGAAAAGCCACATCTTTGATAGTCTTGGAAGTAGATATATATATGAAGATTCTCTATCATTTGTGATTGATAACGGTGGAGACTCACTCTATTTGCTGCACTTTTATAAATATGGAGGAAGTATCAATACAAGGATGTATTTCCAATTTCAAAAACAAGCAAAACCCTCCGGCCCTGTTGATGCGGTGCAAACAATCTCAGCTTCCAATATTAAAACTTATCCTAACCCCGTCAGCTCAACTCTTTATGTTGAGACAGACGGAAATGCGCAAGTGGAGATTCTTGATTTAAACGGAAGGCTGATATTGAATAAAAATATTAACTCATCTGATAATAGAATTGATGTATCAACAATTCAAAATGGATTATACATCATTAAAGTTATTCAGTCCAACAATATTTTTACTTCGAAAATTCTTAAAGCGAATTGACAACTGATTGGTTAGTATTTAATAAGAAAAAAGCAATTATAGCCGTACATTATTTGTACGGCTTCTTTGCTTTATTTTTGTGTCTCAACAATCAGGCATTTGGCGGACATTACATAGAAAGAGATTCGCTCACACCTGCTCAAGACACTGTCTTGAATCCGGTTGTTATTACAGGTCAAGGTAACAAAGTAAGAGCAAGCCAGAGTATCATTAAGTTTAGAGTTCTTACTCGTGAGACAATACACCAATTGGCAGCAGTAAATTTGGGAGATTTGCTTGCAAGGCAGTCAAATATTAGGGTTTCGAATGATAATATGCTGGGCAGTTCCGTATCACTCCAAAATCTATCAGGACAACAAATCAAGTTTCTTGTCAATGGTATGCCAATTACCGGTCGCGAGAACGGTAATATCAATCTTGATCAAATCAATTTGGAGGATGTTGATAGAATTGAAATAGTTGAAGGCCCCATGTCTGTTATTTATGGTACTGATGCTTTGGGTGGAGTTGTCAATATTATTACTAAAAAACCTATCCTGAAAAAGACTTCTCTCAATGCATATAGCTATAATGAAAGTATTGGAAATATTAATGCTGGTATGTCTGTTACTCAACCTCTAGGTAGTAATGCAGTTATATTGGGAGGTGTTTCGCGTAATTTTTTTGCAGGTATTCTAACAGATAAGAATGAGAGGACATATTTGTGGAAGCCGCGTGAGCAGTGGTTTGGTAATATCGGTTATTACCGAGAAGCGCAGAAGGCAACATGGAACTTCCGTTCAGATTATTTGTATGAAACATTACAGAATAAAGGAAATATTGTTTATACCCCCGTCTCTGCTTATGCGTTTGATGACTATTTTATTACTTCAAGAGGTATTCATAGTGTAAACACAATTTTTAATCTTAACTCTAAAATCAGAGTGGATATGATCAATGGAATCTCTCATTACAAAAGAGAGAAAAGAGTTTACCGAAAAGATATGGTTAATCTTGAGCAAAATTTGATTGACAACTCAGAGGAAAATACGGATAATCTTTTTGCCAATGTCATGGCTAGAGCGGTTTTCAGTAATCGAAACAAAGGAAGACTCAATTACCTCGCAGGCTATGACTTTAATTATGACTTTGCATTTGCTGATAGAGTGGATGGGAAAAACCTTTCAATGGGGGACTTTGCAATTTTTGGAATGGTGGATTATAATATATCAAGATATTTGAGGGTTAGACCCGGATTGAGATTGGCTTATAATACAGTTTTTACTTCTCCATTAACTCCGTCATTTAATGTTATGTGGGAACCTAACTCAAAATGGCAAGTGAGAGGGGCTTATGGAAATGGTTTCAGAGCACCATCACTCAAAGAACAACATTTACTCTTTGTGGATATTAACCACAATATCAAAGGCAATCCCAATTTAACTCCGGAGTTTTCGCATAATGTTCAGTTAGGTGCAACATTCAAAAACTCACATAATAAAATAGCCTATTCATTTGGAGCAAACGCTTATTATAATGACGTGCGCGATATGATTGGACTTGTTCTGGTGGACAAAGGACAAGAGCTATATTCTTACGAAAACTACGGAAGATTTCAGGGAGGAGGATTAATGTTAGAACAAAAAACTTTTTACAAAAAAATCTATATAGAAGTTGCAGCAGGAGGGATGTTTGTTCGTAATCAATTCAGCAGCCGAACAGGAAAAGATTTTTATCTCTCTCCTGACATCACGGTCTCAGCAAGTTATGATTGGAAAAAAACAGGTATCAAATCCGCGCTTTTTCTCAAACACAATGGTAAATTTGTTAATTATATTATGAATGAACTGGGAGCAGTGAGTGAATTCTATTCAGATGCATTGACATTCCTTGATTTCACACTTTCCAAAAGTTTTTTCAAAAAAAAGTTTCAAATCAATTCAGGAGTCAAGAATATTCTCAATGTTCGTAATATCACCAATATTAATCCGTTCAACAGTTTTCACGGAGCAGGCAGCACCATGATGCTTTCTCCCGGACGTTCATTTTTTATTAAACTTGCGCTCACTCTCTAAATGAAAAATTATCTCCCCATATTGACCCTAACTTTTCTGAGCCTTACGCTTTCCTCTTGTTTCAAAGAAGACAAGCCGGTAAGCATTCGTACTACCCAATCTAAGGTTATGTCGGTATTTATGGGCAATGCTTACCAAAATCAAATGTTCTTCAAATTGGAAGATTTGACATACAAAACAAAAGACCTTAATGACTGGGATTTGGCTTTTGACAATATTACCAATGATTTTAAAATTGTTACCAACTACGGGCGTAACATCTTCGTGGCTCGTACCGATGTATTGAACCGTAACGAACTTGCAAATATCAATCCTTCCAAAATTTCACTCAAACAATGGCTCTATGATTTTCCCAATGGAAGCATAGACAGCAATGCTTTTGGTGATTGGACAAGGATATATAACAATAAAATGCCATATCATATTATTGATATGGGACGCAATCTTGCTTTATCGCAACGCTATTATTTTGTAAAAGTACTCGAAGCTGATGAAGCTCATTACAAAATTGAATTTGGGAAAATGTCAGAATCTGATTCTTTCCAAGTCTTGAATATACCAAGGTACAAGGCAAGAAATTATACCTATTTAAATTTGCGCAACGGTCAGGTTATATCGGACTTTGAACCACTCAAAGAAGATTGGGATTTTGTGTTTACGCGATATCGTTTTATTTTTTACATAGATCCTAATCCAACCGAGCCTTTCCCTTACCTTGTTACCGGGTGCTTGCTCAACCCGCATAATGTAGCTGTAGCAGTTGACACAACTACAGGATTTGAACAAATTGATTATTTATTATGTAAGCAACTCAGCTTTACCAAAAATCAAGACATCATTGGGTATGCGTGGAAGTCTTTTGATTATACGGTTTCGTTTTCATATTCAATTAATCCTAAGACTGTTTTTATCGTGAAAAACAACAAGGGAGACTATTACAAAATCCGTTTTTTAGATTTCTACAACGATAACAGACAATCCGGATATCCTAAGTTTGAAGTACAGAAAATAGAGCATTGATTCTACTTAAGTGCATCAAAGATTTTTAATCTGCATTTTTACTTCTGATTTTCAATTAGTGCATCTTGCTCTATGTGTACTCACAATACTTTGGTTGCTTTTCTAAGTACTCAACCATTTTTGCATTTCTTCTTTTTACTTTTTAATAGGGCATTAAGTATCGTTAATTTTATTGTTTGCTTAATGTAAGTGCTTAACATACAAATTATCGCTAAAAATAACATTGTCGGAACGCATTTTCAAAATTCTAAAATATAATACTTTATGAATAAAATGATTATTTAATCATAGAGCTCTTTTTCGAGTGCGAGCATGAATTTATTTGCTCATAATCATTGTCACAGTCCATTCTTCTCCATCCAACTAGTGAGCACAATCAATCCCCAAAAGATATTCCAGTTGTAGTTCTGTTTGCCGTTTCTGAAATCCTCAAATGCAATTTCCCAATTTTTTATATTGAGAAAATCTTTCTCTTCTGCATCTTTCATCGCTTTTTTAACCAAAGGAGCGAGTTCGTTTGCCATCCATTTTGACCATGGTAATACAAATCCCATCTTTTTTCGGTTTACAACCTCCATCGGTAACATGTCCGAAAAAGATTCAACCAATAGGGATTTGGGTTTAGCGGTTTTGGTTTTATAAGAATCAGGAAGCGAGAGAATATAGTCAACCAATTGATTGTCCAGCATAGGAGCGTGTACTTCCAATGAATGGATAACACTCATTTGCTCAGTATCGCGCAATAAAACTGGTTGCATATAGTAATCAAATTCCGCTAAAGTTAACTCACTCAAAAAGTTTGTTTTGCCTAAAAAATGTTTCTGAGGATTAATGACAGTACGATAACCTCCTGCCAATCGCTTGCAGTCTTCAATACTCATAAGACTTCTAAATATACCGTAAACACTTGCCTTGTCAGGATTTGTCAGAGATATCAAATCCATGATTTTTTTATTTCTTACGTTGGGTGTCTTATTCAAATAAGATAACAGTGTTTTTTTTGCAAATTTAGGTATGAGTTTCAGTCTTTTATACGTGGGCATTAGTTCCCCAAAGACAGGATAACCGCAAAATAACTCATCTCCACCCAAACCGGATAATCCGATGTTGATTCCGGCTCGTTTTGCAGCTTGTGAAATAATATAAGTATTGGCTCCATCCATACTCGGAAAACTATATGAATCAAGGATATTGTCAATTTCTTCTAAGAAAATCTGTGGTTTTAATTTGATTTCTTCATGGCGGGTAGAGAATTTTTTAGAAACAATTTTGGCATAATATGCTTCAGAAAATTCTTCTTCATCGAAACTAATATTAAATGTGCGAATTTCACCGCTAACTGTTTCCCTTGCAGCAGCCGTAATTATTGTAGAATCAATTCCGCCTGAAAGAAAAATTCCGGTAGAACCATCTGAGTTGAATCTTGTAGAAACGGATTCTACAATTAACTTATGAATATTCTTTTTTGCAGTATCATAGCTGTCATCACATTGCCCAATGGTTTCTACATGCCAATAAGGGTCAAATGAAAAAAGAAAGTTAGAAAAAAGGGCAGCATTGGCCGGAGGAAAATTCTTTACATTTCGTAAAAAGGTATTCTCTTCCATAATAGTACCAAATCTAAAAAATTCAGGAAGTCTGTCTTTTGCAAAAACCGGTTTAAATAAACCGCTTGCAATCAATGCTTTGATTTCTGATGAAAACACAAAAATTGTTTCATCCAAATAATAGTACAAAGGAATTGAAGCATACCTATCCCGGGCAACAAACAGTTGGTATTCTTTTTTATCTAAGATAGCAAATGCAAAAGCGCCTTCTAAATACTGGCACATCTCCTCGACCCAATTGACATAAGCTGCTATCAATGTTTCGCCTACTGAATCTGAATGGAAATTGTATTCTTTTAATATATTCCTAAGCTCATTGTTATTGGATATATAGCCGTCCCACACAGCAGTATATCTTCCGTCTATGCTTTGTACGAGTGTTGAACCTTGCCCGATTTGAGCTATTCCGATATTGTGATATACCAAAGTTTTGGACTTCCCTACACCTCTATGTGCAATGGAATTGTTCATTTTGTCAATAGGGGATTCATCTATATTCCCTTGACCAAACAAATAAATACCGTTGATTCCGCTCATACTCTAAATTAAGGGGGCAAATATTGAATAATATCAAGGAATTTACATCCTATTCCGTGCTGATTTTATTGTTTTCGATCCAATATACAAGCACAGTCAAAGCCCAGAAAATATTCCAGTTATTGAATTGTTTGCCGTTTTTAAAATTCTGAAATGCCTCTTTCCATTGTTTGTGGTCAAGCAAATTATAAGTTTCTAATTTGTCTATTGCATTGTCAACATAAGGTGATAACTCATTTTTAATCCAGAATTCCCAGGGCAACACAAATCCCATCTTTTTTCTATAAACAATATCATGTGGTAATAAATCTGACAAAGATTCCACTAACAAAGACTTTGGCGCATTTGTTTTCGTCTTATAAGAGTCAGGCACCGAGAGGACATATTCCACCAAGTGATGGTCAAGAAAAGGCACCCTTACCTCCAGAGCGTGTCGCATACTCATTTGGTCGGTATCTCGTAGCAACACAGGTTGTAGATAGTAATGAAACTCAGCATTGCTTATATTGCTTATTAAACCACCCTGATTACTAAAATATGAAGGCTTAACAATAGGGATTGAATTGCCAACCAATGTATTGCTTTCATTTTTGCTCATCATAGTTCTGAAGATTTCATAAACAGAAGATTCATCAGGGTTACTAAGAGAAAGCATATCAGCCAATTTTCTTTTTTTGGTTTGTGAACTTGATTTCAAAATCATGCTGCCCAATTTTCTAAATGGGAAAGGTATCTTTTGCAATACATTTAAAGTAGGTTTTAAAAGTTTGAAAACGGGATATCCACCAAATAATTCATCACCACCTAATCCTGAAAGCGCCATTGTGATGCCTGCTTTGCGGGTTGCTTGTGAAACAATATAGGTATTTGCGCCATCAACACAAGGATGGTCGTATGATTTTAGAATTGCTTCGATTTCTGATAAAAAAAGATTGGGTGAAAGTTTAATTTCAGTGTGATGGGTGCTGAATTTCCTTGATACTTCACGGGCAAAATGCGCTTCTGAAAATTGATTTTCATCAAAACTGATATTGAATGTTTCTATTTGACCTGACATACATTCCCGCATGGCTGCCGTAACGGCCGTAGAGTCAATTCCGCCAGAAAGAAATGCTCCAAAAGGAACATCAGATTCCAACCTTTTTTCTACCGCTTTGAAAAATAATTCACGCACCTGTTTCTTGGATTCTTCATATTCTATCTCATTATTAACCTCTGAAGACGAAGTCCAATAAGTGTTGAACGTGAGCGTGTTATTTGAAATAGTCAGGGAACTTGCCGGAGGAAGCATGAATACATTTTCTAACAATGTATCATTCCCTGTAACGGTTCCTATTTTAAAGTATTCAGGTAATTTATTTCTGTTTAATCGCGGAACAAACAATCCGCTTGCAATCAATCCTTTGATTTCAGAAGAGAATACCATCAAATTGTTGTCTTTATAATAGTACAAGGGTTTGATTCCCATCCTGTCACGAGCAATAAAGAGGCTGTTGTCGTTTTTGTCCAAAATAATAAAGGCGAACATACCTTCCAAATATTCCAACATTTGTTTGCTCCATTTAGAATAAGCTGCAAGCAAAACCTCCGAATCGCTTGAAGTTTTGAAACTATAGTCAGAAAGCAATGATTTTAGTTTCTTATAATTATAAATCTCGCCATTAAAAATTAACACAAAACGCTCGTCATTGCTAAACATAGGTTGATTTCCCGAAATACTTAAATCAATGATGGATAACCTTACATGACCTAATCCTATATTATTCTCGACAAAAACACCTTTGTTGTTTGGGCCTCTATGCTCAATTGCACAGTTCATTTTGTGTAAACATCCCGCATCGGCATGCTGTTGATTGAAATAGAAAACTCCATTGATTCCACACATAATTAGTTGAATTTTAAAAGGGTTTTACTCCATTCATCGGATGTTATTCTTTTTGAGAGTTGAAAACTCAAATCAGCCATTTTGTTGTACTGCTCTTGGTTGAAAGTGGCCATCAAGCATAGTTTCTCTTTGAGTTCATGAAGGTTATTAGGTGAAAAACGGAATCCATTTTCTCCATTTTCTAGGAACATTGACCCCGCACCAACAGCCGAACTTAGTATTAAAGGGAATCCGGCAGCAGCAAATTCATGGACTACTACTGCCCACGGCTCATATAGACTCGGTAAAACGAAAATACCTGTTTCTTTTAAGAATTTTCCCATGTCGCTTGGTTGAACAAAACCAAAATGACAGATTCCTTCATGTATCGCTTTTTTGTCAAAATCTTGACCTGTGCCCAAACACCACAATTCCCAATCTTTCAATTCTCCGGAATCTTTTAATTCGGAAAATGCCTTCCACAGATTTTCAAGACCTTTTGCAGGAATGTAACGCGCAACACAGATGAACCTCTTAGGGAAATGTGCATACTTTTCTTCTTTGTATGTTTCATAAAAATGGTTGTACAGCGAGGTATCACCACAGTAGAAACCTGTTTTAATTTGTTTTTCCTTGAATCCGAGTTTAAGCGCATATTCTTTTTGAGGCAATCCCGGAACCCATACATTATTAAATCTGTTATGAATAGTTAAAGGTGAGGAGAAACGTAAAATCTGTTGTTTTATACTTCCATTCCAGTGATTATCCATAACGAGAACTACAGGGATTTTCTTTCGGAAAACCTTACATACCGAAAGATATTCTTTATCAATCCACCCCGAACACAGAATTAAATCAGGAGACAGTTTGTTAGAAAAATTGACCAATGCGTTTTTGTCAAAATCATTTCTATTATACAAATTTAGATTCTTCTCATTCTCAAAAACAAAGGGTGCTTCTGCATTGACCGGATATTTTATCAGATGTATCTCAGATTGAGGATTTTGTTGAAGAAAATACCTCAGACTTGAGGTCACATATTGAGCAATTTCAGTATAAAGAATTAAAATTTTCAAGGCTGCTTTAGGCTCGCAAATATAAAAGATAAGATGTGCATAGCACTCAGTTTTACAATGGCATAAAAGAGAGTATTTTAATTGGATTTATAGTGAAATTTAACAAAGCAATCATTATTTGTTTTCAGACCAAGCCTTAATAGGAGGGACAAAAATGTAGATCACCAGCGCATTGATTACACCCAAAAAAGAACCTGCAAGTACATCTTCGGGGAAGTGCATTCCATTATAAATTCTAGAAATTCCTGTTGTTAGAGCTAAGATGAAGCAGAGTGTATATATCTTAGGCTTATTAACCAATAATGCCAAAAAGAACATCCCGGTAAAAACCGTGAATGTGTGTCCGGAAGGGAATGATTGCCAGAAGTTTAAAGATAGGTAGGGAGAAAAATGTACAGAAATAATATTGTCTGTGAAATACTTTGCGGGGCGTGGACTATGGGAGAAAACGTAATTTTTAAGCACAAAAGAAAGAACTGCATTAGCTATAAAAACCAATCCGACCTTAATCACTTCTTGACGATAATAAATTAAAACAAAGAGTATGCAGAAAGAGATAAAAGGCCATTCGCCAAACAAAGTAAAAAAATAAAAAAAAATATCCGCTAGTTTGCCTCCGGAACCGTTGAATAAGAAGAAAAAATTATCTTTTCCAATCAAGAAGTATGACGCCCACCCAACAACCTGAAAAACAATGAATAAGAAGATAAAAGGATTTGAAAATGAATTGCGTAAACCTGTGTTCATTGAATTGAGGTTTCAAAAATAGGATTTTTAATTTTGTTAAGTCAGCATATTTGATATAAATTGCACCCAAAAGAAGATTTGATGGGCAAAAGAGTGAAATTAGAGATGGAATTCTTAATTAATTCAGCCCCTGCGGTATTGTATAACTATATAAGTACGGCATCAGGATTATCCCAGTGGTTTGCTGACAAAGTAACTGTCAGAGGACAGGATAAAATGATATTTTTTTGGAATGGAGAAGATGAAAAAGAAGCTAAAATCCTAAAAAGGGCTTTCAACAAGTTAATTAAATTTGCATGGTTGGATGCCGGTGACCCGGAAGAGTATTGGGAAATGGAGATAAGAAAGGGAGAATTGACTGAAGATATACTCCTCTATATAACAGAATTTGTTGATTCTGATGAAGAACAAGAAATTTCTGAGTTGTGGTCAAGTCAGGTTGATGATTTAAAAGAAATTTTAGGAGTTAATTAGGCTTACACTTCTTGAAAAAATTAAACACACTGATTCTCAAATCATTTATAGGTCCCTTTGTGGCAACCTTTTGTATTTCTATGTTCCTTTTCCTTATGCAATTCTTATGGAAATACATTGATGAATTTGTAGGGAAGGGACTCGAATGGCACGTTTTTGCTCGACTTATCTTTTTTGCAATGGCGGATTTGATTCCATTTGCACTGCCTCTTGCCGTTTTGCTTTCTTCTATTATGACTTATGGCAATTTGGCCGAAACATCCGAACTTGTTGCGATCAAGGCAGCCGGTATTTCTCTGCGAAAAGCACTTACTCCGAGTTTTGTTGTAATGATTTTCCTATCCTTACTAACTTTCTATTCCTCCAATATTATAATACCCAAAGCAAATCTTGAGTTTAAGACACTGCTTTGGGATGTAAGAGAAAAAAAACCGGCATTTAATATTAAAGAAGGAGTATTTTACAGTGAGATTGAGAATTTTTCAATCAAGGTTTCCAAGAAAGAACAGGATAACCAGACAGTTAGAAACATCATTATTTATGAAAAGCAACAAGAGAATCCAATGTTGAATGTTATCAGAGCCGAATGGGGTGTGATGAAATTATCCGATAACAAAAGAGCATTGCTCTTTACCTTGTATAATGGTGTTCGATATGAGGAGATGACAGGAGCCAACGACTATTATAAGACTCGACCTCATAATACTATGCGTTTCTCAAAACAAGTCATGGCTTTTGACCTTTCTCAGTTAGATCTCAAAAAGACCGAAAAAGATTTATACAAAGGAAATTATAGATTCTTGAATATTGTGGAACTCAAAAGTGAGATTGACTCTATGGATAAAGAGATTTTGCAAACCAAACAACAATATACAAAATACAGCAAGCCATATTTTGGTTTATACAATATCAACTATAAGGGCAGAGATTCGGTTACATGGTTAAAAGCGGCTCATACAATTGAAAATTTCCCAAAAGGTAAACAAAGTCAGCTTTTGAATATCGCTATGGAGAATGTACGAAATATAAAAAGTACTGTTGAATCTAATCAGAGTACCCTAAAAGAATTGCATGATGAAGTTTTGAAATATGAAGTTGAACGTCAAAAGAAATATACCTTGGCATTTGTTATATTAGTTCTCTTCTCACTTGCCGCACCTTTAGGTGCAATTATTCGCAGAGGAGGCTTGGGGATGCCAATGGTCGTTTCCATTTTGTTGTTTATTTTGTATTATGTGATTGATATGATTGGGGTAAAAATGGCAAAAGAAGGAATAGTGAATGTTTGGTTTGGGTCATGGCTAGCAACACTTGCGCTGTTGCCTATTGCAGCTTGGATTTATTATAAAGCCTCTCAGGATGCTGCATTATTTGAAGGCGGATTTTTCAGTAATATTTTACAAAAGCTAAGATTCAATAAAAAGACCTCAACAAATTGAGAAAAATACTGGTAATAGGAAATAGAATCCCTCTTCCCGCAAGAGACGGTGGTGCAATGGCAACTTTGCAAATATTGAATCTTTATGTAAAAGCAGATTATAAAGTTGATTTTGTCAGCCTAAATACATCCAAACATTATGTTGAACCCAATGTTATCAGTCAAGAATTGAATTTTTTGGAATCAGTTGAAACGGTTAGTATCAATACTGATTTGAGTTTGTCGGGTTTGATAAGAAACCTTTTATTTTCTCATAAATCATACAACCTTGAGCGATTTTATTCTTCTGAATTTGAAAAATTAATTCAAATCAAATTGAATACTGAAGATTATTCATTTATTCATATTGAGAGCCTTTATGCTGCTACGGTATTGCCTATTGTCAGAAAATATACTTCAAAACCTATCTATATCAGAGTACATAATGTAGAACACCAAATATGGGAACGACTTGCAGAAAATGAGAGCAATTGGGTAAAGAAAATGTATTTAAGACAAATGTCTAAACGTCTGAGAAGAGAAGAAATGCACTACTATTCTCATGCAGACGGATTATTGCATATATCAATGACAGATTTGAATTTCTTTAAAAATCAGTTTCCTCAAATACCTAATTTTTACCTGCCATTTATAGTCGAGAGCGCGAAGGAGTCGGAATCATTGGATAAAATACCCTTTTCTGTCGGTTATATTGGTTCTATTGAATGGCTCCCTAATGTGCAAGGTGTTCGATGGTTTAAAGAAAATGTTTGGGATAATGTTCGGGTTGCAATTCCTCAATCAGTCTTTAGAATTGCAGGTAAGGGAATTGAAAAGCAATTTAATTCCAATAATCACAAAGGAATTGAGGTAGTAGGAGAGGTCGCATTTTCAGGTAATTTTATTCAACAAAATCATGTGATGATAGTTCCTCTTTTTTCCGGCAGCGGTATTAGAATAAAAACCATAGAGGCAATGTCAAAGGGTGTCCCGGTTGTCAGTACCACAATTGGAGCACAAGGATTAGATGTCCTTTCCAACGAAAATATTATGATTGCTGACTCTGCTAAAGATTTTGCAAAAGCATTGATAGAGCTACTTACAAAAGAAGAACTAAGCGAAAAGATTGCTATCAATGGATTGAAATATGTGAGCCAAAATCACAATGAAAAACAAGCGATTGACTTGCTCAAATCCCTTGGATAGTCTTATTTTTTGAAAACCCAATATTTCTGACCAAAGAAATTCCAAATCGCAGAAGCTATTGTTGCCAGACAAAATGCAGCTAATTTGTCTAATTGTAAAGTGAAATTAAAAAAATCCTCTTGCAAGGGTTTATTGATTTGTAAATAAAGTTCAAAATTAGGGAGAGTCGTTAGAAAAAACTCGTTAACAGCTACATTGATTAGGAGTGAAACTCCATATATAGCAAAAAACTTTGACAATTGGGATACTCCGGTTTTTCTTTTGTCTTTCCAAGTCCAAAATTTATTAAGAAAAAAAGTATAGAAAGAACCAACAATAAACCCAAGTGCTTTGGCAATGCTGAGAGAAGCTATAAAAAAAGAAGTCCCGTAATAGACAATCAAATCAACCAGTACTGCTGAAATACCAATGATTATATATTTTATAACTTGTTTTTGTGAATCTTTCAAGGTTGTGCAAATGTAATCCGATTCTGCTTAATAGAAGCCAACCATCCTATTGGAATTGGAAAATTCTTTGCAATATGCCCTACAGGAAAATTACTTGCATAAGGGATATGGATTGATTGAGCATATTCATGCACAATTTCCTCAGCAGTTTTGCCAAAAGGAATTGTGTTGTCGTGCATTTCTGTTAAACCTCCGGAAATAAGCATTTTAGCACCTTGAAAGAACTGACCTCGTTTGAGTGAATTCAACATTCGGTCAATATGGTATAAATACTCATCCAAGTCCTCGATGAAAATGATGCGGTTTTGATTGCTTTTCATACTGTCTGAACCTAATAAACTATAGAGTACTGACAAGTTTCCGCCATTTATTTGAAGGTTGTTACAATCAATATGAGAAAAAGAATCGGGCAAAGAGTAGGATAATTCTCCGGTTTTGAGAAACTGTGCTGTCAGTTCAGTAGATGAGATAAATTCCTGATTGTTATATTGTACAAAGGATAGTGGCATCAAACAATGCAAAGACGGAATTTCAAATCGATTGAGTAAGTGTTGATGAATGGCAGTGATATCGCTGTAACCACAAATCCATTTTGGATTTTCTTTAAGTAAATTCCAATTGATATTGTCAATAATTCTCGCAGAACCATATCCACCTCTGGCACAAAAAATTGCTTTAATTTTAGGGTTAGATAATAGTGTATTAAAGTCTTGGATTTTCTGTTCATCTGTCCCCGCAAATTGGTTATTGTCTGCAAAAAGATTAGGAGCAAAGATTATATCCCATTTATTTTTCTCACACCATTGAGCAAAACCTTGCATTTCAACCAATGAAACTTTGCGTGCCGGAGCAAGAATTCCAACGCTGTCACCGCTATTTAACTTAGGAAGATTTAACATTGTGATTATACATTTGTTTCGGTGAAGTGGATTCCATAGTTGTTAAGCTCTTTTAGTATTGGAGTATATATTTCAGGAGTAACCGGCAATACTACTCCTTTCTGTGAAATTTTGCCTGTAATCAGTAATTTTACACCCATTGCTAAAGGTAGTCCCACCGTGTCACTAATAGCGGTATGGTCAGCATCTTTCCCCTCTAATGACATTCTGCTGGTTAATTTGTTTTGTTTATTGTCTATTGTATAATCAACTTCATGATACATTACCAATAAGTCTTTATCTTTCGGATTGAGTTTCCATTTATCCAGCAAAACTTTTTCTAAAATCTCAGCAGCGGTGTATGTCCCGGCCCCAATAGCTTTTCGTGAATTCAGTTCGAGAAATTTAATTTTTTCCCAAGTTTCCTGAGAAAAATTGGAGTTTATAAGTTCTTCAAACACTTTTTTATTAGAGAATGTATTATGGGAATCTGTGAGTTTTAAAAAGAAATCGTGATATGAATAATCCTCCGGAATGGTAATTTTGGTAATATTTTCGGTTGCCCCCAATTGAATTAGGGCATTCCATGCTTCACAAAACCCTTTTCTACGCAATGTACCCCTAATAATAGTGGGAACACCGTCAATCTGATAGTGTTTTATATAGTCTAATGAATTTCTGTTTGCATAAGCTTCATAAATACCCAAATCCGGAAATTCTACTTCCCATAATTTGTTAAATAACCGAGTATAAGGAACATAATAAGTTAAATCTGAAACACGATATCGTGCCATCTCACCCTGACCGGCTGTCACCACATTCCTTGGATTCCATGTAAATTTATATTTCCAAGGATTATCTTTTTCACTTTGAATTGACATTAAAGCTCCTGTAAAACTCTTAAAACTATTGATAACGCCATTTTGTTGTTTTATTTCATTGATGATTTTACAAGCAGATAAATGGTCTATACCGGGGTCAGCACCCAATTCAAAAAGGAAAGTCAGCCCGTTCTCCTTAGCTTTTTTATTAAATGCCATGATTTCTCTTTTTGCATAGCTTGCTGTTGCGAGGTGTTTAGAATGTTTGATACATAGCTTTGCTACTTTGGGATGCAACGAGTGAGGCAACATCGAAACCACCACTGTTGAATTGATAATGAGTTTTTCAAATTGCTCAACTTCCTGAATGTCCAATTGCATAGTTTTAATATGCGGATATTCAACGGTTTTTCTTTTAGCTTCTGCTATACTTAAGTCTGCCACAATCAAGTCTATATTATTTGAAGCCGTCCATTTTCCTAAATAATTTATTAGGCTCCCTGATGAACGTCCTGCACCCAAAATTAGAATTGTCTGCTTCATAAAATCGTGTTCAAAATAAAAGAATCAATTGCTTCAAAAGATGAAACTAAAATATATTTAGTAACAGATTATCAAATATTAAATCCCTGTTGTTTACAAACAAAAAAGCCTCCCATTGCTGGGAGGCTTTTGAAGCAGTCTAATTCGGAAAATTATTTACTGATAACTACCTTGTGAGTAAATACTCTGTTGTCTTGGGTAATGATTTTTACCATATAGACACCATTAGCAAATTCAGAAAGATTGAAGCTGAATTCGGTGTTGTTATTGTTCTCAACCGTATTAACCAGAGTTTCACCAATCACATTAGAAACGGAGATATTAGCAATAGCAATATTTTGGTTATTTGAAATGGTTATAAATCCGGTGCTTGGGTTAGGATAAAGAGCAAAACCGCTGAGTGCAAAGTCAGATTTCACATCAAGATTCTGAACAACGTTATCAATAGTTTTCTCGCATTGACATCCATCAGGAGAAGTAACGATAAGTTTCACAGGGTATTTGCCGTCATTAGCAAATACATGTATAGGAGACTTCTCTGTAGAAGTAAGTCCATCTCCAAAATACCATTTGTATTCAGCACCATCATGTTCCGGTTGGAAGGAGTAGGCTCTCTGTCCATAAGTCCAATCATGGTTAATGTTGAAGTTGCAAGAAGGGAGAATACCAATTAATATATTTTTAGAAACAGTGTCAGGGCAAACACCATTTTCAGAAGTAGAAATCAAGGTGATGGTGTATTGTGTAGGAGTAGTATTGGTGTATGTATGATTAGGAGTAATAACATCATTATAAGTATTACCGTCACCCATATCCCAATGATATTTAGCCTTGTCAAACGCAATGGTAGTGTTGTTAGAAATGCTGATAGGATTGCCTGCACAATTTACATCAGGAGTAGAGAAATCAGCATTGGGTCTGTAGCCGGTCTCAATAGAGATATTTTTAGAAGCAGAGCAATTGTTAGCATAAGTAACCAGAAGGCTTACGTTATATTTACCTGCCTTACCAATATTGAAAGTAGGTGAAGGTTTAGCAGAGAGCCCTCCGGCAACATTCCAAATATAATCAACGGCAACATTATCAGGAGCATCAATTCCACTATGGAAAGTAACGGGGGAGTTAGAACAGATGTCAGAATGTGTAATGTTGATATTAGGCCCCGGAATAACGTTTGCAATTTTTACAATAGAGTCAACACAACCAAATTGAGTAGTAACTTTGAGTTTTACCCATTGTTGTCCGGATTTAGAGAAAATAAAAGTAGGCTCTTTGTCAAAAGTCTTACCTGAGATATTCTCCGAAGTCCATTCACTTCCCCAAGATGAGAAGGGAATAGTGGTTTTGTTGAT
>JAGFIU010000039.1 GCA_024103355.1 Bacteroidota bacterium
TGGCTGACAGAGGTGAGAATTTCATAAGGAATGGTTTGGAGTTTATCCGCCCAAATACTTACAGGTAGTGCTTCTCCGAATAAAATTACTTCATCCCCTTCTTCGCATTGGACTTGCGTGACATCAACCATAGTCATATCCATACATACATTGCCAATTACCGGAGCTTTCTGCCCGTTGATAAGAACACAATGATTGTGCCTGCTGAATTTGCGATTAAATCCATCTGCATATCCAACTTCAATAATTGCAATTTTACGTTCGGTATTTTCTACACTGTGAAATCCATAGCCTACCCCCTCTCCTGCTGCAATTGATTTGATTTGTGTGATATGAGTTTTGAATGTAAAAACATTTTTAAGACTGTTTTGAATTGTATCAGACGGGTCAATGCCATAAAGGCCTATACCCAATCTTACCATATCACCGCCTGCTTCGGCAAAGCGAATAGCCCCGGTTGAATTACTTACATGAAGTACGGGTGTTGTTGAGGTTTCCTGTGTTATGAACAGGCTGAAATTCTTAAATGCTTCAATCTGCTTTTGGGTAAAAGAGTCTTTTTCTTTTTCATCCGAAGCAGCCAAGTGAGTAAAAATTCCTTGAATAATTAAATTATGTGCAGACTTGAGTTGAGTAAGCAGTTCCTCTTTCTCAAACCACTGAAAGCCCAAACGATGCATGCCCGTGTCTAATTCCAAATGTATTTTCACAGGTAGCCCCGATTGTATAAAAGCGTTTAACTGATAAAATGAACCAATAGAGGGTTCCAAATCATTTTCAATATATTTCTCTATGTCTTGTAATTCGGGATTGAGAATCAAAATAGGAGTTTTTACTCCTGAATTTCTAAGTGCAAGACCCTCATCAATATAGGCAACTGCCATATAATCAACCCTATGATGTTCTAATAAACGCGCTACTTCATAGTTTCCGCTGCCATAAGCAAAGGCCTTAACCATTGCCATTACTTTGGTTTCAGGTTTTAATCTATTTTTGAGTAAATGAAAATTGTAAGCAAGATTATCAAGGTTTATTTCTAAAACTGTTTCATGTGTTTTTTGTTGTAGTCTGTTAGCTATCAACTCTAACCTGAAACGCCTGCTCCCTTTTATTAATATAGCTTTATTGGCAAAATACTTTAAATCTATTTGCTTTAAAAAATCCTCTGTTGATTCAAAAAACAGGGCTTGTTCTGCATCTTTAATCAGTTTTTGATTGAGCATCCAATGCTTCCCAATTCCAACGAATAATGTAAATCGTTTGCGAGCAATTAATTCAGCAGCCTTGAGATAGGCATCTTCTCTTGTTTCATCAGGATAATCAGAAAGGATCAGACAGGTTTCAGTTTGTTTTTTTTGCTGTAGCAAAAAATCTACAGCAACACTCAGTGCATCAGGGTCATTGGTCCATGTATCATTTACGATGGTGCTATTGTTAAGTCCTTCCAGTAATTCCAACCTCATGGAAGGAGTTTGAAGGTGTGATATTTTACTTTTAATTTTATCCTGATTAACTCCTAAATCCAAAGCAGCAGCGAGTGCCAAACTCATGTTTTGACGCGTGATTGCATCTTTATTTGTGTAGTCAAACACCCATACTTTGGTCAAGGTTTTTACTGTAAAACTAAATTCATAAAATCCAAAAAGATAGTCTGAAGAAAAGTCATTTCCAACACGCACAATATCACTACTGTACGGGAACTTATTAATAAATTTGATTTGGTCATAAAAAAACACTTTTCGTGCATGTTCAAACAGTTTACATTTCTCAAGGAATTTTTCTTCATCTGAATCAAATCCTTCGCTATGAGCATTTCCTAAAAATGTAAAAATCCCCAAATCAGGAGCAATGATTTGGGCGAGTTTGGACATTTCGTTTTCTTGCGATATTCCTGCTTCAATAATATAGTATTGGTAATTGATATCAGCATTCAGGATTGCCAGAGCAACCCCTATCTGACTGTTAAAACTTTTGGGACTTTTGTATGTATTAAATCGCGTTGACAATAATTCATAAAGCCATTCTTTAACAATGGTCTTACCGTTGCTACCCGTAATTCCAATAACTTCTCCCTTAAACTTTTTTCTATGAGCTGCTGCAAGGCTCTGCAATGCTCTCAAAGTGTCATCTACCAACAATTGACAAGCTCCCTCGGGTAATTTCTGCTCTTTGGAAACCACAAACACATTTTGACCCAAAGCAGCCAGATCCTTGCAAAATTTGTGTCCGTCAAATCTTTCTCCGGTGATTGCAAAAAATACCGCTCCGTTTTTTTGATAAAAATTTCGACTGTCAGTAAAAACAAAATGCAAGTTTCCTTCGGGCATCAAGCCATACAACCACTTACCTTGTGTGATTTCTGCAAATTCAAGCGGGGTAAAAGAAAAGGCCATATTGGTTTGGTGTGCAAATTAAGTTTAAAATTGTGAGAAGCATCAAAGGCTAAGACCCATTTTTTCACGAATTTCAACAGGTTCAACCGGTCTGTTATTTTTCACACAAGCAACAGTAACCCGTGATTTTGTCATTAGTTTGCGTTCCGGTAATTTTAAAATTTCCTGAAAAAACACAATCTTTAATCTTCCTTCGGGTTCTGCTTTTAAGGTGCAAACAAAATGATGGCCGCTTTGCAAAGGTGCTTTGTATTCTGTTTCCATCTTTATCACAACAGCATCCAAACCTTCATCGTGCATTTGCGAAAAATTAAGTCCACAAGATTTCAAGAAAGCATGTCTTGTATGTTCAAAATAATTATTATAAACGGCATTGTTCACAATCCCTTGAATATCCAATTCATAATCCCTAACCTCAAACTCTTTTTCGAATGTATCCATAAAACACAATTAAATCAAGGCAAATTTGGTACTTTTAGGGTAAAGTTTAAGCAAAATAAAACAAATAAAGATAAAATAGGAATTGCCTTCAAAAGCATTACCTTTGCACCCCTTATTTTATCCCCAAAAACATATCTTGAAAAATTTTTCAAAGCTTGGATTGTCTGAACAGACACTCAAAGCACTCAACCAATTAGACATTCATACTCCCACCGAAATTCAGGAAAAAGCGATTCCGCTACTGATGGAAGCAAACTGCAATTTTCTGGGACTTGCTCAAACCGGAACCGGAAAAACTGCTGCTTACGGTTTACCATTAATCGAAAAGATTGATACTCAAAAACGCGAAATTCAGGCACTAATAATAACTCCAACACGAGAACTCGGCCAACAAGTGGCAGAGCAGTTAGTTAAATTTTCTGCTTATCACAAGGCCATCAGAGTTGAAGTTGTATATGGCGGAAAGCCTATTGACAAACAAATTTACTTTCTAAGAAAAAAGCCACCTGTTTTGGTAGCAACTCCAGGTAGGTTATTAGACCTGATTAACAGAAATGCTCTTAATCTGAAACATATTCAACATGTTGTGCTTGATGAGGCAGATGAGATGTTAAATATGGGTTTTCAGGAAGACATAAACACCATTCTTTCTCTTACACCTCAATACAAAAAGATTTGGCTTTTTTCTGCAACAATGCCACCTGAAATTCAGGAAATTGCAGAAAATTACATGGGTGATTATCAAGAAGTCAGAATCAAGAGTGAAGAAAGGGTGAATGCTGCCATAACCCATGAATATATCAGAGTAAAAGCAAATCAAAAATTTGAAGCACTCCTCAGGGTTATTGAACAAGAGAAAGGAATGCGAGCCGTTATATTTTGCAGAACAAGACGTGATACTCAAGAACTTGCAGACAAACTCTTTGATGAAGGATATCAGGCTGATGCTATTCACGGTG
>JAGFIU010000041.1 GCA_024103355.1 Bacteroidota bacterium
TTATTTCTTGCAAGTGAAGCAATTTTCTTGTCTAAGCCTCTTACACCCGACTCCCGAGTGTATTCTTCAATGAGTTTTTCAAGTATTTTATCCTGAATTTTAAGCTCTGTTGCTTTTAATCCATGCAGTTTTCTTTGTTTAGGAATCAGATATTTTTTAGCAATTTCAATCTTTTCTTCAACCGTATATCCGTTAATTTCAATGATTTCCATTCTATCCAATAAAGCGGGTTGAATGCTGTCTAAAGAGTTAGCGGTAGCAATAAACATAACCTTGGATAAGTCATAATCCAATTCAAGATAATTGTCATGAAACGCATTGTTTTGTTCAGGGTCAAGCACTTCGAGCAAAGCTGAGGAAGGGTCTCCTTTAAAATCCCTGCCCACTTTGTCGATCTCGTCAAGTACAAAAACCGGATTTGATGTTTTTGCCTTTTTAATATTTTGGATTATACGTCCGGGCATCGCACCTATGTACGTTTTTCTATGCCCCCGGATCTCAGATTCATCATGAAGTCCGCCCAATGACATACGCACATATTTTCTCCCAATGGCTTTGGCAATGCTTTTCCCCAAAGATGTTTTACCGACTCCGGGAGGTCCAACAAGGCAAAGAATCGGACTCTTCATGTCTCCTTTTAACTTAAGAACCGCAAGATATTCCAAAATCCTTTTTTTTACTTTTTCTAAACCAAAATGGTCTTTATCTAATTGCTCACGGGCAGATTTAAGATTGAATTTATCTTCGCTGTATTCCTCCCACGGCAAATCCAACATTAGCTGCACGTAATTAAGAGAAACAGAATAGTCAGGTGCGGCAGGATTGATTCTTAACAATTTTTCAAGTTCTTTTTCAAAAGCATCCGCAATTTCTTTAGACCATTTTTTCTTTTTGCCTTTAATACGCAGATTTTCAACTTCTTTATCCGGAGAATCATTGCCAAGCTCCTCATGGATAGCTCTGATTTGTTGCTGTAAGAAATACTCTCTTTGCTGCTTGTCAATATCAAACTTTACTTTTGATTGGATTTTGTCTTTTAATTCAAGCATCTGCATTTCTTTTGTCAAATGCTCAAGTACAAGCGTAGCACGGTCAATGAGATTGTGCTTTTCCAACAGTACTTGCTTCTCAGCTATCGAAATACTGAGATTGCTGGCGATGAAATTTACCAAAAACTGATGGCTGTCAATATTCTTAATTGCAAATGCTGCTTCTGAAGGAATATGTGGCGATAATTCAATTATCTTTAGAGCTATGTCTTTCGTAGAGGAAATCAAAGCTTTCAGTTCTTTGGATTCTTTAACAATCTCGTCTTCAATAGCTTCTACTTTGGCAATCAAATAAGGCTCTGATTTTACTTCTTCTTTGACAGAAAATCTTCTTTTACCTTGAATGATAACCGTAGTATTTCCATCGGGCATTCTCAAGACCCTCATTATTTGAGCTACAGTACCAATATTGTACAATTGTGAGAGTTCGGGGTCTTCTTGACTTGGGTTAATTTGACCGCAAACGCCAATAATCTTATTTCCTCTGTTCGCGTCTTTGATTAATTTAATGGATTTATCTCTTCCCACAGTAATTGGGAAAATCACACCCGGAAAGAGAATTGTATTACGAATCGGCAATATTGGCAGAGTGTCCGGTATTGCTTGTTTGTTCATTTCGTCTTCTTCTTGTTGTGAAAGAAGAGGTAGAAACTCTTGATTGTCAGACTCTTCGCCAATAAAACGTATAGGATTTTCTTCAAACATGTTCTTCATTATTTTCAGTGCTCATTGTTGTTTCAATCTATATGCCAATCTATTTGAAGAAACTTTTTCTGCCAAATATAATAAGCCCTACTGTAGATAAAATAAGTATTAAACCATATATGATGGTTTCGTTTAGGGGTTTTAGCATAAGACTGCCAATGGTGAAAAGAAATGAATATGCCATAATGACTGCAAACAGCCATGTTAGCACCAAATAATAAAATTCAGTGTTGTTATTTTTTTCTAATCTATATTTCTTCCAACCTAATGGTGGTTGAACACGTTCGAAAAATATTCTAAGAGTTCGATCATCTTCAGGCTTTGTAATAAATGTGATTAAAAGCCAAGCCACAGTTGTAAAGCTAAATGTTATAAAAAAGGTATTAGGGAACTCAATTTGAAAGTATCCGGATTTATTGAGAATTGTAATAATAATCATTGCTACAAAAGGAGCAAATGTTGCTGTAATTTCAGACCAAACATTGATTCTATGCCAAAACCATCTGAGGATTAATACAGTTCCCAAGCCGGCACCACACTCCATTAAAAATATCCAAGCCCCTGCTATCGTATTCATAAAAAGAGAGATAATACAAGAAGCAATCATAAAGAATAAAATGATTATTCGACCGTATCTTACCTTTTGTCTTTCAGTAATACTCTTTTTAAGTGCTGGCAGAACATCATTAACCAAGTATCCTGAACCCCAATTCAAATGTGTGCTGATGGTGCTCATATATGCAGAAAAAAATGCTGCAAGCATCAGCCCTTTAATTCCTTGTGGCATAAAATCTTTCATAGCCATGACATAACCCTCTTTTCCACTACCCGGATATAAAATAAAAGCACAAAGTGCAACAATAATCCAAGGCCAAGGACGAATACACAAATTCAATAATTGAAAAAGAAATACGGATAGCCCTGCATCTTTTTGACTTTTTGTACTCAAGATTCTCTGTGCTACGTATCCGCCTCCACCGGGTTCATTGCCCGGATACCACGTTGCCCACCAAGCAAAACCCAAAAAAGTAATGAAAGAAAGTAGTGGTAAAGCGGGATTATTAGTGTCGGAGTCAAACTTTGGAAAGAATGACATGGTCTCAGCCGGTATTTTTTCTTTCAAACCTGCTAATCCTCCAATTTCAGGAGAACGAACCACAAGAAATGCCAATACAATACATCCTATCATGGCTGTGATAAATTGAAAATTATCGGATAGTATCACCCCCTTAAGCCCAACGTATGAACTATATATAGCTATTAACCCCATCATTACAAAAGAAATAATCAATGATTGAGTTTCATTAATATCAAAAAAGACTTTCAAAATGCTTACAAATGCAAGGTTTACCCAGCCCATGATAAAAACATTGATAAACAAGCCAAGGTAAGCAGATTTGAATATTCTCAAACCCTTAGCATTTCTACCTGAGTATCGTAATTCAATAAGTTCAGCTTCGGTTTTTACACCTGAACGATACCAAAGTTTGGCAAAGAAGAATGCAGTGAGCATTCCTCCAATCACAAAATTCCACCATTGCCAATTTCCTGCAATCCCATAGCTTGCAACCATTTCGGTAACCGCGAGAGGAGTGTCCACTGCAAAGGTCGTTGCAACCATCGAAATTCCTGCTGCAATCCATCCCATGTTTCTTCCTCCCAAGAAAAAACTATCATAGTTTTTTCCCGAACCTCGGCCATAAAAAATACCAATTCCTACAGTTCCTATTAGAACAGCTGCTATAAAAAGCCAATCAATCCATGTGATGTCTTCCATATCTGAAAATTTGATTAGGGGTTAAAAATCCTTTTTCTGTTGTATAAATCAAGTAAACAATTAATTTTGCAAACTAATCTAAATCAAAACATATTATGAAATTAAAGAAACTAACATTTATCCTTTTTACATTGGCTATTGCAATAGCATTTTCTATTTCGGGCTGTAAAAAGAAAGAAAATCCTGATTCAGACGGTAATAATGGAGGAGGCGGTTCTAATAATAATAAAGGTCCTAAACTTGAATTCTATTCTACCGGTACTGTTGGTGATTTGTATTGGACATACCAAAATAGAACGCTAGATATTGGTGTTAAAGTAAATATGGGTGTCTATATTACTCATAGTAAAAAAGTTAAAAACCTTCAAATCATTAGGGAAAATATTTCAGGTCCAGGGAAAGGAGATATTACTACAATTTTTGATACAACACTAAACGAAGCATACCCAACAAAGACGCTTGTGAAACAGCAGTTAAGAACCGATGGTGTTGTTCAAGCACAAATTGCTGTATTTACAGTTAAGGCAACAGATGAAGATGGTAATATCAGTGAAATTAAGGTTGAGGTGAGTCCAAGTATTACAGTAGATGAGAGGACAGGGATTGTTTGGGACAGAGATGAAGATAACGCATTTGACCTAACACGCGGGGTCTCTGTGAATAAATCAGAAGCAAAAGCTACTCATGATATTGAATTAGCAAAGTCTGGTGATGGATTTAAATTCGTTTCAGGAAACGGTAGCAAGTTTAAACTCTATAATGGTTCTGCTGTTGGATTGAGCAGGTTTGAAAATTATGATGAAATTGATGCAGCTTGGACAGCTAGTGGTGCTGAACTTACTGAAACACCTAAACTTGAAGAAGATCCAACATCATATAAGTTTATTCTGGTTAAGTCTACACAAAATCAAAGGATTTATATTATTCAAATCTATATTGTAGATATTGATAATGTTGAATTTGATTATATTGGTGAGATAGAATAAAGAACTTTTTCCCTTATGAAAGGCGGCAGTACATGCCGCCTTTTTTTGTGTCTATTGGATTGTAATAAAGAATAATTTTGTTGCGAATATGAAAAGAATTGGAGTGTTTACAAGCGGTGGGGATGCGCCCGGGATGAATGCTTGTATCAGGGCTGTAGTCAGAGCATCTTGTCAAAGGGAGATTGAGGTTTATGGTATCAGAGAAGGATTGCAAGGAATGGTAGAAAATAAAATTGCTTTATTGCAAACACAAGATGTAGCAAATATCATACAGCGCGGTGGAACAATTCTGCAAAGTTCAAGAAGTAAAGAGTTCAAAACTCCAACAGGAAGAGAAAAATCAATGCAAAATCTCAAAACCCATGGTATTGAAGGGTTAGTGTGCATTGGTGGCGATGGGAGTTATGCTGCAATGAAGGTTTTTAATAAGGAATTTAGTATCCCTGTCATTGGTTGTCCCGGTACAATTGACAATGATATTTATGGAACTGATTTTACAATTGGTTTTGATACTGCTGTTAATACTGTTGTGGAAGCAGTTGATAAAATTAGAGATACAGCAGAGTCGCACAATAATGTCTTTTTTGTCGAAGTAATGGGCAGACATTCAGGTGCTATTGCTTTATATTCCGGTATTTCAAGTGGTGCAGAATCTATCTTGTTACCTGAAGTTACAAATGATTATGATGACCTTATTTTAAAGTTTAAAAACAAATCAAAACGTAAAAAGAGGTTTTCTATAGTGATTGTTGCAGAAGGTGATGAGGAAGGAAATGCAATTCAAATTGCAAATAAGTTTAAAAACAGTTTTCCTGAATTATCTCCAAAAGTAACTGTACTTGGACATATACAAAGAGGGGGAGCGCCTTCTGCAAATGATCGTATCTTGGCTTCTCGGTTAGGGGCTGCTGCTGTTGAAGCATTGATAGATGGGAAAACAAATTTTGCATTGGGAGTTGTTGATAATAATTTGACTTTTACCCCCCTTGAAAAAGCTATAAATAACAAAAAGGAATTTAACTTTGACTTTTATAATTTGGCAGAAATATTGAGTTTGTAGAATGACGGTTCTTAGAAAATTAACATATAGAAACTTTTTTCTTTTTGAGAATTTAGAGTTTGAACCTTCAAATGGTTTGAATGTCATTACCGGAGAATCTGGTGCCGGAAAATCTTTATTCTTGGATGGGCTCAATCTGTTACTAGGCAGCCGCTTAGATAGCAATCTTATTGCGGGTCTTAAAGATAAGACGGTGCTTGAAGGTGTGTTTGAAGTGAATAGCAATATTGCTGTTAATGAGTTTTTACACGAAAATGACTTGGATGTAAGCAGTGAACTTATTATCAGACGCGAAATTGCTGCTAACGGAAAAAACAGATGTTTTGTGAATGACACACCCGTCAGTGTTCAAATACTAAAAGAGTTAGGCGAACAGTTATGTGAAATTCACAGTCAGCATGCAACTGCTTTTATTAAATCAAATCATTACCAAATTGATTTGCTAGATAACTATTCAAAAGCATTTGAACTCAGATATGCATATAAAGAGACTTTTCAAGAAATCAAGAAATCGCAAACTCAATTAATAGAGTTGCAAACTAAGCAATCCGATAGGGTTAAAGAGCAAGATTATCAATCTTATTTATTAGATGAACTAATAAAGGCGGATTTAAGCGATATTAATGAAGAAAATATTCTTGAAGAAGAACAATCATTATTAGCAAACGCCTCAGAGATTGTAAACCTCACAGAAGCAATTCGTTTTGCTGTGAATGGAGAGGAACAAAGCGTTGAGCATATTATTATAGAAGTGCGAAATCAATTAAGGAATCTTGCGCAACTTAGCCACACTTTTGAAGATGATTACCAACGATTTGAAAGTGCTTGGATAGAGCTTAATGAAATTGTAAAAGATGTAAGTAAGAAAGGTGAACATATTCAAATTGACCCTCAAAAGCTTACAGAAATAGAGGATAGGTTGGGGTTGATGCAAAATCTGAAACGTAAACATAATGTCACATCATTGGCTGAGCTTAAAGAAATTCAAAATCAATTAGCACATGATTTACAAGGTTTCGCATCACTTGAGTCAGAGATTGAAGAACTTAAAAGTAATATTAAGGAATTAGAAATCAAAATCTCGAAACAAGCTCAAGAATTATCCTCAATTAGAAAAAGACATTATGAAGAATTGTCTTTAAAAATTGTTAAGATATTGACTGAACTTGAAATTCCTTCTGCTGTTTTTAAGATTAAAATAGAACCATTGACAAGAGATAATTGGACAATTATGGGAGCGGATAAGGTTAGTTTTTTGTTTTCAGCCAATGCAGGTGTAGAGCCACAGATTTTAGAGAATATAGCTTCAGGGGGGGAGTTGTCCAGATTAATGCTGAGTTTTAAAGCAATATCAAACGGAGAACAATTTCTAACCGTATTCGATGAAATTGATACAGGAGTTTCCGGAGAGACAGCAATGCGGGTTGGTAAATTAATAGGTCAAATGGGTGCTACTTCTCAAATGCTCGTAATTACTCACCTTCCACAGGTTGCCTCAAATGGGCAAAGTCATTTTTTAATCAATAAAATGACAGAGAATGAAAAATCATCATCACAATTAATAAAACTGTCAGGGAAGGAAAGAGTATTAGAGATAGCGAGGTTATTGAGCGGAAAAGTACCGGGCGAAAAAGCCATTAGAAATGCAGAAGAATTATTAGCTATTAATTAGCCCTAACAATAATCCTTTGGGTTGATTGTTTACGACCTTTTGTCAGCCTTACAATATAGATTCCACTGGACATATTTGATAGTTCAATACGAAATCGACCGTCTATCATCTTCTCAATAGTAAACTCAACATTATTTCCGATTAAATTTACTATCTTAATATCAAGGTCACTGATTTCGGTAGCTTCAGGAATTGTAACAAAGAAATAACCATCTTTTATCTCTGAAGGATAAATTTTTGCTTTTAAATCTTCATTTGAAACCTGAGAAATCTGTTGACCATATGTCTTATTGGTACTTCCCATAAAAAGAAAAACAAATAAGATAAGGATGTGATATAGTACTTTTTTTTGCATAGGCTTACGCTACTTTTTGATTTACAAAATACGTACCACAAAATTAAATGTTTTTTTTAGTATATATCAGAGAGAATATTGACCGTTTTTTTAACTAAGGTTAACGTCTAAAGCGAAGTAATATGCTAAGATATTGATATGTAGCGAATTAATCACTCGTTGGCTATATAATAAAATAGACATTCGCCCAATCCTTCAAGAAGTATTTATTTGTTTATTGCTCTAAAATCATTTTGTTTCGGGTTTGCAGGCCTTACTAAAACGGTCTTTTCTTTTTCTACAATCACCTGTCCCGGTTTTAGATTTTTACCTTTTCTGACAAATTTTCTGAGTGTTACTATAACCGGAAGAAGTGACTGATTTTTCCCTTTTGAAAACCACGCAGCCCAGGAAGCAGCAGTTTGTACTATATTTTCAGGGATATTTTCTTCTGCATTGTTTCTTTTAATTAAAACATGTGAGCCGGCATAGTCCTTAGCATGAAGCCAATAATCATTTTTGTTAGAATAATGTGCTAACATCTCATCGTTTGATTTGTCATTTTTCCCAATTCTAATATTGAAATTTTCTATTTGATATTCATGAAAAGGGAGATTTGCGACTTGTTTTTCTTTATCTGATGATTTAGTGAATGTCTTTAATTCTTTATATGTGTTAAGCGAAGCAATTTTTGAAATGGTTGTTTGCAATTGCTCTATTTGTGATTCAAGTGATTGAATCTTGCTCTGAGTTAATATGATTTCTTGTTTTATGCCACTACTTTTTTTATATAGTTTTTCAGCATATTTTAATGGAGAGGTTTTAGTATCGGGCAAAGTGATTTTTGTTTTTGTACCTAAATAAAAATCATCAACAATGATTTCCATTTTATTGTTATCAAACAAATGAAGATTTGTCATTATTAAGTCTGCAATTTCTTTTTTAGAACGCTGAGATTGTAGTTCTAACAAGTATTTTTGAGTTGCTGCCAATGTCTTCTTTTTTTTCTTCAGCTCGTTTTCATTAGATTTTAAAAGGCTGTTCCTAAGTTCAGTTACCAGGATTGTGTTTATTGAGTATTGGAAAAAATGCTGAAGAGTTTCGAGAATATTGCTTTTTGACTGAGAATTTATTCTTGGAATAATTTGATTGTTCTCCCACAACCATTCTATATCGAATGAATAACAGAAATTCTCCAAGTCTTCTTGAGTGTTAAATTTCTGATTAGGAAAGATTTTAATAATTTCGGGTGGGATGAATTTGATATCTTGTATTGAAGTATTATTGTGAATCCCAATTGATTTACTTTCTGTCAAACTAATAAAACACCGGTTTTTGTCATTTTCTATATTATATCTGAAGATCTCTTTAGGCAATGTTTGTTTAGATTCATACAATAAAATATTAGAATGTCTGCCAAACAACATAAAGAGCAATATTGAACCATCTTCAAACTCTATATAGAAGATGCGTTCAAATTTTACCGATTTTATTTCGATAACTCTTTTATTTCTGAGTGTTGAGAATCTAGGTTTGGAAGTTTTTTTGTCAATAGATTTATCCTTAAACAATGTGTAGTAGCAGTTTCCATTCAAAAAATAAGCATGAATGCTGATATTGTTCTCAAATTGAAGATATAGTTTTTCTTGCTTATCGGCTATTGCAAATTCAAGGCAAGTTCCTACCAAAAGCGATTTTGACGAATTAACAAATTCAAAAATGAAAAATGGATTATGAATAAGCATAATGTGCTACTGAATCTAAAACAAAGATGAATCTTTATTTTATTTCCTCATAATCTATATACTCTTCGTCAGTTTTAGTGGTATTCTTGTTGTTGTTTACACTATTGTTATCTTGAGGAGGAGGCACATTATTGGTTGGGGGTTTAATTGTAAACATGTTTTTCAAGATTTTCCACGCATAATAAATAATTACTGCATAAAATAATGTTCTCAGTAGTCCCATAACTTAATGACTTAAATACATACTCTTTTTCTTATCAAGTTCTCTAAAATAAGGATCCTTTAAGTGTTTGATGAAGTAGATGGATTCGCCCGTTGATTTCATCTCAGGACCGAGTTCCATGTTAACATTTGGAAACTTATTGAATGAGAAAACCGGAAGTTTTATCGCATATCCTTCTAATTTAGGATTAAAATTAAAGTCTTTCAATCTGTGTGTACCCAACATTACTTTGGTGGCAATATTTACATAAGGAATATTGTATGCTTTGCAAATAAAAGGAACGGTTCTGGACGCTCTTGGATTTGCTTCAATTACATAAACCATTTCATTTTTGATAGCAAACTGAATATTAAGTAGTCCTTTTACTTTCAATGCTTTAGCAAGTTTGATAGCATAATCTTCCATGTCTTTCTGAACTTTTGCAGACAAACTATAGCAGGGAAGTACTGCACTTGAGTCTCCGGAGTGAATTCCCGCAGGTTCAATATGTTCCATCATGCCGATTACAATACTATCTTCACCGTCACTGATTACATCACATTCGGCTTCTTCTGCTCTGTCTAAGAAGTGGTCAATCAATACCCTATTGCCCGGCAAATCTCCTAAAAGGTGAATGACCGCACTTTCGAGTTCTTCATCATTAATCACAATTTTCATCCCTTGACCACCTAATACATAAGAGGGCCTAACCAAAACGGGATATCCAACTTGGTTGGCAATTACGATAGCCTCATCGGCTGTTTCGGCTACTCCATATTTTGGGTAGGGAATATCTAGTTCTTTCAATAGGTCGGAGAAGCTACCTCTGTCCTCTGCCAAATCCATGTCATGGAATGAAGTTCCAATAATTTTTATTCCTTCTTCTTGTAGCTTTTCAGCCAATTTTAATGCGGTTTGTCCCCCCAATTGCACTATAACGCCTTCGGGTTGCTCAAACTCAATGATTTCTCTTATGTTTTCCCAGAAGACAGGCTCAAAATACAATTTGTCAGCAGTGTTGAAATCTGTAGAAACTGTCTCCGGATTGCAATTTATCATGATTGCTTCATAACCGGCCTCTTGACAAGCATATATGCCATGTACGCACGAATAATCAAATTCAATCCCTTGCCCAATTCTATTAGGACCTGAACCCAAAATGATGATTTTCTTTTTGTCTGATTTTACACTGTCATTTGCTCCGCCTTCTTCAAAGGTTGAATAGAAATAATTGGTGGGTGATGTAAACTCCGCAGCACAAGTATCCACCATTTTAAACACCCTTTTGATGCCCATTTGATGGCGTTTTGCATAAACATCATCCTCCGAGCAGTTCTTTAAAAGGTAAGCTAACTGATAATCAGAATACCCTTTTTGTTTTGATTCAAGCATAACTTCATAAGGAATATTCTCTAAGGTAAAGCGCTTAATTTCTTTCTCTGTATCAACCAAATCCTTAATTTGCTCCAGATACCAACGGTCGATTTTAGTTATTTTATAAATGGTTGTCAGAGGAACACCTAATGCAATTGCTTCTTTGATAAGGAAAAGTCTATCCCAAGAAGGATTTTCCAGTCCGTAAACAATTTTTTCGAGACTTAAATTGCTCATTGTACCGTCTGCGCCCAATCCGTATTTTCTAATTTCTAAAGATTGACAGGCCTTTTGAAGAGCTTCTTGAAAGTTTCTACCTATACTCATAACCTCTCCAACGGCTTTCATTTGCAACCCAAGTGTTGTGTCGGCACCTTTGAATTTGTCAAAATTCCAACGTGGGATTTTGACTATAACATAATCCTGAACAGGTTCAAAAAATGCAGAGGTTGTTTGAGTTACCGGATTTTTTAGTTCGTCAAGGGTATATCCGATAGCAAGTTTGGCAGCAATTTTTGCTATAGGATATCCGGTTGCTTTGGAGGCCAGTGCAGATGAACGGCTAACACGAGGGTTAATTTCAATTGCAATGATTTCCTCGTTTTCAGGATTCAATGCAAATTGAATATTACAACCACCGGCAAAAGTACCCATCCCTTTCAACATTCTAAAAGCGGTATCTCTCATATTTTGATAAGCAACCTCACTCAAAGTCAAAGCGGGAGCAATGGTAATGGAATCTCCGGTGTGAATGCCCATTGGATCAAAGTTTTCAATAGTGCAGACTACAATCATATTATCCTTACTATCTCTTAGCACTTCTAATTCATACTCAAGCCAACCTAAAACTGCTTGTTCTACAAGAACTTCATGAGTAGGAGAGGCTTCCAAACCTCGTTTTAGTGCTTCGTCTAACTCTTCTTTATTGTGAACAAACCCACCACCATATCCTCCAAGTGTATAGGATGGTCTAATTACGAGTGGGAATCCTACTCTTTGGGCTATTTCTTTTCCTTCTAAAAATGAGTTCGCGGTTTCGGCTTTTGCTACACCAACACCCAAATCTATCATCAATTGGCGGAACTCCTCGCGGTCTTCTGTTTTATCAATGGCTGCAAGGTCAACCCCTATAATTTTGATATCGTATTTTTCCCAAATCCCGAGATCTCCTGCTTCTTTGCATAAATTCAATGCAGTTTGTCCGCCCATGGTCGGTAAAACAGCATCTATTTGAACTTCTTTCAAAATTTGCTCAATGGATTCAACAGTCAGTGGCAATAAATAAATGTTGTCTGCTGTTGTCGGGTCAGTCATGATAGTCGCAGGGTTAGAATTAATAAGGGTTACGGTGATTCCTTCTTCTCTGAGGCTTCGTGCTGCTTGGCTTCCCGAATAATCAAATTCGCAAGCTTGACCAATGATAATAGGACCTGAACCGATAATCAGAACGGATTTTATAGATTTGTTTCTTGGCATTTAGATATGTACGTTAAAAATCGGGCAAAGTTATATAATCGAAACTTTTTATCCTGCCTTGTTTATATCTTGTTGATGTTGCCCGAGAATGCTATATTTTGGGGTGTTTTGAAGGTGCTAAATCAATGAACTCCAACCTTGAAATTTTTGGGTTGTATTTTGAAACCCTGATTATTGGTTTTTTATGGGTTATATAATAAACAATCTTGTCCGGAGGATATTCGCTTGTAGATTTGAAAATAACTTCATTGTTAGCTAAATAGGAATAGTTAATTCTATCATTAGAGAAACTAATGTTTAGTGGCTCAATCATTACTCCATATTGATTCAAATGATATTCTTTTTTATATGTATTAAAGCCTATGATGCTCATAGGGGCAATGAGTATAACGAAAATAAAAATTGTAATAGATGTTCTTTCAAAAGGATATTTCAATGATTTGCCTGCAATGTTGCGTGCACGAAGTTGAATATACAAGTGATTACAAAAGAAAAATACCGCAATTCCAAATGAGAAGAATCCTAAAATTAAATAGAAATAATCCATTCCGGCTTCGTTTACAAACCAATTGTTAAATACATATAAATATCCGGATAATGCGGCTAAAATGAGGATTGGATAACGAATTTTATGACTCAGTGATTTTTCTCTTCTTTTAAAAAGTCTGATATATTCAATGTTTTTTGTCAGTTGAATATTCTCAAGTTTTTTCTTGATTTCATCCACTGATAAAGATGTCCGTTTTCCATACTTTCTTTCTTCAAGGCTGTTTTTCTTTTCTTCCTCAAGAATAGCATATAGTAAGATATCATATTTAACTTTTTCCTTTGGATTGGATAGTAAGTTGTATCCTTTGGTTATAATCTTAAAATACTCTTCTGCTCCTTCTTCATCAGGCATTTTGTCAGGATGATATTTGAGGGCAATCTTGTGGTATGCATCCTTTATTTCTTTTGGACCGGCTTTCTCAGAAATATTTAAGAGCTTATAATAATTATGAAAGGACAAAATTTAAAGAGATAATATTCCGCAAATGTAGCTTTATTACTTATTATAGAAGTAAATATATACACTCGACTTGATTACAGGTGTGATAATATTTGTTATTTATCTATTTGCATAAGAGCTAATCCAATACCTTTGCTCCATGTCTGATTTGATAATTACAAATGCTGTAGCAATTAACGAGGATAAGAAAGAAGAAGTCGATATTGAAATTTCTAAAGGTAGAATTCATAGAATTGAGCGAGCCGGTACTTTATCTAAGTCTAATAAGATAATAGATGCCAATGGAATATGGCTTCTGCCGGGTGTTATTGATGACCAAGTACATTTTAGAGAACCCGGGTTTACTCATAAAGCTGAAATTGCGACAGAATCATCCGCTGCCGTTGCCGGAGGAGTTACTTCTTTTATGGAAATGCCTAATACAAACCCTCAGACAATCAACAAAGAAGAATTAGAAATGAAATTCAATAGAGCTGCACAAGTTAGTCCTGCCAACTACTCATTCTTCTTTGGAGCTACCAATAAAAATGCAGATGAAGTGTTGGCTCTCGATGATGATAGAGTATGCGGAATCAAGATTTTCATGGGTTCATCAACAGGTGATATGTTGGTGGACAATGAAGCAGCTCTAGAAAAGATTTTTGCTAATTGCAGTCTGCTAATTGCAACTCATTGTGAAGATGAGCCTACCATCAGAAAAAATATGGAAGAAGCAAAGATTAAGTTTAATAATCAAATTCCAATTAAGCAGCATCCGATAATCAGAAGCAGAGAAGTATGTATATTGTCAAGCCAAAAGGCGATTGCTTTAGCTAAAAAGTATAATTCGAGATTGCATATCCTTCATATAACCACAGCAGAAGAGGCAATGTCGTTTGAATCAGGTGCTATTGAGAATAAAAGAATTACTGCTGAGGCATGTGTTCATCATCTTTGGTTCAGTGATATGGATTATGACACCTTGGGGTCTGAGATACAATGTAATCCGGCAGTAAAAACGGCTAATGATAGAGATACAATTTGGCAAGCTTTGAAAGAAAATAGAATTGATATTATTGCTACAGACCATGCTCCACATACATTGGAAGAGAAGGCAAAGCCATATCCTCAGAGTCCGAGCGGTTTGCCATTGGTTCAACATTCTCTCAATATGATGATGCATCGTGCATTAGAGGGTAAAATCACTCCGGAATGGGTGGTTGAGAAAATGTGCCATGCACCTGCAAAATGTTTTAAACTTAGAGAAAGGGGATTTATCAGAGAAGGTTATTTTGCTGATCTTGTCTTATTTGACCCTACTCAAAATTATACCGTTACCAAACAGAATATACTATATAAGTGTGCTTGGAGTCCTTTGGAAAATTTTACTTTTAATGGAAATATTTTCCAAACTTTTGTCAACGGTACCAGTGTTTTTGAAAATGGAAAATTAACAGGCCTAAAACCGGGGATGGCTTTGAAATTTCGGTAACCACATTATTTAAAAGAAGAAAATAGATGGAACTTATATTTCTTTTTGGAATTTAAAAACCTTTGTTCTTATCTTTGTGCCTTACCTAACGTTAGTTAGCGATGAAGGTGGCGAAAAGACAATTAATAATAGATAAAGCACTTGAATTAATTCGCAAGAATGGATATCGTGCTACCGGGATGAGAGAACTAGCAAAAGCCTTTAGTATGGAGGCTCCTAGTTTATATAACCATATCAAATCAAAAGAAGAAATACTGCAAGAAACTTGTTTTGGAATGGCCAATAAATTCATTATTGCACTTGATGAAGTCAATGATATTTATTTTAATGGTGAAGAAAAGCTAAGAATGGCAATAAGAAATCATATCGAAATCCTTACATCCAATCTCAATGCAACCCATGTTTTTCTTTATGAATGGCAAAATTTGAGTGAACCGCATTTGAGCAAATTTGTTGAATTAAGACATCGATATCAGGAGGGATATCGCGAAATTATCTCTACAGGAGAGAAGGAAGGAGTTTTTAAAGAGAGTGATATCAAATTTGCCACCTTAACAATTTTATCTGCTATTAACTGGGTAATTGAATGGTATAGACCTGATGGTAAAATGAATCCGAAAGAAATTGCAGATAAACTTACAGACTTCATACTTTCAGGACTTAAAAAGGAAAAAATTTAAAAACCAATAATATTATGTACGGAAACGCTTACATCGATCCAGATCAGACACCAAACAAATTAACGCAGGATGAAGACCCTGCAAGACTTGCAGAGTTCGAAGCTCGTATTGAGGGTGGGGACAAAATAGAACCAAAAGATTGGATGCCAAAAGAATACAGAAAACAGTTGATTAGAATGATTGAACAACATGCTCACTCTGAGATTATTGGCGCACTACCGGAAGGCACTTGGATTACAAGAGCACCGGGATTCAGACGTAAACTCGCATTGATGGCAAAAGTACAAGATGAGGTTGGACATGCTCAGTTGTTATATAGTGCTGCTGAAACCCTTGGAAAATCGCGTGAAGAAATGATTAATGACTTGATTAGCGGCAAGTCGAAATACTCAAATGTTTTCAATTATCCTGCAGAAACATGGGCGGATACTGCTATTATCTCTTGGTTGATTGATGCAGGAGCTATTGTGAATCAATTGGCTAATTCTAAAGGTAGTTATGGACCCTATTGCAGGGCTTTGGAGAGAATCTGTGTGGAAGAATCATTTCATTTGAAATATGGACATGACAATGTGGTTTTTCTTGCTACAGGAACAAAAACACAAAGAGAAATGGTGCAGGATGCGCTTATACGCTGGTGGAAACCGGTGATGCATTTCTTTGGCCCTAGTGATAATATTTCTGTTCATACAAAAACTTTGATGAAATGGAAAGTGAAAATGGCTTCCAATGATGAAATGCGCCAAACGTTCTTAAATATGTATGTCCCTAAAATTTGGGATTTGGGATTGGTTATTCCTGACCCAAATCTGAAAAAGAATGAATCCACGGGATTGTGGGAATACACAGAACCGGATTGGGAAGAGTTTAAGAGGGTTATTAATGGCGATGGTCCATGCAATAAAGAGAGATTAGCGGTTAGAAAGTATGCTGAAGAGAAAGGAAGATGGGTGCGCAAAGCTTTACTTAGAAAAGATGCAGAATATGTTACACCCCTTGTTTAATTTTAAATAAAGTAGAATATGAAAATACAATCATTAGACCCCAGAATCACACGTTCTGAGATAGAATTAGAAAAACCTTTTGATGAAGCAAAAGAATTAGACCAATGGCAGACCTATGAAGTCTTTCATCAAACTAAACGCGGTCAACAACACCAGCACGTAGGGTGTGTTCACGCTCCCAATGCAGAGATGGCACTTTTGTTCGCTAAAGAAGTGTATGGTAGAAGAGGATTATGCGTTAATCTATGGGTTGCAAAATCATCTAATATTTTTGCCACTGATTATGAGGATGCCGATATTTTTGAATGTGAAGAAGTAAAAACTTATCGCGACCCGGGATATTATAAGGTGATGGACAGAATCAAAGCATTTAAAGAAAAACAACAATCAATATGAACATATCAGAAAAAGGATTTGAAGCAATAAAGGATTTGCTCTATAAAATGGCAGATGACCAATTGATTATTGGGCATAGAAATTCCGAATGGACAGGACTAGGACCTGTTTTAGAAGAAGATATTGCTTTTTCTTCTATGGCTCAGGACAAACTTGGTCATTCACAAGCACTGTATGATGTGTTAAGTCAAATGGGAGAAGGCGACCCTGATACCATAGCTTTTATGCGAAATGCAGAACAGTTTCATTGCTGTCATCTTGTTGAATACCCAATCGGTGAATATGAGTTTAGTTTGATGCGTCACTTCTTCTTTGATAATGCTGAATTATTGAGATTTGAGATGCTTGCAGACTCTTCATTTGAGCCACTTTCTTTCATAGCAAAAAAAATTAAAGGAGAGATTAAATATCATTCAATGCACGCTGATATATGGATTTCACAGCTCGGTAGCGCTTCCGAAGAGAGCAAAATCAGAATGCAAAACGCCTTGAATGAAACTTTCCCTTTGGCATTAGGAGTGTTTGAAAAGGGTATTTTTGAAGATGTGTTAAAATCTGAAGGTATATTTGAGGGAGAGGATGTACTTAAAGAACGTTGGATGTCAGCAGTATCTCAAATAATTGAGAAAGCCGGATTAAAACTACCTGAGGTCAATTCAATCACACCTTCATTGGGGGGCAGAAGGGGTAAACATACTGAATATCTTCAACCATTGTTGGATGAAATGACGGAAGTGTTTAGAATAGATCCTTCTGCTGAATGGTAATGTTATGACAGCAGAATCGGTTAGACAGGCACTATACGAGGTTTCAGACCCCGAGATTCCTACGATTTCGATTGTTGATTTGGGGATCGTTACAAAAATAGAAACTTCTGATACAGAGACCCATGTAACGTTAACTCCTACATTCGCAGGATGCCCGGCACTCAGAATAATGGAAAGATTGGTGGAAAATAAGCTAAAGGAGAAAGGATTTCCTAATCCAAAAGCTACCACTAGTTTTGATGTGCAGTGGAACACCGGAATGATTTCAGAAGAAGGGCTGCAAGCATTAAAGAAACATGGTTTGGCACCACCGCCACCCACAACGGGAAATGATTATGCAGAATTATTAAAACACATGCCTTGTCCTTATTGTGATAGTAAAAATACGGAACTTAAAAGTCCTTTTGGGCCTACACTTTGTCGTTCCATACATTACTGCAACGATTGTCATCAAAGTTTTGAGGCTTTTAAACCAGTAAAATAGTCTTACGCGCTTATTTTGCCTTTAATATATTCTACAATTTCATCGGTTGAAGTTCCGGGAGGAAATAGTCTTGCAACACCTTGAGTATTGAGATTTTTTGAGTCATCATCGGGAATAATGCCACCACCTATCAGCAATACGCCCTCCATTTCATTTTCTTTCATCAGTTCAATGATTCGTGGGAAAACGGTATTATGGGCACCGGATAAAATACTGATGCCTATTACATCCACATCTTCTTGCAACGCTGTTTTGACAACCATCTCAGGTGTTTGTCGAAGTCCGGTGTAGATTACTTCCATACCCGCATCGCGAAGTGCGGTAGCAATTACTTTGGCTCCTCTGTCGTGTCCGTCAAGTCCTACTTTGGCTACTAATACTCTAATGGGTTTGCTCATAGCTTCTTTGTTTTATGATTGGGATGATGCAGATAAATTATCACATGCCCACTTAATTCTATTGATTACATTGTCTTTGCCAAGCAGCTCAAGCATCTCAAATAGTGGAGGACCTCCGGCTTGTCCGCTAACGGCAAGACGAAGCGGTTGCATCAAACTACCTGCATTTATTTCGTTTTCTTCAGCAAATGAATGAAAGATTGATTCAATTTGTTGTGCATTAAAATCACTTATATTTTGTAATCGTGTAACAAATTTTAATAGATTTTCTGGGATAGAGCCTTTCCATTTTTTCTCAACTACTTTTGTGTCAAATTGAGTTGGTGTTTTGAAAAAGTATTCAGCAATATCAGCTATCTCTTTCCAGAATGTTACTTTTTCTTTTGTAAGAGAAACAACTTTCGTCAAATAACTTAAGTCAGTTGAAATGCCCTTGTTGTTGAATATGGGAAGAAGTTCTTTTGCAATATCTTCATCCGTTCTTTTCATTAGGTATTGGTGATTAAACCATTTTGCCTTGTCAATATCAAATTTAGCTCCATTCTTACTGATTCTTTCCAAGCTGAAAGCATTAATCAATTCCTCGATGCTGAATAACTCTTGGTTGTCAGAGGGGTGCCAGCCGAGCAATGCGAGGAAATTTATTACCGCTTCAGGCTCATAGCCTGTTTCGCGATAGCCGGATGATATTTCACCGGTGTTAGGATCTTTCCATTCAAGCGGAAAAACAGGAAATCCGAGCCTGTCACCATCTCTCTTGCTTAGTTTCCCATTTCCTTCCGGTTTTAGAATGAGTGGCAAATGCGCAAATTGTGGCATGGTATCTTCCCATCCAAGATATTTGTATAGCATTACATGAAGCGGAGCAGAAGAGAGCCATTCTTCGCCTCTAATTACATGGGTGATTTTCATAAAATGGTCATCCACAATGTTTGCCATGTGGTAGGTAGGCATACCGTCATTTTTCATCAATACCTTATCATCCAATTGAGCAGTGTTAAAACTTACCCACCCTCTAATCAGGTCGTTGAAACGAACTTCCTCTTTACGAGGCAATTTGATTCGTATAACATAAGGCACACCGGCATCTAACTTCAATTTTACTTCGTCAGCGGACAAAGTCAAAGAATTTTTCATACTCATTCTGCTGGTAGCGTCATACTGAGGACTCATCCCACTATCTTTTAGACGTTGACGCATTTCTTCCAGCTCTTCGGGAGTATCAAAGGCGTAATATGCATGTCCTGAAGCTACCAGTTGCTCTACATATTGTCTGTACATAGGTTTGCGGTCGCTTTGGCGATAAGGACCATATTCTCCGCCAATATGAACACCTTCATCAAATGTGATTCCAAGCCATTTAAGAGATTCTATTATGTAATTCTCAGCACCGGGAACAAAGCGAGTCTGATCAGTATCTTCTATCCTGAGAATGTTAATTCCGTTATTCTTTCTTGCAAACAAATAATTGAAAAGGGCTGTTCTTACTCCTCCAATATGCAATGCTCCGGTTGGGCTTGGTGCAAATCTTACTCTTACTTGACTCATAGGGTGTGCAAATTTAGGGTTTAGGATTTGATTGAAGGTTGTCTTTGTCAGTAATTTGTTTTTTGAAATCTTCAATAAACTCATTTACTACGTATTTAATTTGCTCGGAATCAGGCATATAACGTGGAGTCAATGAAGGGAATCCCGGTTGATTCTCTATGTGGATTGTAGTTGTTGGGAAGGCAAATTGTACTCCTAGTTTGTCAGCTAGAGTAATGATTCCACTGATGATTTCTTGTCTTGATTGAAGTTCTGTGTTATAATCAGGAACTTGAAAAAATAAATTAAAACGTATATTGATAGAACTCGCTTCTAAACTATAAAGTGAAACCTGAAAAGAGTCTTTGCGTGTTGCCGGATGTGCAAGGATAAGCCCTTTTAGTCCATTTATAAATGCTTCAGTCAAATAGGGTGGGGTACCATACATGATGCCTAAATTGGTGAAATATCTCCTATAAATTCTCAGTCCGTTATTGTTAATATATGAGTCTGTAAGCTTTGCATTTGGCACATATATTAATGCATTATCATAAGAACGAACTCGAGTAGCGCGTAACCCAACCAACTCTACAGTACCTTCGACTGAATCTACTCGTATGTCATCTCCAATTTTGAAAGGCTGATCAAAGAAGATAATAATTGAACCCAAAACATTCTTAACAGTGTCTTGTGCAGCAAGTGCTATTGCCAGTCCGGCAATAGAGACCCCTGCTAATAGAGCACCTATATTTACATTGAGTGTTTCTAGCATCATTATGATTCCAATTAACACTGCAATTGTTTTGAGTACTTTTTGAAGGATTGGTTTGAATTGATTAGCTAATGTATTGTCTTTCCCTGCGGTGATTTTAGTGTATCGTGCAATCACAAAATCAATGGCTGCAAATAATAGGATAACCAAGAAGATGATAGTTGTGAACTCTAGTCCTCTTACCAAGAATATATTAATTTGTGCCGGAAGTTGGATTGATGGAATAAAGAGTCGAGAGTAATGCATTATTAAATAAACACTTGCATATTTGCCAAAAAACTTGATTGTCTTTAGAGCTTCTTGAGATATACTTTTATTGCGATAGAAGATTACTTTCATTAGTATGTTGAGTAACCATCTTTGAATCCTATAAATGATAAAAATAGAGATTATTAAAACTACTAAGCTTATCCATTGCCATACTTTTAAGCCTAATATTAATGTTTGTCCCCATTCCCCAAAAAAACCAATGATAGTATCACTCCCAAATGGAACTGCTTCATTATACAGTTCTTCTATTTTAGAAATAGTGTATGGAGAATAATACCATTTGCCTCCAATTCTCTGTAAATAGATATCTTTGTTCTCGCTAAAAGGGAAGTATATGTATTTATGAGTAGTACTATCCCGATAATTTGCAATATTCGGATAGATTGCAGTGTCGATAATAAGTAGTTTTACATCAAAGTAGTGTTTAAGCTTAAATGCAAGTTCTTCGGCCACTTTGCCTCGTTTCCCATAAATCACTTTTGCTGAACGAGAGGGTTCGTATGAATCCGGTTCCAGATAGTGATAGTGAGTGTAAATGGATTGTGATGGAGTACTCATATCAAGTTCGTAAGCTGAAGCCAACATACTCGATATGAAACATAGTGATAGACATAGGAAGTGTTTATTGTACTTTGAAAACATTGGGCAAAATTAACCAAATTCATTTCTAATCAGTGTAATGCCAATATGAACACACAAAAGAAAATCTCTAATATTGCATTCTGATTTCATAAGATGAGAGTTGTTGAAGTAGTCAATCAAAGCGATAGAAATGAGTTTTTGGATTTCCCTTCAGTTTTGTTTAAGGCTGATAAATCCTTTATACGTCACTTGGATATTGATATAGAAGCTGTTTTTGATGATAAGTCAAACAGGTTCTTACAATTTGGAGAAGCCAAAAGATGGTTACTCAAATCAGATGATAAAACAATTGGTAAAATAGCCGCATTCTATCATAAGGAAAAAATTGATAAGCCTTTTTGCGGACTTGGTTTTTTTGATTGCATCAATAATCAAGAAGCAGCCAATATTTTGTTCAAAACCGGTTTGGATTGGTTGAAAAGTAAAGGATTTTCAAACGCATTAGCACCAATTAATTTTGGTGATAGGGACAGTTTTTGGGGATTGTTGATAGATGGATACACAGACCCTTCATACCGAGAGAATTATAATTCCTCTTATTATCAGCAACTGTTTGAGAATTATGGTTTTATAAAGGATTTTGAACAGACCACTTCTGTACTCAAACGAGGTGAATTTAATATAGAGCGTTTTAGTAAACTTTCTACCCGTGTTTTGTCAAATCCAAAATATAAGTTTCGGCATTTTGAGATATCTAAACATCAGCAATTTGCGGATGATTTTGCTGAAATTTATAACAAAGCATGGCAAAATCATAGTTTCTATCGCCCGATGTCGGTGGAACAAGTTCGCAAGCAAATAAAATCATTGTCTGCAATTGCTCCCGAGAAATTGAATTGGTTTGTATATGCTGATGGGAAGCCTGCCGGGTTTTATATTAATGTTCTGAATATCAATAGCATATTTAAGAAGTCAAAGGGTAAGTTTAATTTATGTACAAAACTTAGGTTCTTATTCAATAAGTCTAAAATCCATTCAATTAGAGGTATTGTGTTTGGTGTTATTCCGGAATACCATAACTTGGGATTGGAAGTAGGAATGATAATGAAGACCTATGAACAGTTACAACTAAATGAGTTTAAACATATTCAAGAGACAGAATTATCTTGGGTAGGTGATTTTAATCCGAAGATGTTGAGTATGTTTGAAAGTTTAGGAGCAAGAGTTTCTAAAGTGCACTATACATACAAAATAGAGTTCTGAGAATCTATTTATTTAGAATATTCTAAAGCAGCTTTAACGAATTTGACAAAGAGTGGGTGAGGGTTGAGAACAGTACTTTTCAATTCAGGATGAAACTGAACGGCCACAAACCAAGGATGATTTTCTAATTCTACTATCTCTGCCAAGCCTGATTGCGGATTTCTACCTGTAATTTTTAACCCTTTGGTCTCAATTTCTTTTTCATACTTAGAGTTCAACTCATAGCGATGTCTGTGTCTTTCTGAGATTGCGGTTTTGCCATAGGCTTTTGCTGCATGGCTACCTTTTTCAATTTTACATTCATAAGCGCCCAATCGCATTGTTCCGCCCATGTTTGCAAGATTTTTCTGTGTTTCCATCAAACTGATAACAGGGTGTTTGGTTTTTGGTTCCATTTCTATTGAGTTAGCATCTTTGTATCCCAATACATTTCTTGCAAATTCTATGACAGCACATTGCATTCCCAAACAGATTCCAAAGAATGGGATTTTCATCTCTCTGCAATATTTAATAGCTTCTAATTTGCCCTCAATACCTCTTGGGCCAAAACCGGGTGCTACCAGTACTCCCGCAAAGCCTGATAGCTTTGAGGCAACATTTTCTGAGGTTATCAACTCAGAGTTTATATACCTGAAATTTACTTTACATTCGTTGCTTACTCCTGCATGAATCATCGCCTCATTAATAGACTTATAAGCATCGGGAAGTTCTGTATATTTTCCTACCAGAGCTATTTTAATTTCAGATTGGGGATGTTGCAATTTGAAAAGGAAGTTTTTCCAATCTTCTAATTCAGGTTCGTTTTTGCCACTGAGTTTGAGTTTACTCAAAACCACTTTGTCCAATCTTTCTTTGTACATCATCATGGGTACTTCATAAATAGTAGGAACGTCAATGGATTCAATTACTGCATTCTGTTTAACATTGCAAAACAGAGATACTTTTCTGCGAATATCATTACCCAGCGGTTGTTCGGTTCTGCATACCAAAATGTCGGGTTGTACCCCTGATTCTAAAAGAAAACGAACACTGTGTTGTGTAGGTTTGGTTTTTAATTCCCCGGCAGCGGCCAAATACGGAATTAAGGTCAAATGAATAACTACTGCATCATCCTCACCAACATCCATTTTCATTTGTCTGATTGCTTCAATAAATGGAAGTGATTCAATATCACCCACCGTACCTCCAATCTCGGTAATTACAATGTCATATTCTTCAGATTCTCCCAAAAGTCTCATTCTTCTTTTGATTTCATCTGTAATATGGGGAATCACTTGAACAGTTTTTCCTAAATAGTCACCCCTGCGTTCGTTGTTGATTACAGTCTGATAAATTCGTCCTGTGGTGACATTGTTTGCTTGGGATGTATTAACATTCAAAAAACGCTCGTAATGACCAAGGTCTAAGTCAGTTTCTGCTCCATCCTCTGTAACAAAACATTCTCCATGTTCATAGGGATTTAGAGTTCCCGGATCAATGTTAATGTATGGGTCAAATTTTTGGATGGTTACCCTGTAACCTCTTGCTTGCAGTAGCTTTGCTAATGAAGCTGCTATAATACCTTTACCTAATGAAGAAGTAACGCCTCCCGTTACAAATACGTATTTATTTTTACCCATGAATGAAAAAAACTGAAGTTATAACGGGCCTCAAAGTTAGCCATTACATTTTTACTCTCATTGATATTGTGGGTTGTCTTTCAAAAAGATTTCAACATTTAATAAATCTTCGGGGCTGTCTATTGCAGGACTTTGGAAGTCTGTTTCAGATACCCATATTTTAAAGCCATTTTGCAACCACCGGAGCTGTTCTAATTTTTCGATTTCTTCTAATGAGGACGGAGTCAATGTTTTGATTTTTGGAATGACTTGTTTTTTGAAAGCATATATTCCTAAATGCTTATAATAGGAAGCAATTCCGGATTTGTCCCTATCGTAGGGGATAACACTTCTGCTAAAATAAAGTGCATGGTTGTCATTATTACATACAACTTTAACCGAATTGAGACTGTTGATTTCTTGTTGCGAACTGATTTTTCTTTTTAGTGTACCTATTTCACTGTCTGAGTTCCCTAAACCATGTGCTAAGGCTTCAATTTGTTTGGGTTGTACAAAAGGTTCATCGCCTTGAATATTGATTAGTATGTCAAAGTCAAAATCATTTTTTTGCGCAACTTCAAAACACCTGTCAGTACCTGAGGGGTGGTTACCTGAGGTAGATATAACTACTGCGCCAAAATTTTTTGCTGCATCCGCTATTCTGTTGTCATCAGTTGCAATTATCACTTGTAAATTAAATCCTGAAACTTTGCAAGCCTGCTCCCAAACCCTTTGAATCATTGATTTGCCTGCTATATCAATCAGCGGTTTGCCCGGAAAGTGAGTGGAAGCATATCTGGCAGGTATTACTATCAGAAGTTTTTGCATTTGAGCGCAAATATAAGGAAGCCTCTTTCTGTGATGATTTATTTATGAGTATTTTTAACTCATAGGTTGTGGTGTAGGAATGACGATAGAATTTATCTCTTCATAAAAATTATTCAACTCTGCCTGCCAATTGCTGTGAGTGTCGAATTTTCCCAATGTGTTTCTGTAATATTCAATCCCCGACAACAGATTCTCTTTAAAAGCCAAAAAATGTTTGTTTTTTTTCTCATTAATTTCATCCGGCTTGCAATCATCAATTTCCTTTTTAAGGTATTCTACATACATTCCAAATTCTTTCATATACATATTGGGTCTGTATGTGTTGTTAAGGATATTGATTTTCCCGTAAATATGTCCCACCATCTCTACTAATGTGGATTTGTTGGAGAAATATGCCATATTGGGTCCGGGACAAATTGAGACACCTGCTTCATCAGAGGTTTTTAATATATTATTTTCTGAATAAGCTGTTCTGACCAAACCCGTGCAAATGCAGGTCTTTTCTGTAATTTTATCATATTGTCTTTGATATTCTTTCTCATCCACAATGTTTTTTTCATCAAGTTCTTTTATTTTAAGTTTTTGGTACTGACTTGAAGCTTCACAGATAGGTTTTTCTGTAAACTCAGTATTGTATAGTTTTAAATATTGGCTCTTGCAGGGACTCCCCGGTTTCCCTTTAGCCAATCTTTCATCACGTTGCAGGTCTTTGGAGTTGCCTCGAACTGAATTGAAAGGTACGCCTAAAGGTGAAATACCACTCAGGTATAAGTCTTCTTCTTTTGCATTGGTTAATAGTTCAAGAGTTTCATTATCAATATTAACAACTTCAGGGACAAGCAAAAATGGAGTTCCCCACCCGACACTGTCAATTTGGTAATAATCTGTCAGGAACTTATGTTCTGCATAATTTCCAACACCTCCTTGAGCAGAAATTTTCATCTCCAAAGGAGCAGAAATAGAATTTTTCCCAAGCGTTTTAAGAGCTTCGTTCAGAATTTGGTGAGTAGTGTCAATGAGTGCTTGTCTGTTTTGTTTGAATTCTTCCAATATGGGTCCTAGTGTATGTCCCTCACTTGCAAAAGCATGCCCACCGCAGTTTAGCCCTGATTCTATTCTATATTCCGAAACCCATATTCCTTTTTTTGCCAACATTTTACCTTGCACAATAGCGGAGCGGTAATCACTTACTTTTAAAATTATTTTTTTATCTAACTCCCCGTTTTTATTAGGGAAAAAAGAATCAAAGTTAGCGATATAGCTATAAAGTCTTGGGCTCAAACCTGCTGACAATACCAATGAAGATTTTAGGCTGCTGTTTGCAAATCCTCTTACTGCCGCATGCGCATCATTGTACTCGATAGGATATGCTTCTCCTTTTGAATTGTAGTTAGTCCGGTCTAATTTTGTCATCACATTGACATCAATAGAACCTGCCACAATTAGTTCTCTAAGTCGTTTTTGAAGGTTCTGTTTGATTTGAACCTCTTTTTCATTCAGCATTTTTAGATATTCTTTTTTCAAAGAAGAGAAATCCGGGAGCATATCAAAGTATTTGGTTATCTCGGAAGCTTTTTCAAATGCCGAGTTTTTTAAGTCTTTAAATTTTTCTTGAACTATGTGGTTCATCACGTCAAGATAAGCAGTAATTCTCTTTGCTCTACTGTCAATATCGGATTTGCTAATCGGGCTGAATGATAAATTGAATTTTTTACAATAGTGCTCTCTCAAACGTTCAATAAGCATGTCGTCACCTAAAGAAAGTACGGATGAAATACCTAAATGAGCAACTTTAACGGGTGTGTCTATGGTGTAGCCAATTCCCATAACAGGAATATGGAAATTGTGAGGAGATATCATAATATTATTAAAACTAACATGTGTTAATTGACTTGCAATAATACAAGAAATTTTTAGACTAATAAAAGGATAATTAATAGTACTCTATTTATATCTTATAATGAGTAAATGATTGCAATGTGATGTAAAGCAAAGAAATCCAAATTGACACTCAATGAGGATTCGTAGTTAAATATATTAACTCATAAATAGAGGCAAATGTAAATTCAAAAGAAATGAATAAAACTCAAGCTAAATCTTTTCAACCCTTCTTTCATGTCTTCCTCCTTCAAATGCAGTTGAAAGAAAAGTGGATACCATTTCTTCAGCTTGAGTAGTTGTAACAAAGCGAGCGGGTAGGCAGATAACATTTGCGTTGTTATGCAATCTGGCAAGTTCGGCAATCTCTTTTGTCCAACATAGTGCAGCTCTGATATGAGCGTGTTTATTGGCTGTCATACAAACTCCATTTCCCGAACCGCAGATTAAGATACCGCCATGTCCTTGATTTGTTTCAACTGCACTTGCAAGCGGATGTGCATAGTCAGGATAATCAGTGGATTCTTCTGAATAAGTTCCGTGATCGGTGATTGTGTACCCGAGATTGGCTAAGAATTTTTTTAATTCCTCTTTTAGCTTGAATCCTGCATGGTCAGAGCCAATATGAATATGTGAAAATATTTTATTGTTCATTTTCTTTTAATTGTTTGCGTTCAATATTCTCGGTTAGTTTTATGCCAAGTTCAAAAAGTAAATAGATTGGGATTGTGAGTATGATTTGGCTGAAAACATCAGGAGGAGTGACTATCGCGGCAATAATAATAATAACCAAAAGCGCGTATCTTCTTATTCTCTTTAATGTACTAGAAGTGACCAGCCCGATTCTTGCTAAAAGATACATGAGCATAGGTAATTCAAACATTAAACCTGTGCCAATAACCAGAAAGGTGATTAGACTCACAATATTTTGAAATGTGGGTTGATTTTCAATTTGATTACTAATAGTAAAATTTGCAAAAAAGTTTAAACTGATTGGTGAGAGAACATAATATCCAAAGAGGACCCCTAGAAAAAACAATAATGAGCAACTTGCCACTAATCCTTTAGAAACTTTTTTCTCAGTACTTTTTAAAGCCGGTTTAATAAATCGCCATAACTCCCAAAGGAAATAAGGAAATCCTAAGATGATTGCAGAGATAATACTAATCTTAAACGCCTCTAAAAATTGTCCTTGCATCTGAAGGTTAACCAGTTTGATATGAATGTCTTTTATACAAAACTTGTCGCTATGATAGAAGTAATGGGAGAATTTACATACCATTTTATATGTAAAGAAATCCGGTCTGGTTGGTGCTATAATAATTTGAGTAAATAGAATCTCAATATATGAGAAGCAGACTGCTACTAAAAGAATGAATACGACAAGGGATCTGATAATATGTCCTCTTAATGCATCAACGTGATCAAAAAAAGACATTTCTTTTTTATCAAAATCCTCAATTTCTCCTTGATCTAAAGGCATTATAGTTGATTCCAGTGATTACATTACCATACCGCCACACACATTGATAGTTTGTCCGGTGATGTATGCGGACAGGTCAGATGCTAGGAATAAACAAGCATTAGCGACTTCTGCAGGTGTACCACCTCTTTTCAATGGGATTGTTTGAGTCCATGCTTCTTTCACTTCTTGACTTAAAGCATCTGTCATTTCGGTTTCGATAAACCCGGGTGCTATTGCATTACATCTTACATTTCTGCTACCTATTTCTTTGGCTACAGATTTGGTAAAACCAATCATTCCGGCTTTGGATGCTGCATAGTTTGCTTGTCCTGCATTACCGGTTATTCCAACAATAGATGTTATATTGATGATAGAGCCGGCTCTGTTTTTCATAAAGGTCTTCAAACATGCCTTTGTCATATTAAATGCAGATTTTAAATTGGTGTCCATAATCTCATCCCATTGTTCCTCTGACATTCGCATGAGTAATGAATCTCTTGTAATACCTGCATTGTTTATCAAAACATCAATATTGCCAAAATCTGCAATTATATCATCTGCAAGTTTTTGCGAACCTTCAAAGTCGGCAGCATTGGATTGATAACCTTTTGCTTTTACACCGAATTTGTTTTTGAGTTCTTCTTCAAAAATTTTGGCTTTTTCAACACTTGATACAAAGGTGAATGCAACGTTAGCGCCCTGTTCGGCCATACGCTCAGCAATACCTTTTCCGATTCCTCTCGAACCGCCAGTAACCAAAACTGTTTTGTTTTGCAATAATTTCATAAACTCTGAATTTTCGGGCAAAGATAAGTTAAGAATGGAAAGTTGAAAATCAGGTTATAGTTATTTTCATAATTCTTATCAGCGGTGGAAACAGTATGAAAAAAAGCCGCTACTCTTTGTAACGGCTTTTGTGCTGCGCACCCGTAGGGATTCGAACCCCAAACCTTTTGATCCGTAGTCAAATGCTCTATCCAATTGAGCTACGGGTGCTGATTTTGGTGGCGCGAAATTAAGTGCATTTTCTAACTTATCACAAAATCATGGCCACTATTTTTTGATTTAGGCTGCTTTGCGTTTTACCATCGCTCCCAAAAACATAAATATGGCAACAAATTGACAAGCAATCCCAATTAAATCACCATTTTGGGTATAGAATGTTTTTTTTGTATTGGTTTGTATTTCTCCTTTGATTACTTCTTTTTTCCACCATGAACTTCGATTTCTTACAATACCTCTATCGTCAATGATAGCTGAAATTCCCGTATTGGCACTTCTTGCAATATACTTGCGGGTTTCAATGGCACGCAACGCCCCGTAAAATAGATGTTGTTTGTATCCCGGAGTGTTATGCCACCATCCGTCATTGGTAATAACGGTAAGAAAATTGGTGCCTTTCTGTGCAAACTCTCTTATGTAATTGCCATAGATTGACTCATAACAAATTAAACCACAGGTTGCGATGTTGTCAGGTCCATAGAAAATAACCGGGTTCTCGCTTCTGCCTAGACTGCCACTTGTGCCACCCATGTTGATGGAAAGTTTTTCCAGAAAACCAAGATATTTCGGATAGGGCATTTTCTCAACACCTAACACTAGCTTGGATTTGTGATAATAAACCGGAGCTTGGTTTCTATATATTAGAGCAGAAGTGTTATAAACATCATAATAACTACAACTGTCTTCGCCTCTGCGAGCAGTGAGTGTAGGCTTTTTGCATCCCGCATCGCTTGTGTTATATTGCTTAAATGTCTCAAGTCCGGTTATGATTGCAAGATTGGGGTATCTTTTGGTTAAATCGTATAGAAGTCTTATTTTGGCTTCATGTTCCCATTCTGAAACTTCGAAATATTCGGGAATAGCAGTTTCCGGCAGAACAACAAACCGTGTTTGGGGGGTAATACTTTCTTTAATCTGATTGAGCATTTCAGAAGTAATATCAAAGGGGTCGCGCTCAAACTTTTCTGAATAAGGGTCTATATTAGGTTGCACAATCAGTACCTCTATGTTTTTACTGTTTTTTGGTGAACTGTATGAGAAATACATCCATACAGAAAGCAGGGCAGGGAAGAACAACAAAAAAAGCGGTTTGAATTTGCCATACTTGTTTGGATTGTTTAATACTTTAAAAATTGCAATGTTGACTATCAAAATCCAAAAACTGCCCCCCAATACTCCGGTATATTCATACCATTGAACAAAAATGGGGAACTTGGCAAATCCGTTTCCCAATGTTAGCCATGGGAAATCTAAATCCCAGTTATAGTGAAACAATTCGAATGCTATCCAATATGCTAAAAAAGAAGTGTAACCACTATTGGGAAGTTTTTTCCTTGTATAATAAACAGCGGCCAGTATCAGCGACATTAAAAAAGAGTTGGCCAAAAGCATTGCGATGGCTCCGCCCTCTGAGGCAAACCAAACCCACCATGTTGTACCTAAATTCCATGTAAACATTGACAAATAAGACCATTTCCAAAACCAAAATGTTTTTTTATCTGTGTTAATGCCTATTTCCATTAACTTCAGCAATGGAATCCAGCTTATAAACAAAACAAAGAAGAGCGAAGAAGGAACCCAAGCGGAAAAAAGCAGCAAACCTGTCAACAGACTGAGACCTAAGGGAGATTCTTTTATTTTATTTATCATGTTTTCCTTCAACAATAATTACAAATTCTCCTTTTGGAGTGTTTTTTTCAAAATGTTCTTTGACTTCTGTGATAGTGCCACGTATTGTTTGATGGTATATCTTGCTCAACTCTCTGCTCACCGATACTAATCTGTCTTGTCCAAAATAGCCGGCAAATTCATCCAAAGTTTTTACAATCCTATATGGACTCTCATAAAAGATGAGTGTTCTGTTTTCATTTCCAAGAAACTCTAATCGGGTTTTTCGTCCTTTTTTCTGTGGTAAAAAACCTTCAAAACAAAATTTGTCGCATGGTAATCCGGATTCTACCAATGCAGGAACAAAAGCGGTTGCTCCGGGAAGTGCTTCAACCGTCAGTCTTTTTTCTATGCAAGCTCTTGCAGCTAAAAAGCCCGGGTCAGAGATAGCAGGAGTACCGGCATCGCTGACAAGCCCGATTGTTTTGCTGTCTTCGACCAAACGAACAATTTCTTCAATTTTTTCATGTTCATTGTGTATGTGAAATGAACGTAATGGAACATTAATTTCGTAATGTTTGAACAAAATCCCGGATGTTCTGGTGTCTTCTGCATAAACATAATCACATGATTTGAGAACTTCTACGGCTCTGAAAGTCATGTCTTTCAGGTTTCCTATAGGTGTTGGCACCAAAAACAATTTTCCACAGGATGCTTGCATGTGACAAAAGTAGGAGATTAGGATTTCTTATGATACTTTAATGCCTCCTGAATTTCACTATAAGTTGCATCTATGCATTTCACCGAGTCAAAGCCATTAGACTTCAAAAAAGAGCTTGCTGCAACGCTTGAATATCCGTCAATGCCAATAATATAATAGGATTTAGTTCGGTCTAGTTCAGCTATTTTATCAGAAATATCTTCTAAAGGTATATGGATTGAGTTTTCAATAAAATCTAATTTTCTTTCATCAAACTCTCTTGTGTCAATCAGAATCTCGTGTTCGTTTAAAAAATAAATATCTGTTGCTAATTCATCGGCTTGAATCATTATCATCATATCAATTTTCTTTGATGATTGCTGCCAATTTTCAAAACCGCCTTCTAACCAACCTATAATGTTTATAAAACCTTGTTTGGCAAGAAGTGTAGCACATTCATTTTCGATTTTGTCAGAACAAACCAAAATAATTTTTCTGTCCTTTTCAACAATAAGGTTCAGGATGTCTTTGAATGCACCATCAATCCCAATGTTTATTGAATTTGGAATAAATCCGTTTTCAAAAATATTTTTATTTCTTAAATCCAAAATCAGAGCATTTGGCAACTCTTTTTGAAATTCTATGATTGATAAAGGTTTCATTTAGCTGTTGTGTTGAATGGGTTTTGCGTTGGTATAAAAGGGTTTAAGATAAGCAGGTTCAAAATTAATCAGATTGTCAAATTTCTTTTGTTCAAATCTGTCAAAAGCAATGTGAACCATACTTTGAGCGTCAGGATAACAGTTTTCTATGATTTCAGTGTTTACTCCTATTTCTTTAAGGAAATGAAAAGTTTTGTTTGCTCCCGAACCGGCAAGTACAACGTTCTTATGATTCCACAAATCGGGTGTCTGAAATGACAATATATGAGGTTGGTCTTCACTTATTCGCTTTGCGTTGGAATCAAAAACGGCAGTATAAACTTCCATTCTCCGTGCATCTAAAAGCGGAATTAGAAAATCTGCATTGTGTGCATTGTTTTTCATTTTGAATGCCAAAATCTCTAAAGTGTCAATGGCAATTAAAGGAATAGTCAAAGCCATACAAATACTTTTTGCGGCAGCACTTCCAATTCGCAGCCCTGTATATGAGCCGGGGCCCGAGGAAAGTGCTATTGCTTTAAGTTCAGTTCTGGAAATATTGTTTTCAGTCAAAATCTTATCTATCATAGGAAGCAATACCTTTGAATGAGCATTTGCTTCTTTATTTTCAAGATAGAAAACGGAGTATATGTTGTCTGCCAAGGCAACACTGCATATTTCACCGCTTGTTTCGATACACAAAATCATTTTGCTTTTTCAGGATTGTAAATTTTGGAAATAATCTTTCACCTTATCCTTGTAATATGGACTAAACTCCGGTGGGAGTGTTTTATAAAACTCAAGTTCTTTGGCTTTTTCTTTGAGGTATTTTTCTATTGAAGGTGGTATTTTTCTCTCTTTCTCGGTAGCAGTTTCACCTTTTCGTTTCTCGTCTTCACCTTGTTCTCGCTCAGCTTTTTCATGCTCAAACAAGCGATGAGCAATTTCTTCTTGTCTTTGAATAGTCCGGGTGTCAAGCTGCTTGTTGTAAAGTTGTTTTTCAGTTTCTTCCATCATCTTTCGTGTTTTTTCAATTTCTTTCATCAGCTCTGTATTCCCTTGACCTTGTTCTCCCATTTCTTTTTCAATTCTTTCTAATTCTCTTCTCAATGCTTCTTGTTGTGCAGCAGTTCTTGCAAATTCTTCACTTGAAGGATTTTTTCCGTTCATTTTCTGCTGTTGCATATCCTTCATCATTTGATTGAGTCTGTCTTGCAATTGTTTCATCCCTTGCATTCCCGGTTTGGGTTTTCCTTTACCCATCTGATTTTTTTGACCGGGGTTGTCACAACTTTGTTTTGGCTCACCATCCTTAGGCTCTCCGTCTTTTTTCTTTTCTTCATTCATTTGCTGCTGCATTTGCTGAAGAATTTCTGTTAGAAATACTGCAAGGTTATTGGTGTGGGTCATTGCATATTGCTGTTTCACCACTGCGGAACCGGTATATCTTTCCGATAAATCTGAAACAGCCCCTTCCATATTGTTTGTCAACGACCCCAACTCCTTTGTTACATAAGATGAAATCATGGGCTGTCTTTTTGCAAGATTGTTTAGACTGTCTTCTATCATCAAAGCTGATTGACGTAATTCTTTTTGTTTTTTGGAGAGCTCAATATAGCGAGGATTATACTCTCTGATATTGTTAAACTCCTTCATAATTTCTTCTTGCTTATTAGATAGCAGCACCAAATTCTTCAATAGTTGACGCAAGGTATTGTAGTCTTCTTCATTTTGTTGTTGCTGGTTTTCTTGCATTTGTTGCTCCATTTTTTGAGCAAGTTCTTTCATCTTTTTGGCAGCATCTTGTTGGTTTTTGGTAGCACTGTTTTTTTTGTTCTTTGAAATATTCTCTTCCGCTTGATTCATATCTGATTGAATGTCCTGACTTGATTCCTCTGTGTCATCAAGTTTCATCGGTTCTTCCAGATTGTTGTTTTTTTGTTTTATTTCTTCCAAATCTTTTTGCACTGACTCAAATTCTTTGTTCAACTCTTCTTGTTGTTTTTGCAATTCAGGGTTTTGGGATTTGTCGGAGTTTTCTGTTTTTTTCTTTAACTCTTCTTGTTTTTCAGAAAGCTTTTCAAGTTTATCGGTTGTTTCATTGATTTTTTTCTCAAGTTCGTATTGTTTAAACTGTTCCAAGGTTTTGTCTAACATGTTTTCCAAATCCTTGTTGTTTTTGTTGATTTCATTCAGTTTTTCCTGAATCTTGTCTTTGTTTTGCTGCATCAACATTTCCTCTAACTTTTTAAACAACTCTTTTGTTTTATCATCAAACAACTCATCAAACATTTTTTGAATTTGTTCCTGCTTTTTCCTTAACTCTTCATTCTTGTTTTTGAATTGGTCTTCGTATTCGTTGCGTTGTTGGAAATCCTTCTTCATTTTTTCAATCTCTTCCTGCAATTTCTTTTGTTCTTCCAGTAATTTCTCAATTTTTTGTTTGTCTTCCCATGTAAGGTTGCTTTTTTGTTTTAATTCATTGTTTAAAGCTTTGATTTTCTCTTGTAATTCAGCCGCTTTTTGCAATGAATTCTGCATGTTTGCCTGAAGTGCTTTTCCGGTTTCACTTACTCTGTTCTCAAGTTCTTTGTCTGATTCCCTTTTGAGTGTTTGAGTAGATGTTTTAGTAGATTTAGGTCCGAGTACTTTGTCATTGTCCCAGACTTGGAAATAATATTCCAATTCTTGATTTTGTTCTATTCCCAAATCTTTCAGATTAACAGGAAGGAAAAAGTTTTGTTTAAAAGTACCTGAAACCGGCAATTCAATTTTTTTGTAGTTTTCTTCTTTACCAACGGTTTTATAGAAGAAAGTAAGTCGGCTGATTCCGTTGTCATCACTCGCTTCACCAAATAAATAATTGGTATATATCATATTGCTGTCTTTTTGCTGTTCAGAAAAAATGCTTGGGTATTCATCCGCTATGATATTGATATGAAAGCCAATGCTGTCAACGCCTTTTGTTTCTGAATTAAGAATACTAACTTGATAAGCAGTATTGTGCAAAAATCTTTGATTAAGAACGAAATTATTGTCTTTGTCTCTTTGCGCGATTTTTTGGACTGTATCAAAATATAACTTTAGCTTGTCAGCATCTTTTGTTTTAAATGTCCAAATGACCTGAGTTCCTGCGGGTATAGTAAGGTCACCTACATTATCTAATGTTTCATTCTTCTTTTGTAGATAAGCAGGGTAGTGCAGTGCAACATTAAAATTAAGTATAATCGGTTTGGGAATAACAGTCAGTGTATATTCTCCTGAACTGTATTTGCCGGTGGTGAAGTGGAAACTGCGGGTTGATTGAATATTCCTAAATGTAAATGAGAACTTGCCTTTTGATACAGATTCCATTTTCATTGTATTTCCGGCAGAAATGATAAACATCTCTGATGGTATTTGGTCTCCCGGGGTTTGCAGTTCTACTGTATAATCTTGATTTCTGTATATTTTGGGGTTATTTTCATTTATCAAAAATTTGAAAGGGGCAGGAATGGCATAATGTGTTTTGAAATGAATAATTCTTTCCCCGCTCTCTAGAAAAACACCCGAGTTAAAAATAATTGCAATCAAAAATAAACTCACGGGAATCAAGCTGTATTTGGCTACTTTTTTCACACCTTCCCATGTAATGGCATTAAGAAAAGGTATTCCTGATATTTCCTTTGTTTTTTGTTCAATCGCAGCGAGCAATAATTCATTATTTGAACCCGATTCAGACATGGTTTCCAATTGCAGTGCATTCAGTAATTTGTCTTGTACTTCGGGAAAATGGTTACCAATAATCAGAGACGCTTTTTCATAACTCAGAGTTCCTTTGCTCAATTTGAAAAGTTGCAAAAGAGGTATAACAATATTTTTAGTGACAACCCATAGCGTTACAGCAAGGATAGAAAAGAACAGAACTGCCCTTACACCGGTCCCAAACCTACCATAATATTCAAGGAGTGCAGCAATCAGATATGTGCTTAGGAAAATACCCACAACAGCTACAACACCGCGCAGTAGTTGCATACGATGGTATTTGCTGATAAAAGAATCTAATTTATTTCTTAGAATAGAGTGGTACATTCCATTTTAGGGCTAACAAAGATAAGAAATTTGGAGACAAGATTTTTTGTTGGTTAATATGAAATCAGTTTTGCAAAATAGAACGAAGATTGGCTCCTATCTTTGTTTTGCAAGTTTTTATTTAGGAGAACAATAGGAGAGGCTTCAGCACTACTTTATCGTGAATCCTTTGTCTCTCAACAATTTTTTTATCAAATAAGGTTGATTCTTTAAAGTTTGATAAATAAGAAGTTTGTAAGGATGCTGTGATGCAAATCTTTTATAAACCTCGTTGGCAGGACCTGCTAACCTGGAATTAGGTCTTGAGATTGCTTCAAAAAGATTGTTGAAAACTGCTTCATTAGCATAGTTCAATCTGCCAAGAGATTCGAAAGCGTTTACCCTTGTTCTGAATTCGTAATCTGCACTGCTGTACCTAATTAGTTCCTCCAAAAACTTGGCAGTTTCTTCCTTGCTTGAACTCACCACAATAGAATATTCTAGCCATTTGATTCTGATAGATTTAGCCATTCCTTCCAAGTCTTTAACTTTTGATAACCAAAGACCTGCCAATTGATAATATCCCGTATTTGTCTGTAAAAACATTGATGAAAAAAGATTGTCCAAAGCTGTTTCAATAACTTGATATGAATGGTCTTCAAGTAATTGCTCCAAAAGAGCGCGTTGTTCATTCTGTTCAGGATTAAGATTATTAGCAAGAGTCATTCTAACCTCTCTGTGCTCTTTTTTCAAATCAATCTTGGGTAATTTGCCATTCTCTTTATTAGCGTTGAGCCATTGTTTCCACGCTTCTGCCTTAACTGAATGAAATTCATTGCTGTTATTGATAATTTGTTCAATGACATTTTGTTTTTCGCTGAAGCTAAAGCTTGCAAGTGACTGCACTGCTTCAAGTCTGTCGGCCATATTAACCGCCTTCAATGCTTGTTCAGTTAGCTCTTTAAGGCTTCGCTCAAAGGTCATCTTCTTCATTATTTCAGAGTTTTCATCAAAAACAACAAAGTTGACAGTTTTCTTGCTTGGATCTGGAATTAAAACTTGTTGAAAACGCTTGTCAATCATAACTTTTTGTCTGTCAACGCTTCCATCAGTATAATAAACAGCAAACTTGATAGGCATTTTAAAAGGCCCTGTAACAAAATCCATTTTGTGAATTTGTTCAACGGTAATCATAGTTGCATTATCTGTATTAGTCCAATTTACTTTGTAATGTGGTTCTCCGCCTTTAAGAATCCATTCTTCAAAAAACCAATCTAAGTTCATCCCCAAGCGGTCTTTGAAAGCATTTTGAAAATCAGCTGCTTCAACATTTTGGAATGCATGTTTTTCAAGATAATATTTAATGGTTTGTTTGAAAGCTTCATCACCTACAACATAACGAAGCATTTGCAACACGGCAGAACCCTTTGGATATGCCCTTGCAGAACCGCTTTGTGTATGCCTGATGGGTAGGTTATTTGATTCAGATGCTTTGAATGCAGACTGGTATTCACCTAATTCATTCATTTTCATTTCATCCTGTCCAAATTCAGGAATCGAACCGTAGAACAATTTTGCATAATAAGTTGCAAAGTTTTCTTGCATCCAAATATCATTGGCAGATCTTGCGGTAATCAGGTCTCCAAACCATTGGTGTGTAAGTTCATGAGCATTAACTCCTATGTAGTTTCTGTCTTCGTAAGCCCTATCATCAACAAAGAAAAAATCTCCAAATACTGTCGCAGAGGTGTTTTCCATTGCCCCGTAAAGAAAGTCTTGTACCATAATCTGACTGTATGAACCCCATTGATATGGCACTCCTGTTTCATCTTCCAAAAATTCTATAATGTTTTCTGTGTATTTGCTCGTAGGCTCAACCCTATCTTTAAATTCAGGATAATACCAAAAATTAACCGGGGTTCCTCTCTTTGTTTTGGTTGATTTGACTTCATAAATACCTATGGCAAGCATTACCAAATAACCGGAATGTGGCTTATCCAAACGGTAATTCCATGTAATTGTTCCGTCTTTGTTTTTCTTTTGTGATAAAAGTTTACCATTTGATAATACTTTGTAAGGCTCCGGGAATGTAATTACTGTTTCGGTAGTGTATTTATCATTCATGTTATCATACATGGGAATCCAATAGCGATTATCTATACCTTGTCCTTGGGACCAAATCTGTCTTCTAACTTTGAAAAGATCGGGTTTTTCGGTAGATTCAGGTCTATCCCAACCTATGAAATAAAGACCTTTTCGCGGATGAGCTTCGTATTCGAATGACAGGTTGTAGCTTTTTTCCCAGGTTAAAGCGGGTGTGAAATAAACAGTAACTCCTGTTTTACTCGTGTTAAACTTAACAGTTTTGCCATCCAATTCTGCTTTTTTTATGAGGATATCCGGTCCGTCAAAAAAAAGTGAATCTACAGCAGGAATAAGTGGTTTAAAACTATGTGTAACCTTGCCAATGACTTTCCCTCCATTCATATCATTTACATCAAAACTGACTTCGACCTTCATATTGGTAATGTCAGCATAATGCTCGCGCTCAGCTGCATTGGGGTCGGCATAAAAAATAGAATACTCTTGTTGTGCATGCAAGAAACCGCTAATCATTATGATTAGAGCGGTAATTGAAAACTTTTTCATGTGTTAATTTGATTAGAAATAGAACATCAATCTAAGATTACTCCAGTTTATTAAACCAAAGTTGATATCGCCTGTCCTGTTGTTAAGGCTTGTTGTAACCGTATTTGAATTTAATGCGACCGGGTCCCATACTTCCGACTTATTAATGTTTTGCCCGCCAAAAGTATAGGTTGCGTTTAACACAGCTTCTCCACCAATCGAAATTTTGGGAGCAAAGAAAAATTCGAATCCTAAAAATCCTTGTGCACCTATAGAGAAGGTGTAGGGTGTAGCTGCAATTGTGAGTGGACGGTTATTACCAATTGAACCTGCATAATGCTCCATGCTGTTTCCATATTTGAATTTGGTTTTACTTCCGGTTCCGTATCCTAAGAGCCCTTCTACACCATAGATACCTTGAAGTCTTCCTGAACCTCTCCTTTTTTCAATACCGTATGTTAGGGTAATATTGAACTCATATTGTGTTAAATGATCGTTTACGGTTGAACCCGGCTCGGCATTTGGGTCAAGATTATTTACAACTATTCTTTCTCTGTGATAATTACTCTTAAGCATAATACCGGCTCTTTGGGCATTTTTCTCATCAATAAATCGTTTAATATTAAGGTTCTGAAAATCAAGTCCCGGAACTACATTGTTGTTTGTAAACATACTTCCAATATAGGAAAAGAAAGGATTTACGCTTGTTCCAATTCCCCAATCACCCGTTTGGGGGTGAATGTAGATTCCCTTTTTTGATTTTAAAATCGGTTCAGCTTGTGAGTTTGCTAAGCTGCTAATAGTCAGAAGTGTAGTGATAAAAAATAGCTTTTTCATTTTGTTAAATTGCTTTGCAAAAGTAAGTTTTTTACTCAAACCCCAACATGTCATCCATATTGAAAACACCTTGTTTTCCTATTATCCACTCGGCAGCAAGTACAGCACCTAATGCAAAACCTCTCCGATTGTGTGCAGAATGTGAGAATTCGATTTCATCTATATCACAATCCCATTTAACTTTGTGAATACCCGGAATATGTTCTTTTCTAAATGAATATATTGGAATTTCGTTTCCTTCAATGTCTTTATAGTCCCCCTCTTCAATACTTATCCATTTGTCTTTCAGATTATAAGTCGAAAGTATTTGTTCGGCAGTGGTTATTGCTGTTCCGCTGGGTGCATCTTTCTTTTGGGTGTGATGAATTTCTTCAATAGAGGCCTGATATTCAGGGTATTGATTCATAATGGATGCAAGTTTTTTATTAATCTGAAAAAAAATATTAACTCCTATGCTAAAGTTTGTAGCAGTAAAAACAGCGGATTTTTTTTCCAATACAAGATTTTTTATGTGTGAAAAATTATCATACCATCCGGTTGTCCCAACAATAATTGGAATCTTGTTATTTACACAAAATTCAATATTCCCAATAGCTGACTTGGGTTGGGTAAATTCGATAGCAACATCATTTTTTGATAGAATGAGTGCTTTCTTATCTGTCTTGCTGTCAATAATAGTAGAGATCTTATGCCCTCGTTCAACAATAATCTTCTCGATTTCTTTTCCCATTTTTCCATAACCAATAAGCGCAATATTTAAGGCATTTTTCATGAGCACAAAACTAATTTATTTTATTACTTGTATGATTAAATTTGCCCGCAACTGTATTAATGAGAATTCTGAGAATTTTTCTAAAGTCATTATTTGTAATAGTTTTGGTTGTTTCAGCATGTGGAATAACTTTGTGGTATTATATTTACTCTCCAGCTCTCACTATTACAGAGCCTTATCGATTAATTGTTCAAAGAGGGGATAATTTACAAAATGTAACAATGAAGTTACATAAGAATTGTGGATTAAAACACCCAAAGGTATTTATATGGATAGCGGAGAGAATGAATGTCGAAAAGAATCTTCATGCAGGAAGGTTTGAGTTTTTGCCCACTATGAATAATCGTGAAATAGCGAAACTTCTTAGGAGCGGTAGTACCTATACAGTTAATGTTACGATTCGAGGTTCAACAGATTTAAATAATATCCCAGTGTTGTTAGGAAAATATTTGGAACCTGACAAGGATTCCTTTCAAGTAATGTTAGATAGTAATGCTTATTTGTCTAAGTATGGATTTAATAAAAAAACAGTAGCAGCAATGTTTATTCCTAATACTTACAATATGTATTGGTTTACTACAGCTGATGAGACTCTGGAGCGATTTTATAAAGAGTATAAGAGATTTTGGAATATAGAACGAAGAGTCAAAGCAGACTCTGTGGGCTTAACAATATTGGAAGTCTCGATTTTAGCATCTATTATAGATAAAGAAACAAATCAAGTTTACGAAATGCCTCGTATAGCAGGGGTGTATCTCAATAGGTTAAGGAAAGGGTGGAAACTTCAAGCAGATCCAACCGTCAAATATGCGTTGGATAGCATGTCAATGAAACGCATTTTAGTAGAGCATACGCAAGTTGAAAACCCTTATAACACATACGATATTGTTGGACTTCCTCCTAGTCCCATCTGTATTCCCTCTGTTCAAGCAATTGATGCGGTGCTTAATTACGAGCATCATCAATATATGTATTTTTGTGCAAAACCTGATTTTTCAGGCTTACATATCTTTGCTGAAAATTTGGATGAGCATAATCGCAATGCCAAGGCTTATCACAGATTTTTGAATCAATTAGAAAGAAGTAGTAAAATACAAAAGAAATAAACTTTGTTACTTTGTTTCCAATGATAACTTATATCTAAGATATCAAAAATAGGTTAGGTTGCAAAATTAGAACTCGAATGACTCTATTGCTTTGTTAATAGCATCTTCAATTTGAGTTTGAATGTTGGTGTAATCTCTTGGAACAAACTTAGATTGAGTAAATGTTTCATACATTTCTACATAGCGAGCAGTCACAGACTCAATGAACTCAGGTGTCATTTCAGGAACCAATTGTCCTTTCTCTCCCCAGAAACCATTTGCCATCAACCATTCTCTAACAAACTCCTTTGAAAGTTGTTTCTGAGTTTTTCCTGCTTTTTGTGCTTTTTCATACGAATCGAGATAGAAAAATCTTGAGGAATCCGGAGTATGAACTTCATCAATAAGCATTATTTTTTTGTCATATACTCCAAATTCATATTTTGTATCTACCAAAATTAGCCCGCGCTCCGCAGCAAGTTGAACACCCCTTTCATATAATTTAAGGGAAGCATCTGCCATTTTATCAAGTTGTTTTTTTGTGCAAAGTTTTTGCTCAATAATATCTTTCATTGTCACATCCTCATCGTGTCCAGCGTGATTTTTGAATGTAGGTGTGATAATCGGGTGGGGTAGCTTGTCGTTTTCTTTAAGTCCTTCGGGTAGTTTCTCTCCGCAGATGGTTCGTTTTCCTGATTTGTAAACACGCCAGGCATGTCCGCACAAATAGCCTCTCACAACCATTTCCACAGGAATAGCTTCGCACTTATATCCGATAGTAACATTGGGGTCAGGTGTGGAGATTTTCCATGTAGGAATAATATCACTGCATTTATCGAGGAATAGAGATGAAATCTGTGTTAAGATTTGCCCTTTGTAAGGAATTGCTTTAGGAAGCACGTTGTCAAAGGCTGATATACGGTCACATGCAATTAAAACGATGTATTTATCTGCGAGATTATATACGTCTCTAACTTTTCCTCTGAAGAAAGAAGTTTGGTTTCTAAAGAAGAAGTTAGTCGCCATTAATTCGGTATCCATTTCTGCTGCCATAATATTCATTATTTATTTTTGAGGGCGCAAATTTATATGATTATGTTTATCCTTCGACAATTCCTTCAGCTTCGTAGGCCTTAAGAATTTCCACAACTAATTTGTGCCTAAGAACGTCTTTGTTATTTAGGTGAATGATTTTGATACCTTCAATATCGGTTAATATTTTTATAGCTCTTTTGAGACCGGATTTTTGTTTCTGAGGCAAATCAACCTGACTGAGATCCCCGGTAACAATGACTTTTGCTTCTTTTCCCATACGAGTTAGAAACATTTTTAGTTGTAAATCTGTTGTATTTTGGGCTTCATCCAGAATGATAAAACAGTTATTCAGTGTTCTTCCTCTCATAAATGCGAGTGGAGCGATCTCAATGGTTCTGTTCTCTAAAAATATTCTTAGTTTGTCTAGAGGAATCATGTCCTCGAGTGCATCATAGAGAGGTCGCAAATAAGGGTCAATTTTTTCTTTTAAATCACCGGGTAAGAATCCCAAACTCTCACCGGCTTCAACAGCAGGTCGCGTGAGAATGATTTTTTTAACTTCTTTGTTTTTTAGAGCTCTAACTGCCAGTGCAACAGCAGTATAAGTTTTTCCTGTTCCTGCCGGCCCAACGGCAAAAACTACATCATTTTGCTCTATACTCTCAACCATCTTTTGTTGATTGAGCGTTCTTGCAATTACTGGGCGTGCATCATTCCCGTATAAGATGACAACGCCATGAGGATGCTTATGGTGTGTGTGTTCTGGTGAATGCACGTTCTTTTCTCTCATTTCAGTTTTCTCAGGGCCAAAGATTTCATACAAATGATAGTCGCTTATATTGACATTCTTACTTAAGAAAGTTAGATATTGATTGAATTTTGACTCAAAACTATCGATGTCTTTAGAGTTTCCCTTAATTCTGATTTCGTTTCCTCTCCCAACAATTTTAACGTTGGGATTGAGTTCTTTTATTAGATTTAATGAGTAATCATTACTCCCGTAAATTCGTTGAGGCTCAATGCCATCAATGGTAATTAACTTTTCTTGCAAACTTTTTCTTTTATTAGTGAAGTGTCCGATAAATTTGCCCCAAAATTACTATTTTTATTTAAGTGAATGTCATTACATTAATTTCTGATTTCGGGACAGGTTCGCATTACATCGCTTCTGTTAAAAGTGCGATTTATGCAGAACTAGGGGAAGTTCCTATTCTGGATATTTCACATGACATTAGCCCATGGAATCTCGAACAAGCAGTATTTTTGCTTGCATCCACATATAAAAAAGTGAGTGGTCATGCTTTTCATCTTGTAGGTGTGAATATTGATTCGGTTGTTCATGTAGCAGCAAAACTCGATAATCATTGGTTCTTCGCACCGGATAATGGTATTTTGACTGAAGTTCTAAGAAATGAAAATGCTGAATTTTTTTCTTTGGGCAAGTTTTATCAATCTTCTTTTTTAGAAAGTTTTTATCCAAAGATGATTAAACCGTTGATAGAGAATAGATTGCCAAACGAGTTTGTACCTGGTTTCAAACCCGAGATAAAGATTTTTAAAACTCCTCAACAAAATGCCAATATGATGAAAGCATATTATGTTCTTTTTGATAGGTTTGGTAATGCGATTGTTAATATTAAAAAGGATGAGTTCTATTCGTTTGTGGGTAAACATCAATATCGAATTATTGTAAATAGAAGTGATTTTATAGACCGAATAAGCTCCGGATATTATCAAAGTGAGAAGGGGGCACTCATCGCTACATTTAACTCATCTGACTATCTTGTTATCTCATTCACCTATGGCAATGCAAAACAATTATTTGGATTCGACAAAACTCAATATATATACATAGAACGTTATTAAAACCAATGATTAAGCGAATTGTTAAAATGACTTTTAAGCCGGAAGAAGTGGATAACTTTTTAAAGTTGATAGACCATGTATTGCCGTTAATAGAACAGATGGAAGGATGCCGAGGTGTTAAATTATATTCACAAGAGGGGGCAAAGAATGTGATGTTTACTTTAAGTTTGTGGGACAATAATGAATCACTTGAAAAATATCGAGCAAGCGATCTTTTCAAAACTACTTGGACACAAACCAAGCGTTATTTTTCTGATAAACCTCAAGCATGGAGTATTAACCAAATTAGATAATATATGGCATTCAACAATAAATCATCAATTTTTAAAATCGGAGTCCTTTTGCTCTTTGTTCTTATCCCATTGGGTTCTATCGCGCAACAAAAGGAAACCATTAAAGCAGAGAAAGCATTAAAAGAGAAAAAGTACGAACGTGCTTTAAAATTCTCAGAAAAAGCTTTAAAGAAAGATAGCAAGGATATTCTTGCATTGATATACAAATCCCAGTCATTATATTATTTATTTAAAACCCCTTCAACTTCTGAGAAATATAGCAATGGATTGAAAAACGCGGTAAAAGCGGCACAAAGAGCAATGGAAAAAGACGAAGAAAACTTAGTTGAAACAGTTTTCGGAGATTATTTGAAATTGCTGGCAACTGAGAATAATGCAGAAGGTGAAAAGTATTTCAAACAAGAACGATATAATAAAGCAGAGCAATATTTTGAATTGAGTGTGAAATTTAATCCGAATGATACAAACGCCTTATTTTATTTAGGTTCGTGTTATTGGTATGAAGAACAAAGACCAGCGGCAGTTGAATTGTTTAAGACAGTAGCACAAAATAACTTCTCAACATTTTCGGAGAGTGGGTTTATTAATCAAGCTCATTTTAAAGCATATCGTTTCCTAACAGAGTATTATATGGGCGAAGAAAAATGGGATTCTGCGAATATTTATGTCTCAATGGGCTTAGAAATGTTTCCGGATGATCATATTTTAAAAGGGAATCGTTATGGGCTGTACAGAGTTAGAGTAAGGACACTCCCGCCATCTTTAAATTACTTGGCAGAAGTGAGAGCTGCATTGCAAGATTACCCCTCAGATTCCTTCTTTCTAATAAAAGAAAACGCACTATATATATATCTGTTCAAGAATGCATTATCCAATAACGAGATTGCCTATTGTGATTCATTGCTTGGAATTTTTGTATTGGATAGGCTTGAAAGAGCCAATAGAGAGGATAGAGGTTGGATTGAAAAATTTGATATTTTTGTAGGAAACAAGCCCATAGAAATATTTAGGAAACTACTCGATTATAGTACTTCCTACTATCATAAAGATATTTTTGCTTGGTTAATTCAAAAGTGGGTAAGTGAATTGCTCAATAAAGACACTGTTAGTGCAAAAGAATATTTGACTATTGCGGAGAATGAATTTAATGCGGGGAACAAAGAATATGCTGTATTAATGCTCTTAGCAGAATATAATCGACCCGGAAGGAAGGGTGAAAATGAATTACAGTTGATATCAATGCTAACAAAATGGTCAAAAAGTCAATTGCCATTATTGGCTATTGATTATGCACATGAGATGTTTGGCTTGATTCGCAAAACAAAAAATAAATCAAAGGTGGAACCCGTATATAAAAGTATAAAGTATAGATTTATTGATTCACTTGCTGCCAATAATTATTTCTTTCGAGCATATTCAATTTTTGAAGAAGCTATTCAAGATTTTCCCGCAGATAAAAAATATCTTCAAGAAGACAAACTTCGCAATTTGGCTAACTTAGATTTTAAAATGAATTATTACGGTTCACGAATTGCAACATGGGGCAAAGAACCCAAAGCAGGAGAGGTTGCTTTTACTACCAATATGCTACCTGCCAATTGTGAAATAGGTTCGGTTTCGAAAGATGTTTATGAGAGGGTTTTGCAAAGAGTCAATTATTTTAGAAGAGTCTCCGGTGTTCGCAAACAAGTTTATTTTACAAAAGATTTAAACGAAAAATGTCAATTTGCAGCATTATCATTCGAGGCAAACAAGAATCTGACACATAATATGGTTGATGGACTTCGCTGCTTTACTGAAGCAGGAAAAGAAGGTGCAGATAAAAGTCTTTTAGTCAGAGAGTCAAATCCGTCATTAGCAATTACGGCATTGATGGGTGATAAAGCAGGGAGTCAAGGAAATAGAAGATGGCTTCAATATCCCCTTTCTTTAAATATGGGCTTTGGAGCAGGACCTACTTCGCAAGTCTTGTGGGTCATGGATAATGCAAATGTTGGAGATTCAGTCTATTATAAAGAACGTTTTATAGCATATCCTAATGCAGGTTATACTCCCAAAATGCTATGTTTTTCTAAATGGACTTTTTCTGTCTTTGATGACGTTGAAGGTGCTGTTATTAAGGTGAAAAACAGTGCAGGAAAGGAAATACCGGTTATAGTTGAGCCGGTTGTAAATGGGTATGCGATGCCCACCCTTGTTTTTGCACCTGAATTTGAATTAGATAAGGGTGAAAATGACCAAAAGTTTTCAGTTAATATCAAACTTAAAAATGGCAAAACCTTTTCTTATGATGTGACTTTGTTCACACCTGACTTGAAATAAAGAGCTACTTTTTTGTTATAATTATCAAACTCAGCTCATCGGCAAAGTACCAATTTCCATTCATTTTAAGAAGCAAAATCCTAATTCTAATTTTGTCTTTTTTGCCCCGTTTCATTTCCAAATTTAGATAACAAAATTCTCGGTCATAATCAGGATGAATGCCATGTTCAAGAAAGAAATGAAGGGGTTCACTTTTTTTTAAATTAATATCTGATTCCTTGGCATCCTTAAAAACCCTCTTAAATTGTTTGTTGAGCCCGGATTTGAACAATAAGAATTTGTATCTGAATGTAGTTTCAGAATATTTCTGCTTTGCAGTTGAATCTAAAAAGTTTTGATAATCCTCCCAGGTTGGAGTATTATTGAGGATATATTCTTTCTTCTTTCTGGAAATTGATTTATAAAGAGTATCAGCCAACCGTATCAAAGAGTTGTTTTCTTCTAAATATAAACTGTCTTGAAAACTTCTAAAGGGGATTGGATTAGTTTTCGCGCTTTTTTCAAAATCCTGAGCAGAGATTTGGCAGATTCCTATTATTAGTGAAGTGAACAACACAAAGTATTTCACATCTGCAAATATAATCATTGTGATTTAAGTATATTTGATGTTATTTTACAAGACTTTCAGGGTCCCAAAATATATTTTCAAAATCAACAATTTTATTGTCTTTAACCAAAACACCTTCTCTCGCAAGCAACTCTTCCATACTTACGGACTTGAAATGAAATTTGCCGGTAATGAGTCCGTTTCGATTTACTACTCTGTGAGCAGGTACGCCATGCTTTTTATCATTGCCAAGGCTGTTTAATGCATATCCAACCACTCTGGAACTACTTGCTGCTCCTAAGAAACGTGCAATAGCTCCATAAGAAGTAACTCTTCCTTCCGGTATTTGTTTAACTGTTTCCCAAACTTGTTCAAAGAAATCATTCGATATACTCGTTTTTTTCATCTACATTGGTATAATACTTGTTCAGTCAAGAACTATCTTTGCAAATCTAAAAACTAAATATATATGAAAAAATACCTTTTCAGCATACTCGTTTTGCTTTCAGGACTAACTGCATGTGCACAAAACAAAAACAGTAAAGATGATTATCCTCCTGCTCGTGAAGGATATGCAATAAAGGTAAAAATCAAAGGGATTAAGCCTGGGAGTCAGTTTATTCTCGCAAATTACCTTGGAGATAAACCCTATGCTCGAGATACAGCCTTTGCAGACGCTAAAGGTATTGCCACATTTTCAGGGAAGGACAGACTCGAAAGGGGGATTTATATGGTACTTCTGCCCGGAATGTCCTATTTTGAAATATTATCAACCGACAATAATTACTTCTCTATAGAAACTGATACAACCAAGGAAGATTATTACCAAGAAATGGTCATCACGGGTTCGCCTGAAAATACTCGTTTTGTTGCATACAATCTGTTTCTAACAAAGAAAGGAATTGAGAGGAGCAAAGCAAAGGATGATGAAGCCAAAAAAGTGATAGATAAGGAAGTTGATGCATACAAACAAAAGCAAATTAAAGAATACCCAAAAGATTTATTATCCCATGTACTTTTGATGATGGAACAACCCAAGGTTCCCGATGCCCCAGAAGGAATGACTCCGGAAGATGCTAAACAATGGCAGTACAACTATTATGTTGCACATTATTGGGATAATATAGACTTGAAAGAAGAAGGATTAACAAGAACCCCGGGTGCAATATTTCAAAATATTCTCGATAGATTTTATGATAAAGTTATAAGCCAAGACCCTGACTCTCTCATTAAATACATTGATATTGTTTCTGCTAAGATGGATGGCAACAAAGAGGTAGAAAGATTTTATATTTGGTATATGACTCGCAAATATGAAACTAGCAAAGTGATGTGTCATGATGCTGTTTTTGCACACATGGCTAGAAAATTCTATTGTGCAGGGAAAGCTTTCTGGGCAGACAGTACTACCATTGCCAAGATTTGTGAAAAAGCTGAGATGATAGGTTATACTACTTGTAAAACAAAGGTTCCTGATTTGAGATGTGCTGACATTAATGACCAATACCATCATTTGTATCAAGAAAAAGGACGTTATATAGTTTTGATTTTTTGGGATCCTACTTGTGGGCATTGCAAAAAGGTATTACCTAAAGTAGAAGATTTAAAAAAACGTATGGGAGATACTATTTCAGTTTATGCGGTATCTTCAGAAGGAAAATATGACGAATGGGTTAAATACACCAATGAACATCCTGAACTCAATAAAATTTTTACTAATGTTTGCAAGACTGACCGATATTTCCCATGGCCTGTCAATAGACAACATTATGATATTCAAGCTAATCCAACCATTTTCTTGTTAGACAGCGAAAAGAAAGTAATTGCCAAGAAAATTGACGAAGACCGCTTGGAAGAGTTTATTATCTATATGTTAGGAGAAGACAATGTGCTTCCTAAGGAGCTAGTCAATGCAAGAATAAAGGATTTTCAGGCAAAACATCCGGAGCCAAAAGAAGAACCGGCAACAAATTCTGAGTCCAAATAATACTGAATAAAAAGGGTTAACAACAGTTAACCCTTTTTTGTTACAATAAAGGCAAGTAGCTTAATGTTTATTTGAATAACTCTTTTCTTCCTGCAAAACTACAAATAGGGCAGGTATGAGGGTCGTGGCCTCTTGCAGGACAATAAGTTCTTCCAAAATAGATGATTTGTAAATGGACTTTATTCCACAATTCTTTTGGTATTAGCCTTTTAAGGTCTTTTTCAGTTTGAGTTACAGATTTGCCGTTACTTAATCCCCATCTCCAGGCCAATCTATGAATATGAGTGTCTACAGGAAATGAAGGAATACCAAATGATTGTGACATGATTACCGATGCTGTTTTGTGTCCTACACCCGGCAATTCTTCAAGCAATTCTATTTTATTTGGAACTTCACCTTTGTACTTCGTGAGTAAAATATTGCTTAACTCATAAATCGCTTTTGATTTGGCAGGGGAGAGTCCACAAGGTTTTATAATTTCTCTGATTTCTTCAACACTGAGCTTGATCATGTCAAAAGGGTTGTCAGCAAGAGAAAACAACTCCGGGGTTACTTTGTTTACTCGTTCATCTTTACATTGAGCAGAGAGTAATACCGCAATAAGCAAGGTATAGGTATCCTTGTGGTGTAGAGGAATAGGAGGGTTTGAGAATTTTTTATCTAATACATTTAAGATCAGTGATATCTTTTCTTTTTTGTTCATGCTTAAAAGAAACTGAATGTTAATGGAGATAAATGAGATGTATTATTATGAGTAAAGTGTTTAATAATTGAATCAATTTTTGAAGGGAAATGCTTTTTGCCAAGCATAATTCTTTCTAAATTATCAAAGAGATTCCTATCTGGATGTTCAATTTTTACTTTAGTAATCAATGAATCTCTGGCAACTTCCAAAAAAATATTTCCCATAGACTCATTAAATTCAAATGAGTTGCGAAAAGTATAAGAAGGTGAATACCCATAGTTCCATTCGTCTGTTTCATATTTGGTAACTGCCAAAGCTTCTATCTGGTCTGTCTCATCGCATGAAAAACCTCTGGTTTCTCTAACACCAAAATGTTGGATAAGATGTTGGGCGAGGCCTTCCGAAAACTTATTTATATCCATGTCAAATTGCATGAGTTTTCTAATATTGGTGACCTTACTTCTGATAGATTGAACTGACATATCCGAATATCGATTTGGAATAGCTTTAATAGCATTTCCTAAATTTTCTATATCGGAATCAAAAAGCAGTGTTCCATGATGAAGAATCAGCTTTTCTTTTCGAAAATGATGTTCTGCATTGCCGCTTATTTTTAAATCTCCAACTATAATATCATTACGTCCACTAGGCTCTGCCTTAATACCTAAAGAGTTTAAGTAAGAAATAACTGGGCTGATAAATCTTATAAAGTTTACTATTTTATTCTCATTTTCAATCGGTAATGCAATGCTAAAATTTAAATTCCCTTTGTCGTGAAATACGGTTCCACCTCCGGAAATTCTTCTGACTACTTTAATGTTATTTTCGTAAACATGCTTAAAGTTTATTTCTGCAAGTGCGTTCTGATGTTTTCCAACAACAACAGTATTATCATTTTGCCATAACATAATAAATCCTGTTGTAATCTGATTCAATAAAAATTCTTCAGCAGCGAGGTTGAAATATGGATTTGAATATGGATTAAAAATAAAAATCACTTAGGAACGACTTTTAGTTGATGTGATGCCTTATTATGAAAATACTCATTCCACAATTCCTGAATGATACCATCTTTAAGTCCAAAATCAGGAGAAATAATCTGATTCGAATTGATGATACCCATAATTTTTATGTAGATATCACCTGCATAATCAATTACTTCAGCTCTGTCGGGATTGAGTTGTAATTTGTAAACTCTTTCTTCATGGTTCATCTTATGAACTTTGTTTGTGATACTTTTTAGTTTTTTCAGAGACATGAATGAGCCTTCCTTGGTACCGGCAAGTTGATACAATTTGTTCATGCTTCCCCCGGTACCGATAGATTTAAACTTTCCCAACTTAGAGAGGTTTAGCCTGCACCAATCTTCAAGTTTATCCCATTCTTTTTGCTTCACTTTTCCTTCTCTCATTCTCACTACCCCAATATTAAAACTCTTAGTAAATAAGGCCTTTCGGTTTTTTAAATAAGAAATTTCAGTACTTCCACCTCCAACATCGATGTGAATATAATCTGTTTTTTCGTCTAATAGATGTAAGAAGGATTTGATAATTAATTTAGATTCATCAACCCCACTTATGATTTCAATTTCGATTCCTGTTTCGTTTTTTATTTTATTGATTATTTTCTTTGAATTCTCGGCATCTCGCATTGCACTGGTGGCACATGCGCGATAGTAATCTACGTTGTAAACATCCATTAATAAGGCAAATGCTTTGATTGACTTAATGAGTAGGTCTGCTTTTTTTTTGCCAATCTCCTTGTTCTTAAAGACATCATCCCCCAATCTTAATGGAAGACGTGTAAATTCAATTTTCTTAAAAACCGGATAAGAAGAATTTAAATCTAGCGGCCTGCTAATCAGGAATTTAACACCATTTGAACCAATATCGATTGCCGCAAATTTCAATTGTGTTTAGATAGTATTGATTTTAATTCTTTTTTGTAGCTCATCTACATCATATCTGAATTTTTTATCTGTATCAATCAAGTCATTTACAGTTTGGCAAGCATGAATTACTGTAGAATGATCGCGACCTCCAAAATGAGAGCCTATGTTTTTTAGTGATGCCTTAGTGAAGTCTTTTGCAAAGTACATTGCAATCTGTCGTGCTTGAACAATTTCTCGCTTTCTTGTTTTTGATTTAACAGTATCAACTTCAATATTGTAATAGTCACAAACGACTTTTTGGATAAAGTCGATTGAGATTTCTCTTGCGGCATTTTTAACTAAATTCTTCATTACTTGCTTTGCTAAGTCTAAATCAATTTCTTTTCTATTAAGAGAAGATTGTGCAAGTAGCGAAATCAATGCACCTTCAAGTTCTCTGACGTTATTATCTAGATTGTGTGCTATGTATTCGACTACTTCTTTTGATAAAGTAATTCCCTCGCTATATATCTTATTTTCAAGGATTTTTATTCTAGTTTCAAAATCAGGAGTTTCAACATCAGCACTCAAGCCCCATTTAAATCTACTAAGAAGTCGTTCATCTACATCTTTAATATCTTTAGGAGGCCTGTCGGATGTTAAGATAATTTGTTTTCCATTTTGATGTAAATGGTTGAAGATTTGGAAAAAGATTTCTTGAGTCTTTTCTTTTTTGGAGAGTTCATGAACATCATCAACTATTAGTACATCAATCTGTTGGTAGAAGTTTATGAAATCATTATGAGTATTATTTTTACAAGCTTCAACATATTGATTTGTAAACTTTCCTGTTTGAATATAAAGGACAACTTTGTTTTTATGGTTGATTTTGATTTGATTTCCAATTGCTTGCACAAGATGGGTTTTGCCAAGTCCGGTTCCTCCAAAAATCATAAATGGATTAAATGCAGTTTCACCGGGTTGTTGCGCTATTGAGAAGCCTGCAGAACGAGCAAGCCTGTTGCATTCCCCTTCAATAAAGTTATCAAAATTATATCTGCTTTGCAACTGGCTGTTGATATTGAGCCTTTTAATTCCGGGAATAATAAATGGATTTTTAATTTCTGTAATTACTTCCAAAGGCATATTAACTTCATTAGCGGTATTCTTATTTTGCTTAGAAGTTGGTAAATTAACAGTATAAGGTATTTTTCCTGCATTAGAATTTTCTACGATTACATTGTATTCTAACTTGGCTCCGGGACCGACTACTTTACGAAGAGATTTCTGGAGAATATCGACATAGTGTTCTTCAATCCATTCATAAAAAAACTGACTAGGTACTTGGATTGTAAGTACCTTATTTTCTAATTTTATAGGTGTAATTGGTTCAAACCATGTTTTAAAACTTTGTGGTGTAAGGTTATCTCTAAAAATCTTTAAGCATTTATTCCATGCTTCTTCGTGGTTTTGTAATTCTTCTGTCATTTTGTTTTATCCTCTTTTCTTGTTATTCCTTATTCTATTTAGCTTTCTCACCTTTAACAATCACCTCTCAATGCGGTTGCTAAATTGTTGTTTATTTTTACTTAAAAAAAATTTATTTCGCTTGCATTTTAATATTCTTTTTTGCATAGTGAACTTGGCTATTTCGTTTATATACATTAAAGAACTAACAATTGTTATTTAACTGGGGCTAAAATAATCTTTATCCTTTGTATTCTCCAAATATTTTTCTCAATCTGTCAGAAATTTCACCAAGGGTTGCAAAACCTTCTACTGCATCTAGTATGTGTGGCATTAGATTGATATTTTCTTTAGCAGCAGTTTCTACTTTATTGAGTAATATTTCTACTTCAGAATTATTTCGACTATTCCTAAGTTGAGTTAGTTTTTTAATTTGGTTTTGGCGAATACTATCGTCAATTTTTAGTATAGAATTGTTTTGATGCTCTTCTTCAGAAAATTTGTTTATTCCCACAATAACCTTTTCATTGCTCTCAATAGATTTTTGGTATTGATAGGAGCTGTTTGCAATTTCTTGTTGCATAAATCCCTGCTCAATAGCAGCAACTGCACCACCTATATTATCAATAGCACTTATTAATTTGTTTGCTTCTTCTTCTGTTCTGTTTGTTAGTTCTTCTATATAGTATGAACCTCCTAATGGGTCATCTGTTAAAGTAGCACCACTTTCGTAGGCAATAATCTGTTGTGTTCTGAGTGCAATTGATGCAGCTTTCTCTGTTGGTAGTGAAAGTGCCTCATCATAACCATTGGTATGAAGTGATTGTGTCCCCCCACATACTGCGCTTAGTGCTTGAATGGCTACTCTGATAATATTGTTTTCGGGTTGTTGAGCGGTTAATGTTGAGCCTCCTGTTTGAGTATGAAACCGGAGCATCATTGCGTGTGGATCTTTTGCTCCCATTTCCCTCATCATTTTTGCCCACATTCTCCTTGCTGCTCTATATTTTGCAATCTCTTGAAAGAAATCATTGTGTGCATTAAAGAAAAACGAGAGTCTTTTCCCGAATACATCAATATCTAGTCCTTTTCTTATTGCCGCTTCAACATATGCCTTTCCATTTGCAAGTGTGAATGCGAGTTCTTGTATTGCTGTTGAGCCGGCTTCTCTGATGTGATAACCGGATATAGATATTGTATTCCATTTGGGAACCTCTTTACTGCAATATTCAAAGATGTCAGTTATGATTCTCATTGAAGGTTTGGGTGGGTAAATATAAGTCCCGCGAGCTATATATTCTTTGAGAATATCATTCTGGATCGTACCCGAGATTTTCTTTAAGTCAGCACCTTGTTGTTTTGCAAGTGCAATATACATTGCCAAAAGTATTGAAGCACTCGCATTAATGGTCATCGAAGTTGTGATATCTTCTAATTTAATGCCATCAAAAAGTATCTGCATGTCTTCCAAAGAGTCAATTGCAACCCCAACTTTGCCAACTTCTCCTATGCTCATTTCGTGATTGGAGTCGTATCCTATTTGTGTGGGTAGATCAAATGCAACAGATAACCCGGTTGTACCTTTGTTTAATAGGTAATGATATCTTTTATTAGATTCTTCGGCAGTACTGAAGCCGGCATATTGGCGCATTGTCCATAGTTTGCCTCTGTATTGTTCTTTTCTTATACCTCTAGTATATGGAAAGATTCCGGAACTTTCCAATCCTCCTTCATATTCACTCTTTATTTCAATTCCTGAATCGTTATAAATCTTGTTTGACATCTTGAATGAATTAGAAATAGAGTCTTATCTCTGCTTTAAGAAAGTCAATTGCTTTTTGGGTTGGTTGGCTATTGTTTTCAATCATTTTATCAATCATTATTTTGCTAAGTTCAATACCGGTTGCATCCTTAGCAAGCATATTGAAAGAGAGGTTAATGAACTCAATTACTTCTTCCTTAACTAACTTTGTAAGAGTCCATGCTTGGTTTGAAATATAGATTTGTTGTGAAATGTTATGTGAGAATTCGGTGTTGATTGCAACCAACATTATATTTTTTAATTCCAGTGCACTTAATACCGAATTATTATATTCTTGAATGAGTGTTGGAGGGCTTATACGTTCCATTAATAGAACCAATCTCTCGTAAGCTTGTAGTTTTATCGGTGTGAATGTGTGATTGTTTGCTTTTCTGATTTCATAATCTAACTTCTTTAGATTGTCTTCTGTTAGTTTGCTGATAAGAAGATAGGCTATTACCGCTACAACAACTGATGGTAAAGTAAATTTGATAATCTCAAGTAATATTTGGAGGATTGATTCCATGTAGAATTCGTTAGTATTTAAGGTGGGCGAAGATATATTCTCTATTTTTATTGTGCAATAGAGAAGTTGAATTTTACTTCCGACTTGTCTATTGGTTGATGAAATCAGATTTTAACTTGTTGTAAGTGTATTAGTTGACTCATTAATTTTAATTAATTAGCTGATTTGAAGATGTTTTTTGAGTCACCTCAGATACTTTTCAGTTGGAAAATTTTAAAGCAGTATTTTAGCCAAATCAGAACGAAATTACTATTTATCCCATTCTTTTTTAGGGAAATAAGATTCTCTTTGTTCATTCTGATTTTACTTTTAATGCCTCTGCTACTTAATCCGCCATCACGCATTTTGACACTTATCTTTTTAGTATAGACTGCTTTTAACTTATTTACATAGAGCATTCGAAGAAGGATATCAAAATCACCTGAAATGCGAAATTGAGTATCATACAACCCTAGTTTCTGATAGTAAATTCTTTTTACATAAAAACCAGGATGTGGAGGTTGGCTCCCCAACCTAAACTGCCATAAGCGAAACCTTTCTGCATTATAGAATCGCCACGGTTTATCAAAATTTTCTCCCTTATAAATAACTACACTGCTGCATACAGCATCTGTATCAGTCTCCGAAAATATCTCGGCAATCTGGGTAATTACATTATTGTTTGCAAGAAAATCATCGGCATTTAAAATTCCTACGATGTCACCTGTTGCTCTTTCAATTCCTTTGTTCATTGCGTCATAAAGACCTTTGTCAGGTTCGCTTATAAAGGTTGTAATCTTGTCCTTATACAATTCAATAATAGATTGAGTTCCGTCATTAGAATTTCCATCAATTACTATGTATTCGATATTTTGATACTCTTGAGAAAGTACTGATTCTATGCATTGTGCAATGGTTAAGTGCCCATTGTAAACGACTGTAATGATTGATATTTTGGGGTTATTCAATGTTTCTGTCTTTGATTTTTACGGCAGGATTTCCTTTGTAAATACTATAAGCATCTAAGTTTGATGATGCAACAGAGGCAATTAATAGTACGCTATGACTCTGGCAGGTAACACCACCCGTAACAACGGCCCTTGCCCCAATCCACACACCATCTTCAAGCACTATTGGTTTAGCAATCAAATCAAAGTGGGGTTTCTTGTAATTGTGATTGCCACTAATTAGCAATGCATCTTGTGAGATGCAAACATTATCACCAATAAAAACAAAATCTAGGTTGTCTATCCAGACATTTTCTCCAATCCAAACATTTTCTCCTACTCTTAATTTCCATGGGTATTTAATATTTACTTTAGGTTTGATGAGAACGCCTTTGCCAAGCTTTGCTCCAAATAATATTAATAACAAACTCTTTAGCTTGTAAAACGGAAATAAATACGTATTGAAAATACAGAAGTTGACTAGATACCATAGTGCAATAATGAATTGAGAACGACCTCGTTCAAATTCTGAGTTTTTGAATCCATTTAGATTAGTTGTTCCCGAATTCATTTTATGTGGGCAAAATTAGAAATTACTTCAATGAAAATTATGCAACATTATTAAAAATCTCGCTCTTGATACATACTTATTTTCATGATAATTTTTTCAAATTATCTCTTACGCTTTTCTTATTAAAGATAAATGTGTCTACTTTTATCCTTGTTAATCGATATTGAAAATTAATGAAGTTTGGGTTCTTTAGATTTGCCTTCTCTTTAAATATAAAATTATTAAATATAATCTATGAGGCAATTTTTCAAATTTTTCTTAGCATCAGTTCTCGGATTCTTTGTTTCGATTTTCTTAATCGTATTTATAGGTGTTATACTCATTGCAGGAATGGTGGCAGCACTTGGTGATAAAAGCGTAAAACCTAAGCAGAACATGGTACTTGAACTAGATTTGAATTATTCAATTGGTGAGCAAACAATCGATAATCCACTTCTTGAGTATATCGACAAATCAGGCTCTCAGCCTCTAGGATTAGACGAGATATTATACAATATTGAAAGGGCATCCAAAGACGATAATGTCAAAGGGTTGTTGATTAGACCGGGTATATTGTCTGCCGGATACGGAACCTTAGAGGAAATTGCCGGAGCAATTCAGGATTTTAGGAAATCCGGTAAGTTTGTATATGCATATTGTGAGTTCTTGTCAGAAAAGAACTATTTGATTGCTAGTGCTTGTGATAGTGTTTTTCTTAATCCATCAGGAAATATTGCTCTGGATGGACTGAGTTCAAACGTGATTTTTTATAAAGGATTATTAGATAAACTCGGTGTTGAAATGGAGTTGTTCAAAGTAGGTACTCATAAGGGCGCTGCGGAAGTTTTTACACAAGAGAAACTCAGTGAGCTAAATAAAGAACAAATTCAACGATATATAGATGGGGTCTATGAATTGTTCTGTACTGATGTGTCAAAAAACCGGGGTGTTAGTAAAGATGAATTAAAAAGAAAGATTTCCAATTTTGAAGTTCAAACGCCTCAACAAGCCCTCGATAGTAAATGGATAGATGGAATATGGTATGAAGATCAAGTTGCAGATTTAATCAAACAGAAAACAGGGCGTTCAGTGAATGAGAAAATTTGTTTTACTAATATTTCAAACTACAGAAAAATGAGTGGTCCAAATCTGAGAATTTCCAATTCAAAGAATAAGATTGCTTTTGTATATATTGATGGTGAAATTAGTTATAATAACAACAAAGAATCAATGGGGCAATCCAATTGCAAATCATTGATGAATACTCTAAGAAAGATTAGATATAACAAAGATATTAAGGCATTAGTTGTTAGAGTTAACTCTCCCGGGGGAAGTGCTTATGGCTCTGACCAGCTATGGCGCGAAATCGGACTTATTAAGAAAGTAAAACCTGTTATTGTTTCTATGGGAGATGTGGCTGCCAGCGGAGGTTATTATTTATCTGCTCCCGCTGATACTATTGTTGTATCAAAATACACGCTCACAGGTTCAATAGGAGTCTTCGCATTATATCCAAATGCAAATGCATTTTTAAAAGACAAGCTAGGCCTATCCTTCGAATCTGTTAAAACAGGAGAATTTGCTGATATGGGTATGCCGGGAAGAAATTTTTCATCGACTGAAAGGGCAATTATCCAAAATGGGGTTAATAATGTTTATAATAACTTTACTAAAGTTGTCAGAGAGGGAAGAGGGCTAGATAGTGCATCTGTCGAAAGTGTTGCTCAAGGGAAAATTTGGATTGCCCAAGATGCAATACAATATCATTTAGCGGATGTTGTGGGTGGAATTCAGAAAGCAGTTGATATTGCTGCATATAAAGCCGGAGTCGATTCTGGAGATTATAGCATAATCTATCTACCCAAAAGAGATGATTTTACTTCCATGTTCCTCAATATGTCTTCTATGTTTACAGATTATAAATTAAAAACTCAACTAGGGGATTTTTATCCTTATTATATCAATTTAAAATCAGTTAGAGAAAGAGCAGGCATGCAGATGTATTTGCCAATCTCTCCATTATTGGACTAACCTGCCGGATCTTCTGAAATATAGGATAACTCTGGCAACTGAGGTTATAACTTTTAAGTTACCTTTGCCCTATGAACACAGACATCAATGGCTATATAATATACTACCCTGATAAATATTATAGATTGATGTGGGAACTTGACAAAGATTGTGAACTTGGGTTTGAGCGGAGAGACACAGAAATTGGAGCAATTTCAAAATTAGAAAAGGATTTCTTTTTTGGGTTTTATAACAACTTTGAGGAACTTGAGGTTGAAGTTTTTCTCTATAAAAATAGAGGTGAGAAAGGAAGCAGTCTAATTAATGCTAAACCAATGCCCGACTTCATTCTTCTTGCTAAAGGTGAAGACCCGGGAGATTTTCTTGGACAACTTGCCAGAAAAATCAGTTCTACACGTGGAGTACATTCTGTGGTACCCGTTAAGATGAATAACTTTTTGAAAATTAAAGAACTAATTTATATTTGATGACAATGCTTAAAAATGTTTATAGGTCGGAGTTTAATAGGACAAAAATAGTTGCTACAATAGGGCCTGCAACATCCTCTAAAGAGATGCTTAGGAAAATAATTTTAGCAGGAGTTGATGTATGTAGAGTTAATATGTCGCATGGTACGCATGAACAACATAAACAAGTGATTGAAGATATTCGGTCAATCAATAAAGAATTTAATTCAAACATTTGTATTCTGCTCGACTTACAAGGACCTAAACTTCGTGTAGGTGATATGGGGGAAGACGGGTGTATGTTACTTAAAGATGCTAAACTGGTACTAACCTCTAAAAATGTACGCGGTTCAGCATCTTTAGTACCTATAAAATATGATTCACTTTCAAAAGATGT
>JAGFIU010000006.1 GCA_024103355.1 Bacteroidota bacterium
ATTCGTGAATCTCTGAGCTTTTTGTTGTGAACATTGGCTTTCTTTGCCCCTTGATTAGCAAGTTTCCTGATCCCTGCCATATCCTTTCTTTCTCTCTCTGACTGCTGAATACGGGCTAACAATGCTTCTGCTATAGCCGGATTTTTATGCAAGAAATCATCCAATTCTTTTTTGATAAAATCATTGACAAATACCCTCAATGAATTTCCACCAGGATACATTTCAGTAGAGCCAAGTTTGGTTTTTGTTTGACTTTCGAAAACAGGTTCTTGGACTCTCACGGCTATTGCACCAATAATCGCAGAACGAACATCAGACGGGTCTAAATCCTTTTTATAAAAATCCCTTAGAGTACGAACCAATGCTTCTTTGAAAGCAGAAAGATGCGTACCTCCTTGTGTTGTATTTTGTCCATTAACAAATGAATAGTATTCTTCGCCATACTGATTACCGTGCGAGAAAGCCACTTCAATATCCTTGCCCTTAAAATGCAAAACAGGATAACGCAATGTTTCCACATCTGCTTTTCGCTCAAGCAGGTCCAACAATCCTCTTTTAGATTGAAATAACTGTCCATTAAAAACGAGAGTTAAACCGGAATTCAGAAAACTATAATTCCAAAACTGTTCCTCCATAAAATGAGGGATGTAACGGAAGTTTCTAAAAATTGAGCTATCCGGTTCAAAGACTACTAATGTACCATTCTTTTGATTGGTTTCTTCAAGTGGAGCGTCATTGATAAGCACTCCTCTTTCAAATTCAGCCTTTTTACTCTTGCCGTCTCTGAAAGATTGAACCATGAAATAATTGGACAAAGCATTGACCGCTTTGGTACCAACGCCATTCAAACCCACTGATTTTTGAAATGCGGTAGAGTCATATTTACCTCCAGTATTGATTTTTGAAACACAATCCACAACCTTTCCCAAAGGGATTCCTCTTCCGTAGTCACGTACAGAAACTCTATTTCCGGAAATTGTTACTTCAATCTTATTACCAAATCCCATCATGTGTTCATCAATAGAATTATCCACCACCTCTTTTATCAGCACATAAATTCCATCGTCTGCGGCAGAGCCATCACCAAGCTTTCCAATATACATACCGGGGCGCAAACGGATATGCTCTTTCCAATCTAATGATTTGATACTGTCTTCGGTATATGAAATAGGGTTTTCTGCCATAGCTACAAATAAGAAACAGCGAAATTAACCTCGCATCCACAGAGGTTATCAGAAAGTTTTAAACATGATTTGAATGAAATATTTGCGGTGATTATCGTTTAGACTTTTGTAATAAGAGAAAATTTTGCTCTTCTATTGTGGAGAAAAGGGAAAGTAGATTGTTAGTTATCAAAGAAGTTAGCTTCTGTGTCAGATTCAGACGGGTTTTCGAAAGGACTAATATTTTCGGAGTTAAAAACATGTTCTTTATTTCGTGTTGCATCAATAAAGGATGTCTGTTCATCATCTTCATGACTATTCATTTTAGAAGGAACAATAATGTTGGATATCATAGATTCTGACTCATCCACAAATCTTTGCAACCTCTTGCTAAAGAACATATTGGCATCTCCAATAGAACCGTTTCTATGTTTCTTGATTATAAGTTTAGAAGTCACGCCAACAGCATTAGACATATCTTCTTCACCCTTATTATAATAGTCATCTCTATAAATAAATGCTACCATATCAGCATCTTGTTCAATAGAACCTGATTCTCTCAAATCTGATAGCTGTGGCATTTTATCGGCTCTTTTCTCTGTCTCACGGCTAAGCTGTGCTAAAGCAATTACAGGAATATTTAACTCTTTTGCTAATGTTTTCAAAGAACGAGAGATATAGCTTATTTCTTGTTCTCTGTTCATTTTAGATTCTTTAACCTCATCTCCTTTCATCAACTGTAAGTAGTCCACCATAAGCAACCCAATATTGTGTTGTGAGTGTAGTCTTCTGGCTTTTGCTTTGAGTTCAAAAACAGAAAGGCTTGGGGTATCATCAATAAAAATAGGGGCTTTAGAAAGTGCCTGTGTTTTAGTAACCAATTGCTGCCATTGGTGTTCAACCAAATTTCCTCTTCTAAGATCTTCTGAACTAATTTCAGCTTCAGCCGAAATCATACGCGTAACCAATTGTACCGCAGACATCTCAAGAGAGAAAAATGCAACCGGTACATTGTGAGCTACTGCTGCATTCCTAAGCATTGTAAGAGCGAATGCAGTTTTTCCCATACCGGGGCGACCGGCAATGATAATTAAATCAGATTTCTGCCATCCGGACGTGATTCTATCAACACTAACAATACCGCTGGGCACTCCGGTTACATCAGATGTATGTTTGGTATTGGCTTCAATTTGTGTCAGGGCTTTCGCAACCAAATTATCAATACCTTCATAGTTGCGCTTCATGCCCTGATTTTTTATTTCATAAATCCTTTTTTCTGTGTCATCTAGCAAAACAAACGCGTCTGTGCTCGCTTCATAAGCATCACGAATGGTTTCTCCACAGATTCTAATCATTTCTCTTTGTACATATTTTTCGAGGATAATATGTGCGTGGTACTCGATATTGGCAGAGGAAGTTACTTTCATAGTCAGTTCGCTGACGTAAAACTCTCCTCCTACAAATTCCAATTTCTCTTGTGCTCTTAGTTTCTCAATGACGGTAAGCAGGTCAACAGGTTCATTTTTTTCAACTAAAGATCGGATTGCATTAAATACATAGAGGTTTTTTTCATCATAGAAATAATCAGGCAACAATATTTCCTGAATCCTAAGCATAGAAGTTCCATCCAATAATAAAGCACCCAGAACTGCTTGCTCCATATCAACCGCAGAAGGCACTTTACGCCCCATTGTATCGAGAGGTGTAATATACTCTGAAGTTAATTTACTTTTCTTCACTGTGCTTTTATTTGAGGTACGTTCGTTCATTGAGCGAGCAAAATAATATGTTCAATACAACGCATGCAAGTTCCAAAATCCTCACTGCAACTTTTCCACAACATTTTTACCTCTGTTTAGAGAAATGTAAAAATACAAATTGTCAATATATCACTATCTTAACAAGAAACAAAACCACCACAACCCCAATAAAATAAGACATTATGGCACAAAACGCTTATTAGTATTGAGTGACATCATCTTCGTAATATACAGAAAAATAATTTTACACATTCAAATGTCTATATTTTTCCACCTTTATTCCGACAATTTTTTGCATAGATACAACAAAGAAGAAAAAGGAAATAGCATTACAATGAGTACCTTTGAACCCTAATCCTACAATAGATATAATAAAAATGTCAACAAATAAATTTTCACCCAGAGTCAAAGAAGTCATCCAATTCAGTCGCGAGGAAGCCATACGAATGGGACACGACTATATTGGCCCGGAGCACTTACTGCTTGGAGTTATCAGAGAAGGTGAAGGCAGAGCACTTCAAACTTTGAAAAGCCTTGATGTAGATGTTCTTAGAGTAAAAAAATCCATTGAGGATGCAGTTAAATCCACTTCAGGGAAAACTGTAAATATCGGCAATCTTCCGCTTACCAGACAAGCTGAGAAGGCATTAAAGATTACTTATTTAGAAGCCAAAATGTTTAAGACTGAAATCATTGGTACAGAACATTTGCTTTTATCCATTTTAAGGGATGAGGACAATCTTGCTACCGAAATTCTTTCTCAATATGGAATAACTTATGATATATTCAAAAGTGCATTAGAAGACGGAATTCCCGGATTCAACACTCCTCCACCTCCTCCCAGAGCCGAAAATCCGCCACCAGATGATTCCTCAGAAGAAAGTACTTATGGAGATGAGAAAAAATTAGAGGATTTGAGAAAACGCAATTCGAAATCCAAAACTCCTGTACTTGATAATTTTGGAAGAGATTTGACACATGATGCAGAAGAAGGAAAATTAGACCCTGTTATTGGCAGGGAAAAAGAGATTGAACGGGTTTCTCAAATTTTATCCAGAAGGAAGAAAAACAACCCTGTATTGATTGGAGAGCCGGGAGTGGGAAAGACCGCAATAGCAGAAGGACTTGCTGTCCGTATTGTTCAGAAAAAGGTATCTAGAATCCTTTTCAACAAAAGAGTGGTAACACTTGACTTGGCATCACTTGTCGCAGGAACAAAATACAGAGGTCAGTTTGAAGAAAGAATTAAAGCCATCATGAATGAGTTAGAGAAAAGTGATGATGTAATTCTTTTTATTGATGAAATACACACTTTGGTGGGTGCCGGAGGCGCTTCCGGTTCCTTAGATGCTTCAAACATGTTTAAACCTGCATTGGCAAGAGGAGAAATCCAATGTATAGGAGCCACAACCTTAGATGAATACAGACAATATATTGAAAAAGACGGGGCATTGGAAAGGCGTTTTCAGATGGTTATGGTTGAACCTGCTTCTGTTAATGAGTCTTTGGAAATACTCAACAATATTAAGAATAAATATGAAGAACACCACTCCGTAACCTACACTCCCGGTGCTATTGAATCATGTGTTAAACTTTCTGAAAGATACATCACAGACCGCTATCTACCGGATAAAGCCATTGACGTGTTAGATGAGGCAGGCGCAAGGGTTCATATATCAAACATCCATGTACCTTCTGAAATTCTCGACTTAGAGAGTCAAATTGAGGAAGTTAAAGTCGAAAAAATCAGGGTTGTAAAATCTCAAAATTACGAAGAAGCTGCACGCCTGCGAGATACAGAAAAAACATTACTAAAGAACCTTGAAAATGCTAAATTGAGATGGGAAGAGGATAGCAAAAATCAAAAATATGTTGTCAGCGAAGAAGATGTAGCAGAAGTAATTGCAATGATGACAGGTATTCCGGTTAAGAGAATAGCACAAGGTGAAGGCAAAAAATTGCTCAACATGGAAACCGACCTTAAAAAGAGGGTTATCGGGCAAGATAAAGCTGTGGAAAGACTTTCTAAAGCTATCCAGCGTACAAGAGCAGGGCTTAAAGACCCCAATAAACCAATCGGCTCATTTATTTTCCTCGGACCTACCGGAGTTGGAAAAACAGAAATGGCAAAAGCGCTTAGCGAATATCTTTTTGACTCTCCCGATTCTCTTATTAGAATTGACATGAGCGAATACATGGAAAAATTTGCTGTTTCCAGACTCGTGGGAGCACCTCCCGGATATGTCGGATATGAAGAAGGGGGATTACTCACTGAAAAAGTGAGGAGAAAACCTTATTCCGTTATTTTATTTGATGAAATTGAAAAAGCACATCAAGACGTCTTTAATCTGTTGTTGCAAGCACTCGATGAAGGATTTATGACTGATAGTTTAGGAAGAAAAATTGATTTCAGAAATACGGTGATTATTATGACTTCCAATATCGGGTCAAGACAGTTAAAAGATTTTGGAACAGGAGTAGGATTTGCAACCACAAACAAAATCAGTAATCAAGATAAAGACAGCAAACAAATCATTGAAAATGCGCTGAAAAAATTCTTTAGCCCTGAGTTCCTAAACAGAATTGATGATGTGATAGTATTTAAGAGCTTGGAGAAAGAGGATATCTTCAAAATCATGGATATTTCTATGGGTAAAATGCTCAAAAGAATCTCAGACCTTGGAATTACTGTTGAGTTGGATGATTCTGTTAAAGAGTTTTTAGTAAACAAAGGTTTTGATGCAGAGTTTGGAGCAAGACCTTTACACAGAACCATTCAAAAATATATGGAAGATCCACTTGCAGAAGAAATTCTTAAGGGCGAGGTAAAAGAAGGTACAAAATTAAAAGTATTGATGAATAAAGAAAAGGATGGTTTGGTCATAAAAACACTTCCTAAATCCAAAAAAAGTGATGATTCAAAAGAAGAGATAGCAAAAGACGAATAATCATCTTACTTTTACCACCATAATTAAACAAACAGCTTGTAATTCACTTACAGGCTGTTTGTTTTTGTAAGGCATTATATAAATTAAAGATTGAACCTTATCTTTGCACCTCGATTAATTTTAACATGTCAGATACAGAACTATTGGTTTCAGATATTCCTGTTGCAACAGAAGCCAAACTAAGAAATCTATATATTGAGAGCTATGGCTGTGCAATGAACTTCAGCGACAGCGAAATTGTTGCTTCTATCCTTTACAATCACGGTTTTCGAACCACAAATGACGAGACAGATGCAGATGTTATACTAATCAACACTTGTGCTGTTCGAGATAATGCAGAACAAAGAATCAGAGAAAGACTCAAACACTTGCGTGCGAACAAGAAAAAGAACAGAGATTTAATTATAGGAGTTTTGGGCTGTATGGCAGAACGTTTGAAGGACAAACTCCTTGAGCAAGAGAAATTAGTGGATGTGGTTGCAGGACCTGACTCATATAGAGAGTTGCCTAAGTTATTGGCAGCAGTTGAAGATGGCGACAAAGCAATCAACGTACTTTTGTCAAGAGAAGAAACTTATGGTGAAATTAGTCCTGTCAGATTAAACTCTAATGGTGTAAATGCTTTTGTATCTATTACACGCGGTTGTGACAACATGTGCTCCTTTTGTGTAGTTCCATTTACACGAGGCAGAGAGCGCAGCAGAGAGCCAGAAAGTATTTTGAAAGAAATCAAAGACTTATCAGATGCAGGATACAAAGAAGTAACCTTATTGGGCCAGAATGTGGATAGTTATCTTTGGTTTGGTGGTGGTCCTAAAAAAGATTTTGACAAAGCAAGTATTGAGATGCAACAGAATGCCGTGACTTTTGCCTCTTTGTTGGAAATGTGTGCCAATGTAAATCCGGAAATGAGAATAAGATTCTCAACTTCACACCCGAAAGATATTACAGATGAGGTACTCTACACAATGAAACGTCATGATAATATCTGCAAACACATTCATCTGCCTGCGCAATCCGGAAGCAACAGAATATTGGAAAAAATGAACAGGACTTACGATAGAGAATGGTATTTAAGTAAAGTAAACAGAATTAGGGAAATTATTCCTGAATGTGGTA
>JAGFIU010000017.1 GCA_024103355.1 Bacteroidota bacterium
CCCGCTTTCAGAAAACAAGTTGATTTGAATATCAACCTGATGATTACCATGCTGCTGGGAGGTTTGTGGCACGGCTCAACATGGAATTTCATTATTTGGGGAGGAATAAACGGGATTGGTTTGGTGGTATATAAACTTTGGAAGAAAATCAGTCCTTATGAAAAACTCAAAGGATGGTATATCAGGGCATTTAAAATTGCGCTGACCTTTGCATTTGTGAGTTATACACGCATTTGGTTTAGAGCACCCACTAAGGAAGTTGCCGACACTGTTAGATATAAAATCTTTCAAGACATGGATTGGTCCTTGGCCGACAACGTGATTTTGGGTTATTGGAAAGTTTTTATACTTTTTCTCATTGGTATGATTATTCATTGGCTTCCTCACACATTTAAACTCAAATACCGATTTGCATTTATCAGATTGCCGATTCCATTAAAATTATTGGCGGTTATGGTTACTGTTTTTCTTATTTGGCAAACAGTTACAGCCGGTTTTATACCCTTTATTTATTTCCAGTTTTAAGCATTATTTATACCTCATGGAAAGAAATTTGATTTCTAATAAACAATAAATTATAGCTTTGAAAATTCCACATTTGAGCAACAAATCATCCATTTAATGAAACTTATATGATAGATAAAATCAAGTCGGTTTACCGCTTCATATCTCCCAAATTTCAGACTCTGCACTTAGATTACAAGGTTTCCCCAATGCCCCGATACGGTCACGGAAATCCTCCACACCCCATGCTGCATGATTTGATCAATCAAAACAGAACATTGTATAAAGAAAATATAGAGTCGTTTCTGAATCATACTAACAACATACAAAACATAAAGAATTCCAACGAGGAGAAAGATGAGAACAACCCTGCCTGGAACAATGGATTTCTTCCCGGACTTGACATCATTGGGATTTATGGAATGATTGCAAAATACAAGCCCTCACAATACATTGAGATAGGTTCCGGAAATTCAACAAAGGTTGCACGAAAATCCATTACAGAAAACAACCTTAATACTCAAATTACCTCCATAGACCCATTTCCCAGAGCCAATATTGACCACTTGGCAGACAAGGTAATCAGAATGCCTTTTGAGAGTTTGCCTGATAACAAATTCATTATTGACACATTGCAGGAAAATGACATTTTGTTTATTGACAACTCTCACCGCATTTTACCCAATTCGGATGTTATGGTTTGTTTTATGGAACTTTTACCTTTTTTGAAAAAAGGTGTAATTGTTCATATTCATGATATTTATCTTCCCTTTGATTATCCTCAGTTTATGTGTGACAGATTTTATAGTGAACAATATATGTTAGCAATGTTGTTACTTGCCAATTCAGAAAGATTCAAACCCATTTTACCCAATTACTTTATTAGTCAGGACAAGGAAATATCCAAGATTATAGAACCAATATGGAATCACCCCAACATGCAAACTGTTGAAACACACGGAGATTCATTTTGGCTACAAATTGACTAATAACAGGACAATGCCTATTTGTTACCGGTAGTTTGATTGATATTGCTCAGTAAATGCACAAACTCATTTTGCAAAGCCTGACCTTTGTCTTTGTTATACCACAATTGCAATTGAGTTTTAACCTCATCCATCTCAACTCCTTTGTTTTTCAATTCAAGAAAGAAATCCTGAGCTAATTTAGGTCTAGGGCCCCATCTGAAAATATCTTTTCCATTTTCATCTCTAACCACAACAATCGGAATAGCTTTGCCTCCATTGGTAAGGTATTGATTGATAGTAAAAGGTTCGGAGTCTCTGAGTTCGTATTCTGCATGAATCAGTGGATTGAGAGAAGCAATCAAATGAATAAAAGGAACAATATGAGCTGCATCACCGCACCATGGTTCTGTAATTATAACCCAGTTCATAGGTTTGTTAATTTTGGAAACAACTTCTTTGAGTTCGGGGATAATTTCACCTCCTTTGGTCCATCGGCTAAGCCTTGACCAATTGAGTTTTACATACTCTGCATAAGCTGGGTCATCATAGGGTGCAGGTGGATTGGGGTTTTCTAAAATTTGAGTAAATTGATTAAGATAAGATTGAAAGTTCATAAACGATTAATATTAAATAAATGATGGTGCAAAATTAGTTTATTGAAGAAAGATAAAAAAACATCTCTATGGACAAGAAATTGTATTTGATGTAAAACACAGGAATTGTATGAGCTAAGATTTACTCATTAAAAAAATAAAAATCCATCAGAACAGATAGAAGACAACTGTGGGCAATTTTATTCTAAAAGACATTTAGTGAATTTACATTTGTTGAACAAATCAAAGACATTATATGTCATACAAATTTATCATATCAGGCGGTGGGACAGGTGGACATATTTTTCCTGCCATTGCAATAGCAAACGAAATAAAATCAAGATATCCTGATGCAGAGATATTATTTGTCGGTGCCAAAGACCGTATGGAAATGGCCAAAGTACCCGAAGCTGGATATAAGATTGAAGGTCTTTGGATAAGCGGGATTCAAAGAAAATTCACATTCAAAAATTTCGCTGTACCTTTCAAACTTGTTCACAGTTTATACAAAGCAGGCAAGATTGTAAAAACATTCAAGCCCGATGCGGTTATTGGAGTTGGCGGTTATGCAAGTGCTGCTATTTTATATGCTGCTTCTAAAAAAGGTGTCCCTTGTTTGATTCAGGAGCAGAATTCTTTTGCCGGTATTACCAATAAATGGTTAGGCAAAAAGGTTCAAAAGATTTGTGTCGCTTATGACGGTATGGAACGTTTTTTCCCTAAAAATAAAATTATCAAAACAGGCAACCCGGTTCGCAGCAATTTGTTTAACATTTCTATTTCAAAAGAAGAGGCATTAACAAAATACGGTTTGCAACCCGACAAAAAAACTGTTCTGATAACCGGAGGCAGTTTGGGAGCAAGAACCTTGAATGAAGCTATTCGAAGCAGTTTGCAAGACATTGACCATGCTGACATTCAGTTGATTTGGCAAACAGGTTCTTTTTATTACAATGAATACCGCAACTTTGAGAAAAGCGGTATCAAAGTTTTAGAGTTTATAAAAGATATGAATGAAGCCTATCAGGCGGCTGATTTAGTCGTATGCAGAGCCGGTGCGCTCACACTTGCTGAAATCTGTGTGTTGGGTAAGCCATCTATTCTTGTGCCCTCACCTTTTGTTACCGAAGACCATCAGACTCACAATGCCATGCAGTTAGTCAACAACAATGCAGCCATGATGATTAAGGACAAAGAAGCAATAGAAACCTTGGTTGCAAGCATTCTGTCAATAATCTCAAATCAAGAATTGCTTCAAAGTCTTTCTGAACACTCAAAAGCTATGGGAATACCGGACGCAACACAAAAGATTGTCAATGAAATTGAATCTATTATGAAAAAATCATAAAGTGTTCTAAATAGTCTCTTGAGTTATTGGATTTTAAAAATCCATTTCATCCCCTCCGCTTCCGCCATCATCCATCCTGCGTTTTGGCTTCTTATCAATATTATCATTTAGACTCCCAAATTTATAGGTAAAATTCAGGGTCAAAACTCTAGATTGCCATTTCCATGTTGACTCACTCTCAAAATTAACTCCATTACTTACAATAGAAAATTCACGTGTATTGAAAACATCTGTTAAGTTGATAGCAATGCTACCTCTTTTATCAAAGACTTCCATTTTGAATCCTAAATCCAAACTATGCATTGGGTTCATTGTCCCTTGTACATAGGTAACTTTTCCACGATAAAAATAAGATGCTTGCACATCGATAGATTTATTAACTTTATAACTTGCAAGTAATTTCCCAAACCAAGAATAGTTTGTTGCCGAAGCTGCAATATTTGTAAGATTACCTGAAACTTGTTCTCTAAATAAGTTAAAATTTAAGGTAGTACTAAGATTACGTATTTTTTTCCTAAAAATCCCCTCTAACCCAATATTTCTAGCCACATCCAGATTAGTAAAGGTCATAGTAGCAATACCATTTTCATCAACTATCCTATAGCGTTGGAACTCACCATTTACTTGCCTATAATAGATAGTTCCTGAAATAAAATCCCCCTTTTTAGAAACAAAATAGGTTGCTTCATAAGCATCAATTAATTCCGGATTTAAATAAGGATTTCCTTTTCGAAGATTGTATGGGTCTGTTTGTTCTGCAAATGGGTTTAGTGAGCTAATCCAAGGTCTTTGGATTCTACGGCTGTAACTCAATTGAAAATCTTGTCCTTTAGATATCTCCTTTGTCCAAAAAACAGAAGGAAATAAATTTATGTAATTTCTGCTAAAGGTTAAATTACCAACCTTTTGATCTCCATTGATTATAGACTGCTCAGCTCTCACTCCGGCTTTAACCTTAAACCATTTAAACTCCTGAGAGTAGTTGACATAAGCGGCATTGATGACTTCACTATAGATAAAATTGTTGGTAAGGCTTCTGTCAACATCATAATTGTGTGAATCAAAATTCATTGTATCTGCATAAAAATCGTTACCAATTTTTCTCATAGTAAATTTAATTCCGGATTCAAAAACGCTCTTACCACCAATTGGGAGAACGTAATCTAATTGTGCAAGAGGAAGAATATTATCAGTGTTGGTTTTTGTGTTTTGTAACTGTTTATATAAACCCAACTCATCTTGATTATATTGAGAATTGTTTTCACTTTTTGAGCTAGAAATATTAGCAAGAAAAAGGAGGTTGTGTTTCTTTTCTTTATCAAAATGATGGTTAAAAGAGAAACCAAGTTCTCCATTACTGCTGTTTCTTTTGTCAGCTCCATTCCTATAATATTCATATAGCGGAACAAAATCAGGGTCTTCAAATGAGTAAAAAACTGTTTCGGGATTTCGATTTGTGCTCAAACTTCCCAACCAATTAAAAGACAATGTGGTTTTTGGGGTTATTTCATAATCAAGATTTCCATTCCATGTATTGCTCAAATTACCTCTATTTGTTTCACTGTTCTGCAATAAAAAGTAGGTAGTGTCCTCTAATAAATTCAATCTTTGAGTCGTACCTTTAGAAACACTATGATGATTTCTATACCCATAAGTAGTACTGAATTTAAGTTTATTATTCCCGTATGAAAAACTCGCAGAACCATTGTACCTGTCAAAGGTACCATAACCGGCAGTAACACTTGCATTCCAACCAATTTTATTTGATGATTTCAATATTATGTTAATGATACCTGCTGTACCTTCTGCATCATATTTTGCAGAAGGGTTATTGATAAGTTCAATTCGTTCAATATTTGCTGCCGGGATTTGTTGCAAAAAAGATTGCTTGTCTGCTCCACCAAAACTCGTGGGCTTGCCGTTTATATATATCTGAACATCTGACGAACCCCTGAGAGAAATATTTCCGTTCATATCTACATCTACAGTTGGAATTTGGTTTAACACATCCACCGCTGTTCCACCTGTCGTCATAGGGTTGTCTTGTACTTCAAATACTTTTCTGTCAACATCCAATTTCATAGTTTCTTTTTCTCCTTCTACCTTAGCACCATCAAGCACCTTGGCATCCGATTTAAGAAATATCTTTCCTAAACTAATATTGGTATCATTATGTAGCACCTTCACGTTATCTTTGATATAAGTCTGATAACCTAAAAATGAGACTGAGATCTTGTAAGTTCCTTGGGAGAGTTGTAATGAAAAAAAACCGTTAATATCAGTAACTACACCAACAAAGTCGTTTGTTCCGTGCTTGGAAGCACTTATGGTAGCATACGGTAGTTCCATTCCTGCTTTTTGGTCCCATACATAACCATAAACCTTAACAGTTTGTGCTGATAATAGCGATGAAAGAAGGGTAAAAACTGAAAGGGTCAGAGTGAATTTTAAAAGATGTTTTGATTTCATTATTCAAATAAGGCTGCAAAAATAATCAAGGCAATAGCAAAGTCTTTGCCCTTTGGCACCAAAACATCTGTTTATAAGACAGAAGTATAAAATCCTCTATGAGAATGAATTATATTTCTATGAAGCAAAAATAGCACCCTCTAAACTGAGTGAACGTGCATGCACAGATAATACTGGTATTGAAGAATGATGAACAAGTTGTTGCGCATAAGTTCCCATGAAGAAACTATTGGTAGTTTCTGTTTCTGTCATGATTGAGATTAAGTCTACACCATTCTTTTTTGCAAAATCTACGCAAGCATCTGCCACATTTCTACCATATTCTTCTGCGGCTGAATTCGTTACATTATTTTTGTCTAAATACTCCTTCGCTTGCTTAGCATACAATCTAAGTTTGTTGATAGTCTGTTCATCTTTTCTTGCGCTAACACAGAAAATAACAACCTCAGCATCAAAACCTCGTGCTAATTTTGTTACAACAGGAATTTTTTGTCTTGTTTGATCGGTATCATTGAGTGGTAGCAAAATCTTTTGAAAAGAATCAGGATAAGGTAATTCCTGCATTGTCAAAACAGGACATTTAGAGGAACTCACAACCCTAAAGGCATTAGTTCCTATCCAATTCTCTTGAAATCCCTTTGCACCATGAGTTCCCATCATAATCAAGTCTGCCTCGATTTCTTTTTCGACTGTGGTAATCTCCTTGTAAATTCTACCTTTTCGTTGGACAAAATTCATCTGAACTCCACGATCTTGATACTTGCCAATTGTTACCTCTTTTACTTTCTCTGCCATTGCTGCTGCGGTAGAATCTGTTACTACAAATACTACAGTAATTTCAGCACCAAATATCTTGGCACATAAAACAGCTTTCCTCAGAGCGATTTCTGAAGATGGTGAGCCTTCATAGGGTACTAGTATTTTTTTAATTTCCATAAGCTATAAAGTTTGATTTTTAATTTTGATATTTCAAAAGTAAACAACAAATGTTTATCCGCCAAATATTTATCTTTATCTATTTTACGAAAGGAAACAAAAACATTTTCACATAGCATAAGAACCTTGACTATGTAGTATCTTATTTCAGTTTATTAATAACATTTTTTTTACAAAATCATCTTTTTAAGATTTTGAGAAATGGTGAGTCTGCCTTCTGTTTTTGCTTTAACCTCCTCAACAGTAATATCAGGTGCTATTTCCACAAGCTCAAAACCGTTTTCTGTGATATTAAAAAACCCGAGTTCTGTTACTACCTTCTTTACGCACGCCAAACCGGTAATCGGCAATGTACATTCTTTGAGCAACTTTGACTCTCCGGCTTTGTTTGTATGTTGCATGGCAACAATGATATTCTTTGCAGATGCAACCAAATCCATGGCTCCGCCCATACCTTTGACCATCTTACCCGGAATTTTCCAACTTGCGATATCTCCCCTGTCACTCAGTTCCATTGCGCCCAAAACCGTCAGATTTACCTTTCCGGCTCTTATCATCCCAAAACTCAAGGCTGAATCAAAAAATGCAGACCCTTTGACTGTTGTTACAGTCTGTTTCCCTGCATTGATTAGATCAGCATCTTCTTCTCCCTCAAAAGGAAAAGGACCTATACCCAGCAAACCATTTTCGGATTGCAAAACTACTTCTATTCCTTCGGGTATATAATTAGCTACAAGTGTAGGTATTCCAATTCCGAGATTTACATAATATCCATCTTGCAGTTCCTTTGCAATCCTTTGTGCTATTTGTTCTTTTGTGAGTGCCATATTCTTAATTTCTTTTTCTTGTTGTCCTTTGCTCAATTCTTTTTTCGTACTGTTTGCCCTGAAAAATCCTGTGAACATAAATACCGGGGGTATGAATCATGTCAGGTTCAAGTTCACCTGCCGGAACCAAATGTTCCACCTCTGCGATTGTAATATTGCCGGCCATTGCCATTACGGGATTAAAATTCCTTGCTGTTTCTTTATAGATTAAGTTCCCGTGTGTATCTCCTTTCCAAGCTTTAACAATTGCAAAATCGGCTTTAAAAGCGTGTTCGAGCAGATATTTTTTGCCGTCAAACTCCCTGACTTCTTTGCCTGCGGCAACCTCGGTTCCGACACCGGCAGGCGTAAAGAATGCAGGCATTCCATATCCGGCAGCCATACAACGAGTAGCAAGCGTGCCCTGAGGTACAAGTTCTACCTCCAATTCTCCTGACAATAACTGTCTTTCAAACTCAGCATTTTCACCTACATAAGAGGCTATCATCTTTTTAACCTGTCTTTTTTGCAGCATCAAACCAATTCCAAAATCATCAACTCCGGCATTATTGGAAATGCATGTAAGATTGTTTACGCCCTTCTTTACCAATGCAGCTATGCAATTCTCCGGCAACCCGCAAAGCCCAAAACCTCCGAGCATCAACGTCATCCCCGATTCGATATCTGAAATCGCTTCGTCAGCGTTATTATATACTTTATTCATCTTTTATCTGATTTTCTGCCTTCAAAATTAGGTAGTATTTGCGAAATAATTGCAGGCTGCTTTACTCTTTGAAATGGCAACCTACCACCTCACCCTGACCACCTCACCCCAACCCCTCTCCTCAAGGAGAGGGGCTTCCTTCGCACATGGAATTTGTGCGAAAGAGCAAGAGTTGGTTTGCCGAATGGGTTTTGTCATGCCGGTTCCGTATCGTTCCTCCGAATTTTTGTCATGCTGAGTGATTTGCGGTAGCAAATCGTATCGAAGCATAGACAAAAATTCCAGATGCTGAGATGGTTGCGGTAGCAAATCGTATCGAAGCATGGCAAAAATTCTAGATGCTGAGATGGTTGCGATAGCAAATCGTATCGAAGCATAGACAAAAATTTTGAAAGGGAGTTTGAGCTTCTTCCTCTGCTCGGCATCCTTCGATACATTTTCGCCTTAGGGGCGAAAACACTCAGGATGACAACTTACGATACGGAAGTCAGGATTTTTGTCATGCTGAGATGGTTGCGATAGCAAATCGTATCGAAGCATAGACAAAAATTATAGATGCTGAGATAGTTGCGGTAGCAAATCGTATCGAAGCATAGACAAAAATATTGAAAGGGAGTTTGAGTTTTTCTCCACTCTGCATCCTTCGATACATTTTCGCCTTAGGGGCGAAAACACTCAGGATGACAGTTTGTTCCGTTTCGCTCCAATAAAAAACATTGAAAATTCTGTGAGGAACGATACGGAACCGGGATGACAAGCACGTCACGGAACTCGGAATAATCGTTGGGTTATTGTTTTCTTTGTGTTTGCTGTTTAGTACCGAACACCACTTATAGGTTACTAAAAAAGGTATTCAAAACGCTACAAGTAAATAAATATCTTTGCAACTGCAATGGAGAGAAATGCTAAAATTTATATTGCCGGTCATAGAGGGATGGTGGGTTCTGCCGTGATGCGACATTTAGAAAAGTTAGGTTATACTAATTTTGTTTATAGAACTTCAGCAGAATTAGATCTGAGAAATCAGCAAGCAGTGGCAGATTTTTTTATCAAAGAAAAACCGGATTATGTATTTCTTGCTGCGGCCAAAGTGGGTGGTATAATTGCCAATAACACATACAGAGCAGAATTTATCTATGATAATCTGCAAATTCAAAATAATATAATACACCAATCATATTTGAACGGAGTAAAGAAACTGATGTTTTTCGGCTCTTCGTGTATCTATCCCAAATTAGCAGAACAACCACTCAAAGAAGAAAGTCTGTTAACAGGTCCTCTTGAACCTACCAATGAACCTTATGCCATAGCAAAAATAGCCGGTATCAAGATGTGTGAAGCATACAGAGAGCAATATGGATGTAATTTCATCAGTGTCATGCCAACCAATCTCTATGGTTTGAATGACAATTATCATCCTCAAAACAGTCATGTGCTACCTGCTCTTATACGAAAATTTCATGAGGCAAAAGTTAATCAAACTCCTTTTGTTGATATATGGGGCACAGGGACTCCTCGAAGAGAATTTCTTTTTGCAGACGACTTAGCAGATGCTGCGGTTTTTTTGATGTTAAATTATCACGATAAAGGTTTTGTCAATATTGGTTGTGGCGAAGATTTGTCTATCAAAGAACTTGCTGAAATTGTTCAAAACATTATAGGATATAAAGGTGAATTAAGATTTGATTCGACCAAACCGGACGGAACTCCCCGAAAACTAATGAGCGTTGAAAAACTATTTTCATTGGGTTGGAAACCTAAAGTGAATCTGGAAGAAGGGATTGGTATTGCATATAGAGATTTTTTAGAGAGGAACATTTGAAAAATTTCTGCATCAAATATCTGAGCGATGGACCCAAAAACACAGGGGGCTATTATCACGAAAGTTTTTGGTTTGAACAACTACAAGATTACTATGCAGCTAAAGGTTTTAATATTACGGCTATAGAAGAAAGAGCAAAAGACTATCACAAGGGTTTTATTAAGCGATTCAAGTGGTTTTGGCATTTATTTAAAATTGCCAAAGCAGATGTTGTACTTGTACCCGGCAGATGTGCTATGCCCGTGCTATTGAGAAACTTTTTTTCAAAAAGAAAAGTAATGGTAGTTTTTCATTCACTCAATTCAAAAGGATTAAGAAAGAACAGGGTTTTGTCTTTCTATTATTCCGTTATTTTTAAACTTGTTCGCATAAAAAGCAACTACAGCCTTGTGGTAGTTGCACAATATTGGAAAGCATTTTTCTATGATAAAACCCGAATCCCTATTGAAAGGATTCTGCTACTACCCAACTTGTTCGACCCAACAGATTATATCCATTTTCAAACCAAAAATAAACAAAAAAACATCCACCTGGGAATGTGGTCAACCAAATTGGATAAATCAATTTATGAGATAGCCTCCCATTTGAGCCACAAAGGTTATTATTGTTTTTTTACAACTCCTGATGATATAATGTCATTGGGTTCTTATGGATATGATATCATTTATTGTAAAACTCAAAACGAGTATAAAGAACGGGTTGCGAATGCACTATTCACTCTAACCATTTCAGCTATTCCTGAGGGCTGGCCAAGGGTGGCCCATGAAAGTTTTTTGCTCGGAACTCCGGTAATAGCTTTCAACAATGCCGGTTTAAGTGAACTAATTTATGAAGCAAACGGATATATACCAAAGAATACCATTGAGCTATTAGAGATTATTGATTCGCTCGAAGATTGGGAGCTATCGGGAAGATTTGTACAAAAATTTCATATTAATCAGGCTCAAAAAATCCTTGCAACTTGTGGATTATAATAGCTCTCTGAGCCTTTTTTCTATCCGTTCTTGTGAATGATCTTTGCTCTCATAGCGTGTTCTTTCAACCCCATCTTTAAGTAGGATTATAACAGGAAAACCGCGCACAACATAGTAACGGGCAATATTCTGGTTATTATCAAAATCTACCTTGGCAAAATAAACTGAATCAAATTCAGCTTTTATGGCAATTGACTCTAATTTGGGCAAAATATCAAAGCTATTCTTGTCCCATGAATTATAGAAAAAGATGAGTGAAACCCCGGATTGAGTTGCTCTTTCGAGTTCATCAAAATTATCTTTATCCGGTATTATGCTTTTGGAGGGGTCAAAAAGCGGCTCTTTTTTGCATGACCCCAAAAGGATAAAAAGAGATATGATAAAAAGATATACCGACTTCATTTTCGAATGCAAAATTAGTTTGTATGTTGCATAAATGATGTTTAGAAACATAGATAAATCAAATAAAAACTTTATTGCTTAACGGATTTAAGCCAAGAAACCAACCCATAAACAGACATCAGTGTAAAAATAATTCCGAGAACAGAATACAAATGCAATCCTTTTACAATAAATAAACCGAGCGATATCGGGTTAACCACTAACCAATAATACCAACAAGAGAGGATTTTTTTTGCTTCCAAAAATGTAGCAATAATGGCAAAAGATGTTGTGAACGCATCTATATAAGGGAAGTGAGCTTGGGTGAAATTTTTAAAATACCACCCTGTAATGAATGTTAAGATAAAACCTGTTAATAACAAAACGACATGAATACCCCATTTCAATTCGGTGATGGTATTTTTTTTCTCATTTTGTTGTTCATTTTGTTTTTTTAACCTAATCCACTTCCACCATCCATAAAAGCCGAGTATTACATATAAAATCTGCAAATATGATTCGGAATATAGTTTCTCCTCATAAAAAAGAATACTTGCCAAAAAAGCACCCACAATTCCAAAACTCCAAGCCCATACTTTTTGTCGTGCTGCACCAATAATAAACACCAGAGAACAGAAAACAGAGACTATTTCAATGGGATTTGAGAAAAAATCCATTTTGTTCAATTCTTAGACAATTGCCAATTCATACTTAAACAGCAAAAGACAAATAATAATACCACCCACAACAATCCTATACCAACCAAACCACACAAACCCTTTGCGTGTGAGAAACGAGATAAATCCTTTGATAGCAATCAATCCAACAACAAATGAAACAATATTTCCAATCAAAAGCACATTGATATCATGATTGGATAGTACCAATCCATCTGATTTCAGATACTTGAGCAGTTTATAACCTGTAGCAGCCAACAGAGTTGGGACTGCAAGAAAGAAGGAGAACTCCGCAGCATTTTTACGATTTAATTTTGCAGCCAATCCACCAACAATAGTAGCTGCAGAACGACTGGTTCCCGGTATCATCGCCAAAACCTGAAAAAGTCCAACCGTCAAAGACTTTTTATAATTCATCTCTTGATTGGGATTATTCTCGTTCTCTTTGAACCAACGATCAACGAACAAAAGGAGTACGCCACCAATAAAGAGTGTAATACCAACCGTCAATGGACTTTCTAACAAGCTATCAAGCAAATCATCAAACATAAATCCAAAAACGGCAGCAGGAATAAATGCAATCAACAAGTATAGATAAAACAAGAAAGATTTGAGAAACCTTTTCCAATAAAGCACTAAAACAGAAAGAATTGCACCCGGCTGGACTGCAATGGTATATAATTTAACAAAATCAGTTGGTTCAAGTCCAAGCAGAGCGGTTCCAACAATCAGATGTCCGGTAGAAGAAACAGGCAAATACTCTGTAAGGCCTTCTATAATGGCAAGTATGATTGCCTCAAAATAATTCATTTTCTAAACCAAAATTATTCGGCTGACCCGGAGTTGTCATCGGATGATTTTGCTATGATTGAATAGATAGCAAGTCCAAATCCTAACATAACCACTATGGGTGCAATGGTTAATTGTCTGCTTTTCACATCTACAACATTTCCGTTACTGCCTGCCATAAGCATAAAGCCAATGACGACAATCACTGCGCTTGCAATCAGAAGCAGATAATTTTTTTTGTTAAAAACCATGGGTTCGGTTGTTTTTGTAGTTTGTGGTTTGTTTGGTGTTGTTTTATTAGTTTTAGCCATAATAACAGTCCTTTTAGTATAGTTTTCCTTTTAGTATAGTTTATTGATATCTAATCTTAAATATTTTCTGCAAGCAAAATAAGTAGCCGGCAAAATAATGATAATTGAAAGTAAAATCAAAGCCCCGGCAATCACTACGTAAGGAATAGGGTCTTTGAACTGTAACAATCCTTCAAAAGTCTGGTTTATCCAATACAAAATACTTGCATTCAATGCAATGGCAAAGAGAGCTCCGATAATCCCCTGAATGAGGTACATTTTCAGAAATGGTTTGATGATAAATCCATCTGTTGCACCCACAAACTGCATACTTTTAATTAAGAATCTTCGAGCAAAAATGTTGAGCCTGATGGTATTGTTGATTACAAACAATGCTGCTAAAAAGAAAACTGAAACCAACACAAGCAAAACAATCTCAATGGTTTTTAGATTCTCATTTACCATTGACAATATATTTTCGGGAAAATTGACACTCTCAACAATCTTATTCTTTTTGATTTTTGAAACAAATTTATCTACATAATCCTTATTGGTATAATCAGAATTAAGTTTAATAAAAATTGCATGAGGTAATGGGTTATATCCAAGACTTTCAATGAAATTAATTCCTTGCTCTTCCATTTCCTGTTGAGCTGCTTCATCTTTGCTTACAAACACTGCACTTTTAACTTCTTTCATATCCTTTAGTCTCATACTAAAGTCTATACCATCCTTCTCTTCAGTTCCCTGCTGAAGGAAAACTCTGATTTCAAAGTTTTCCCTAAAATAATCATCCATTTGATGCGAGAATTGATAAATCAAGCCCAACAATCCTGTGAGGAAGAGTACGACACCTATACTCATAACAGTTGGGAGAAACGAAGTACGTTTACGATATTTTTTTTCCTTTGTCAATGAGTGGGCAAAATAATGAAATAATCAAGCAAGGACAAAAAGTTTTTTATAACAACCAATCTTCAAAGAAATTACAAATAGATGACAAATAACTTAAAACTCAGCAGAATATTTGCTCGCTCTATTTTAATCGTATGACAATGAAACCCGTATTCTAATGATCCTTCTATATTATCCAAATTTACACAGAGCATTCTTTATGGACAGAATTTAATTAATTTACAAAACTATATTCTCTCCGACCCAAACACAAGAGATATTCTTCTGATTCGGATTATGTACTGTAAGTAAAAAAATTGAAGCAAAAGGATTCAATCAACAATGTTTTGTGTGCTCAGAAATAAGTGTCGTCAGAATATCTTTAAACAACAATTTGAGCATCAATTATTTATAGAGATAACAATAAAGTGTCGGATATTTGTTAAAAACTTAGTAAAAAAAAAGCGCGATGGATTTTTAATTTCATAGATTTTTGTGACCTAAAATCTTAACACAAATGGCAAAAAACAAATCAATCCCTGAACATTCCTCAGATCCTAAGACCAACACACAGAACATCAATTACAATCAGATTTCTTCATATTTTGGGATGAATGTTTTTGCCGGTAAAAACGCAAAAAAATACCTCTCATCACAGGTTATTAAAGAATTAGAAAAGGTAGCCCGAAGCGGAGAACATCTTTCTCGCAAAATGGCAGATGAAATTGCCGAAGGGATGAAGAAATGGGCAATGAGTCGAGGGGTCACACATTACACACATTGGTTTCATCCGCTCAGAGGGACAACTGCCGAAAAACATGATGCGTTTTTTGAACCTACAGGATTTGATTCCGGGATTGAAGTCTTCTCTGGCAAATCCCTTGTTCAGCAAGAACCCGATGCATCAAGTTTCCCGAATGGTGGGATGAGAAATACTTTTGAGGCAAGAGGATATTCAGCATGGGATCCCTCATCTCCTGCTTTTATTATTGAAAAAGCATCCGGGAAAACCCTTTGTATTCCTACTGTTTTTGTTTCATACACCGGTCAGGCATTGGATTACAAAACTCCGATGTTGCGCTCGGCAAAATTCTTACAAGATACTGCAACTCAAGTTTGCAACTTGTTTGACAAGAAAGTAAAACACACCAATATTTCGCTTGGAATCGAACAAGAATACTTTGTAGTTGATTATAAACTCTATCGCAAACGCCAAGATCTGATGCTGGCAGGAAGGACATTGCTCGGACATGCTCCTGCCAAAGGACAACAGTTGGAAGACCACTATTTCGGCAGCATTCCCGAAAGAGTATTCGAGTTTATGACAGCATTGGAAAAAGAAGCATTGAAACTCGGAATTCCTCTGAAAACAAGACACAACGAAGTTGCTCCTTGTCAGTACGAATGTGCACCCATGTTCGAAACTATTAACCTTGCCATTGACCACAACTCTTTGTTAATGGATTTGATGGAATCAATAAGCGAAAAATATAACCTCAAAGTACTGTTGCACGAAAAACCTTTCAAAGGAGTCAACGGAAGCGGTAAACACAACAATTGGTCTTTGATTACAGACACCGGTGTTAATCTACTTTCTCCGGGCTCCACTCCTATTGAGAACCTTCAATTTTTAACTTTCTTTATCAACACCATTAAAGCCATACATGACCATGGTTCATTACTCAGAGCAAGTATCGGAACTGCCAGCAATGACCATCGATTGGGGGCAAATGAAGCACCTCCTGCAATTATGTCTGTGTTTATCGGCAGTTTCTTGAGCAAAATATTAGATGATTTTGAAAAAGAAAAATCAAACAAAACAAAGGGGAGCGCTGATGAGAAAACATTGAACATCCCTCATATCCCTCCAATTTTACAAGACAATACCGACCGAAACAGAACCTCTCCTTTTGCTTTTACCGGTAATAAATTTGAGTTACGTGCCGTGGGTTCTTCCGATAATTGTTCATCTTCAATGGTTGTACTCAACACCATTGTCGGAAATCAACTTAAAGAATTTTTGAAAGAGGTGAATACACTTCATAAAAGCGGTAATTCAAAAGAAAAAGCGATTCAACAAGTTTTGCGAAGCTATATCAAAAAATCTTCTAAAGTTATTTTTGAAGGAAACGGCTATAGTCAGGAATGGGAAAAAGAAGCAAAAAAGCGTGGCTTGGAGAATGTAAAAACCACTCCTCATGCTCTGACTAAGTATTTAGATGCTAAATCAAAGAAAGTTTTTATAGACAACGGGATATTGTCAGATGAAGAAATTGAAGCACGAACCGATATTCGCTACGAAAGTTATGCGCTGAAATTACAAATTGAAGGCAGGGTATTAGCAGACATGGTCAAAACCAATATTATTCCACCTGCCATTGAGTTTCACACACGTGTTTTGGAAAATCTTAAATTACAAAAAGACTTGGGGATAAAATCAAGCCAATATACCTTGACTTTGGAGTTGGCCAACAAAATTGGCTACTATATTCAGCAAGTTCAACACTTTACAAAGCTGATGGTTGATGAAAGGAAAAAAGCCAATCTTATTGAATCCCATGCAGAGAAAGCTCTTGCATATTGTGAAAACGTCTTACCTCTGTTTGATAACATTCGCTATCAGGCAGATAAGTTAGAAAGGTTGGTGGACGACAATTTGTGGCAAATACCAAAATACAGAGAATTATTATTTATAAAATAAAAAATTAAAATGGGCCTAGACACGATTGTACTTGGTGGTGGGTGTTTTTGGTGTACCGAATCTGTTTTTTCACAAATTAAAGGGGTTGAAAAAGTAGAATCCGGATACTCTGGCGGACATGTAAAAAATCCGACATACAAGGAAGTGTGTACCGGAATGACCGGACACGTTGAAGTTATCAAGGTATGGTTCAACCCTGAGTTGATAACTCTTGAGACCCTATTCTCAGTATTTTTTACAACTCACAACCCCACAACCATTGACAGACAAGGAAATGATATTGGAACGCAATATAGAAGCGTAATTTTTTATGCTGATGAAAACCAACGTCAAATTGCTCAAAAAGTAATGAACGAAATTGCTATGCAAAAGATTTATGAAAACCCCATTGTAACTGAAATTTCACCACTTATCAATTTTTATCGTTCGGAGGAATATCACCATAATTATTTTAAAAACAATCCACACGAACCGTATTGTGAATCAGTTATCAATCCAAAGGTTACTAAGTTCAGAGCGCATTATAAGGACATTTTAAAATAATAATTATCGCTTCTGCGTTCAATGTCTTGTTATCTCTCCATTACTTAATAGGAAGACACTCATTCCAAAATCTTTCAATGTAAAAATAGTTTAGATTTGCAAAGCATAGCAATCAATACTGAATGGCATATTCATCCAAAACGATAGAACAAGCAGTCGAATATCTTTCAAAATTCCCCGGTATTGGCAGCAAAAGTGCTCTAAGAATGGTGCTGTATCTTGCAAAGCGACCCGAACATGAAGTTTTTGGAATGGCAGAAGCAATCAAATCCATCAAAACCAAATTACAAGTTTGTTCAGAATGTGGCAACCTCTCTGACAGTCCACTATGCAGTATTTGCGCTTCTCCTGCCCGAGTCAAACAACTGCTATGCGTTGTAGAAGATTTCAAGGATGTTTTGGCGGTAGAAAACACAGCACAATTCAAAGGGTTATACCATGTCTTGGGAGGATTGATATCTCCTATAGACGGTGTAGGTCCTGAAGATTTGAATATACCCAAACTTTTTGAACGAATTAAAACCAATCATATCAATGAAGTTGTGTTTGCCTTGAGTGCAAACATGGAAGGAGACACAACTACTTATTATCTAAGCAAAAAAATCAAAGAAATGGGAATTGCTGTCAGCACAATTTCACGAGGAATTTCCGTGGGTTCCGACTTAGAGTTTACCGATGAAATCACTCTCGGACGTTCTATCATAAACAGAGTCCCTTACGAATTATAATAACAGCCGATGAGCGACCTGAGTGTAATCATAGTCAGTTACAATGTTCGCAGATTTCTGGAACAAGCAATCCTTTCAATCCAAAAATCAATAGGAGACATAGAAATTGAAATAATTGTGGTTGACAATGCCTCATCTGATGACAGTTCCAATATTGTTCGCGAGAAATACCCTCAAGTAAAATTGATTGAAAACAAAGACAATCAGGGATTTTCAAAAGCCAACAATCAGGGAATAAAAATAAGCACAGGCAAATATATTTTGCTGCTCAACCCCGATACAGTCCTTGCTGAAGATACACTCAAGAAATGCTATGATTTTATGGAAAACACTCCTGATTGCGGTGCTTTGGGAGTAAGGATGATTGATGGGAGCGGAACTTTTTTGCCGGAGAGCAAAAGAGGATTACCCACTCCAAAGGTTTCATTTTATAAAATATTCGGGCTTGCATCTTTGTTCCCAAAATCAAAAAAGTTTGGGGCTTATCATCTCAAATACTTAAACGAATTCGAAACCCATCCGATTGATGTACTATCCGGAGCTTTTATGTTTATGAGAAAAGAGGCTTTAGACAAATCCGGATTATTGGATGAAACCTTCTTTATGTATGGAGAAGATATTGACTTGAGTTATCGTATTACTTTAGCAGGATATAAAAACTATTATTTTCCGGAAACTTCTATTATCCACTACAAAGGCGAAAGCACAAAGAAAAACAGTCTTCATTATGTTAGAGTATTTTATCAAGCAATGATCATCTTTGCTGAAAAACATTTTGGTGTCAAATCGGGGAAAATTTTTGGTCAACTAATTTATCTTGCAGTCTATTTGCGCGCTTTTGCTGCATTGCTAAAACGGTTTGTTATCAAAGGCTTTCCTGTTTTTGTTGAATACATTTTACTCTATCTATCCTATTTCGCGGTGACCCGGTATTGGGAAGAATACAATAAGTGGGTAGAGGGTGGTGCTTATCCTCAAGAATACTTCGTTTATCATTTAAGTGCATATTCTCTTATTCTGATTATAGGTTTATTGTTGGGAGGAGCATACAAGAGATACTTTTCGGGTAATAATCTTTGGAGAGGATTCTTTATTGCCTCATCCTTGCTGGTTATTTTCTATGCTTTTCTACCGGAAACACTCCGCTATTCAAGAGCTATTCTCCTTTTAGGAGCATTTTTAGGGTTGAGTATTCTCGCTATTTATCGTTCCGTTTTAAATTTTATAAAAAACCAGTCTTTCTCTTTAGGGAGCAGCAAAGGAAAGAGAATTCTTGCGGTAGGTAAACCACATTCCATTGAAAAGGTAAGAGAAATTGTTGCAGGAAGTAGTCTCCATGCCGAAATCATAGGCAGCACAATTTTCTCAAATGACACAAACGAAATAACACTGTCAAACTACAACGATTTTTATAAAATTGATGAGATTGTTTTGTGTTCAGGCGATTTGTCTAATAAACAAATCATTGAATGGCTATGCAAACCATATTTTTCCGGTGTTGAAATCAAAATTCTACCTGAGGGTTCAAATTTTATCATAGGAAGCAGCAATAAAAACAAGACGGGAGATTTTTATTCTACAGAAAAAATTTTAAAACTTGGAAGCCCCGGCACTTTGCTAAATAAAAGAATATTTGACATCTTCAGTTCCATTGTGATCATTCCGCTCATGATTCTGACATTAAACAGAAAAAAGAAGGTTTGGAGCAATTGGTTGAACGTTATTTTAGGAAAAAAAACATGGATTGGATATAATCATTCAGAGGACTATGCACAACTTCCGGCTATTAAAGAAAGTGTCTTTGAACTAAAAGAATCACTTGCGGAAAACCATAATTTAAGTAGTTATTTTGTAAAAGAAATGAACCAATTCTATGCACAAAATTACTCATGGAAAACCGATTTAGATTTGTTTGGCAAATGCTTATTTAGGTAGTTTCGCTATAATTCGCTATAAAGTGAATTAAATAAATCAAAATATTTGGTATTTTATAGATTATATATTATACCTTAGCACCCCAAATTAAAACAATTGTGCTATGAAAAAGATTTTTACCCTTCTTTGCGTATTCGCCCTTGGAATATTTGGCGTATATGCCCAAACAGTACTATTATCTGAAGATTTTAGTGTGTCTTCAGATACAACTCCACCTTCAGGTTGGGACAATGTTCAATACTATACTTCAAGCCCAACTACCGACTATTGGCATTTTGACAATCCCGGAAGTCGTAGCCCCTCAGGTGGTTTCTCAGGCAAATTTGCCATTTATGATAGCGATAACTACTCCAATAATGGTGCTCTTGAAGATATTGGATTAGAAACTCCTACATTTTCAACCATAGGTTATGACTCTTTATTTATCAGTTTTGACTTTGCTACTGAACCCTCACTAACCAATAGAACATCAATATATATTGATGTTTTTGATGGTGAGTTTTGGAAAACGGCAAAAGCATATATTGATACAACAACCTCAGGCCAAAGAGACACCTTTGACATTTCATCACTTGCAAGGAATGATTGTAATATCAAAATCAGATTCAGATATTATTGCCAGAGTGGTGGTTGGTTTGCAGTTGACAACATCAAGGTATATTCTCCAAACTCAGCAGTATCGACCAATGTACAGCTTATTTCAATGACAAGACCATTGCCAACAGCATGTGCAGATCCTTTTGCCCAAGTAAATCTCAGAGTAAAAAATGCCGGTATTATTCCTGCATCAAACATTCCATTCTACGTTGATATTGATGACGGCAACTATACCCAGCATTATACATATACCTTTACCTCTACTTTATCTCAATGTGCTGATACAGTAATTATCCTTCCAGACACAATCAATGTTGCATATGATTCGGCATTCGATTTTACAATATATTCTGCATTGTCTGGAGACAATATCAAAATTAATTCTGACACAATCTATATAAAGGACTTTAAAAACTTGCCTTCTCCGCTCTTTTACCCCGATATTGATTCCTCTTTCTGTGGTCATCTTTCTATGATTGACTCTATTCCCATTTCAGGTAACCAAACAGCAAAATGGTACAAGAGCCTGAGCGACTCATTACCCATCTATATTGGTCCAAAAATTAATTTAGGAATCCTGAGCAAAGACAGCATTCTCTATTTAGAAACCGGTTTTAAAGAAGATTTTAGATATCCTTCAAACAGTTCTGCTCCTCTACCTAGCAGTGCTGCTTTTGCCCCTCCAACAATCTCGGGAAGTTATATTGATATCACAGCCAAAACAGATATTTATGTAGACTCGCTCGAAGTAGTAGTGAGGACCGACTGTATGTGGAAATATGAAATCTACACTACGAACGGCTCTTATGTCCCACAAATACAGAATTTTAGTGCATGGACTCTAGCCTATAAGGGAAAAGATTCCGTCTATGCTTCAAGAAGAAATAAAATCTATATCGGTGGTATAAAAATTAAAAGAGGTGAAACCATTGGTTTCCACATCTTTGACGGAGGCGATTCAGCAACATCAAGTGGGGTCGGATTGTCAGTAGGAGGAGGAACTCCAATAATTTACGACAACCCACAAATTAAAACTTATGCTAGCCACTACACACAACAATCTGCCGGGAGTCCCGGTACAGTTATACAGGTTTTGAGTGCATACGGTTATCATACCAATGTGTATTACAGAGTAGAGTGTCCCGGAAGTTTTAGTAAAAGGACTTATAGAAAACCCGTTGACCTACCTGAAACCAAAATACAATCTGTAGCGCCATTTGACGGTAAATCAGGATTACACAGAGATACAATCATGAGTCGTAAACCAATGATTTATGAAATGGAAGCACCTAAGGGCTACTCTAACAGCGACTTCGGAACAAAATGGGTAGTTACCGGGTTAGATTTTGAAACTGTTAATGGCACACCGGTTCCTGCTGCTCACTATAGTATCACAAATAATCCTCCATCACCGGGGAACAACCTAAGACTCACTTATACTCCAACTGAGGATTGGGTTGATTCTTTAGTAAACATTAGTGTTGCTATTAAAAACACAGATATCTACCCCTATTGTGACACTGTGATAAATCGCCAAATATTAGTTACGGCAAGGCCGGAAATCAATATATCCTATGTTGCCGCATGTCAAAATAATCAAACAATATTTAGTAACCTCTCCACTATATCTCACGGAAGTGTCTCTTACTTTTGGGACTTTGATAATGGTGAAACATCTATATTAACAAATCCAATAGTGGTATTTAAAAATTATGGAAGTTTTGACGTCAAACTTACCATTACAAATAATTATAACTTACAAGTTGATACAACATTTACGGTTACAATCAAGGAAAAACCTAATGTCTTATTTACTTCTGACAATAATCTATGTGCAGGCTTAGATGTTCACACAAAAAATAATTCAATATATAATTCCGGTAGCTCCACCTATCTATGGAAGTTCGGTGATGGAAGGAGTTTTAGTACTAAAGAGCCTATAATCAAATATAACAAAGGTGGCGTTTATCCGCTGCGACTCATTGTTTACGGAGATAATGGTTGCTCAGATTCATTAACCCAGCCGGTTAATATCTATTTTTCACCCGCTGCTGACTTTATGGTTAGCTCTGACACAATTTGTATAGGAGAAATTATTACCTTCGACAACACAACAATACTTGATTCCGGCACTTTCTTTTCTAATTGGAAATTTGGTAACGCAGGAACATCTTCTGCAAAAAGTCCGCAGTTCTCCTTCGCTAATGGGGGAACATACAACGTCAAACTTCTTGTTTACACTCCCTTAGGGTGCAGAGATTCAATAAACAAAAATATCGAGATTTATAATTCTCCAAATGTTGATTTCTCAATCTTAGGTAACTGTTCAGACAAACCAATCCAATTAATTAATAATTCATCCATTAGCAATGACACTATAGCTTCTTATGTCTGGGACTTAAATTTTGAATCTCAATCAAGTGACAAAAACACAAGCTATATATCTTCAACACCCGGAGTAAAAACCTTTATACTAACAGTAAAAACCAATAAAGGTTGTGTAAGTTCATTGAGTAAAACCCAAACTGTTTCTCAATCCGCTAAAGCAAAATTTGATTCAGATGATAAAGGTTGTGCAGGAAAGATGATTACATTTACAAATACTACTAGTCCGGTACCCGGTACCATTAACTACAAATGGAATTTTGGTGATGGGGATTCAATGACGTTGAAGAACGCCAATCACACTTATTCAAATACTACCGGTCAAAACTTCAATGTAGCATTGATTACCAACGTAAATGGAAATTGTCCGGATACAGCTACTAAACAAATTTATATTGGTGAAATGGCAGTCTGCAGTTTTAACATTGAAAATGATTATCTCCCTGGACATAGAGCATATAAATTTGTACCCGATCGCAATCATTATGTTACCTATGATTGGGATTTTGGTGATGGTACAACATCGAATGAAGTGAGTCCTATTCACCAATATACGCAGGACGGAAATTATTCTATTGAACTTCATGCCGTAACTGCAGATAATTGTGAATGTACACTTATCCAAAACAAATCTGTTGTTAATTTAGGGGTCAATCAATTTGATAATAATGCTTTTATTAGGTCTTACCCAAATCCTGCTTCAGATATTATTCATATTGAGTATACTGTTCCTCAAGGTATTCATACTATGAACATTGTTGATTATACCGGAAAACAAGTAAAGATGCTAGAACTAGGTAAAAACAACATTTCCGGTGATTTTTACATTAGTGTGGCCGACCTTGCAAGCGGGGTTTATTTTATTAAAGCAGAAACTAATAATGGAATTATGATAAGCAGATTTGTAATAAGTAAATAATCCAATTCAATTGTTCTTTTGTCAAAAAAGGGTTCTGAATAATCAGAACCCTTTTTTTATATGCTCTATTTGATACTAAATATAGTTTATCTTTGCAGTATGATTAGAAAAGTATTAGCCATATTTCTTGCTTTCTTTGTGGTTGGAAGTGTACCCGGCTTTACCCTTTTCATTCATTATTGTAATGGTACAGCATCCCAAATTTCTTTATGGGAAGAAGCGGATGATTGCAATACTACTCAAGAAGATATTTGCTGTAAGAAAGACATTGAAAAAAGTTGTTGCATACCCTCTAAGCAAAGTAAACAATACGATGTTTGTGACATTTCTCACTCAGATTGTTGCCAAACACAGATTGTAAAAACAAACAACCTTAAACTCCTTTCTTTTAGACCTGATACAAAACTTCAAAAAGTGAGTATGGAGTTTGACATCAAATTAAATTTACTCCATTTACCTGAGGTTTTCAAAGATATTTCAGTTTATAGGTTCGACTTGGCTTCCAAGTCCCCTTTAAAGATATCGGGAAAAAATATTTGTATCTCAGACTGTCTATTCCTTATTTGATTTAATTATCTTTTTGATTTGTATTCCTAATATTTTTAGGTACTAGGGGAAACTGCGTATTTAACACTTTTTAACCATTTCCCTTAATAATCATCGCAAAAGGTAAGGTCCCAAGAATTAAAATCTAAAAAAAATGAGAAACATATTTTTAAAATCAATATTTATGATGTCTATAGGCTTATTTATAATATCTATAATGACATCTGCACAACAAATCACCAAAAACAAAGATAAAAAGATAATTACAGAAACCTTTAAAGTTGATGGGTGTTGTAGCGATTGCAAAGACAGAATAGAAGCTGCTCTTGATGTTAAAGGCATTCGATATGCCAGTTGGGAAACAAAAACCCATATTTTAACTGTTACTTTTAATACAAAAAAAATAAACATTCAAGACATTCATAATCGAATTGCTGCGGTGGGGCACGACACCGAACTTGTAAAAGCAGTTGATAGTGTTTATAATACTTTACCCGAATGTTGCCAATACAGAGGAGGTAGTGAATGCAGTCACTAAGAATTGCACTATTCATATTGTTGCTTACCCTTTCACAAGTAGTAAATGGTCAAATACTTAATGGGATTGTAAGGAGTGAGTCAGAGCCCTTAGAAGCTGCCTATATTTATTGGAAGAGTTTTGTATTAACAAATACTCAGTCAGACTCAGCGGGACATTTTACAATTAATAAAATTCCCAATCAAGATACGCTCATAGTTACCATGGTTGGTTATGAACCTACAGAAATCATCATCTCAAAGGAGCAAAATTTTACAGAAATAGTATTAAAACCTTCGACCGTACTCAAAACTGTAAATATAGGTGATGTCAAAGCTCCTAAAATACTTAGTAAGAAAGATGTCAGACATATTTCACGTTTTTCTGAAAGAGAATTCACCAAAGCGGCTTGTTGCAACCTCTCGGAAAGCTTTGAAACTATTTCTGCAGTCGATGTTACTACATCAGATGCTGTTACCGGAATTAGACAAATACAAATGATGGGGTTTTCAGGAATCTATGTCCAAACGCAAGTTGACAATATGCCTTTTGCAAGCGGTTTAATCGCTTCCAGCGGACTCACTTATATTCCAGGAATATTTGTAAAAGGAATGCAATTAGCAAAAGGTGTCGGGTCTGTAACCAATGGATATGACGGGATGACAGGCTCACTCAATATTGAACTGAGAAAGCCTACTCATAAAGAAAGATTAATCATAAACGGATATTTTAACCCAATGAACCTAAGACCGGAAGGCAACATTGTATTTTCGCAACAAGTATCAAAAAACTGGGCAACTACCGCAATGCTGCATGGTTCAGGTACCTATGCAAAAGCCGATATTAATAATGACGGATTTCAGGATTTTCCGCTCCAAAACAATCTCAATTTCAGTAACGCATGGATGTATATGAAAAATAATTGGGAAGGAAATATAGGGGTCAAATATCTCAATTATGCTCAAAAATTGGGTATAAACGATTTAAATAAAACTCAAAACATTGACTGGCAAAGTTCTACAAAGAATGAAAGAATTGAAGTTGAGGCTATGTTGGGTCATATTTTCGAAGACCACAAACATGATAAAGATGAGCATGCAAATGAGCATGCGAATAATTCCATGGGGTTCAGGGTTAATAGTCATTCTCACACTATCTCTAATTATTTTGGCGGAAGAAAATATGATGCAAATGAGAAGGTTATGAATCTAAAATGGGTTTTTCAAGGACTTGCCGGAAACTCTTTTCATCAATATATGGTTGGAGCTACACTCTATGGAAATCAGATCGGAGAGCTATTTTCAGACAATGAACATAACCTGAACCTAAGCCGAAACGAATGGATACCGGGCGTGTTTTTTGAATGGACAGAATCAGGAATCAAAAACCTTACTTTAGTGGGAGGTATTCGCTATGATTATCACAACTATTTCGGCTCAATCATCACACCGAGATTACATGGCAAATGGACAATAGACAAGAAAAATGAAATCAGATTTGGTGGCGGTAGAGGTCAACGCACATCCAACCCTTTTGCTGATTATCAAGGTATTTTCAGTTCCGGAAGAAAAGTCATTTTGCCGGTCAAAGTAAATAATGGTTTTTATGGTTTACAACAAGAAGTATCATGGAACACAGGATTCTCTTATATCAAAAATTTCAAGTTATTCTATAGGCCTGCAAGTCTCGAAGCTGATTATTATTATACTTGGTTTGATGAACAACTCCAAGTGGACCGAGACTTCAAATCTTCTGAATTAAGATTCTATAATATCTCCGCATTGGGATTAAAATCATATTCTCATTCTGCAAGCATTGGATTAGATTTTTCTCCGGCAAAAAGGTTTGATGTACGTATGTCCTATCGTTTTATTGACTCCCGCAGTGGTTATATCGATGGAACAACACGACTAAATCCTCTGATTTCACCTCATAGAGCATTTGTTAATGTGTCTTATGAAAATCGTAAGGGATGGGTTTATGATGCAACGGTCAATTGGCAAAGTGAAAAGAGATTACCCCAAGGTGCCTCCTTGCCTGAAGAACTAAAAGATATGCCTGCATATAGCCCTTCTTACACAGGAATTATGGCTCAGATTACAAAGAAATTTAACAAACAGTTTGAAGCATATATTGGTGGAGAAAATTTGCTGAATATTGTTCAAAAGGATTTGATACGAATGGCATCTAATCCCTCAAGCCCATACTTTGACCCAACATTGGTTTGGGGCCCTTCACTTGGCATAACATTTTATGCCGGGTTCAGATATTATATTTGGTAGAAAGCAACTTGCAAATCAAACTACCTACCAACCACCTCACCCCAACCCTACCACACCTCACCCCAACCCCTCTCCTCAAGGAGAGGGGCTTCTATCGCACATGGAATTTGTGTAAAAGAGGAAGGACTGCTTAACCGAATAAATTTTTGTCATGCTGAGTGATTTGCGGTAGCAAATCGTATCGAAGCATGTCAAAAATTCTAGATGCTGAGATGGTTGCGGTAGCAAATCGTATCGAAGCATAGACAAAAATTTTGAAAGGGAGTTTGAGCTTCTTCCTCTGCTCGGCATCCTCCGATACATTTTTTATTGAATATCAAAGCAATTTGTTTATTTCCCTAAAGTAACGCGGAGAGAATTGCAATCTGCTACCATACCAAGTAAACATTTCACCATCTACAAAAAGAATTTTTGAATGTCTAAAAATAGCTTCAAACTCCGGTCTGTGTTTTTCTTTAAATGGATATGGTTCGGAGGACAAAAGTACAAATTCCGGATTTAGCTCACGCATCTGCTCTATTTCCAAAATAGGATATCTATCCATTGTTGCACACACATTGTCAAAGCCTGCTAAACCAAGCATATCATGAATAAACGTATTACCTCCTACTGCCATATATGGTTTCTTCCAAATCATATAAATGCACGAATGTTTTTTCTCGAATGATAATTGCTCAAATTCATTTATAATCCTCCGGTTCAAATGATTAGCTTGCTTATCCTTTTGGCAAATTTTTCCTATTGTACTAATCATTTCACAAGCAGTTTCCAGATTGTGAATATCACTAATCCAAACCTGATAGTGTTTTGCAAGTTCCTCAATTTCTTCTTTAATATTTTCCTCTTTGTTTGCTATTATCAAGTCGGGTTTAAGCAGGTGAATGGCTGCAAGGTTTAGTTTCTTGGGGCCTCCCACTTTGTGGGCTGTGTTGAATTTGTCTTTTGGATGGATACAAAAAATTGTTTGCCCCACAACCCGCTCCCCACAACCAATTTCGTACAACAGCTCTGTTTGAGATGGTACCAAAGAAACTATCCTTTTCGGAGGCAGGTTTATCTCAACATTTCTCCCTAATTGGTCAACTACAATTGTCATAGGGCAAAATTATGCAAAAAGATACTCATGTATATTATTGATATTCAATATGGTAAAATAATTGTTGAAAATTTGTGGTATAAAATGGAATAAAGTGGTGGAATGTGGGAAAATCTGTTATACTTTTACACCCTGATAAACAAGCACAACAAAATGGCAAAGTTTATAGGAGAATTTGACTGTAAAATTGACAACAAAGGGAGATTGGCATTGCCCTCCAAGTTGCGCATGCAAATTCCTTCAGGGATGGAACAAACCATGGTTATTAACCGCGGTTTTGAGTGCTGCTTAGTGCTTTATGTGATGGAAGATTGGAACAAAGAGTCTGAGAAACTCAATGTTTTGAATGAATTTAACCGAGAGTCTCGAAGATTTATCAGGCAATACAACAACGGTGCGAACATCCTATCGGTTGACAACAATTCGAGAATACTGATTCCAAAAAAATTGCTTGACTATGCCGAAATTAAAGGAAACGTAGTATTGTCTGCTTATGGAAACAAGATAGAAATCTGGTCAGAAAAGAACTATAAGGAAGAAATGGCTTTTGATTCGGATGATTTTGGCGCAACCGCAGAAAGATTATTAGGCAACAAACCTGCTGATAACCAAAATGCTAATGACTAATTATCACATACCCGTTTTGGCTTCTGAATCCATTGACGCATTGGACATTAAGCCTGACGGAACTTATGTAGATGCAACCTTTGGCGGAGGCGGGCACTCAAAACTTATTCTCAATAAATTAACCCGTGGACAGCTAATTGCATTTGATATGGACAGCGATGCGGCAAAGAACATCCCGGATGATGAACGTTTGTTGTTTGTTAATCACAACTATGCTTATATCAAACAGTTTTTGGACTATTTGAACATTGACAAAGTAGATGGAATCCTTGCAGATTTAGGAATTTCTTCTTATCAGATTGATACTCCTGAGCGAGGTTTTGCACATCGCTTTGAAGGCACAGTTGACATGCGTATGAACATAGAAAACAACCTATCTGCAAAGACTGTACTCAATGAATACTCAGAGAATGAGCTAACCCGAGTACTCAGAGAATACGGAGAATTATCAAATGCAAAAAGAATTGCCCATAATATTTGCCTTGCAAGACAAGCTAAGCCTATTGAAACCACAAATGAACTCACAGAACTACTCAAAGAATTTGAAAAACCAAACAAACAGGGACAATTCAGGAGCCAGGTTTTTCAAGCATTGAGAATAGAAGTAAACAAAGAGTTGGACGGGCTAAAAAACTTATTAATAAACGGTAGCAATAAACTCAAGAAAGACGGGCGATTTGTTATTATCAGCTATCATTCTCTTGAAGACCGTTTGGTTAAAAATTTTTTTAAATCAGGAAACTTTGAAGGTGTTGTAGAAAAAGATTTTTACGGAGTTTCACAAACCAAGCTAAAGCCCTTGAGCAGCAAAGCAATCACCCCAAGTCTTGAAGAAACCAAAGCAAACAACAGAGCTCGAAGCGCAAAGATGCGTGTAGCAGTTAAACTTTCATAAATCGAATGGCAGACAACAAGAAAGGAAATACGGTTAAGGAAAATCCTACTCAATCCGAGCCAAAGAAAAAGCTGCCGGAGCTAAAACTCAATAAGGAATGGGTTACAAAATCACTTCCCGCAATTCTTTTGCTCTCGGGTTTGTCATTGATATATATCTATATCGCAAATAGAAATATAAAAAAGCTAAATCAAGCGCAAGAGCTAAAGTTAGAGAATAAGGAACTTCGTTCAGAACTCATCGCAATTCAAACAGATTTAATGACAAAAAGCAAGCAGAGTGAAGTCGCAAACAGAGTAAAAGCAAGTGGTTTAAAAGAAATGCGTGTACCTCCCTATCAACTTAAAAAAGAGAAAAAATGAGTCTGCGAAAATCCATATTGCTTAGAACTCGAATAGTGTCACTATTCATAATAATTTTTGCACTAATCATAATTGCGCAGGCATTTGAGTTAACTGTAACAAACCGTGAAGAATACGTTAAACTCAGCAAAGAACAAAGTATCAGACTTCGGGATGTTAAAGCAATCAGGGGTAACATATTAAGTAATGACGGCAGATTGCTTGCCACTTCACTACCCAAATATGATATTCGATTTGACACAAGAGCTTCAAAGATCAGCGATGAACTTTTCAGAAATGAAGTTGACTCTCTTGCAATTCTTCTTTCAATGCACTTTCCGGACAAAAATTTCAATCTCTGGAGAAATTATCTATTGAATGGGAGGAAAAACAAAGAAAGATACCTTTTGATACATCGCAATGTATCTTATGAAATTGCCAAAGATATGAGTGATTGGCCAATATTTAGGATGGGAAAATTTGCAGGTGGTTTAATTAAAGAGGAACATAATGTGAGAGAAATGCCATTCGGGAGGATGGCACGAAGAACGATAGGGTTCACATCCCGCGCAGGAAACTCAGTAGGTCTGGAATTATCTTTTGATTCCTTGCTGCGTGGGAAAAGTGGAAAACGATATGAACAAAGGGTTTCAGCGAATGTTTGGCGACCTATTGAGGGCGATGAATTTGAACCAGAAAATGGATATGATATTGTAACAACCATCGACATCAATATTCAAGATGTTGCAGAAGATGCACTAAGGCGTGCTTTGGACAGTGCCAATGCAATGAGTGGTTGCGCAATATTAATGGAGGTTGAAACGGGTGCAATCAGAGCTATAGCCAATTTTAACCGGATGAAAGACGGCTCCTATTTTGAGAGTATGAATCTGGCTATAGGTGACGCTTCTGACCCCGGATCCACATTTAAACTCGCAAGTGCACTTGCACTGTTGGAAGAAGGTTTCATTGAATTAGATGACAGTATTGATATCAACTATGGAAAAATGCAATTCTATGACAGAACTATGGAAGATGCACACAATTCTCCCCACAAGAAAATCACCTTCCGTGATGCTTTTGAATTCTCATCTAATGTAGGGATTGCCGGACTTGTAGAAAAATTTTTTAAAAATAATCCCCAAAGATATATTGATTATTTATCTCGTTTAAATCTTGACAGACCTTTGGGAATAGAACTCAGAGGCGAAGGTAATATCCGAATAAAATCACCAAAAGACAAAGATTGGAATTTAACAACACTGCCTTGGACAGCAATTGGCTATGAATCTCGTGTTACCGCACTACAAATACTGAACATATACAACACCATTGCTAACAATGGCAGAATGGTGAGACCTTTTTTTGTATCTGAAATCAGAAAAACAGGAAAATCGTTTTGGAAGCACGAAGTTGATATTATTAATGAGAAAGTTTGTTCTCAAGCAACGATTGACAAGTTAAAGGAACTCTTAGTGGGTGTAGTAGAAAGAGGTACTGCAAGAAACCTAAAGAATTTGGAATACAAGGTTGCCGGCAAAACAGGAACTGCACAATTATACAGAATCACCGGATTCGACAAAAACTCTCACAAAGCATCATTTGTAGGATATTTTCCTGCTGATAAACCAAAGTACTCATGTATTATTGTGGTGAATGAACCGCGAAAAGGCGGGTATTATGGCAATATTATTGCCGGACCGGTTTTCAGGGAGATTGCAGACAAAGTTTATGCAACCTTGCTGGATATACACCCTGAAGTTGAACCGGATGAGAACATCATTTTACCGATTGTAAAAGACGGGTATAGAGATGATATCAAGTTTGTTTTAAATACACTCCAAATCAGTTCAAACACCAAAGAGGGCAATAATGGCAGCGAATGGGTACGAGCAAATAGACAACAAAATTATATCAGCTTAACACCGAAAGAATTTAACAAAAATAGGATGCCCGATGTGAAAGGGATGGGAATAAGAGATGCTCTATATCTCCTAGAATCAATGGGTTTACAGGTTATTACTCAGGGTTATGGATGGATAAAATACCAAAGTCTCCCACCCAACACACCCATTTATCCCGGAAATAAAGTATTTATTGAACTCAAACCATGAAAAAAATTAAAGACATATTAAGTGGTTTGAAATCATTCCGGCTGCATGGTAGCGCGGATATTGTCATTTCCTCTTTGACACAAAATACAAACGAAGTCAAAAAAGAATGCTTATTTTTTGCGGTAAAGGGCACAAAAACGGATGGACACAACTTTATAGAGGAAGTTATCCAAAAAGGTGCAACAGCCATTGTTTGTGAAGTTCTTCCTTCAGAAACCAAAGAAGGAGTGAGCTATATCATAGTAGAAGACTCTCGTCAATCGATGGGATATATTGCCTCAGCATATTATGATAATCCAAGCGAAAAACTCACGCTTGTAGGTGTAACGGGTACTAATGGCAAATCTTCGATTGTGAGTATGCTTTATCAATTTTTTAGTAACCGAGGGAGCAAGTGTGGCTTGATCTCTACGATTGCATATACTATCGGCAATAAAACCTATGAGAGTACACACACCACTCCTGACCCCATTAGACTCAATCAACTTTTTGCTGAAATGGTAGCGCAGAATTGCGAATATGCTTTTATGGAGGTTAGTTCAATTGCTATACACCAAGGCAGAATCAACGGACTTCACTTTGACGGTGCTATCTTTACCAATATTACCCACGACCATTTAGACTATCACGGGAACTTTGCCGAGTATCTAAGATGTAAAAAACTATGGTTTGACAATCTACCGGAGGATGCTTTTGCACTTGTAAATCTTGATGATAAAAACGGGAAAATAATGCTCCAAAATTGCAAGGCGGGCAAGTTTTACTATGCTTTAGACCACATAGCAGATTTCAAAGTCAAAATATTGGAAACTGATTTTGAAGGGATGTTGCTCAAAATAGGAGAAGACGAAGTATGGGTAAATTTAGTGGGAGATTTCAATGCGAGCAATCTGACAGCGGTTTACGGAGCAGCCTTTTTGTTAGGTATTCCACAGACAGAAATTCTCACAGGTCTGAGTGCACTCAACGGAGCCAAAGGAAGGTTTGAGAGAATAAGAAGTGCAAACAAGATAACAGGAATCATTGACTATGCGCATACACCGGATGCCTTGAAGAATGTTTTAGAAACCATCAACAAAATCAGAACAGGTAATGAAAAATTGATTACAGTATTTGGTTGTGGTGGTAACAGAGACAAAGCAAAACGTCCGATAATGGGAGAAATTGCAGGCAGGTTATCCACCCGCGTTATTCTGACCTCAGACAATCCACGTGAAGAAAATCCACAAACCATAATGGAAGAGGTTGCAGCAGGTATTGCGCCCTCTGACTTTAAAAAAATACTTAAAATCAGTGAGCGAGCCGAAGCAATCAGGGCGGCTGTTGCTATTGCAGCACCGGGAGATGTTATTCTAGTTGCAGGTAAAGGTCATGAAACCTACCAAGAAATAAATGGCACTAAAACACACTTTGACGACCGTGAAGTGCTGGAAAACTCATTTAAAACGCTAATGAACTAAAACTATGCTTTATTACCTATTTGAATACTTAGACAGATTAGATTTTATTGGAGCAGGTGTTTGGAAGTATATCACTTTTAGAACTTCTATGGCGGTTATTCTTTCTTTACTTATTTCATTGGTATTCGGAAAATCACTTATTAAGGCTTTACAAAGATTACAGGTATCCGAAACTATTCGCGACCTGGGACTCGAAGGTGAGAATCAAAAGAAAGGAACACCAACAATGGGAGGGCTTATCATCATTGGTGCAATATTAATTCCAACCATTCTCTTTGCAAAGCTGCATAATATCTATATAGTCATCATGATTCTCACAACTGTGTGGTTGGGTCTCATAGGTTTTTTGGATGATTATATTAAGGTTTTCAAAAAAGACAAAGGAGGTCTTGCAGGAAAATCCAAGATAATTGGACAAGTAGGAATTGGCATTGTTGTGGGTGCAGCACTGTTTTTTAATGACAGTGTTATAACTCGCAAACACTACACTCCTAGCCAAGTTGAAATGTTAGGGCTAGATTCTTCATCAATGGAAAAGACCATTTACAATGGTGATTTAATGTATTTTGTTAATGAAAAATCAGTAAAAACAAATATCCCATTTTTAAAGAACCACGAATTTGACTACGCAAAGCTTGTGAAATTTATGGGTGATGACTATCAAAAATATGGTTGGATAGTCTTTATTCTGATGACCATTTTTGTAGTTACAGCAGTATCAAACGGGGCAAATATTACAGACGGAATAGACGGTTTGGCAGCAGGTACTTCGGCAATCATAGGACTGACCTTAGGAGTTCTTGCATACATATCGGGCAGTATCTTATTTGCAAGCTACCTGAACATAATGTACATACCTCATCTGGGAGAATTGCTTGTATTTGCAGGAGCTTTTGTCGGGGCGTGTATTGGATTTCTTTGGTATAACTCATATCCCGCTCAGGTATTTATGGGCGATACCGGAAGTCTAACTTTGGGAGGAATCATTGCTGTTTTTGCAATCATGATTCGAAAAGAATTATTGATACCTGTTTTGTGTGGAATCTTCCTTGTAGAAAACCTCAGTGTCATGATTCAGGTTGCTTATTTTAAATATACCAAAAAGAAATATGGTGAAGGAAGAAGAGTATTTCTGATGTCTCCCATCCATCATCACTTTCAGAAAAAAGGTTTTCATGAATCCAAGATAGTTACCCGGTTCTGGATTATCGGGATTTTGCTTGCAGTATTTACCATAATAACACTAAAACTAAGATGAGCAGTTACGACATTGTCATATTGGGAGGGGGCGAAAGCGGAACAGGCTGCGCAATACTGGCAAAATCAAAAGGATTGTCAGTTTTTCTCTCGGACTCAGGGATGATAAAGGATATCTATACCAAAGAACTACGAAAAGCCGGTATCCCGTTTGAGCAAGGTGCGCATTCAGAAGAAATCATCTTAAACGCTGATAAAATTATCAAAAGTCCGGGGATACCGGAAAAAGCAGCTATCATCAAGGCTATCAGAGAAAAGAAGATTCCAATTATTTCCGAACTAGACTTTGCACAATCATACAGTAATGCAAAAGTGATTGCAATCACCGGTACAAATGGGAAGACCACCACTACTACCATGGTTTATGAGCTATTAAAAAAGGCAGGTTTGAATGTGAAACTCGGAGGCAATATCGGAGAAAGTTATGCAAAACAAGTTGCAGAAAAAGACCCCGAATACTTTGTATTAGAAATCAGCAGTTTCCAACTTGATGATTCCTATAGCTTCCATCCGCATATCAGCATCTTGTGCAATATCACTCCCGACCATTTGGACCGATATGGCTATGAATATCAGAACTATATCAACTCAAAGTTCAGAATTGCACAAACACAAACCGACAAAGACTATTTCATCTATTGCATTGACGACCCAGACACATGCAATAATTTGAATCTGTTACCTAAAGAAGTAAACAAAATGTCCTTTGGATATTTCAAAAAACCCGAAACAGGTGCTTGGGTTGAAAATAAAGTAATGTACCTGACCGACACAGCAAATAAAATATATCTTACTATGAATACAGAAAACTTAGCCCTTAGAGGCATTCACAACACCTACAACTCAATGGCAGCAGGACTTGTAGGAAGTATCATGAACATCAGCAAAGAAACCATTCGCGAAAGCCTTGCAAACTTCGAGAACATTGAACACAGGCTCGAATATGTTGCAACTATTGGTGGTGCTGATTACATCAACGACTCAAAAGCAACCAATGTAAATTCAGTATGGTATGCTCTAGAGAGTATGCAAAAGCCCGTTATTTGGATTGTGGGCGGTGTTGACAAAGGTAATGACTACAGTTCTCTCATTCCATTGGTTGAAGAAAAAGTAAAGTTGATTATCTGTCTTGGTGTTGATAACACAAAGTTGCACCGGGCATTTAGCAAGCATGTAAATATGATGTTGAACACTAGCTCAATGCAAGAGGCAGTAAAAACTGCCCAGCGGTTTGCCGAAAATGGCGATACTGTATTGCTTTCACCTGCATGTGCTTCTTTCGACTTGTTTCTTAACTACCAAGACAGGGGATGGTCATTCAAACATTGTGTGAAAAACCTATAAAACAAAGCTCACTCTTTCAAGATTATTTCTTGCTTAAATCTGATACACAATATCCGATTGGATAAAAAATTACCAAAACGGGTAATATGTATGTATTTTTATGCTTTATTTGTGATGTTTAAATCAGTATAAAATAGTGTGGATATGGAGGAAAACAAATACAATGATCAGGACAAGCTCTTTTCAAAGAGAGTAAAGGCAGGTAAAAGAACTTATTTCTTTGATGTTCGTGAAACAAAGAACAATGATTATTACCTGACCATCACTGAAAGCAAAAAGAAATTTGACGACCAAACTTATGTAAAACAGAAGATTTTTCTTTATAAAGAAGACTTCAATAAGTTTGTTGAAGCATTAAATGAAACTGTTGGATTTGTTAAAAAGGAGTTATTGCCCGAGTATGACTTTGATGAATTCACACGTAGTTCAGAAGACAACAGTGATTCTGAATAAGATTACACCTTATCTATTCATTTTTTAATATTTGTAAGCAATGCTTGCTGCAAGTTTAGTTGTATTTTTGCAGCCCTCACAACATTACAATGTTTAAAAAAATCTTTATTTACGGAATTTCATTCGGAAGTATTGCCGGAGCTTTTTTGTTTGTACATCTTAACAATTACGGTCCGGATATGAGCAATTTTCAAAAAATCTTTTTTCTGCTCATCTATTCACTGATTTTACCCGCCACATGTGTTTATCTGCTTTCTAAAAATATCAGAAAAGACAGTTTGGAAAAAGACCCTAAGAATTCTAAGCCGGGAACCGTAATCATTGCAGGACTTTTTGCCGGAATGGTAATCGCATTGACCATTGCGGGAATCTATGCTTTTATTGCAGCTCAATTCCCTGATATTATTGAAAAGGCTATTCAAACAGATTTAGCAAAATTGAATGACAACATGGACAAATACATGGAGTTTTACAAAAAGACCAAAGATGAAATCATTCAGCTAACCAAAGACAGATACAGTGTGGGTAACCAACTAAGGGATAATATGTATCAATTCACCTCAATAGGCTTGTTGGTATCCGGAATTATGGCTCTTGTGTATATGAATCGCGACAAAAAACGAAGTGCTGCTAATACCAATGCACAAAATGATTAAAAAAACGCTCCAAACGGTTTATGCTATTTGGTTTGCAATCGTTTTTGCCATAACCTTTATACCACTTTATCCAATTTTTCTCATCCTTTTATTACACAAATCAGGTTATTTCATAGCAAACAAATTGAGAAAACTATGGGCATTATTGATAATGCTGTTTACCGGTCTTTGGATAGTTATAAAAAAAGAAGAAAAAAGTCGTAAATCCACCCTACCCTGTATTTATGTCTCCAATCACAGTTCATACTTGGATATACTATGTATGTCAATCATCGCAAGAGGTAATTATATGTTTTTGGCAAAAAAAGAGTTGAAGAAAATCCCTTTATTCAGGGTCTTTTTTAGAACAGTGGATGTAGCCGTTGACAGAAAAAACATAGTTGAAGCATCCAATGCCTACAAACAAACAGAAGAGAGAATCAAAGAAGGATATAGTTTTATTATTTACCCCGAAGGTACCATCGGCAAACATGCTCCGGTTTTGAGTGCTTTTAAAAATGGTGCATTCAAATTAGCCGTTGAAAATCAACTTCCAATTGTTCCAGTAACATTTTTGGATAACTATAAAAGATTGGTTCACAAAAACGGGATAAGCGGCAGTCCCGGATTGATGCGTGCATTCATTCATAACCCAATTGAGACAAAAGGAATGGGGAAAGACGATATTGCAGCACTCAAATCAAAAGTTTATACTATTATTGAAAACAAATTGATTGAAGAAAAAATCATAAAAAACAATGACTAAAATTAACGAAAACGAGTTTGACCGCTTGGCAGAACTATCAAAACTTGAGTTCTCAGCAAATGAGAAAGCAGAGTTAATGGCAGACCTGAACAAAACCATTGCATTTTGTGAGAAGCTCAACGAAGTCAATACAGAGGGAGTAAAGCCCTTGATATATATGACACCTAACACCAACAGTGTAAGAGAAGACAATGTGGGGGGTATGATTAGCAAAGAAGAAGCCTTGAAAAATGCGCCTGCAAAGGACTCTGACTTTTTCAGAGTTACCAAAGTAATAAAGCCAAAATCTTGACCAGCAATAAAGTCATAGAAATTAGCGACTTGAACAAGTCGTATAGAATGGGTTCACAAATGCTCAGAGTTCTGAAGAACCTTAATCTTGAGGTATTTGGCGGAGACTATGTTGCACTAATGGGACCTAGCGGTTCAGGAAAATCAACATTGATGAATATTATCGGATGCCTTGACAATTTTGACTCCGGCAAATACTTACTCAATGGAATTGATGTAACCGGATTGTCTGATAACCATTTGGCAGAAATCAGAAACAAGCAAATCGGTTTTATTTTTCAAACTTTTAATCTTCTGCCACGATACACTGCATTGGAAAATGTTGAATTACCTTTGATTTATGCAGGAATAGGTAAAAAGGAACGAGTTCAAAGAGCAAGCGAGGCATTGGAACGTGTCGGGCTATCAGACAGAATGACCCACAAGCCCAATGAATTATCGGGAGGACAACGACAGAGGGTAGCCATCGCAAGAGCTTTGGTCAATCACCCTGCAATACTGCTTGCAGACGAGCCTACAGGGAATTTGGATTCCACAACTTCAGAAGAAATCATGCAGTTGTTTGAGCAAATTCATAAACAAGGGAATACCATCATACTTGTTACACACGAAGAAGACATTGCACGCAAAGCAAAAAGGATTATCAGACTCAAAGACGGTATCATTGAAAAAGAAGAAATAAATCAGACCTTATGAAAATCTATACAAAAAAAGGCGATAAAGGAATGACAACCCTTATAGGGGGAGATAAAGTAAGCAAATTTGACCCAAAAATAGAAGCTTATGGAACTGTTGATGAACTCAATAGCTATATAGGAATCCTCATTGCCACCATTCATGACCAAAGTGAAAGAGAATACCTAATCAAAGTCCAAAGCGACTTATTCAATATTGAAGCATTGCTTGCAACTCCTGTCGGCAAGGATTTCAAAATGCCTGAAGTGGAAGAAGAAGATATCAAAGAAATGGAAGGCAGAATTGACAATATTGACAATCAACTTGAGCGATTAAAGAATTTTATTCTACCCAGTGGCAGTTTGGTTATTTCACATATTCATGTTGCAAGATGTATCTGTCGGAGAGCAGAAAGGCTTATTGTTTTACTCAATGAGCATGAACCGGTGGACGGAAGGATTATTGCCTATCTAAACCGTTTTTCAGACTATTTGTTTAATCTTGCTCGTTTTGAAGCCAAACAGACCCAAACAAAAGAAATTCTATGGGCACCTAAGGGTGTAAAATAATTTGTTGTTTATTTCTTCTGATATTTATTCAGAATATCATTGTTATCCTGAATCTCTTTCATCTTTGCCTGCACCTCCATATCCTCTTTGATTTTTTTTGCAATTTCAAAATCCGGTTGAATGGATATCGCTTTTGATAAATATGAAATAATATTCTTCTGAGATTGTTGCAAGTTTGCTTTTACAAAATAAGCAGCCGCTTTAATCTTAACACTTTGCAATTCACCTGTAGAAGTAGAAACATCAACAAAAATATTATCGGTAGCCGGATCATTTAAAATAATATCTGTCATTTCATTAGCTCTTTTAGGGTCTCCCATATAGGTATATACTTGTGCTAATGAATAAAGATATTTAGGCTCTTTGGTAATCTGATAAAGTTTTGTAATTTTTTCTTCTGCTTGTTTAAAAGCTCCTGCATCAAAATAGATATAACCTGCTATTTCCAGCATTTTGATGTCTCCGGGATCAAGCGTCAAGGCCTTTTCAGCATAATAAGCTGCACTATTTGGGTTACCTATCGCAATATAGTGTCGTGAAAGGCTATCATAGAACTGTGTTTGCGTTGAGTCAATTAACAGCATGCGATTGATAGCAACGATTGCGGTATGATGGTCTCCCGTTTTGTATGCTTGATTATAAAGTGCCATTTCAAAATCGTAGGCAGTCTTATTGTTTTCCTGTCCGGCAGGTGCAATTCCTTTAGTCTTTTGTTTGCATCCAAAAGCAAAAAATGAAACAATCATAAGAAAGATTAATGGGCGACTCAAAACATTAGGGTAAATTTTCATGATATAACTTGTGAAGTGGCAAAGAACTTATAAAATAAGTAAATTTGCAAACTATTTTAAATCAGGTTTGAACCTATTTTTCAAACATAGTAAATATCTTGTTGCACTATGGGTAATCATCCTTAGCAGCATTACAGCCAAATCCCAGTGCGGAGCTATCGACTTTTATTCATCAGACACCATTTCTTGCAATCCTGCATTTGTGCAGTTTAATATTCTAAACCTTCCGAGCGGTGCTTCTGTAGAATGGGATTTCGGCAACGGCACATTAGCAGGTAATACCTCTCCCAAGAGGCTTTATGATTCTGCCGGTGACTACAATGTTAAATTAAAAGTAACCCTGATAAATAATGCGGTATGTGAGATTGAAAAAGTAAAATATATCAAAGTAAAACCCAAGCCTGAAATCAATGTAATTTGGGACAAGACCAAACTTTGCAATGGTCCTGACACCGTTGTTTTTACAGACCTTTCTGCCAATATCAAAACAAGGGATTATATTTTGGACGGCACCGCACTGAATAATGTGCCTAAGGTTTTTCCTTATTACTTTGATTCAAGCTATGGTATTAAAACACTCTTTGTCTTTGCAACCGATAGTTTTGGTTGCAGAAATGTTAAAAGCTATGATTCTGCGGTTTATCAATATTGGGGTTTTG